>NZ_JAGGOZ010000098.1 GCF_018614075.1 Streptomyces sp. ISL-94 | reverse complement strand
CTCACCGGCATTGCAGGTCAGCGTCACGATTCTGCACGCAGCACCCATAAAGCACATCACTCACGCCGCGAAGTTGGGTCAGCAAGGCTCTGACCTGCGCTTTTCTTCCACATGTTTTGGCTGGATCTGTTCCCGATGACCCACCATGTCGAGTGCGTCGCGATCCTCGAGCCCATTGGAAAGGGCCTCTGACCTGCAGGTTAGAGCCATGTGCATTATGTGCCCCGACCACGGTGTGCGGCCGCGCGAGCCGCGAGGGCACGGGGACGGGTTTGAGAGCCGCCAGACGCCGGGCAGGGATGTCGATTTGACGCACGACCCCGTCCGCCTGTAGCACCGACCACGGCAGCTGCCGGACCGCGGGTCGGAGCTTCGTAGCGAGAGGAAGACCTCAAGTTCATACGTTGTGGCGCATGATGACGCACCGCGTGGAGTGCGTCGCGGTCCTTGAGTCGATCGCCAAGGGCGCCTGACCTGCAGGTTTGTTGGTGCCCCATGATGTGCGTTGTGGGCGCTACAGGCGATATCTTGACGCTGAAATGACGCTCGTGATGCCCGTTTGACGCTCGCGTGACATGGCTTCTGGCAGGTTGTCACCGGTGGAGGGTCGTCTCGTGGGTCCTCGTCTGGGCCGGGCCCCATGTGTCGGCCAGCCGCGCAGCCGTTCGGGCTGCGCCAGCCCTCCCGCCGTGACGGTGATGCCGCCACGGCGGACAAGCTGAGTAACTGACCTCAGGGCGCGGCGGAGCGGCTCGGTGTGGTTGGCCGGCCGGGTAGCCGCCGACCGGCGCGGCTGGCGGCTGGAGGTGCTCGGGCCCCGGCCATACACGCTGATGCTCGATCAGCTGCGGGCGCTGCCGCGGCCCGAGGAACCATCAGCACGGCCGTCGACGTTTGCCGCGACTGCAGCGCGGCTCTCTTTGCCGCCCACGCGCACGTCACCGAGCGGCAGGTCCGACAGCGGCCGTTCCTCGGCCCGCCCAACTAAATCTGGGCCCGGCGGCGGCCGTGTGGCGGGCGGCGGGGCGGAGAACGGGGCACTGCCCCACCTGTGCGACGGCGGCGCGAGCGGCATAAGACGCAGCGGACGGATGTCGGGGGCAGTGTGACGGGCGATGAACAGCTCTGCCGCGAAGAGGGACATCGGCCTGATCGCGGTGATTGTGGTGGTCGTCGGCATCCGCCTGTGGCCAACCGCCCTGAACGGCGTCGGGGCTCCGCCTGGTTGTGTCAGAGTTCGTCGCGTGACGGGTTGGGGTAGTTCCGGCTTACGTTGGAGGTGTGGAGGACCCGTACATACCATCGGACCTGGTCCACGTTCTCGATGGTCCCGATGCCGGGGGTGAGCGGCGCCCTCGGTGTGGAGGTGTTGCCCATCCCGCGGAGGTTCCAGTAGAAGTCGGACAGGACGCCCCAGTCCGCCGACCGCGGCGCGGGAGACTCCTTCGAGGTCCTTGAAGCGGGCTGCCTCCGACGCCATCTGGATGAGCAGCATCAGCGAGCGGGCAGTGTGCTGCCTGTTGGCGTTGGCCGAGGTCTGGGTCGCGAGCTGGACGATCGACGCGCGGATGTCGTTGAACAGATCGGCATGCCGGAGCGGTTGCGTCCGGCTGCCTGGGTGAGGGCGTTGCAGTTCCCGCCGAACGGCAGGTCGGCGGTGGGGACGTCGAGCGCGCCACGGTAGACCGCCGCGGCAGTCGCGTGCGTGCGGCCGCGCGTCGGCAGCCTTGGTCACGGCCTCGGATTTCGGTCAGGAGTGTGGAGGCTCATTTCCGGCGGTTCTTGAGCCGGGAAGCCCTGGTTGACGCGGTCGGTCCACTCGCGACCCAGGTCCGGAGCGGATATTTCGGATTCACGGCCTGGTACTCGAAGTCGGGCGAGACGTGGTCACGGAAGGCGTTGCTGTGCTGCTTGGCGTGCGTTGATCCGGTCGTCCATGCGGTTGGTGTGTCCCCGAGTGCCTTGACGAAAGCATTCTGCGAGTGGCGCTTGCAATGGATGCGAAATGGCCGAATGTCTTCTGGCCGGCCGTCATCTGTCGCGAACAGGACCGCATGGCGGCGTCGGCGGAGGCCCCGGCCGACTTGCTGCGGGCCGCGGGTGGATCGGGGAGCTCGGCGCCTGATTCCGGCGAAACGACGGTCTCGCGGCCGGGGGCGGGGTGCACCCGCTCGCCGTGGCCCTCGTTTTTCCGCCAATCTGCGGGGCCCCGGCCGGATCCCCTACCGCGTCAGAGGATCCGGAGTCGGCGCTTGCGGTCGGAAGCTGTCTCGTATGGTGACTGTCACACGACACATCAGGACATACGGGAAGTTCCCCTCGGGGGCTCCGGTCGACCTCCCAGGCGGGCCCCGCGCATGCGAGTGGGTGTGTGTCCTATGAAACTTCCTGAAAGTGGGGCCGGGAGGTGATGCGGGTTGGCGGAAACTCCCTCCCTCGTGTCCGAAATCCCTTGGCGTGATTCCCTTGCGGTCCGGAGTTTCCCTGGCCGGATGGCGGGCCGTCCATGATCGATTCCTTGTGGACAGTGTCGATTGGCGACCCTAGGATCTGGCCTGGTCTGGCCGGAGATGGTCGAGAAAACAAATCGATGAAACTTTTACTTTCGGGGGATCTTGATATGCCCAGCCCCACCGTGTGGAATATCGTTTCGGATGCAGGATCCGACGCCGACACCGATATCGTGCTCGCGGCCGATTTCCCGGTGACGGGGAGGAATGAGGGTGGGTTCGCCGATCTGGCGCCCGGTCTGAAGCTGGACTGCGACCTGTGGCAGACCGTCGCCCCGGTCCGCGACCCCGAGACCGACCCCCTGGACGACAGCTACCTGGAGCCCTGGCTCTCCGAGGTGGCCGCATCCGGTCGCACGGTCCGCGCCGTGCTCGGGTACTGCGCGGGCTCCGTCTTCGCCGGCGTACTCGCCGAGAAGATCGGCGCACGGCAGACGACCGTCCCCCGTGTGGTGCTGTTCGACCCCGAACTGGTCGACGTTCCCACCGTCCACCTCCAGTTCGGCCGGGTCGTCGGCAACATGACCACCGTTCTGACCCCCGAGGAGATAGCCGAGCTGTCCGGGGCCGCCGAGCGGCTTGCCGGGCAGCCCGACGTGGCCCCGGCCACCTTCGCCGCCGGGCTGTACGCGGCCTTCCGCCCGATCGGCACCACGGCGCTGCGGCGGGCCGGACTCGACGAGGACTACGCCGGCGAACTCGTTCAGCTGGTCGGCTCGTTCATGTCCTACCTCGCCACCGCCGCCGGTCTCGACCCGCGCCCCGGCTGGACGGGGGCCACGGTCGTCACCTCTGCCAGTGTGACCAGCGGGCTGAACCGGATGCGCACCACACCCGGCGTCGCCCCCATCGAGGTCGCGGACGAGCGGCGCTTCGAGGTCGAGCACCGGGACCTGCTGCGCACCCCCGCCATCGCCGAAGCCGTGGCCGGAGTCCTGGCAGGCGGCCCGGGAGAGCACGCGTGAGCGCCGAAACCACGGCCACCCCGGCCCAGGACGGCTCCGGTCCCGAGGCCGGGCGCGTACCGGCGAGCCGCAAGGAGACCACTCTCTGGCTCCTCGACGAGCTGGTCCCCGGCAGCGGCGCCAACAACCTGTCGCTGGCCCTGCGCGTACGGGGCCGCCTCGACGCCGCCGCCGCCGCGCACGCCCTGCGACTCCTGACGGAGCGCTTCGAGGTGCTGCGCACGGTCTACCACCGTGAGGGCGCCGAGCTGACCAAGGCCGTCGTGCCGTCCCTCGCCGTCGGGCTGGAGGAGGCGGAGCACCACGGCAGCGCGGAGGACGAACCGGCCGTCCTGACGGCCTTCGTGGCCCGCCCGTTCACCCCGGACGGCAGCCCCCTCGTACGCGCCCTGCTGCTGCACGGGCCGGACGCCGACGTGCTGTGCCTGGCCCTCCACCACGCCGTGTCGGACGTGCAGTCGACGGCCATCCTGCGCGCCGAGTTCGCCACCTTCTACGAGGCGGTACTGGAGGGCGTCCACCCGGCCCCCGCAGAGGTGCCCGCCCTGCGCGAGCCCGCACCGTCCCCCGAGAGCCGCGGCTACTGGCAGGAGCGCATGGCCGGCTTCCGTTCCTCGGGCCTGGAACTCCTCTGCGAACAGCGCGACCAGCCCGTCACCACCCTCCGGGGCGACGAGGTCACCCACGTCCTGTCACCCGAGGCCCACGCCGTCGTACGCCGCCTCCAGCGCGAGCTGCGGGCGCCGGAGTCCGTCGTCCTCCTCACCGCCTACGCGGGCCTCCTCGCGGCGCACGGCGCCGGCCCTGACCTCACCATCGGCTCGCCGGTCAACACCCGCCCCCGGGAGGCGGTGGACGCGGTCGGCTACCACAGCAACCTCGTCGTCCTGCGCCTGCTGCTCGACCGCGACGCCACCTTCCGGGACCTCACGGCCCTGACCCGGCGGACGTTCATGGAGGCGATGGCGCACAAGGACGTACCGACCGACGACGTGCTCGACATGGTCGAACGCGAAGGCTCCGGCTGGCGCAACGCGCTGTTCAAGCACGTCTTCAACTACGTCCCCTTCGCCGAGGACCAGCGCACCTTCACCCTCGCCGGTGCCGAGGCCGAACTCCTCGTCGTCGAGAACGGCTTCAGCCAGTTCGACCTCGAATTCTTCGTCTCGGCCAACCAGGAGACCGCCACGGTCCGCGCCGCGTTCTACACCGGGGTGCTGGACCGCTCGGACGTCGAACTGATGGTCCAGCGATACGACGCCCTGCTGGTCGCGCTGGGTACCGGGGCGGACATCCCGATCTCCTCCCTGCCGTCCTGGTCGGCCCGCGACCACGAGGTCATCGACGCCGCCAACGCCACGGACCGCGCGATCGGCCTGCCGTCGGTGCTCACCGGCTTCGCCCGCCGCGCCGCCGCCGACCCCGCGGCCGTGGCCGTACGGGAGGGCGACCGCACGGCCACGTACGGCGCCCTGTGGTCCGCCGCCGTCGACACGGCCGCCCGGCTGGCCGAGGCCGGCGTACGCCCCGGCGACGTCGTCGCGCTCCTCCTGCCGCGCGGCGCCGCCCTGGCCGCCTCGGTGCTCGGCACCTGGCTCGCGGGCGCGGCCTACCTGCCGCTCGACCCGAACCACCCCGTGGAGCGCCTGACCTACCAGCTCGACGACACGCGCGCCCGCGTCGTCATCGCCGGCGCCGGCATCACCGCCCCGGAGGGCCACGCCGCCGTGCTCGCCACCGACTGGGAGCAGGTGCCCCAGGTGCCGGTGGACGAGGCGGCGGTGAAGGCCGACCCCGACGCCCTCGCGTACGTGATCCACACCTCCGGCTCGACCGGCAAGCCCAAGGGCATCCCGATCCGGCACGGCAGCCTCGTCAACCACATCGTCGACTACGCCGAACGCTTCGGCGTGGCCGGCTCCACGCGCCCCACCGGCTGGCTCAGCACCTACAGCTTCGACACCTCCTCGCTCGAACTGATGATGCCGCTGCTCCACGGCGGCCACACGGTGGTGCTCCCGGACGAGGCGCGCACGGACGGCACCCTGCTGGCGGCCGCCGTCACCGCCCACGACATCGGCCTGCTGCAGGCGACCCCCACGACGTGGCGGCTCGTCGCCCACGAGGCCGCGGACGTGACGGCCGGACGTGTCCTGCTGACCGGCGGCGAACCCCTGCCCGCCGAACTGGCCACCCGGCTGCTCGACGCCGGCGCCGAACTGTGGAACGTCTACGGCCCCACCGAGAGCACGATCTGGGCGACCGCCGGCCGCGTACCGGCCGGCCACGGCGGAAGGGTCGACGTCGGCTCTCCCGTCGCCAACACCCGGATCTTCATCGCCTGCCCGCACGGCAGGCCGCTCCCGGTCGGCCTCCGCGGAGAGCTGTGCGTCGCGGGCGTCGGCGTCGCCTCCGGCTACCACGAGCGGCCCGACCTGACCGCGGAACGCTTCGGTGAGAACGCCGAGTACGGGCGCTTCCACCGATCGGGCGACGTGGCCCGCTGGCGCACCGACGGCAGGATCGAGCTGTTCGGCCGGATGGACCGGCAGGTCAAACTGCGCGGCAACCGGATCGAACCCGCCGAAATCGAGGCGGTCCTGCTCGCCCACCCTGACGTCGAGGCGGCGGCCGTCGTGGTCGTCGGCGATCCCGGGGCGGACGGCTATCTGGCTGCGTTCGTCAGGGTCCCGGGCCGTCCCGAGGCCGTGGACGAACTGTGGGACCACGCGCACGGGCACCTCCCGCGCTCGGTCGTCCCGCACCGGTTCATCGCCGTGGACGCCTTCCCCCGTACCGGCAGCGACAAGGTCGACCACCTGGCCCTCGCCGAACAGGCGGCCCGGCACTCCGGCCCGGCCGTCGGCGGCCACGGCGCAGACTCCGCCGCCGGGGCGCAGGACGACCTGACGGCCACCGTCGTCGGCCTGTTCGCCGAACTGCTCGACCGCAGCGACCTCGACGCCGGCGCGCACTTCTTCGCCAACGGCGGGCACTCGCTGCTGGCCGTCGCCCTCGCCCAGCGCATCAAGGACATCACCGGTGTCCGGCTCGCGCTGACCGACGTGTTCGAGACCCCCACCCCCGCCGCCCTGGCCGACCGGCTGCGTCGGCTCGCCTGACGGAACCGAAAGAGACGCTCTCATGGAAATCCTCAAGCTCGCCGTCAGCGGCTGGTTCGCCCGGGCCCTCGCGGTCGCCGCCCGCCTGGAGATAGCCGACATCCTCGACGGCGGATCAATGACCTCGGCCGAACTCGCCGAGCGCACCGAGACCGACCCCGACATCCTCCACCGCCTCCTCCAGATGCTCACCGTGCCGGGAGTCCTGGAGCGCGACGGGGAGAAGTTCCGGCTGACCGAGGCCTACGCGCCGCTGCGCGCGGACCACCCCTTCACCCAGCGCCACTTCGCCATCCTCGCCGCCGAGTTGTACGACGACGCCTTCGCCGGCCTGATGCACACCGTGAAGACCGGCAAGTCCGGCTTCCAGGAGGTCTTCGGGGAATCCCTCTACGGCTACCTGGAGACCCACCCCGAGACGGCGGACCTGTTCGACAAGGGCATGGTCGACCTGGCGACGCCGGTGGCCCAGTGCCTGCTCGGCCTGCACGACTTCAGTGCCGTCAAGACGGTCGTCGACGTGGGCGGCGGCAGCGGCGGCCTGCTCCCCGGCCTGCTGGCCGCCCACCCGGACCTGCGCGGCACCGTCGCCGACCGGGCCAGCGTCTGCGCCAGGGGCCGCACGGCCCTGGAGCGGGTCGCGAAGGACGACGTGCTCGACCGCATCGACTTCACCCCGAGCGACTTCTTCGTCGAGCTCCCCGTCGGAGCCGACCGCTACCTGCTGAAGAACGTGCTGCACGACTGGACGTACGAGAACTGCGTCCGGATCCTGCGCACCGTCGCCACCGCCATGGCCGACAGCCCCGCGGACGCCCGGCTGCTCGTCGTGGAGCCGCTGGTGGAGAACGACATCGACGGCTGGCGGGCGATGTTCCAGGCCGTGGCCTGCGACGAGGGCACCACCGGACTGGACGAGCCCGCCATGCGGCGCGCCCTGGAGGAGGCCGGTTTCGTCGTGGAGTCGGTCGGGCAACTGCCCACACAGCACAAGGTGTTCGAATCCTCCCTGCGTGTCTCCTGATGCTCACGCCGGTCTTCCTGTTCGCGGGGCAGGGCTCCCAGTACCACGGCATGGGCAAATGGCTCTACGGGGCCGACGCCGTCTTCCGTGAAGCCCTCGACTCCCTGGACGCCACCGTCCGCGCGGTGCGCGGCGACTCGGTGATCGAGGCGATCCACGGCGTCGGCCGCGGCCCCGAGCACCCGATGACGCAGTTCTCCCTCACCCAGCCGGCCATCTTCATGGTCGAGTACGCGCTGGCGCGGATGCTCCGGACCCACGGGTTCGAACCCGGAGCGGTGCTCGGCGCCAGCCTCGGGGAGGTCGCGGCGGCGGCCGTCGCGGGCGCCGTCGACCCGGACGCCTGCCTGCGCTCCCTGCTGCGCCAGGTCGACGTCTTCGAGGCCGAGTGCCCGCGCGGCGGAATGCTCGCGGTCCTGGCCGACCCGGGACTCGCCGACCGCGACCCGGCCCTCTCGGGGGCGCACGTCGCCGCCGTGAACTCCCCGGAGAACTTCGTCCTGGCCGGCACCGCCGAGGTCCTGGACCGGATCGAACAGCACCTCCACGCCACCGGCACGCTCTGCCAGCGGCTGCCCGTCCTGTTCCCCTTCCACTCGCCCCTGATCGACCCGGTCGAGGGCGTGTTCAAGGACCTGATCGGCGAGCTGGCCCTGAAGCCGCCCACGATCCCGCTGATCTCCGGCACCACCGGCACGACCGTGCGGATACCCGACCCCGCACACCTGTGGCGGGTGCTCCGCGAACCCTTCGACCTGACCCGGGCCCTGGGCCCGCTCCTGGAACGGGACGACCTGCTCTTCCTCGACCTGGGGCCCTCCGGGTCCATGGCCAACCTGGTGCGGGCCGCCCTGCCGGAGGGCAGCCGTTCCCGCGTGCTGCCCCTGCTGTCCCCGTACGCCCGCGACGAGGTGCTGTACCGGGCCGTCCTCGACGCGCGCCCCCGCCTCGCCGCCACCCCCGCAAGAATCGAGGTGAACCCCGTGAGCGCTCCCGCAGCGACCGCCGCGCACCGGTCCGCCGCCGCACCGACGCTCGACGTCCACGTCTTCCCCGGGCAGGGCGCGCAGGCCAAGGGCATGGGCCGGGAGGTGTTCGACCGCTTCCCCGACCTCGTCGCCCGCGCCGACGCCGTCCTCGGCTACTCGCTCCGGGAGCTGTGCCTGGAGGACCCGGGCCGCAACCTGCGGAACACCCGCTACACCCAGCCCGCGCTGTACGTGGTCAACTCCCTCACCTGGCTGGCGGCCGTGGGCGAGGGCGGGCGCCTGCCCGACTACGTCCTCGGGCACAGTCTGGGCGAGTTCTCCGCCCTGTTCGCCGCCGGGGTGTACGACTTCGAGACGGGCCTGCGCCTGGTCGCCGAGCGCGGCCGGCTCATGGGGCAGATCACGGGCGGCACGATGGCCGCCGTCTCGTACGTCGACGCCGCGCTCGTGGAACGGGTGCTGCGCGACGAGGGCCTCTCCGACGTCGACATCGCGAACTACAACGCGCCCACGCAGACCGTGATCGCCGGTCCCGCGGACTCGGTCAACCGGGCGCTGCCCGCGCTGAAGGCGGCCGGTGCGCGGTGCGCGCCGCTGAACGTCAGTGCGCCCTTCCACAGCCGGTACATGGCCGACGCCGCCGAGGAGTTCGGCCGGCTGCTGGACGCCACCGCCTTCGCGCCGCCGAAGATCCCGGTCATCGCCAACGTGGACGCGCGCCCCTACGAGGCGGGAGAGGTGGCCGCCACCCTGCGGCGGCAGATCGCCTCACCCGTGCGCTGGACCGACAGCGTCCGGCTCCTCATGGGCCAAGGCGACTTCACGGTGCGCGAGCTCGGTCCGGGGCAGGTGCTGACCAAGCTCATCGACCGGATCCGCAACGAGGCGACCCCCCTCCCTGCTGCCGAGCCCGCCGCTCCCGGGCGGTCCGAGCCCGTTCGTACCGAGCCGGTACGTACCGAGCCCGAGCCGGTCGGGCCCGTACGCCCCGCTACGGCCTCCGCCGGGTCGCTCGGGTCGGAGGACTTCCGGCGGGACTACGGCGTCCGCCTCGCCTACGCCGCCGGAGGGATGCGGCAGGGGATCGGCTCCGTCGACCTGGTCGCCCGGATGGCCGGGGCCGGACTGCTCTCGTACTACGGCGCCTCGGGGCTCCCGGCCCGGGACGTGGCCTCGGCGGTCGCGGCGATCCGCGCACGCGTCCCGGCCGGGGCGCCGTTCGGGGTCAACGTCACGCACGACCCCTTCGACCCGCGGGCCGAGTCCGAGCTGGTCGACGTACTGATCCGGGACGATGTCCGGTTCGTGGAGGCCTCCACCCACGTCGAGGCGACGCCCGCCCTCGTACGGCACCGGCTGACCGGCGCCCGGGTGTTGGCGGACGGCACCGCGCACGTGCCCCGCAAGATCCTTGCGAAGGTGACCCGGCCGGACGCCGCCCGCCTGTTCCTGGAGCCGCCGCCCGCCGCGCTGGTGAGCCGGCTGGTGGCGGAGGGGCTGCTCACCGCGGAGGAGGCCGAGGCGGGCGCACGCGTCGCGCTGGCCGACGACGTCTGCGCGGTGGGCGACGCCGGGGACCACTCCGACATGGCGACCCTGTGGGCGCTGCTGCCCGCACTGCGCGGGCTGCGCGCGGAACTCGGCGGGGTGGCCGAGGCCGTGCGCATCGGGGCCGGGGGCGGCATCGGAGCCCCCGAGTCGGCGGCGGCCTCCTTCGTCCTGGGCGCCGACTTCGTCCTCACCGGCTCCATCAACGCGTGCACCGCCGAGAGCGGGACCAGCGCGGCGGCCAAGGATCTGCTCCAGGAGGCCGACGTCCACGACACCGCCTTCGCGCCCTACGGAGATCTCTTCGAACTGGGCGGCCGGGCAAGGGTGTTGCGCAAGGGCGTACTGTTCCACGCCCGCGCGGGAAAGCTCCACGACCTGTGGCGCAACCACGACTCCTGGGAAGTGGTACCCGCCGCCCTGCGCGCGAAGGTGGAGCGCGACTACCTGGGGGCCTCCTTCGAGGAGATCCTCGCCCGTCTCGGCAACTCCGCCGAGTCCGCCCTCGACCCCAAGCGGCGCATGGCGCTCGTCTTCCGCTGGTACTGCGCGCAGGCGGCCACCTGGGCGATCGAGGGCACGCCGGGCCGCGTCGCCGACTACCAGATCCCCTGCGGACCGGCCCTCGGCGCCTGCAACCGGTGGCTGGCCCGCACACCGCTGCACGCCTGGCGGGACCGGCACGCCGACGTGCTCGCCGAGCGCCTGATGGCCGAGGCCGCCGAGGTCGTGGGCAGCGGGCTCCGAAGCCGCAGCTCCTGAGCCCCGAAGGGGCAGCGAAACCACACACACAGCACCACCCGCACGATCGGCATTCTCAGCAAGGAGCGAGAGCGACCGCATGACCGAGACCCCCACACCGGAACTCAGCGCCGAATCGGACCACTTGGCGAGCGAGTTCGACCTGTCCGACCCGAAGTTCATCACCGACCCGAAGGCGGGGGAACGCTGGCTCGGCGGCCCCCGGCCCGTCTGCCGCGGGAAGTTCGCCGACGGCAGCGACATCTGGGTGGTCACCGGACACCACGACGTCAAGACGGTGCTCGGCGAGCCGACCCTGCGCAGCCGCCCGCCGGGCGACTCCCACCGCGAGAGCATGCTCAGCCGGGGCATCCCCGAGGACATCGTCGACATGTTCGACTCCACCCTGCTGACCATGGACGGCGAGGACCACATGAGGGTCCGCCGCCTCGTCACCCGGGCCCTGTCTGCCCGGCGGATGCTGGCCCTGACCCCGGCCGTCGAACGCGTGGCGGAGCGCCTGCTCGACGGCCTCGCCGGCAAGGCCGAGCCCGACCTGATCGCGGACTACGCGCACCCGCTGGCCATCATCGTCATCTGTGAACTCCTCGGCGTCGACGAGGAGTACCGCGAGCAGTGGCGCGAGTGGAGCGAGACCCTCGCCCAGGCCCTGCGCCCGAACCCCGAGCAGTTCGCCCCTGCCGTACGGGGCATGGCCCGGGTGACCCGGGAACTGATCGCCGCCCGCCAGGCCGAGCCGCGCGACGACCTGATCTCCGAGCTGGTGCAGGTCCACGAGGAGGACAGCGACCGGCTGACCGACGACGAGCTGACCGCCCTGGCGATGGTCCTCGTACAGGCCGGCCACGAGACCGTCCGCAACCTCGTCGCCCTCGGGGTCTTCACCCTGCTCCAGCACCCCGATCAGCTGGAGCTGCTGAAGAACGATCCCTCCCTCGGCAGCCGGGCCGTCGCCGAACTCGTGCGCCACGCCGCGCCGGTGAAGCACACCTTCCGCCGCTTCGCCACGGAGCCCGTCGAGATCGGCGGGGTGACGGTGCAGCCCGGAGAGGCCATCCAGGTGGTGCTGGCCGCCGCGAACCGGGACCCCGAGGTCTTCGAGGAGCCCGGACGCCTCGACGTCACCCGCGAGCAGAACCCGCACCTGGGCTTCGGCCGGGGCGCGCACTACTGCCTGGGCGCCAGCCTCGCCCTGATCGAGGGGGAGGTCGCCCTGACCGCACTGTTCAAGCGGTTCCCCGACCTGTCGCTGGCCGTCGACCCGCAGGAGATCGAGCCGCGTTACCTGATGTCGATGCAGCGTCTTCCCGTCCGCCTGTCACCGGAGAACGAGGTGTGATGACCGACGGCCTTCCCACGGTCCCGGGTCTGCCGATGACCCGGGGCCGGTGCCCCTTCGACCCCGCACCCGAACTGGGCGTGGTCCGCGCGGACCACCCGGTCGCCCGCATGGAGTTCCCGGACGGGCACGTGGGCTGGCTGGTCACCGGCTACCCCCAGGTTCGCAGACTGCTGGCCGACCCCCGGATGAGCTCCCGGGGGGACGCGCTGCGCTCGCCCATCCCGCTGCCCATGGCGACGGACCGCACCGAGCCGGCCCCCGGCATGTTCACGGCGATGGACCCGCCGGAGCACACCCGCTACCGGCGGGCGGTGGCCGCCTGGTTCTCGGCGCGCCGCACCCGCACCCTCGAACCCCGGCTGAAGGAGCTCGCCGACAGCCATCTGGACGCCATGGCCGCCGGCAAGGGCGAGGGCCCGGTCGACCTGGTGACGCGGTTTGCGGAGCCCATGGCCGCGTCGGCCATCTGCGAGCTGCTGGGCGTGCCCCAGTCGGAACGCCCGGCCTTCGCCCGGGCCATCAAGGCCCTCTTCGCGGTGCACTCCAGCGCCGAGGAGGCCATCGCCGGCTGGCACGCCATCACCGGCCTGCTGCGCGGGCTGGTCGAGGCGAAGCGCGCCGAACCGGCGGACGACCTGCTCGCCACCCTCGTCACCGAGGGCCTGCTCACGGACGAGGAACTCGTCACGGTCGGCGCCGTGCTGCTGACCGCCGGATACGACACCAGCGCGAACATGATCGCCCTGGGCACCTTCGCCCTGCTGGAGCACCCCGAGCAGTCGGCCGCGCTGGCCGCCGACACCTCCCTGGCCGAGAGGGCGGTCGAGGAACTGCTGCGCTACCTCACGGTCGTCCACGCGGGCGGCATCCGCGCCGCGGGCGAGGACCTGGAGTTCGAGGGACACCGGATGGCGGCCGGGGACGCGGTCTCGCTCTCCTTCGCGGCCGCCAACCGCGATCCGGTGCTCTGCGCCCTGCCGGACGAGCTGGACGTGACCCGCGAGCCCGTACCGCACCTCGCCTTCGGGCACGGCGTCCACCAGTGCGTGGGCCAGCAACTCGCCCGGCTGGAACTGCGGGTCGCCTTCGAGGCCCTGTTCGGGCGCTTCCCGGGGCTGCGCCTCGGCGTTCCCGCCGCCGAGGTCCGCACCCGCCCGGACATGATCATCTACGGCGTCCAAGAGCTACCGGTGACCTGGTGAACGGAGAGAACGTGCTGTACCGAGAGATGTTCAAGTCCAAGATCCACCGTGCGACGGTGACCCAGGCGGACCTGCACTACGTGGGCTCCGTCACCATCGACTCCACGCTGATGGCCGCCGCGAACCTGTTGCCCGGCGAAAAGGTCGACATCGTCGACATCGACAACGGGGCCCGCCTCAGCACCTACGTCATCGAGGGCGAGGCCGACAGCGGGGTCATCGGCATCAACGGCGCCGCGGCCCACCTCATCAACCCCGGCGACCTCGTCATCATCATCTCCTACGCCTCCATGAGCGAGGAGCATGCCCGCTCGTACGCACCGAGCGTGGTGTTCGTCGACGCCGACAACCGCCCCGTCACGACCGGCACCGACCCCGCCGACGTACCCGAAGGATTCGGCCTGGTGCGCGGCGACACCGTCAGCGCCTGACCACCCACCTGCTCACCGGAGACCCACATGAGTGCCACCCCTGACGTCATGACCGCCTTCACCAGCGGTCTCGCGGACATCAACCTCGACGAGTCCGGCACCGCCCGCCGCGGCGAGAACGCCGCCGGCATGAAGTCCGCCAGCGCCACCATCTACGACATGGCCGCCACGCTCTCCGGCCACGGGGCCCTATGGAACTGGGGCATGCACGACCCCGCCCTCGTCGAGGAGCTCCGCGCCCGCGTGCCCGGCTTCGGCGAGCCCTGGACCGACGGCTTCAGCGAGCAGCTCTACTTCCTCGCCCTGCGCGAGCTCCCCATCGACCTCGACGACTACGCCGGACGCCACGTCCTGGAAGTCGGCTGCGGCATGGGGGAGGGCCTCAACCTCCTCTCCCGCATCGCCCCCGGCGCCCGCATGACCGGCCTGGACCTGTCACCGAAGGCCGTCGCACGGGCCACCGCCACCCTGTCGCGCGGGGACGCGCTCACCTTCGTCCACGGCGACGCGGAGGACCTGCCCTTCGAGGACGGCTCCGTCGACGTGCTCGTCAACATCGAGAGCTCGCACACCTACCCGGACCTCGGCAAGTTCCTCGCCGAGGCCGCACGCGTGCTGCGCCCCGGCGGCTTCCTCAGCCACATCGACGTCTACACCCGGCAGCGCACGGAGACCATGCGGCGCACGGCGGAGGAGACCAAGGGCCTGGAATGGACGACCGACCACGACATCTCGGACCGGGTCCGTGCGGCCGTCCGGCGCCGGATGGCACCGGGCAGCCACTTCCGCACCACCCTCGGCAAGCAGCGCATGAACCCGCTGGTGCGCCAGATCGCCGCGCACAGCCAGATCCTCATGTTCGGCGGCATGTTCGCGGGCTACCAGCCGCCGCCCGCCATCAAGGCGCTCAGCAAGCTGGGCATCGTGCCGTGGATGAGCGGCCTGCCGATGGAGAGCTACCGCCACCGGATCGCCGTCCGCCGATGACCCGCCGCCCGGGCCGAAACCGAAAGGGGGAAGCATGAGTCCACGGCTGTTCGCCGTCGCCGCCGGCACCGAGGACCTGCTCCAGGTCCTGCTGTACGCCCACCTCGACAGGATCCGTGCCGGACGCGAACTGCCCTCACTCGCCCGGTACTGCCACGAGGCGGCGACGGGCACGACCGGCGCCCACCGGATCGCCTTCGCCGTCGACTCGTACGACGACCTGCGCACGCAGCTCGAAGAGGCCTGTGCGGGCGAGGTGGGGCGGGTCCCGGCCCAGGTCACGGCCCGGCGCCCCGGGCTGGTGTTCGTCTTCGCCGGACAGGGCGCCCAGTGGTACGGGATGGGCCGCGAACTCCTCGTACAACAACTGGTGTTCCGTGAGGCACTGCTCCAGTGCGAGCGGCTGGTGCGCGAGTTCGCCGGCTTCTCCGTCGTCGAGCAGCTGAAGCTGCCCGCCGAGGAGGCCCGGTTGGACGAACTGGACGTCCTCCAGCCGACGATGGTCTCCCTGCAGATCGCCCTGACGGCGCTCTGGCGCAGCTGGGGGATCACGCCCGACGCGGTCGTCGGGCACAGCATGGGGGAGATCGCCGCCGCCCACACGGCCGGCGGCCTGACCCTGCGCGAGGCCCTGATGGTCGCCTGCCGGCGCAGCGCGCTGCTGCGCCGGATCTCCGGCAAGGGAGCGCTGGCCACGACGGAACTCTCACCCGTCGAGGCGCAGGCGGTGGCCGAGGCGAGCGGCGGCGGGATCAGCGTGGCGGGGGAGAACAGCCCCCGCTCCACCGTCCTGGCGGGGGACTCGCACTCGCTCGCGGCGCTCGTCGGCGAGCTGGAGGCGAGGGACGTCTACTGCCGGGTGATCAAGGGGACGGTCGCCTCGCACAGCCACTACGTGGAGGAGCTGCGCGAGGACCTGCACGCCGCCCTGCGCACCCTGGAGCCGGCCCCCACCCGCCTGCCGATGTACTCGACCGTGACGGCCGAGCCGGTGCAGGGCGCCGGGCTCGGGGCCGCGTACTGGATGCGCAACCTGCGGGAACCGGTGCGGTTCGCGGCCGCGGTGGAGCATCTGGCCGCCGCGGGACACGAGGTGTTCCTCGAGGTCAGCGCCCATCCGGTACTGCTGAGCCCGGTGCGCCAGACCCTCGAACACGGGGAGCGGCAGGGATGGCTGCTGCCCTCCGGCAGGCGGCGGGCCGAGGTCCGCTCCATGCTCGCCTCGCTCGGGACCCTGTATGCCTGCGGGCGGGAGCCGAACTGGGCCGCGCTGTTCCCGCAGGAGCGGGCCGGCGCCCTCACCCCGTACCAGGCTGCCGTACTGGAGGCGGTGCGCCGGCCCCGGCCGGCACCCGTGGCGGCGGGCCGGGCCGTCCCCGCCTAGAAGAACGAGCGAAGGCCGAGGGGCCCCCGTCCGGCCGGACGGGGGCCCCTCGGTGTCAGGCGGCGGCGACCGGAGCGGCGGCGAGGCCGTACAGCCCCGACTCCCGGCGCAGCACCCCGAGGTCGACGAGGGCCCGGCGCAGTGACACGGCGTCGAGGACACCGCTCACGCACCATGGCTCCAGACGCTCCGTCACCGTGCGCTCGTCGTACTCCTCGCCCGGGGTGAAGGTGGCCTCCCCCACGTGCCGCAGCACCGTGCGCCGCGCCTCGTGGTCGGCCTCTTCCGGCAAACCCACCAGCACCCGTTCGCGTACGAAGCCGCGCAGCTGGGCGTCGGGCTGCTCTGCGGCGGCCTCCTCGTCCCGGCGGCGGGCCGCGGTCTGCGCCGCCTCCTCCACGGCGCCTTCGTTGACGACGAGCCGGCCGCGGCCCTCGGGCACGAGCAGACCCGTCCGGGTCAGCTGCCCGATGGCCTTGGCCGCCACCGGGGTGTCGAGCCCTGCGACCGTGAGGATCTCGGACGAGGTGGACGAACCGAGCGCGACCGCGGAGAAGACGCGGCGCAGTGTCGGGTCGGACATCACGAGGGTGAATTCGTCAGGTGTCATCAGAGTGTTCCGCCTTCCTGCCGGTGCGGGCCGGTGCGGCGCCCGGGGCGCCGCACCGACCGGGACCTTGGGGTCAGCGCCCCTTCCGCTTGATCTTGATGCTGGCCAGGTCGGTGGACACCGACTTGAGGTCGAGGCATCCGGCGCCGAGCTTCGCGACGGCCGCCACGGCGAGTTCCTCGGCCTGCGACAGGACGAGCTCCTCGGTGTCGTCGTCGGTCGCGGGGATCAGCACGCGGAAGGTGAACCCGTGCAGTCCGCGCTCGTAGTTCACCGTTCCCTCTTCGGTGAACCGGGCGCTGAGCACACCGTGGTCGTCGACCTTGGCGAGCAGCGCCGCGCGCTGCTCCTCGTCGAGGGGCGCGAACTTGCCCCGGGTGAGGACCTGATAGGTCGTGCTGCTGCTCATGATGGGCGGTCTCCAGAGGTGCTTCTCGGGGGCGACTGGTCGTCAGAGGCGGGGCGCACTAGGCCATTTCCTCCCGCCGTACCCGGTGGTGCGGCAGGAGCAGCACGAGGGCGGTGACCGGGACGAGGCCACCGGCCGCCCAGTACAGCGTCTCGCTGTAGGTGGACACGAACGTCTTCGCGCGGATCTCGCCGAGCGCGCCATTGATCGTATCCCGGGTGCTGCCGTCGGCGCCCTGCACCAGGGCGGAGCACGTGTCCGGAACCTTGGCCAGGTCGTCCTGGCCGAGTGCCTCGGTCGCGCATTCCTGGAGGTCTGCGGCCTGCTGGGGCGACACCGACTGCACGGTGGGGGCGACCCGTCCGGCCTGCGGCCCGGCGTTGCCCGCGAGGGCCGCGAAGAAGAGGCTGCCGATGACCGCCACGCCGAGCGCGGCACCGAGCTGGCCGGTGGCGTTGATGATGCCGGAGGCGGCGCCGGCCTCCTGCGGCTGGACCTCCCGGAGGACCAGCGCCGTCAGCGGGGGCATGAGCAGACCCATGCCGGAGCCGATCAGGAGCATGGACGGGATCGCGTGCCAGGAGGTGATGTCCGGACCGAAGTGGTCGGCCGCCCAGGCATAGGAGAGGATGCCCGCGAACATCAGGACGGCCCCCGCGAGCAGGCAGTAACGGCCGTAGAGCGGGGAGAACTTGCGGACGGCGAGACCGCCGACGACCGGCACGCACAGGGAGAACGGGATCGCGGTCAGACCCGTGTGCAGGGCCGACCAGCCTAGGCCGGCCTGGAGGTAGAGGGTCCAGCTGAGGAAGAAGCCTGCGGGGATGGCGCTGAAGAGGAGCTGCACGCCGATGCCGGCGCCGAACGCGCGGACCTTGAACAGGGACAGCGTCACCAGGGGCGAGCCGTCCTTGCGGGTCTTGTGGCGTTCGTAGCCCACGAACAGCACGAGGACGGGGGCGGCGGCGACGAGCGAGACGATGCTCCAGAGCGGCCAGTCGAGTTCGCGGCCGAGGGTCAGTGGCACCATGAGCAGCAGCAGTCCGAGGATCACCAGCAGCATGCCGATGATGTCCAGGCGCTTCGCGTGGGGGGAGCTCGATTCCCGCATCCACTTCGTGGCGCCGATCAGGGCCACCATGCCGACCGGCAGGTTTACCACGAAGATGCTGCGCCAGCCGAGGTCCAGCGGGCTCCAGCTGATCAGGGCGCCGCCGATGAGGGGACCGGAGACGATGGCCAGGCCGACCATGCTCGCGTAGAGGCTGACGACGCGGCCGATCTCCTGGGGGGCGAAGGAGACGTGGATGAGCGCGAGCACCTGGGGCACCATGATCGCGGCGGTGAGCCCCTGGAGCGCGCGGGCGAGGACGAGTAATTCGGTGCTGGGCGCGGCGGCGCACATGGCCGACGCGAGGACGAAGCCGCTGACGCCGATGAGGAACATCCGCTTGCGGCCGAAGATGTCGCCGAGCCGGCCGCCGGTGATCAGCAGGACCGCGAAGCTCAGGGTGTAGCCGGCCGTCATCGCCTGGATGGCGACGGTAGAGGCGCCGAGGTCGCGTTGGATGCTCGGGATCGCCACGGTGATGATGTTGGCGTCGAGCAGGTCCATGAAGGTGGCGACCAGCAGGACGGTCAGCGCGAGCCACCGCTTCGGGTCGGGCTCGGGCGCGTCGGGGGTGGCAGGTGGGCCGGCGTTCGCCGGCTTTTCTGCCTGCCCTGCCTTGTTCATGGGTTCTTCTCCAGGTTCTCGATCGGGGGTTCGGCGGTGGGTGCCGCGGTGGGTTCGGCAGCGGTTGCGGTGCTGCGGGCGAGTGCGGTCCAGGACTTCATCAGGAGCTCCACCACGTCCACGACGGAGTCCGTGCCGCTGTCGGCGGGGGAGAGCACGCGCTGGATGGACAGTCCGTCGTCCAGCGCGTGCACGATCAGCGCCAGCAGCTCCACGGGAGCCGGCGTGGTCACGCCGCGCGCGGTGAATCCCTGCTCCAGCGACTGGGCGATCGCCTCCCGGGAGCGGCGCTCGCGGTCCGCCAGGACAGGCAGCAGCTCCGGGTCGCGCAGTCCGTAGAGCCAGAGTTCGGTGCGCAGGGCGAGCCAGCTGGCGAGGTTCTCGTCACGCCGGCGGTGCCAGGAGCGGAGGTGGTCGAGCATCTCCTCGAAGGTGGCCGCCTCGCGGCTCATCGCCTGGATCTCTTCCAGCTCGTGCTGGGTCCGGTGTTCGAGCAGGGCGAGGACGAGCTCGTGCTTGCCCTCGAAGTTGCCGTAGAAGGCGCCCCGGGTGTACCCGGCGGCCTCGACGATCTGCTCCACCGAGGTTCCGCTGACCCCCTGGCCGGCGAAGAGTGCGGCCGCCGACTGAAGGATCTGCTCGCGGGTGACCTGCCGGCTCTGCTGCCGGGTGAGTCGCTTGGTGATGGTGATCGCCTCCTTGACACGCTTCCCAGATACGAGACTGTATCTCAATACGGAGATGTATCTGAAACGCATTCAGGGAAGGCGGCCGCGCCGCGGGGCGCGCATGCGAACGGGCTGCCACCGGTGCCCGAAGGCGTGGTGGCAGCCCGTGGCCGAGCGGCAGGGTCAGGCGGACGGCGGCGCCGGCACCCGGAAGCGGTTGATGGCGTCGAGGTGTTGGGCCCGCAGTTCGTGGTCGCGGACGCCCAGGCCCTCCTCGGGGGCCAGCGCGAGGACGCCGACCTTGCCGTGGTGCAGGTTGCGGTGGACGTCGTACAGGGCCTGGCCGGTGTCCTCCAGCGGGTAGACCTTCGACAGCGTGGGGTGGATCCTGCCCTTGGAGATCAGCCGGTTCGACTCCCAGGATTCCCGGTAGTTCGCGAAGTGGGATCCGACGATCTTCTTGAGGGACATCCACAGGTAGCGGTTGTCGTACGCGTGGTTGTAGCCGGAGGTCGAGGCGCAGGTGACGATCGTGCCGCCCTTGCGGGTGACGTAGACGCTCGCGCCGAAGGTCTCGCGGCCCGGGTGCTCGAAGACGATGTCCACGTCCTCGCCGCCGGTCAGCTCGCGGATGCGCTTGCCGAAGCGCTTCCACTCCTTCGGGTCCTGGGTGTGCTCGTCCTTCCAGAACTTGTAGCCCTCAGCGTTGCGGTCGATGACCGCGGTCGCGCCCATCGCCCGGCAGATGTCGGCCTTCTGCGCGCTGGAGACCACACAGACGGGGTTGGCGCCGCCGGCGAGGGCGAACTGGGTGGCGTACGAGCCGAGTCCGCCGCCCGCGCCCCAGATCAGGACGTTGTCGCCCTGCTTCATGCCCGCGCCGTTGCGGGAGACCAGCTGGCGGTACGCGGTGGAGGCGACCAGCCCCGGGGGAAGCGGCCTCCTCCCAGCTCAGGTGCCGGGGCTTGGGCATCAGCTGGGTGGACTTCACCAGGGCGATCTCCGCCAGGCCGCCGAAATTCGTCTCGTAGCCCCAGATGCGCTGCTCGGGGTCGAGCATCGCGTCGTCGTGGCCGTCCGGCGCCTCCAGTTCGACCGAGAGGCAGTGTGCGACGACCTCGTCACCGGGCTTCCAAGCGTGCACGCCCGGCCCCGTGCGCAGGACGACTCCCGCGAGGTCGGAGCCTATGACGTGGTACGGCAGGTCGTGGCGCCTGGTGAGCTCGCTGAGCCTGCCGTAGCGCTCCAGGAAACCGAAGGTCGGCAGCGGTTCGAAGAGGGCCGACCAGACGGTGTTGTAGTTGACCGAGGAGGCCATGACGGCCACCAGGGCCTCACCCGGCCCGAGTTCGGGCACCGGCACCTCGTCCAGGTGCACCGACTTGCGCGGATCCTTGTCGCGGGTGGCGAGCCCCGCGAACAGGTCCGTCTCGTCCTTGTGCAAGGTGACGGCCCGGTACGCATCGGGGAGGGCGAGCGCGGCGAAGTCCTCCCGCACCCCTTCCCCGCTCACGACGGCATCGATGATGTCCTGCATGTGGTGTCCTCGGTACGGGGGCGGGCGGTGGTGCGGGAGGGCGGCGGCTCAGCGCACCAGACGGTTCATCAGCCGGTCCAATTCGGCCGTCGGGTCGGCCGTGAGGCCTCCGTGCACCGGTCCGGTCTGGACGACCGCGCTGCGCGGGGCGGTCAGCCAGCCGAACCGCGAGCGCAGCGTGCCGGCGCCGGCCTGGCCGGCCTTCGGTTCGCCCGCACAGATGGCGCGGATCGCCTCGAGGGCGTCGGTGACACCGGTCAGGTCGACCTCGGGGTCCAGGGCGCGTAGGCGTGCGGGGTCGATGTGGATCTCGGCCGCGAGGAAGTCGGCCTGCTTGCAGTAGAGCAGTGCGCCGACGTTGATGCGCTCGCCGCGGTCCACGCGGGGAACGGCCTGCAGCAGCGCGTAGTCGAAACCGAGGGAGGGGGAGAGGTGAGTGCTCATGCCGCCGCCTCCGGCCACCAGGCACGCTCGCCGGTGAGACGGGCCAGCAGGTATTCGCAGTAGCGTGCGCGCAGGGTTTGCGGGTCCGCGCCGTTCGCCGAGTTCATGTTGACCAGGAAGTCGTCGGGCACGAGTCCGAGGATCCGCTCCAGCGCCTGCGGCGTCACGAGGGCGGCCAGCTCGGCGTCGAGGGCTTCGAGGACCGGGGGCTTCAGTGTGGACACCCGCTCGGACAGGACGTGCGAGCCCAGTCCGTAGTCCCGGTTGGCCCAGCCGTCCACTGCCGGCCACGAGTGCTGGAAGATCAGCGCCGCTCCGTGGTCGATCGCCCACAACTGGCGGTGCCAGATGAGGAGGTTGGGGTTGGACCAGGTGCGGTCCACATTGGCTGTCAGGGCGTCCATCCAGTAGATGCGGGCGGCCTCCTCGGCCGGCGCCCGCCAGGCGATACCGTCGTAGCCGACCGAGCCGGGCAGGAAGTCCATGGCCAAGTTGGGGCCTGTGCTGGCCTGGAGGAGCTGTTGCACCTCCTGGTCCGGCTCGCGGCGGGCCAGTTCGGCGTCCACGTCGAGGAGGACCAGGTCGGGGACCCGGATGCCGAGGTGGCGGCCGAGCTCGCCGACCACGATCTCGGCGACGAGGGCTGCGCTCCCCTGGCCGGCTCCCCGAAACTTGACGACATACGTGCCGTCGTTGTCGGCCTCGACGATACCGGGAAGCGAACCGCCCTCGCGAAGGGCCGTCAAATATTGCGTTCCTTTTACTTCTTGCAGCATGTCGATCACCCTACTGGCGCACGATGGGCCCTCCAAGGGTGTGATCGAGTTCCGGCCATTAACCCGGCGGCCTCCTGCGGGACGGTCGCGCGGGGCTCGACGAGTTATTTGGCTGAATTCCTACGGAGCCCCCCGGGGGAATGCACTTGCTCTCCTGTGCATTTCGGCCAGGCGTCGGCAGTGGCCGGAATGCGGCTTGCCGTCACCGGTCACCGGACATCGCGGGTGCGGGGGCGGCCGGTACGGCGATCCCCGTCGCCACGTACTCGACGCCCTCCCGGACGACGGTTCGCCAGTGACCGGTGAAGGTGTTCACCCGGCGCCCGCCGACCGCCGGGCCGGGCACGTGCAGGGAACTGCTGAAGGTGCCCCGCTCCGGATCGGGGGTGATGGTGCAGTCGCTGAAATCCATCAGCCGGCCCATCAGCGGGAAGCAGGTCTTGTACGTGCTCTCCTTCGCGCTGAACAGCAGCCTGTCCCAGGCCACGGCGGGATGGGACAGGGTGAGACGGTCCAGCATGCGCCGTTCCTCGGGTGAGGCCACCATCCTCTCGACGCCCCTGGGCAGCGCGGAATTCGGTTCGGCGTCGATCCCGACCGCGGCGACCGTCGCGGTCCTGGCCACCGCCGCGGCCCGGTAGCCGGGGCAGTGGGTCATGCTGCCCGCGACACCCTCGGGCCAGGCCGGCGCCCCGGCGGGGCCGGGGAGGATCGGCCCGGGCGGCACCCCGAGCCGGGCCAGGGCCGTGCGGGCGCACAGCCGGACGGTGGCGAATTCGCGTCGGCGCCTGTCGACCGCGCGCTTCACCCTGTCCGCTTCCTCCGGGTAGAGGTGGATGTCCGGGGGATCGGCGAACAGCTCCACGATCACGACGTCCGGCAGCGTACCGACGAGTAGGTCGGACCCCCCGGCGTCGGGGCGCGGCCTCGGCCCCGACCCCGTGCGGGGGCCGGGGATCGCGCCGTCCGGCCAGGTCGGACCGGGTTTCCGTTCCGGATGGTGGATGCCGAGAACCGGCTCTGGAATTCCTGACACTGGCGACCCCTTCACTTGCGTAACCAGGCGTGATCATCCACGATTCATTGTCGTCGGCCCTCGAATTCCGGTGACGCGGAAAGGGGTCGAGCCAAGGGTAGTTTCAATGATCAACCACATTAGTGGTTCACTGTGCTATCCAGGCCCCGGCGTGAGTAGTTTCAATGATCAACTACTTTGGCGGCCGGTGTGCTAGACAGGTCTTCAGGGAATGCATCGGGGGGATGTAGATGATTCAGCGCTGTCATCAGTCGTGGCCGCATCCAGGCCGGGGCGCGCGTCGGCCCGCAGCGGCCGCCGGGCGTACCGCAGCCGGACGGGTGTCCATATGATGACCCGCCGGATCGTCCTCGGCCTTCCCGCACTCTCCGTCGGCGGCCTCTCCGAGAACTGGCTGTTACGCGAGGCCGGCGACCTCCACTGGTCCCTGATCGGCGAGCACTTCGGCCTCCCGGTCGCCGAACTCGCCGACGCCGACGGCGAACGGCTGCTGCCCGCCTTCACCCGCGCCCGCCTGACCGCGGCCGACTCCCTCCGCTTCTTCACCGAGCATGACGAGGGAGAACTGACCGGCACGCTCGCCCGACTCGGCGAGCACGCCTTCGTCAGCGACATCCGCTTCGCCACGCCCACGACGTCGGTCGACGTCCGGCTCCTGACCTCCTTCGTCCGCAGGGGCCCCGGCAACTGGCTCGTCCCCGGCACCCCGCGGCACGAAGGCCGCGGCCCCGTGGCGGACGCAAGCGCGGAACACCGCGACTTCCAGGGCGAGTTCCGGGCCCTGACCCGGCTGGAGCACGACGGCGCCACCGGCCTGTACACCGACACATACGAACTGAACCCCTTCGCGGACGTGAACGCGGCGGGCCTGCTCTACTTCGCCTCGTACCCGCACATCAACGACCGCGGCGAACGCAAGTACGTACGGTCCGTGGTGCCCGGCGGCGAATGGGCCGTCGACGCCGTCACCCTCAGCCGGGACATCATCTACCTCGGCAACTGCGGCCTGGCCGACGCCGTGCGCTACCGCCTGGACGGGTGCCGGCGGGAGTCGGCGGACCGGGTGATCCTCACCTCCTCCCTCCTGCGGGAACGCGACGGCCGGCCGCTGGCCCGCCTGGAGACCGTCAAGCGGCTGGTCCGGCCCGAGGCCTTCGCGTCCCTCCCGGGCGGCGGCGCTGCCCCGGTCGCGATCGGCTCCGCCTCCCCCGCTCCCGCCGCTGCCTCCGAACCGCCGCGCGCCTCTCTGCCCGAAGACCTCGAAAGCCGGCTCCTGGCCCTGATGGAGACCGTGCTCGGGGAGCCCGCGGGCTCGCTGACCGCGGACGACGACCTGCGCCCGCGCGGACTGGACAGCCTGGCCCTGTCCGAGGCCGCCGTACGGGCCGAGGACGAGATCGGCTGCGAGATCGACCCCAGCACCCTGTTCCAGGCGTTCACGGTCACCGCCATGGCCCGCGTCCTGCGCGGCGAACGCCCGGATCCGGCCGCGGCCGCACCGTCGGCGGCGCCGGCGGCCGCAGCGCCGGCGGCCTTACCGTCGGCCGAGAGCCCCACCGCCATGCCGATCGCCGTGATCGGTATGGCCGGCCGGTTCCCCGGCGCGCCCAGCGTGCCCGAACTGTGGGACCTCCTGGGCCGTGAGGAGGACGCCGTCCGCGACGTTCCCGCGGACCGCTGGAACGCGGCCGACCACCCCGGTCTGATCGGCAAGGCAGCCCTGCTCGACGACATACGCGGCTTCGACCACGAGTTCTTCTCCATCAGCCCCCGTGAAGCCGCCCTGATGGATCCCCAGCAGCGGCTGCTGCTGGAGACCGTGTGGGCGACGGCCGAGGACGCCGGATGCGATCCGGCCTCGCTCACCGGGAGCCGCACCGGCGTCTACGCGGGCGTGTGCCACTCCGACTACGCCGCGCTGATCGCCCGGCACGCCGGGCGGGACGAGCCGCACCTGAGTGTCGCCGTCTCACCCTCCCTCGTGGCCAACCGCGTCTCGTACACCCTCGGCCTGCGCGGGCCCAGCGTCGCCGTGGACACCCTCTGCTCCTCGTCCCTGGTCGCCGTCGCACAGGCCGTCGCCGCGCTGCGCGCCGGCGAGTGCGACCAGGCGTTCGCGGGCGGCGTCAACGTCCTGTGCGACCCCGCCCGGCAACACGCCTACCAGCGCACCGGCGTACTGAGTCCGCGCGGCCGCTGTCACACCTTCGACGACGACGCGGACGGATACGTCCGGGGCGAGGGCGTCGCCGCACTGCTGCTCAAGCCGCTGGACCGGGCGCTGGCCGACGGCGACCGCGTGCACGCGGTGATCCGCGGCGTGGCCGTCAACCACGGCGGGCAGGCCCAGTCCTTCACCGCCCCCAACCCGGACGCGCAGGCCGACCTGCTCGTCGCCGCCTACAACGAGGCGGGCGTCGACCCGCGCACGGTCGGCTACATCGAGGCGCACGGCACCGGCACGCGCCTGGGGGACCCGATCGAAGTCTCCGGCATGGTCGCCGCGTTCGAGCGGCTCTACGCGCAGTGGGGCCACGCACGGCCCGCCGAGCCGCACTGTGCGGTCGGTTCGGTCAAGACGAGCATCGGTCACCTGGAGGCCGCCGCCGGAATCGCCGGCATGGTCAAGGTGATCCTGGCGATGAGGCACCGTACGCTGCCGGCCGCGCGCAACCTGAACCGCCCGAACCGGATGATCAAGATCGACGGTACGCCGCTGCGCCTCCAACGCGGCCGCAGCGCATGGGAGTCACCCGTGGGCGGCGGCCCCCTGCGGGCCGGGGTCAGCTCCTTCGGGATGGGCGGCACCAACGCGCACGTGGTCCTGGAGGAGGGCCCCCGCCGGGCGGCGGCCCCCGCCACGGCCGCTCCGGTGGTCGTGCCCCTCTCCGCCCGGACCCCGCAGGCCCTGCGGGAGGCCGCGGCCCGTCTGCTGGAGGCGGTCCGCTCCCCGGACGCCCCGCCGCTCGCGTCGATCGCGCGGACCCTGAGCACCGGGCGTGCGGCACTGCCGTACCGCGTCGCCGTCGAGGCGTCGGACCTCGGCGAACTCGCCGCGCGGCTCGCCTCGGTACTCGACACCCCGCCGAACGCGCCCGTGAACGGGCAGTCCGAAGGAGCGGCACCGGTCCGGACGGCCCCGGACGCACCGCCCGTGTCGCTGCCCACCTACCCCTTCGGCCGAGACCAGCACTGGGTGGCGCCCGTCGCGGGCGCGGAACTCCTCACCACCGAGTGGGCGGACGCACCCGCGCCGGACACCGGCGACACCGGCCGGCTGCTGGTGGTCACCACCGACCCGGAACTGGCCCGCACGGTGCTCGGGGAACGCGCCGTGGCGCACGTCCCCGGGGATCCCGTACCCGAACTGGCCGGCCTCGGCGGGATCGTCGACCTCGTCGACTGGTCCGCCCCCGGCACCCTCGTCACCGAGCGCATCAGCCTGCTGCAGCGGACGCTCACCTCGAACCCCCGCGTCGGGCTGCGCTGCGTCCACGTCAGCGGCGCCGAACGCTCCGCGCTCGCGGGCTTCTACCGCTCCCTGTCCGGCGAGTTCCAGGCCCTCCACGGCCGCACCGTCCGCGTCGACGGCGGCACCGCCGAACTCGCCGCCGCGGTCCGGGCCGAGACCGCCGCCGTCGACCGGGAGACGGAGATCCGGTACAAGGGCACGCGCCGCCGCCGGCCCGTGGCCGCCTTCGCGCCGGTGCGGGCCGCCGAGGACCTGCTCGCGGGCGTCGACCGCGGCGCGGTGCTCATCACCGGCGGCCTCGGCGGCATCGGCCTACGCCTCGCCACCCACCTCGCCGCCCGGGGAGCCCGCCGCATCGTGCTCGTCGGGCGTTCCCGGGTGCCGGTCCGCAACCAGTGGGCCGCCCTCGTCGCCGCACCCGCCACCGACCCGGCGCTGCGCGCCCGCCTCACCGCGCTGCTCGCCCTCGTCGAGCGGGGGGTGACGCTGACCGTGCGGACCGACGCCTTGGACGACGTCGCCTCCCTGCGCCGGCTGATCGGCCGGGTCAGGAAGCAGGCCGGCGGTATCGACGCCGTCTTCCACTGCGCGGGGGTCATGGACCCGCCCACGTCCTTCCTGTCCCGTACGCCCGAGGAGATCTCCCGGGTGCTGCGGCCCAAGACCGACGGGCTGCGGGTGCTGTGGGCGGCCTTCGGAGCCACGCCGCCCCGGCTCATGGTGCTGTTCTCCTCGGTGGCGGGAGCGGTGCCGTCCCTCGCCGCGGGCCACCTGGACTACGCGGCGGCGAACGGCGTGCTCGACGACTTCGCCGCCGCCCACGACACCGGCGCCTCCGGGTGCGTGGTGCGCTCCCTGCGCTGGCCCTTGTGGCGGGGCGTGGGCATGGGGCTGGAGCGTACGAGTGCCGGCGGCGGGCTCGGCATCCCCGACCTCGCTGCCGACGACGCGCTGGAATTGCTCGACCTCGCCCTGCGGGTGCCCGGCGACCCCGTGGTCCTGCCCTGTCGGGTGGAGCGCACCGCCATGGCCGCCGACGAGTTGTTCCTGGCACCGCGGCGCGCTGCGGAGCCGCGGCCCGCACAGCCCTCAGCCGAGGCAGTGGCCGTACTGGGCGAGACCGTACCGGCCGCGACCGCACCGTACGGTGAGTCCGCCACGACGGCGTCGCCGGACTGGCTGTACGCCGTCGTGGCCCGCACCACCAAGGTCGACCCCGGCCTGCTGGCGGCCGACACCCTGCTCGGTGACATCGGCGTGGACTCGCTGCTGATGGCCGAACTCGTGCGCGACCTGGAGGAGATCCTCGGCCACCCGGTCGATCCGAGCCTCCTCGAGGAGCACCCGACGCTCGGCGGCCTCGCCGCCGCGCTCGGCGCACCCCCGGCCGACCTTGTACCCGAGCCGGCCGGCCCGCCCGCCCCCGTGGCGCCGACGCAGCCGTCCCGGGCCGACGTACAGGCCCAGGCCCAGGCCCAGGCCCAGGCCCAGTCACAGGCACAGGCACAGGTCCTGACCCCGTCCCCGGACGGGCGGCCGACGCCCATCGCCGTGATCGGGATGGGCTGCCGCCTGCCGGGCGCATCCGACCCGGCGCAGTTCTGGGAGGCACTGCTGGCGGGCCGCGACCTCGTCACCGAGGTGCCGGCCGACCGCTGGGACGTGGCCTCCCTCTACAGCCCGGATGGCGGACCGGGACGCAGCCAGAGCAAATGGGGCGGATTCCTGGACGACGCCGCCCTGTTCGACCCGGAGTTCTTCGGATTCGACGCCGAGGCGGCACGCCACCTCGACCCGCTGGCGCGCAAGGCGCTGGAGGTGTCCGTGGAATGCCTGCGGGACGCCGGGTACCGCGAGGACGAGGTACGGGGAGGGGCGGTCGGCGTCTTCGTCGGCACGCGCACGGGCAACCACCGCGCGCACCTGCAGCCCCCGGAGCGGCCCTACATCGCCGGCGTCAACCAGAACTTCGTCGCCGCCCACATCTCGCACTTCCTGGACCTGACGGGGCCGAACCTCGTGGTCGACAGCGCGTGTTCCTCGTCGCTGGTGACCATCCACCTGGCCGCCCGGAGCCTGGCGTCGGGGGAGTCGTCGATGGCCCTGGCCGGAGGCGTGGACCTGCTATTCGACGAGGAGCCCTACCTCATGCTCAGCGCCGGCAAGGCGCTGTCGCCCACCGGCCGCTGCCGTACCTTCGACGAGTCCGCCGACGGCCTCGTCCCGGGCGAGGGCGCCGGGATGGTGCTCCTCAAGCGCCTCGACGACGCCCTGCGCGACGGGGACCGGGTGCTGGCCGTCATCGAGTCCTCGGGCGTCAACAACGACGGCCGGACCATGGGGCACACCACGCCGAGCGGCCGCGCCCAACGCGCGCTGATCTCCGACGTGCTGACGCGCACCGGAGCCGACGCCCGCACCGTCGGCTACGTCGAGGCCCACGGCACCGGCACGCTGATCGGCGACCCGATCGAGCTCCAGGCCCTGACCGCCGTGCACCGGACTTACACCGAGGACCGCGGCTACTGCGGCATCGGCAGCGTCAAGAGCTCGATGGGGCACCTGCTCAGCGCCGCCGGCGTCGCCGGATTCATCAAGGCGGTCCAGATCCTGCGGCACGGCCGGCTCGTGCCCACGCTGCACTGCGACCGGCCGAACCCGCGCTTCGCCTTCGCCGACTCGCCCTTCTATCCGGTCACCCGGGTGACGGACCTGCCGGCCGGGAGCCGGGTGGGCGTCAGCGCCTTCGGCTTCGGAGGCACCAACGCCCACGTCCTGCTGGGCCCCGGCACCCCCGGGGAACCAGGACGGCCGGCGCTGCCCAAGCCCGCCTACCGGCGCAGCAGATTCTGGCGCCTGCCCGCCGCGCCCGGACCGGCCCCCGCGCCGGTCCGCTCGGCCCGGCTCGACCTGACCTTCCCGTAACCCGGCGCGGCCGGGCCCGATCACGCCCCCGCATCGCCGACCACCAGGAGAGAACACGTGGACCGAAGGTCCGTTCGCTGTGCCCTGCGCCTGAAGCGGGACAACCCGATCGTCGACGACCACCGGGTGCACGGGGTGCGCACCCTGCCGGGTGTCACCTTTCTCGACATCGTCTACCGGCTGCTCGCCGCCCGCGACGTCCCCCTGGACCGCACCGAGTTGAGCGACGTGCTGTTCGTCGAGCCGGTGGTCACCACGGACTCGTTCGACCGTGAACTGACCGTCGACATCACACCCGATGGCGCCGTCTTCCGGGTGACAGCGACCAGCCGCCGGATCCGCGACGGACAGCCCGTCGACGACAGCGTGACCACCCACCTGCGGGCCACCCTGCGCACCGACCTGCCCCCGCTCACCGGAGCCGCCGCACTCCAGCCGTCCGGCATGCCGCGTGACGTCGACGAGGTCTACGCCACCGGCCGGTCGGCCGGCATCGAGCACCGGGCGTTCATGCGCTGCGCGGGAACCCTGCGCGCCACGGCGGACCGGGTGCGTGCCGAGATCGCGCTCGGTGACGAGGCGCGGAGCACGGTGGGGGACTTCCTGCTGCACCCCGCCCTGCTCGACGGCTCGACCATGCAGTCGTACGCGCTCGCCTTCGACGGCGCGGACGCGGACGGGCGCCCCCTCATCCCCCTGCACATCGGTTCCTTCCGCGCCGCCCGCACCCTCGGGGACGCCTGCACCGTCGACCTGCGCATGCACCCGGCCGGAGCCGGTGCCGGGGACGACGTGGTGAAGGCCGACATCGAACTGCGCGACGGATCGGGCGCGTTGGCTGCCCGGTTCACGGACCTGACCTTCAAGCGCGTCCGCTCCGCCGTGGCGATCACCCGGCTCGCCGCCGAGCGGACGGAGCCGTCCCCGCAGGCCGCGGCCCCGGCCGTCCGCGCCCGACCGGAAAGCCCCGCCGAGCCCGTCCGCGCCGACGCCGGACCGGTGGACCTCCGGGCCGAGGTGGTCGAGCTGGTCCGCCGGGCGGTCGCCGACCCCGCACTGGTGGTCGAGGGCGACCGGGGCTTCTACGACCTCGGCCTGGACTCCTCCCACCTCCTCACCCTGGTGCGGCTGTTCGAGGAGCACTGGGACATCGCGCTCTACCCGACCCTGCTGTTCGAGTACCCGACCGTCGACGCGGTCGCCGCTCACCTCGCCGGACTGCTGCCCGCCGAGCGGCCCGCCCGCCCGGCCACCTCCGCCCCTGCGGCGGACACCCCCGCCCGGACCCACTGCCTGACCGGCCTGTGGCAGGCGGCGCCGCGCCCCCTCGCACCGGCCGCCGGACCCCTGCTGGTCATCGGCGACCAGCGGGTACGGGCCGACCAGATCACCGTCCGGCGCGGTCCCGCCTTCCGCCGGACCGCCCCCCACTCCTACGAGCTGCGCCCCGCCGAGACCGGGGACCTGAGGCTGCTCCTCGCCGACCTCTCCGGACAGGGCACGGCCCCGGAAGCGGTCCTGCACGCCGCGGACCAGGACGCCGCCGGCCTCCCCGAGGCCGTACGGTCCGCCTGTGCCGAGGTGCTCGCCCTGGCCCAGGTCCTCGCTGACCGCCCGGTCCCCGTCGTGCACGTGGGCCCGGGCCCCGTCGCCGCCGCCGTGGCCGGACTGGCCCGCACGGTGCGCCTGGAGCAGCCGCGCCTCGCGATCACCGCCGTCGAGTCCGACGGCCCCGCCGACGCGGACGCCCTGCTCGCGGAGTTCACCGACCACGGGGAGTCCTGGGTACGGCACGCCCCCGGCGGCCGCCACGTCCGCCGCTACCGCGACGCCGACCCCGGCCCTGCTGTCCCCCTCCGGCCCGGCGGCGTCTACCTGATCACCGGCGGCGCGGGCGGCATCGGCCGGGAACTCGCCGCCCGGATGACCGCGCGCGGAGCCACGCCCGTCCTCGTGGGACGGACGCCGCGCCCGGCGTCCGAAGGCCCCTACGTCCGCGCCGACATCACGGTGCCCGCCGAGGTCGACGCCCTGATCAGCGGCATTCTCGAACGGCACGGCCGGCTGGACGGCGTCGTGCACGCGGCCGGCGTCCTGCGCGACGGGCTGTTCACCACGAAGCCCGCCACGGACCTCGCGGCGGTCCTCGCGCCCAAGGTGCGCGGAGCCGTGCTGCTGGACGAGGCCACCCGCCACCTGGACCTCGACTTCTTCGCCCTGTTCTCCTCGGTGACCGGCGTCGCAGGCAATGCGGGGCAGAGCGACTACGCGGCCGCCAACGCCTTCCTCGACGCCTACGCCCGCGACCGCGGACTGCTCTCCTTCGCCTGGCCGCTGTGGGCCGAGGGCGGTATGCGCACGGACGCCGCCGCCAAAGCCCTGTTCGCCCGGCAGGGCCAGGCCCCGCTGCCGACCACGGCGGGCCTGGACGTGTTCGAGCGGGCCCTCGCCCTGTCCGGCACCGAGCTGGTCGTGCTCCACGGCGACCCGGAACGGGCCCGCGAAGCCCTGGGCCTCACCCCCGCCGACGCCGCCCCCGCCGGGGCCGTCTCCACCGGCACCGCCCCCACTGGCACCGCCCCCACTGGCACCGCCCCCACTGGCACCGCCCCCACTGGCACCGCCCCCACCGGCACCGCCCCCATCGGGACCGCCGCCGCCCCCCGGCCCGCGGAGACCCACGGCACACCGGAGGCCGACGACCGGGACATCGCGGTGATCGGCGTCGCCGGCCGCTACCCGATGGCCGAGGACCTCGACCGGTTCTGGAGCAACCTCAGCGCCGGGCGGGATTGTGTCACCGAGATCCCGGCGGACCGCTGGACCTCGGAGGGGTTCTACCGGCCCGACCGCGCGCCCGGCCACTCGTACAGCAAGTGGGGAGGATTCCTGGAGGGCATCGACGAGTTCGACCCCGGCTTCTTCCGGATCACCCCGCGCGAGGCCGCGGGGATGGACCCGCAGGAGCGCTTGTTCCTCCAGACCTCCTGGCACGCTCTGGAGTCCGCCGGGCTCACCCGCGCCGACGTGGCCGGCCGCATGGTCGGCGTCTTCGCCGGAGTGATGTTCAACCAGTACCAGATGCTCGGGCTGGGTGCCGAGGACCGGCTGCCCGTACTGCCGACGTCCTTCTCCTCCGCCGTGGCCAACCGCGTCTCCGCCTTCCTCGACCTTCGCGGCCCCAGCCTGGCCCTGGACACCATGTGCTCCTCGTCCCTGACGGCGCTGCACCTCGCCTGCGAGAGCCTGCGGTCCGGGGACAGCGAGCTGGCGCTGGCGGGCGGGGTGAACCTGATCGTCCACCCGTACAAGTACCTGCACCTGAGCCAGGTCGGCTTCGTCTCCTCCGACGGCCGGTGCCGCGCCTTCGGCGCCGACGGCGACGGCTACGTACCCGGCGAGGGCGTCGGGGTCGTCGTGCTCAAGCCGCTCGCCCGCGCCCTGGAGGACGGCGACCGGGTCCTCGCGGTGATCAAGGGCAGCGCCGTCAACCACGGCGGGCGCGCCGGGGGGTTCTTCGTCCCGAACCCCGCGGCGCAGGCCGACGTGGTGCGCCGGGCCCTGGCCAGGGCGGGCGTGGACCCCGCCTCCGTCGGCTATATCGAGGCGCACGGCACGGGCACCTCCCTCGGCGACCCCATCGAGATCACGGCCCTCTCCCAGGCCTACGGCGACGCGCGGAGCCGGCTCGGATCGGTGAAGTCCGGCATCGGACACCTGGAGTCGGCCGCGGGCATCGCCGGACTGACCAAGGTCCTCCTCCAGCTGCGCCACCGCACCCTGGTCCCCTCCCTGCACGCCGACCCGGCCAACACGAGCATCGACTGGGACTCCACGGGCCTGCGCGTCCAGCGCGAGAGCGAGCCGTGGCCCGCCGGAGCCGCGGGCGGCCCGCGCCGCGCCGGCATCAGCGCGTTCGGCGCGGGCGGGTCCAACGCCCATGTCGTCGTCGAGGAGTTCCCGCAGCAGACGCCGCCCGCCGAGGGCCCCTCCACCGCCGGACCGCAGGTGGTGCTGCTCTCCGCACGCACCCCGCAGGCGCTGCACGAGCTGGCCGAGCGGTACGTGGAGCCGACGGCGGGCGACCCGCTCGACGCGGTGGCCGCAGTGGCCGAAGCGGCCGGCCTCGCCGGCGCCGACCCGGAGGCCGAGCTCGACGAACTCGGCCTGGACGTCGCCGACCTGCGGCGGCTCGCGCGGGTCCTCGCCGACCGGTTCCCGGGACGGGCCCCGCACGTCGACGCCCGTTCTACCCTCGCCGCTCTCGCCGAGGCCGTCTCGGCGGGCGCCGGACCGGAGGCCGCGCTGGCCGACATCGCGTACACGACGCAGATCGGCCGGGAAGCCCTGGAGGAGCGGCTCGCCGTGGTCGCCTCCGACACGGCCGGACTGCGCACCGCCCTCCGCGCCTTCCTCGCCGGCTCGCCGGCGCCGGGCCTCCACCGGGGCACCGTCACCGGGCAGCGCCCCGCCGGTGGCCCGCTCGCGGCGGGCCCGCTGCCGGCCGACCCGTCCGCGTGGGCGCGCAGCTGGGCGGAGGGCGCCGCACCCGACTGGCGGGCCCTGCACCGCGACCGGCAGCCGCGCAAGGTGGAGCTGCCGCAGTACCCGTTCGCCCGCGTGCGGTGCTGGGTCGACGTACCGGCCCCGCAGCAGACCGCCCCTGCGACCGCCGGGGCCGCTGCCGAGCCCCGCGTCGAGCCGCTCCCGCTGGACGTACCCGCCTGGGAGGCCGTCCCGACGCCCACCGCGCTGCCGGCGCCGGACGGTCCGGTCGTGGTGCTCCACGCCCCCGCCCGTGCGGGCCTGGCCCGCGAGCTGGCCGCCCGTCACGAGGACGCCGTCCTCGCCGAACTGGGCACACCGATCCGGGTGACACCCCGACTGGTCTACGTCCTGACCGGGCCCACCGACACCGCCGACACCACCGTGAACGAGGCCGAGCGGGTCGCGCGCGCCGAGGACGCGGGCGTCAAGGCCCTCGCCCCGTACGCCCGGGCCTGGTCCCGCCGGCACACCCTCGACTGGGTGATCGTCACCACCGGCGCCGCCGCCCCGCCCGGCCGCTCCGTCACCGACCCCTACGCCGCAGGGATCACCGGCTTCGCCCGGGTCATGGAGAACGAGCACCGCGGCTGGTCCGTAGCCTGTGTCGACCTCGACCCCGCCCACGCGTCCGCCGCCCTCCTGGCGCCCGCGCCCCGCGGAACGCGCGTCGCGTACAGCGGAACCGTCCGCCACGCTCAGGTCCTGCGGCCCGCCCCGGCCGCCGACGGGCCCGTCCCGCTGCGCCGGGGTGGCACCTACGTGATCGTCGGAGGCGCCCGGGGCATCGGCCTGGCCATCGCCCGTCGCCTCGCCGAGGACTGGGACGCCCACGTGGTGCTCGTCGGCCGCAGCGAGCTCGACGACGCCGACCTCGGGGACCGGATCCGCTACGCCCGCGCCGATGCCACCGACCCCGGCCGGCTGGCGGCCGTCCTCGACGCGGCGGGCCCGGTGCACGGCGTCGTACACGCGGCGCTGGTACGGCGCGACCGGCTCGTACGGGACCTCACCGACACAGACCTCGCACAGAGTCTGGCGGCCAAGTCCGGCGTCGCCGCGGCCCTCGTCGACGCCATGCGCGGACGGAACCCGGACTTCCTGGTGTTCTTCTCCTCCGCCCAGTCCTTCCTCGGAGACCCCGGCCTGGCCAACTACGCCGCCGGCTCCACCTTCCTCGACGCCTACGCCCACGCGCTCGACGCCCGCCTGCCCTACCCGGTGCGCGCCGTCGACTGGGGCTTCTGGGGCACCGTCGGGGCAGTGGCCGACGACACCCACCGGGACCGCCTGACCGCGGCCGGCTTCCGGTCCATCACCCCCCGGGCGGGCTTCGCCGCGCTCGTCGAGACGCTCCGGGGGCCGGCGCCCCAGAGCGTCGTCGTGCCCGGCACCGAGGCCCTGCGCGAGCGCATGGCAGCGAACAGGAAAACGGAGAGCACCGACGTGACGCCCACCAGCGGGCGGCCGAACGCCGCCGACCTGCGCGTGGTGGAGGACTTCCACGCGCTCGACCGACAGATGACCCGCATCGCGGGCGGGGCCCTGCTCGCCCTGCTGGAGGGCCTGGGCACCTGGCACGGACCCGACCCCGACGCGGACGAGGTCCTGCGCCGGGTGGGCGTCACCCCCCGGTACGAACGCCTGCTGCGCACCGTGCTCGACGCGCTCGTGGGCGACGGCCTGCTCACGTCATACGCCGGGCGCCTGCGCCCGGCCCCGGACGCCCTGGCCGCCGCCCGCGTCGGCGGGCACCTCGGACAGCTCGCCGCCCTCGCCGACGCGCACCCCGAGTCCGCCGTCTTCGTACGGCTGCTGGCCCTGTGCCTGGAGCGCTACCCGGAGCTGCTGCGGGGCGAACTCCTCGCCACCGACCTGCTGTTCCCGTCCTCCGGCACCTCGCTCATGGAACGCGTGTACCGCGGCAACCCCATCAGCGACCTCTACAACGACCTGCTCACCCGCCGCCTCGTCGCCCACGTGGAGGAACGCCTCGCCGGTCTGCCCGCTGACGCCACCGTCCGTATCCTGGAGGTGGGTTCGGGCACCGGCGGTACCTCCGCCGGACTCCTGCGCGCCCTCGCACCGTACGGCGGCCGGCTCGAGTACTGGTACACCGACCTGTCGGTGACCTTCCTCGCCCACGGCCGGCAGGAGTTCGGCGCCCAGTACCCCTTCCTGCGGTTCAAGCGCCTCGACCTGGACACCGACCCCGTCGGCCAGGGCTTCGACGAGGGCGGCTTCGACCTCGTGGTCGGCGCAAACGTCCTGCACGCCACCTCGGACGTCGGCCGTGCCCTGCGCCACCTGCGAAGGGTCCTGCGCACCGGCGGCGAACTGCTCCTCAACGAGCTGACGACGGTCACCCTGTCCGGCACGCTCACCTACGGGCTGTTCGACGGCTGGTGGGCCCACGGTGACACCGGCCTGCGCCTGTCCGGCTCGCCGCTGCTGGACGTTCCCGGCTGGACCGGAGTGCTCGGCGGGGCCGGCTACGAGGCGGTGACGGCCTCGCCGGACTCTGCCCGGACCACCCGCAACTTCCAGCACGTCCTGGTGGCGAGGGCGGCGGCCGGCGTCACCGCACCCGCCGCCCCGCGGGCGACGGGGACTACGCAGGCCCCGGCAACCACACAGGCCACCGGGGCCGCCACGGCCGCCTTCACGGACACGTTGCTCGACCTGACCTCCGACGCCTCCGGCATCCCCGTCGGCGAACTCGACCTCGACCGGCAGATCGGTGACTACGGCTTCGACTCGGTCAGTTACAACCTCCTCGCCAGCCGGCTCAACGAGGCCTTCGACCTGGACGTGACGCCCGCGCTCTTCTACGAGACCCCCACCCTGCGGGCCCTCGCCGACCGTCTCGCGCGTGACCATCGCAAGGCACTGCCCACCGCGACGCCGCCCGTCGCGCCGGCCCCGGAGGACCGGCCCGCCACGACCTCGGCCGCGCGCCCCGTCGACCCGGAGGCGATCGCCGTCATCGGAATGAGCGGACGGATGCCCGCCAGCGCCGACCTCGACGCGTTCTGGGAGCACCTGGTGGAAGGAGACGACCTGGTCACCGACGTCCCCGCCGACCGCTGGGACCGCCACGCCCTCCCGGAGGGCGTGCACGCGAGCCGCGGCGGCTTCATCCACGACGTTGACCGCTTCGACCCCCTCTTTTTCGGCATATCCCCGCACGAGGCCGAGGGCATGGACCCCCAGCAGAGGCTGGTGCTGGAAGGGGTCTGGACGGCACTGGAGGACGCCGGCCTTGCGCCGGGCAGCCTCGCGGGGGCCGACGCCGGACTGTTCATCGGGGCGGGATCGAGCGACTACGACGAGATCCGCAAGGCCTCCGGCGTGCCCGTCGACGCGCACGCCGCCACCGCCACCGCACACTCCATCCTCGTCAACCGGGTCTCCTACCACCTCGACCTGCACGGCCCGAGCGAACCGGTCAACACCGGCTGCTCCAGCTCCCTGGTCGCCATCCACCGGGCCGCCGAGTCCATCCGCTCGGGCGAGTGCGACATCGCCGTGGCCGGCGGGATCAACCTGCTGCTGTCCCCGCACAACCACGTCCTCCTCAGCAGCACGGGCATGCTGAGCCCGACCGGACGGTGCCGGACCTTCGACGCCCGCGCGGACGGCTTCGTACGCGGCGAGGGCTACGGATTCGTGGTGCTGGCCCGCGCCGAGCGGGCCCAGGGCCGTCAGGTCCGGGCCTGGCTGCGCGGCAGCGCCGTCAACCACGGGGGCCGGGCCCGGTCCCTGACCGCGCCCAACCCGGCCGCCCAGGCGGCGATGATCGTACGGGCCCACGAGCGTGCCGGAACCGACCCGGCCACCCTGGGCTACCTGGAGACGCACGGCACCGGCACGGAGCTCGGCGACCCGGTGGAGATCAACGGCCTGCGGCTGGCCTTCGACGAACTGCTGAACCGCCGGGGCACGCCCCCGCCGGCCGAGCCGTACTGCGCCATCGGAGCGGTCAAGGCCAACATCGGCCACCTGGAATCCGCTGCCGGCGCCGCCGGAGTGATCAAGGTGCTCCTCGCGATGGAGCACGGCGTGCAGCCGCCGCTGGCCGGACTGCGGGAACAGAACCCGCACCTGCGCCTCGACGGCAGCCCCTTCCAGCTGCTCCGCTCGGCGCGGGCCTGGCCGCTGCCGGCCGCAGGGCCGCGCCGCGCGGGCGTCAGCTCCTTCGGCTACGGAGGCGTCAACGCCCACGTCGTCCTGGAGGAGGCGGGAGCCGCGCCCGAGGTGCGGCGGCCGCACGGCCCCTGGGTGTTCCCGCTGTCCGCACGCACCCCGCAGGCCCTGCGCCGGTACGCGACCGCACTGTTCGAGGCCGTCGAACGGGCGGACCGGACACCGGAACTCGCCGACGTGGCCCACACCCTCCAGCACGGCCGCGACGCCATGGCCGAGCGGCTCGCGGTCACCGCCGCCGACCGGTCCACGCTCGTCGCCGCCCTGAAGGCAGCCGCCGACGGCACCGACCACCCGGCGCTGGCCCGGCCCGCCGGCGGGACGGACGCCGACCGCTGGGTGGCCGGGGACGCCGTGGACTGGTCGGCGGGCGGGGTCTCGATCCCGCTGCCCACCTACCCGTTCGAACGCCGCCGGTGCTGGGTCGCCCCGGCGGCAGTGGCCCCGTCGGCTGAGGCCACGGCCCCGGCGAGCACGGACCCGGCGTCGGCGTCCCCGGCCCGGGCGGGTGTCTACGCCCCGCGCCGGCAGCCGATCGCCGACGTGGCCCTGCGCGGACCGGTCACCGGCCCGGTCTGGGTGCTCGGCCCCGCCGAACTGCCGGGGGACGGGGTCCACCGGATCGGCGCGGCGCCGCTGGAGTCCCTGCCGACCCCCGTCGCGGTCCACGCCGTGATCGAGGGCGAGCGCGGGGTCCTCGACCTCTTCCGGATTGTCCAGCACCTCCAGGCGCGCCCCGGAGCGGGCGGCGAACTCGCCCTGACGGTCGTGACCCGCGCCGCGACCGCCCCGGCGTCGGCCGCCGCACTGGGCCTCGCCCGGTCGGTGCGCAGCGAGTGCGAGCGCTGGCGGGTGGCCACCGTCGACATCGGCCCCGAGGACCCGACGGCGGTCCCCGTCGCCGCCCCCGGCGACTACGCGCTGCACGCCGGACGCTGGTACCGGGAGGTGCTCGAGCCCGTCGACGCCACGGCCCGGGCCGTGCCCGTCCTGCGCGAGGGCGGTACGTACGTGATCGTCGGCGGGACCGGCGACGTCGGCCTGGACATCGCCGAGCAGCTCGTACGGCGTCACCGTGCCCGCGTCGTCCTCGTCGGGCGCTCCGCGCCGGACGAGGTCCGGGCGGCCCGGATCAAGGCCCTCGACCCCTCGGGCACCCGCATGGAGGTCCACCGGGCGGACGCCTCGCAACCGGGCGAGATACGCGCCGTGCTCGACCGGGTGGGCGTCGTCCACGGGGTCCTGCATTCGGTGACCGTGCCGAGCGACCGTTCGCTGGCGGCCATGGACGAGGAGTGGTTCCTGCGGGGCATGGCGGCGAAGAGCCGCACCACCGAGGCCCTCGCCGAGGCGCTGGGCGACCGGCGGCCGGACTTCCTGGCGCTGTTCTCCTCGGTGCAGTCCTTCCTCGGCAACCCCGGCCAGGCGGCCTACGCGGCCGGGTGCACCGCCCAGGACGCCATCGGCCGCGCGCTCGCCGCGCGGCTCCCCTACCCCGTCCGCGTCGTGAACTGGGGGGCCTGGTCGGGCTCCGCCCTCACCGAGCGCCACCTGGGCCGGCTGGCCGCGGCAGGGGTCCACCCGCTCTCGCCGGAGGCGGGATTCGAAGCGCTGAGCCGGGTGCTCGGCCGACAGGAGGTTCAGGTGGCAGTGGTCTCGGGCACGGACGAGTTCCTCGGCCGGATCGGTGTCCCTGCGGCCGACGCGGACGTACGGCAGCGGCCCGCGGCCGCGGCCGCGCCCGAGGCCGGGTCCTCCTGGCGCGCCGCGGCGGCCGACGAGATACTCGCCGTCCTGCGCGAGGTGGCCGGCATCCGGCCCGAGGAACTCGCGCCGGACGACCTGCTCAGCCGGTTCGGCTTCGACTCGATCACGTACACGCGGCTGAGCTCCCGGATGAACGCCCGCTGGGACCTCGACCTGACCCCGGCCACGTTCTTCGGCGTGGCCACCGCCGACGAACTGATCGGCAAGATCCTCCGGCAGCACGGAGCGGCTCTCGAAGCGCACTTGAGGGTGGAAGCCCTGCCCGTGGCCACGGCATCCGGCCCGGCCTCGGCACCCGACCAGGCCACGGCATACGACGAGCACCCGGCAGCCGAACCGGCCCACGCCTCGGAACCGGCCCGCGCGCGGTCCGTGGCCGCCGAGGCCTCCCCGGCCGCCTCCGTCCGGGCCGCCGCACCGGCGCCCGGCACCGGCGAGCCCGTCGCCGTCGCCATCGTCGGCATGGCCGGCATGCTCCCCGGATCGGACGACCTGGACGCGTTCTGGGAGCACCTGACGGCGGGCGACGACCTCGTCGACGAGATCCCGGCCGACCGCTGGGACTGGCGCCGCCTGTTCGGGGAGCCCACGCCCGGCGAGTTCCGCACGACGGCGAAGTGGGGAGGGTTCCTGCCCCGGGTCGACCTGTTCGACCCGCAGTTCTTCGGCATCTCCCCCCACGAGGCCGTCGCGATGGATCCGCAGCACCGGCTCGTACTGGAGGCGTCCTGGAGCGCGATCGAGAACGCCGGCATCCGGCCCTCCGCGCTCGCCGGCACCGACACGGGCGTCTTCATCGGCAGCAGCACCTACGACTACTTCGAGCTCCAGCACGCCCTCGGCGTCCCGCTCGACGGCTATAGCACGGTGGGCAGGGCCCACGCGATCATGTCCAACCGGGTCTCGTACCTGCTGGACCTGCACGGCCCCAGCGAGACCATCGACACCGCCTGCTCCTCCTCGCTCGTCGCCGTCCACCGAGCGGCCGAGGCGATCCGCGGCGGCGACTGCGAGGTCGCGCTGGCGGGCGGAGTGAACGTCATCGCCTCGCCGACGCTGTTCGTGGACATGAGCCAGGCCGACATGCTGAGCCCGGACGGCCGCTGCCGTACCTTCGACGCGCGCGCCAACGGCATCGTCCGTGCCGAGGGCGTGGGCGTGGTGGTGCTCAAGCGGCTCGACGCGGCGATCGCCGACGGCGACGTCATCCACGCCGTCCTGCGGGGCAGCGCCGTCAACCACGGCGGCCGCACCAACTCGCTGACCGCCCCGAACCCGGACGCGCAGGCCGCCTGCATCGTCAAGGCGCACCGGCGCGCCGGTGTGGACCCGCGGACCGTCGGCTACGTCGAGACCCACGGCACCGGCACCGAACTCGGCGACCCCGTCGAGGTCGAGGGCCTCAAGTCGGCCTTCGCGGAGCTGTACGCCGACCACGGCGCGGCCCCCGGGCAGCCGCACGTGGTGCTGGGCGCGGTGAAGACCAACACGGGCCACCTGGAGGCGGCCGCCGGCGTCACGGGCCTGATCAAGGCGCTGCTCGCGATGCGCCACGGGTCGATCCCCGGCAACGTCCACCTGGAGAAGCTCAACCCGCACCTGCGTCTTGAGGGCGGCCCGCTGCGCCTGCCGTCCGGGAACGAGCCCTGGAACCGGGTCCGCACGGCCGACGGGGCCGAGGCGCCGCTGAGGGCGGGAGTGAGCTCCTTCGGCCTCGGCGGGGTCAACGCGCACCTGGTGGTGGAGGAGTACCGGGAGACGCCGGTCCTCCCGACGGCGGGGGAGCGGCTGTTCGTCCTGTCGGCGAAGACCCCGGAGCGGCTGCGCGACTACGCGGCGCGCCTGGCCCGTTGGGCCGCGGACCACGAGGACGTGGACCCGGCCGCCCTGGCCCACACCCTGAGCACCGGCCGGGAAGCCTTCTCCGAGCGGCTCGCGGTCGTCGCCGACTCGCCGCGTGCGCTGGCGGCCGCCCTGGAGGCGTGGCAGGCCGGCGGACCGGTCCCGGGCGTCTTCGCGGGGGACGGCAAGGACGCCACCACCACCCTGCTGCTGGACGGCCCCGAGGGCGGCCGGTATCTGCGGGCCGTGGTGGACGCGGGCCGACTGGACAAGGTCGCCCGGCTGTGGGTCGGGGGCGCCCCGATCGACTGGGCGGAGCTGTGGCCGGGAACGGCGCCCCGGCGGGTGCCCGCACCGACCTATCCCTTCGCCCGGGAGAGCTACTGGCTCACGCCCGGAGCCCGCTTCGACGCCCTCCAGGCGGCCGAGGCGGGACTGGTCGCCGACACCGGGGCCGAGGCGGATGCGGACACCCCTGCCACGGCCGGGCCGCGGACACCCGCCGCCGTGGGGACTGCCGTCCCCGTGGAGACGCCCGCCGCCGCACAGCCGGCCGAGGCCGGGGCTCCCGCCGGAGACGACGCCGAGGGCGCCGTCCGTAGGCACGTACGCGGGCTCCTCGCGGCCCACCTGGGCATGCGGCCCGAACGCCTGCCGCTGGACCGGGCGTTGTCGGACGCGGGAGTGGACTCGCTGGGCCTGCGCCGACTGAGCCGCCGCCTCGGCGCGGACTACCAGGTGGAGGTGCCGACCCGGATGTTCGGGGTGGCCCAGACGGTACGGGCGGTGGCCCGGGCCGTGTTCGAGGCGTACGGGCCACTGCCCGCGCCCCAGGAGCAGACGCAGAAGCAGGACCAGGAGCCCGATCCGGCTCCCGCCGTCGCACCGGTGGACCAGGTGGCCGTTCTGCTGGCCGGGCTGCGCGACGGAACCGTCCGCGTGGACGACGCGCTGGCCGTACTCGAGGGAGGGGCGGGCCGATGAGCACCGACCTGCGTGAACTGCTGGCGGCGATCGCCTCCGGCAAGCTGTCCGACGAAGTGGCCGAGCTGCTGGTACGGGGCCTGGTCGACGCGACCGCTCCGGCCGCCGCACCCGCCCCGGCCGCGCCCGCGGCCGCCGCCCCGAAGGCGCCCACCGGGCCCTACCCGCTCAGCCGCGGGCAGGCCGCACTGTGGGCCCTGCACGCCGACGATCCGCAGACCGTCTCCTACAACCTGCCGCTAGGCCTGTGGCTCGGGCAGGACGTGCAGGAGGACCGGCTCGTCGAGGCGCTGGCCGCGATGGTGCGCAGGCACCCGGAACTGGGGATCTCCGTACGCCTGGACGCCTCGGGGCCCGTCCAGGAGGTCACCGGCCGCGCCCCGGAGGTGACCCGCCTGGACCTCGGCCACGTGACCGACGGGGAGTTCGCCGCCCGCGTGCGCAACCTGGTGCGCCGCCCGTTCGACCTGGAGCAGGACCCGCTGTACCGGATGTGGCTCGTCGCCGCCCCCGGCGGCGCCACCCTGCTGCTCCTGGTGTTCCACCACCTGATCACCGACGGGGTCTCCAGCCACCTGCTGCTGCGCGACATCGTCGCCTGCCACGACGCGCTCGCCCAGGGCCGTGAGCTGCCGCCGGTCGAACCCGCCGCGCCCTACGCCGAGTTCGTGGAGTGGCAGCGGACCATGCTCGCCGCCCCGGAGACGGAGGAACACCGGCGCTGGTGGCTCGACCGGCTGACCGGTGCCTCCACGGCGCCGGTCCTGGACGCGCTCGCCGACCGCCGACGCACCGGATCCGGCTCGCACACCCGCGGCGAGATGGTGCAGTTGCGGCTCCCGCACGCCACCTGGGCGGCGGTCCAGGACACCGCCCGTGCGGGCGGGCTGACGCCCTTCAGCGTCGTGCTCGGTGCCTTCCTCGCACTGCTGCACCGCCACTCGGGACACCGCGACCTCAGCGTGATGGTGCCGACCGACGGCCGTCCCGCGCAGCGCTTCGACCGCACCGTCGGCTACCTGATCAACCCGGTGGTCCTGCGCGTGGACTGCGACCCCGACCACAGCTTCGGCGAGCTCACGGCCGCCGTCGGAGCCCGGATGGCGGAGGCCGAGGAGCACAGCGCGTACCCCTTCGCCTCCGTCGTCGACGACCTGCGCCGCACGGCCGGCACCGCGGCCGGCTTCGACATCGGCTTCTACATGCAGCAGGGAGTCGGCGGCGACCAGGACATGGCGGCCGGGCAGACCGTCTTCCGCGACGCGCTCGACCTGACCCAGGAGGGCGAGAACGACCTCGTCGTCGAGGTGGTCGTGCGCGACACCGGCGTACTCCTCTACTTCAAGTACGACCCGGAGCGCTTCGACCGCTCCACCGTCGAACGGCTGGCCGAGCACTACCGGCTGCTGCTGGACACGGTGACGGCCGATCCCTCCGTACGCCTCGGGGACCTCGATCCCGCCACCCCCGCCGAACGCCGCACGGTCGAGCGGTCCAACACCACCCGCGCCGAACGGCCGCGCGACGTCACCGCCGCCGACCTGGTGCTCGCCCGCGCCCGGCGCGACCCCGGGCGCACCGCCGTCGTCGACGCGACGGGCTCGCTGACCTACGGGGAACTCGCCGGGCAGGTGCACGCCCTCACCCGGATCCTCACCGAGCACGGGGTACGCCCGGGCGACGTCGTGGGCGTCCTCGTCGCCCGCCGGGCCGCGCTGATCGTGGCCCTTCTCGCCGTCCAGAGCGCGGGAGCCGCCTACGTCCCCCTCGACCCGGACTTCCCGGCGGCCCGGCTCGCCCACATCACCGCCGACGCGGCACCCACCGCCGTGATCGTCGATCCGCACCTGGCCGACCGGCTGCCCGCGGACGCACCAGGCGTGCGCGTCCCCCTGACCGGCCTGGAGTCCGAGGCGCAGACCATTGCCCCGGTCGCCCGCCGCGACGACGACCTCGCGTACGTCCTCTACACCTCCGGATCCACGGGCGAGCCCAAGGGCGTCGAGGTCTGCCACGGCAACCTCGTCAACCTGCTGGCCGCGACCGCCGAGCGGCCCGGCTGCTCCGAGGACGACACCCTGCTGGCGGTGACCACCGCCGGGTTCGACATCTCGGGTCTGGAGCTGCTGCTCCCGCTGACCCGGGGCGCCACCGTCCACATCGCGCCCGAGGATGTGGTGCGGGATGGGTTCGCGCTGGCCGATCTCATCGGCGACGCCGGCGCGACGGTCGTCCAGGCCACCCCGGCCACCTGGGAGATGCTGCTGCACGCCGGCTGGACCGGACGCGTGCGCAGGCTGCTGTGCGGCGGCGAGGTCCTCACCACCGAACTCGCGGACCGGCTGCTGGACCGGTGCGACGAGCTGTGGAACATGTACGGGCCGACCGAGACGACCATCTGGTCCTCCGCCCAGCGGATCCGGCGGGGCGGACCCGTCACCGTGGGCACCCCGCTCGCCAACACCACCTTCCGCACCGCCGGTCCCGACGGCGCCCCCGTGCCCTTCGGCGCGGTCGGTGAACTGCTCATCGGCGGCGACGGCGTCGCCCGCGGCTACCGGGGCAAGCCGGAGCTGACCGCCGAGCGCTTCGTGCACGATCCGGCGACCGGGGAACGGCTCTACCGCACGGGCGACCTCGCCCGCTGGTCGGCGGACGGGGACATGGTGCTGCTCGGGCGCGCCGACCGTCAGGTCAAGCTGCGCGGCCACCGCATCGAACTCGGCGAGATCGAGGCCGCCGTCCGGCGCGCCGGAGCGGCGGGCACCGCCGACGGCATCGGCGACGTCCGGGTGGCCGTACGCGAGGACCTGCCCGGGCAGCCGCGTCTGGTGGCCTTCGTCCAGGCCGCCGCGGAGGCCGCGGAGGCCGCGGTCGGGCGGATCCGGGCCTGGCTGCCCGAGTACATGGTCCCCTCCCGCACGGTCGCGCTGGCGCGCTTCCCCCTGACCCCCAACGCCAAGGTGGACACCGGCCCGCTGACGCGCCTGCCCATCGAGGAACTCGTACGCCGCTTCGGACACGAGGACCGCTCCGCCGCACCGCAAGGGGAAGCCGGCCTCCGGCCCTGGCCGGCCGGCCCCGCAGACCTCGCGGAACGGCTGCGCCGGAGCGCGGCGGCCGTCGCCGGGCTGCCTGCCGAGGAGATCCCCCTCGACCGGCCACTGGGCGAGGTGGGCTTCGACTCGATCGGCTTCACCCGCCTCGCGGTGGCGCTGCGCGAGCGGTTCGGCGTCACGGTGCGCCCGACCGTCTTCTACGCCCGCCCGGACCTCACCTCGCTGGCCGCCCACCTGAGCGCGGCCCACCCCGAGGCGTTCGCCGCGACGGACCGCCGGCCCACCACTCGGACCGTGTCCGAGCCGATGGTCGCGGCGCCCGCCGCGCCGCACGGATTCGCGCCGGTGGCCGTCGTGGGCATCGGCGGACGGCTGCCCTCCGCCTCCGGCCTGGAGGAGTTCTGGCAGCACCTCGCCGCCGGACGCGACCTCACCCGGCCGTACCCCATGGAACGGGGCTTCTCCGCACGGGTGTTCCCGCAGGGCCTGCGCGGCTCCTTCGTCGAGGACGTGGACGCCTTCGACGCGGCGCTCTTCCGCATTTCCCCCCGGGAAGCGGCGCAGATGGACCCCCAGCAGCGCCTGCTGCTGCATGCCGCGCACGAGGCCGTGCTCGACTCCGGCCAGGTCCCGGGCGCGCTCGCCGGCAGCCGCACAGGGGTGTTCGTCGGACTCAGCGGCACGGACTACCTGAGCCTGCTCGGACCGGGCTCGCCGGAGATGGGCGACCACTTCCTGATCGGCAACGTCCCCTCGATCGCGGCCAACCGCATCTCCTACGTGTTCGATCTGCATGGCCCCAGCGCCGTCTTCGACACGGCCTGCTCCAGCTCGCTCGTCGCCGTGCACCGCGCGGCCCGCGCGCTCCAGCAGGGGGACTGCGACATGGCCCTGGCCGGCGGGGCCAACCTCCTGCTGTCCCCGCACGGGTTCACCGGCCTGCGGCGGGCCGGGATGCTCAGCCCCGACGGCCGCTGCAAGACCTTCGACGAACGCGCCGACGGCTACGGCAGGGGCGAGGGCGTGGTGCTCCTCGCCCTCAAACTGCTCGACCGGGCCCTGGCCGACGGAGACCCGGTGCACGGCGTGCTGATCGGCTCGGCGGAGAACCACGGTGGGCACACCCACTCGCTCACCGTCCCCAACCCGCTGGCGCAGCGCGACGTCGTGCTCGCCGCACACCGGTCGGCCGGGGTCGCGCCCGACACGATCGACTACATCGAGGCGCACGGCACGGGGACCCCGCTCGGCGACCCGATCGAGATCGACGCCCTCAAGGAGGCGTTCGGCCGCCTGTACGCCGACTGGGGGATCCCGGTGGTTCCGGGACGCACCGGCCTCGGGTCGGTCAAGACGAACATCGGCCACCTGGAGGCCGCGGCGGGCGTCGCCGGCGTCGTGAAGGTCCTGCTGGCGATGCGTCACCGCACGCTCCCCGGCCTGGTGGACCTGCGGACGCCGAATCCGATGCTCGACCTCGACGGCAGTCCGTTCCGGATCCAGGCCGCAGCACAGACATGGGAAACACGCGAGGGGACGCCGGCCCGGGTCGGCGTCAGCTCGTTCGGTATGGGAGGCAGCAACGTGCACGTGGTAGTCGAAGAGGCGGGACAGCGTTGATGAGCGGCACCACCGAGGACAGGACCGCCCGACTGGTCCTCCTGTCCGCCGACGGCCCCGAACAGCTCGACCGCTACCGGGCCGAGCTGTGCACCTGGCTGGACGAGCACCCAACGGCCTCCCTGGACGCCATCGCGCACACCCTGCGCGTCGGCCGGGAACCCCTGCGCGAGCGCGTCGCCCTGCTCGTCGGGAGCGTCGCCGAACTGGCCGCGCGCCTGCGCGACGGCGAAGGCCTCGTGACCGGCACCGCGACGGCCGGCGCCTCCGCGGCCTCCGGCGGCGGCGCCGGGCCCGCGGCCACCGACGATCCGGCCGAGGCCGCCCGCCTGTGGGTCACCGGCCAGGACGTCGTCCTGCCCGAGCCCTCCGGCGACCGCCCGGCCAGGCTCTCCCTGCCCCTGCCGCCCCGGCCGACCCGCCGCTACTGGATCAAGCCGCCCGCCGGCCTGGCCGCCGGCCCCGGCGAACGGCTGCTGACCGGCGAGGAGTTCTACCTGCGCGACCACGCCCTGGGCCGGATCCGGATCCTGCCCGCTGTGGCGGCCCTGGAGTTCGCGGTGGCCGCGGCCGAACAGGCGGGCCACGGCCGCGCCACCGGCATCGTCAACGTGCTGTGGGCCCGCCCCGTGCTCGTCGAGGACGAGCCGGCCCGCGTGCGCCTGCACCTCGCGCCCACCGCCGACGGGGTCTCCTACGAGGTCCGGCTCACCGACGGCAGCGCCGAGGGCGCGCTCTGCTCCGCCGGCACCCTCCGCTTCGGCGCCGGTCCCGAGGCACCGCGCCTCGACCTGGACGCGATCCGCGCCCGGCTGCCCCGTACGGCCACCGCCGAGGAGTGCTACGAGGTCTTCGGCGCGCTCGGCGGCGGCTACGGGCCCAGCCTCCAGGGGCTGCGCTCGGTGCGGTCCGCGCCGGGCGAGGTCCTCGCGCACGTCGCCGTGCCCGCGGCGGCGGACCTCCCCTTCTCCGATTTCGCCCTCCACCCCTCCCTCCTGGACGCGATGCTCCAGGCCTGCCTGTGGACCGACGAGGACCCCTCGGCCCCGCGCGCCCGGGAACTGCCCTTCTCCCTGGACGCGGTCGAGATCTTCGGGCCGCTGCCCGAACAGGGCCACGTGCACGCCGTGCGGACCCCGGCCGGCCACGACATCGCCCTCGCCGACGACGAGGGCCGGGTCCGCGTGCGGCTGCGCGCCGTCGTCACCCGGCCCGTCGACGGCGCCGCCCGCCTGGACGGCACCATCGGCGCCCACCTGCTCGTACAGCGCTGGCAGGACGCCCCCGCGCCGGCCGCCGGCCGGACCGTACGCGCCCTCCTGCTCGGCGAGGAGAGCTTCACCGGAGCCGAACGCACCACCGGGGACTCCGTCTTCCCCCGCGACGAGGAACTCCTCCTCGTCCACACCGCGGACGGCGACCCGCTGCCCGCCCTCACCGGGCTGTACCGGTCCTGGGCGGCCCAGCCGACCCGCCACCCGGTGCGCGTCCTGCACGTGTTCCGCACGTCCGGCGGCGTCGAGGACGCGCGGGCCGAGGCCCTGGACGGGTTCGCCCGGGCCCTCGCCAACGAGGACCCGCAGTTCCTCGTCTCCGCGGTCGACGCGGGCACGGCCGGCCTCGCCGCCACCGTCGAGTCCGAGGCGCGCGCCGCCCACGCCTTCCGCGTCCGGTACACGGCCGCCGGCCGGCAGGTGCCGCGCTGGGAGCCCGTCAGCCCCGACCCGGCACCGCTCGCCCCGCGCGGCACCGTGCTGGTCACCGGCGGCGCGGGCGCCCTCGGCCGCCGGCTCGTCGCCCACCTGGGAGGCGACGCCCGCTACGTCCTGACGGGCCGTTCGGCGCAGGCCGACCTCACGGAGCTGCGCTCCGCCGGCCTCGACGTCCACTACATACCCGCCGACCTGGGCGCCCCCGGCGCCGCCGGTGACCTCGTCGAGCGGATCCACGGCTCCTTCGGACCGCTCCACGGCGTCCTGCACCTCGCCGGAACCACCCGGGACGCGCTGCTGATCGGCAAGACCGACCAGCAGAACGCGGCCGTGCTCGGCCCCAAGGTCCGCGGCACCATCGAGCTCGACCGGGCCACCGCCGGCGACCCGCTGGACTTCTTCATCGCCTTCTCCTCCATGTCGGGGGCCGCGGGAAGCCCCGGCCAGACCGACTACGCCTACGCGAACCGCTTCCTGGACGCGTTCACGGCCTGGCGCCGGGGCAGCGGCCGGCCGGGCCGCAGCCTCTCCGTGCTGTGGTCGCTGTGGGCCGACGGGGGCATACGCGTCGACGCCGACGAGGCCGCGGCGGCCCGGATGGCCCGCCAGGTCGGGCTGGTGGCCATGCCCACCGACGCCGGACTGGAGGCCTTCGACCGGGCCCTGGGCCACGACGGCGACCACGTCCTGGTGGCGCACGGCAACCTGGCGCGCCTGCGCGAGGTGCTGGACGCGCCGGCGCCCTCGGCCCCGTCGGCCCCCTCCGTCCCCGCCCCGCGCGCCGTTCCGTCCGCCCCGTCCCTCCCGTCCGCGGAGCCGGCGGCGCCGGCCGCCGACGCGGCCGAGGAGTTCCTGCGCGGGGTACTCGCCGAGGTCTTCGAGTTCCCGGCCGAGGAGATGGAGGCCGACGCGCCGTTCGAGCGGTTCGGCATCGACTCGCTGCTGATCATGGACCTGACCCGCCGTCTGGAGGACCACTTCGGGTCCCTGCCGAAGACCCTGTTCTTCGAGTACCAGGACCTGCGCTCCCTCGCCGGCTGGTTCACCGAGCACCACGGCTCCCGCCTCGCGGAACTGGCGCCCGCGCCCGAACCGGCGCCCGCGCCCGAACCGGCGCCCGCGCCCGAACCGGCGCCCGCGCCCGAACCGGCGCCCGCGCCCGAACCGGCGCCCGCGCCCGAACCGGCGCCCGCGCCCGAACCGGCCCCCGCGCCGGAGCCGGTGGCCGGCCGGGCACCCCGGGCGGACAGGGCTCCGGAGCCGGTGGCCGCCGTCACGGCCGTGCTCCCGGGCGCCGCCGCGGTCCCCGCCCACACCCCCTCGGGCTCCATGCCGATCGCCATCGTCGGCGTCGCCGCCCGCTTCGCCGAATCGGACACCCTCGACCAGTTCTGGGACCACCTCCAGGCGGGGCGGGACCTGATCACCGAGATCCCGGCGGACCGCTGGGACTGGCGGGACTACGACCAGGCCACCCCCGCCGACCGTGCGGCCCGCTACAGCCGCTGGGGCAGCTTCCTGCGCGGCATCGACATGTTCGACCCGCTCTTCTTCGGCGTCTCGCCCCGCGAGGCGGAGATCGTCGACCCCCAGGAACGGCTGTTCCTCCAGACCGCCTGGCACGCCATGGAGAACGCCGGACGCACCCGCGCGGACCTGCGCTCCCACCGCGTCGGTGTGTACGTCGGCGCGATGTACGGGCTCTATCAGCTGCACGAGGCCGAGGACGGCCGGATCGGCGCCTCCTCGCACGCCTCCATCGCCAACCGCGTCTCCTACACCCTCGGCCTCACCGGCCCCAGCCTGGGCGTGGACACGATGTGCTCCTCCTCGCTGACGGCCATTCACCTGGCCGTGCGCGACCTGCGCGCCGGGGACACCGACATGGCCGTCGCGGGCGGGGTCAACCTGCACGTCCACCCGTACAAGTACCGCTTCCTCGGCCAGGGCAGCTTCACCTCCAGCGACGGCCGCTGCCGCAGCTTCGGCGCGGACGGCGACGGCTATGTCCCCGGCGAGGGCGTCGGCGCGGTGCTGCTCCGGCCGCTCGCGGACGCCGTCCGGGACGGCGACCACATCCACGGCGTCATCCTCGGGACAAGCGTCAACCACGGCGGCCGCACCAACGGCTTCACCGTGCCCAACCCCGTCGCCCAGGGCGACCTCGTCGCACAGGCGCTCGGCGAGGCAGGCGTGGACCCGGCCACCCTCGGCTACCTCGAGGCGCACGGCACCGGCACCGCCCTCGGCGACCCCGTCGAGATCCGCGGACTCGCCCGCGCGCTGACCGAGGCCGGACTGCCACCGCGCAGCCTTCCGATCGGCTCGGTCAAGTCCAACGTCGGCCACCTCGAATCGGCCTCCGGCATGGCCGGGCTGTGCAAGGTGCTGCTCCAGATGCGGCACGGCCGGCTCGTGCCCTCGCTGCACGCGGACCCGCTCAACCCGAACATCGACTTCGACTCGACCCCGCTGCACGTGCAGCGCGACCTCGCCCCGTGGCCCCGGCCCGAGGGCGCGCCCCGGCGCGCGGGCCTCAGCTCCTTCGGCGCGGGCGGGGCCAACGCCCACCTCGTCGTGGAGGAGTACGTCGCCCCGCCGGCCGCCGGGCAGGAGCCCGGCCCGTACCTGTTCCCGCTCTCCACCCGGGTGCCCGAACGGCTCTCCGTGCTCGCCGCCGAACTGGCGGACGCCCTGGAACGGGGCCTGGCGGACGGATCGTCACCCCGCCTCGCGGACGTGGCGTTCACCCTCCAGCAGGGGCGCGAGGAGTGGGCGGACCGCATGGTCGTCCTGGCCTCCACCGTCACCGAGCTGGTGGCCCGGCTGCGCGGGGACGACCCGACGGGAGTCTGGACCGGTAGTGCCCGCGGCCGCGCCGGCTCCCGCGCCGCCGCCCCAACGAGCAGCGACCCGGCGTCGATCGGCGCCGCCTGGGCCGCCGGAGCCCCGGTCACGTGGCCGGCGGGGAACGGCAGCCGCGTGCCGCTGCCGGGCTACCCCTTCGAGGAACTCCGCTGCTGGCTCACCGACACCATCTGGTCGCCGCCCGTACCGCCCGTACCGCCCGTACCGGCCGCCGAGCGGACCGCACCGGGTCCGGTGCACCCGCTGCTCGACGCGATCGACCCGGCCGAGAGCCTGGACGGCCTGACCTACCGGACCGCCTTCGCCCCCGAGCACCCCTACATCGGCGGCCACCGGCTCGGCGATACCCGCCTGCTGCCCGCCGCCGCCGTTCTGGAGATGGCCCGTGCCGCCGCCGAGGCGGCCGGGGCGGGGGAGCGGCTGCGACTGTCGAACGTCCGCTGGCTGCGGCCCTTCGTCGTGGCCGGCGCCGAGCGCACGGCCAGGACACGGCTGCGCCGCGGTGAGACCGGCACGCGCTTCGACCTGCGCGACGACACCGGCGAACTCCTCGCCGAGGGCCGGGTGGAGCCCCTGTCCGCCCCCGCCGGGGAGACCCTGGACATCGACGCCGTACGGGCCCGCCTCGGCAGCCGCCACGAAGGCGCCGGCCTCTACGCCGACCTCACGGCGGCGGGGCTGTTCTACGGCCCCGCCCTGCGGGCCGTCGAATGGATCGCCGCGGGCGACGGAGAGGCACTCGTACGCCTGCGGATCCCCGCCGAAGCCGCCCGCTTCGCCGGCTCCGCCCTCCACCCCTCGGTGGTCGACGGCGCCCTGCACGCCTTCGCCGTCCTCCGGGACCGGGACAACGGCCCCGCGATGGTGCCGTACGCCCTCACCGCCGCCGAGGTCCACGCCCCGGTGACCGACCTCGGGTACGCCCACGTGAGCACCGTCGGCACCGACCGCTACGACCTCACCCTGACCGACTCCGAGGGGAACATCCGCGTGCGACTGCGCGACCTGTCGCTGCGGCCCGCGCCCGGCGTCGCCCAGGCCCGGCCGGCCGGATCCCCCGCCGCAGCGGCCGTCTCCGCCGCGGCGGCGGCCGCCGCGGACGACCTGATGTTCGCACCGCGCTGGACCGAGCTGTCCGGCCGCTCCCCGCAACCGCTCCCGGACGGGGCCACCACCTGGCTCGTGCGCGGACCGGACTCGGCGCCGCTGGCGGCCGCCCTGCGCGCCCGCCTCGGCGGCGCGGTCGTCGAACTGGACCACGACCGCGTCGCCACCGCCACCGGCCGGCCCGACCACGTGATCCTGCTCGCCCCCCGTGCCGGGGGCGCGACGGACGACACCGCCGCGCTCGAAGCGGCCCAGGAACGCGGTGTCCTCACCCTGTTCCGGCTCGCCAAGGTCCTCCAGCGGACCCGCTCGGCCGTCCGTCTCACCGTGGTCACCGAGGACGCCCTCACCACGGCCGGCGAACCCGTCGCCAACCCGTACGCGGCCGGCCTGCACGGCCTGGCCCTGTCGCTGGCCCAGGAACACCCCCGCTGGCAGGTCGCCGTCGTCGACCGCTCCTCCGCCGACGCGCCCTCCGCGGACGTGCTCGACGCCCCCGCCGGCGGCCCCTACGCACTGCGCCGCGGCGTGCTCCACCACCGCAGGCTCGTCCCGGTCGCCCTCACACCCCCGCAGGAGCGGATCCGCCGGGACGGCACCTACCTGATCCTCGGCGGGGCCGGGGGCATCGGCCTGGAACTCACCGAATGGCTGGTGCGCGGCTACCGGGCGAAGGTCGTCCTCCTCGGCCGCAGCGAACTCGACGCCGAGCGCCGCGCACGGCTGCGCGCCATCGACCCGGACGGCACCCTCGTCTCCTACCGCAGGGCCGACGCGACCGACCCCGCCGCGTTGCGGGAGGCCGTCGAGTGGACCAGGAGCGCCCACGGCGCCCTGCACGGGGTCTTCCACGCCACGATCGTCCTGCGCGACCAGACCGTCGCCACGATGACGGAGGAGACCTTCCGCTCCGTCCTCGACGCCAAGGCGCACACCTCGGTCGCACTGCACGCCGCCCTGAGAGGCGTGGGCGGCCTCGACTTCGTCCTCTTCTTCTCCTCGGCGGTCGCCCTGTCCGGCAGTGCCGGCCAGGGCAACTACGCGGCCGGATCCACCTTCGAGGACTCCTTCGCCCACCACCTCGACTGGATGCTGGCGGCCCGGGTGGCCGTCATCAACTGGGGCTACTGGGGGACCGTCGGCATCGTCGCCGACGAGCGCTACCGCGAGCGGCTCGCCGCCACCGGAATCCACTCGATCACCCCGGAGGAGGGGATGGCCGCCGTGCACGCCGTGCTCGGACGCGAGGACCGCCAGGTCGTCGTGGTCAAGGCCGACGCGGCCGCACTCGCCGCGGTCGGCGCCCAGCCGCGTCGGACCGCCGGGCAACCGGCCGGCCCGGACACCACGACGTCCGGCACGGGGACGCCCCCCGACGACGTGGCCTTGGTGCCGTCGCTGGCCCAGCTCCCCCCGGTCGCCCGGCTGCTCACCGAGGCCGACGACGCCCGCCTGACCGAGGTCATGTGCGACTGGCTGTGGACGCTCTTCCGTCGCGAAGGGGTCTTCCTCGGCGACGCCGAGAGCTGGCAGCCCGCCGCCCTCGCCGAACGGCTGGCCGTCGTCCCCGCGCAGCGCAGGCTCTTCGCCGAGCTCCTGCGCCAGCTGACCGAGGGCGGCTTCCTCGACGACCGGGGCGGAGCACTCGTCCCCGCCGGACGCGAGGCCGCCAAGGACCCCGAGGGAGACCTGGTCGAGCTGTGCGAGCGCAAGCCCGCGCTCAACCGCTTCGACCGGCTGCTGCGCCCCTGCATGCAGAACCTCTTCGGCGTGCTGCGCGGCACCGTCCGCGCCACCGACGTGATGTTCCCGGGCGGCTCCAGCGCCCTCGTCGAGGGCGCCTACCGGGGAAGCCCGGTCGTCGACCGCGCCAACGAACTCGTCGTCGGCGCCGTCCAGGACCTGCTGTCCCGCCACCAGGGCCCGCTCACCGTCATCGAAATCGGCGCGGGCACCGGAGGCACCACCGCGAGCGTCCTGCCCGCCCTCGCCGCCTCGGGCACGGAGGTGACGTACGTCTACACGGACATCTCCCGCGCCTTCCTTCGGCACGGGGAGCAGCGGTTCGCCGAGGCGCACCCGTACGTCCGCTTCCAGCGGCTCGACATCTCCGCGGACCCCGAGACCCAGGGCTTCACCCCGGGCAGCGCCGACCTGGTCGTGGCGGCCAACGTCCTGCACGCGACCGCCGACCTGCTCGCCACCCTGCGCGCGGTGACCCGGCTGCTCAAGCCCGGTGGACGGCTGGTCCTCAACGAGGCCAGCAGCAACGTCCTCACCGCCACCCTCACCTTCGGCCTGCTCGACGGCTGGTGGCTGCACGAGGATGCCGAACTGCGCCTGCCCGGCTCCCCGTTGCTCTCCGCGCCCGGATGGCGCAAGGCCCTCGCCCTTGCCGGCTTCACGCGCAGCCGGGCCGTGCCGGCGGACGAGGGGCTGAGCCAGCACGTGGTGGTCGCGGAGACCGCACCGGGCGGCACGGCTCCCGCCGCCGCGGCGCCCGCCGCGTCGCCGCGCGCCGCGGTGCCCCCGCTCCCCTCGGCCGGGCCGTCCGGCACGGAGGGCGACGCGCTGCTGGAGGCCGCGCGGGAGTACGTCAAGGACGCCTTCGCGCAGATCCTCCAAGTGCCGCGCGAGCGGCTCTGGCTGGACGAGACGTACGAGAACTTCGGCGTCGACTCGCTGACGGTGCCCCTCATCGTGGACGTCCTCGCCGAGGGCATGGGCGAGCTGCCGGTGTCCCTGCTGTTCGAGTACCCGACCGTCCGCGAGGTCGCCGACTACCTGGTCGAGCGGCACGCCGAGCGGGTGCGCGCGCTCCTTCCCGAGCCCGCCGCCGAGCCCGCCCCGGCGCAGGTCGCCGTTTCCGCCCCCGTGCCGGGCACCGTCCCGGCCGTCCAGGCGCCCGCTGCCGGCGTACGTCCGGCCGCGCGCCCGGCGCAGCCGGTGCCGGCCGCCGACCACCGCGTCGCGATCGTCGGCGTGGCCGGCCGCTACCCCCAGGCCGAGGACCTCGACGCCTTCTGGGAGAACCTGCGGTCCGGCCGCGACTGTGTGGGCCAGGTGCCCGCCGACCGCTGGGACCACCGGGCCGCCGCCGACGCGGACGGCCGGCCGGTGAGCCGCTGGGGCGGATTCCTCGACGGGATCGACGAGTTCGACCCCCGCTTCTTCCAGATGTCCCTGCGGGAAGCTGAACTGACTGACCCTCAAGAAAGGCTGTTCCTCCAGACCTCCTGGCACGCCATGGAGGACGCCGGCTACACCCGGGCCCGCCTCCGGGGCAGCCGCGTCGGCGTGTACGTCGGCGTGATGTACGGGCACTACCAGCTGTTCGAGGACGAGCGGGGCCTCGCCGGCGGCATGGGCTACGCGTCCATCGCCAACCGCGTCTCGTACTTCTTCGACTTCCACGGGCCGAGCCTGGCCGTCGACACCATGTGCTCCTCCTCCCTCACCGCCATCCACCTCGCCTGCGAGGCCCTGGCGTCCGGACAGGCGGACTACGCGCTCGCCGGCGGCGTCAACCTCGCCCCGCACCCGCGCAAGTACCGCCAGCTGGCGGCCGGCGGGTTCACCGGCGAGAGCGGGCGGTGCCGCAGCTTCGCGGCGGACGGCGACGGCATGGTGCCCGGTGAGGGCGTCGGCGCCGTCCTGCTCAAGCCGCTGGCGGCGGCCGAGCGCGACGGGGACCGCATCCTCGGCGTGATCCTCGGCAGCTCCGTCAACCACGGCGGAAAGACGGGCGGATTCGCCGTGCCCAGCCCCGGCGCCCAGGGCGAGGTCATCGCCCAGGCCCTGCGCACGGCCGGAGTGCCGGCCGACGGGATCTCGTACGTCGAGGCGCACGGCACCGGGACCCAGCTGGGTGATCCGGCCGAAGTCGCCGGACTCGTACGGGCCTTCGGTGACCTGCCGGCCGGCTCGGTCGCGCTCGGCTCGGTCAAGTCCTCCGTCGGCCACCTGGAGTCGGCCGCGGGCATCGCGGCCCTCACGAAGGTCCTGCTCCAGATGAAGGCCCGCGAACTGGCGCCCTCCCTGCACGCGGACGCCCTCAACCCGGCCGTCGACTGGAACACCGTGCCCTTCCGGGTGCAGCGCGAACTCGCCCCCTGGAAGGGCTCCGGGCCCCTGCGTGCGGGCGTCAGCGCCTTCGGTGCGGGCGGCTCCAACGCCCACCTCGTGGTCGAGGAGCACCGGACACCGGACCCGTGGCCCGATGCCGCGGCGGGACCGGACGTCTTCCCGTTCTCCGCGCGGGACGCGGAGGGCCTGCGCCGCGTCGTCGCGGGCATGCGGACCTGGCTGGGTTCGACGGGCACCGGCGCCGATCCCCGGGACATCGCGGCCGCGGCCGGCGTCCCCGTCACGGCGGTGGACGAACCCCTCGACGAACTGGGCCTGGACCCGGCCACGATGGTGCGGCTGTTGGGCCTCGGCGACGCGGTCGGGGCGGGCTCCGTGCACGGCGGCACCACCCTGCGCGAATTCGCGGGCCGCGCCGCGGGCGGCGACGGCGTCGACCTCGTCCGGCTCGCCCGCACCCTGCAGACCGGCCGCGAGGCCATGGCCCACCGATTCGCCGTCGTCGCACGGTCGGCGGGGGAACTCGCCGAGGCGCTCGACGCGTTCCTCGCCGGACGGCCCGGCGGCCACACCGGCGTCGTGACGGCCGAGCCGGGGGCCGCGGTCCGCCCCTCCGCGGCGGATCCACACGACACGGCCCGCCGCTGGGCCGCGGGAGAGGTCTTCGACTGGGAGGCCGGCCGGCCCGGTCCGGTAGCGGCCCTGTCCCTGCCCGGATACCCCTTCGCGCGCACCCGCTGCTGGATCGACGCCGTCACCCCGGCCGCCCTCGCCGCCCCGGCGGCCCCCACGGCCCCGACGGCATCAGGGACCGCGGACGCCCCCGCCAGGGGCGCCCGGCTCCGGGCCGCCGTACTGACCCTGCTGGGCGCGGTCACCGGATACGCCCCCGCCGACCTCGACCCGGCGGACTCCTTCCACGAGCACGGCCTGGACTCCCTCGGTCTCATCCGGCTCGCAGACGAGGTCTCCAACGCCTTCGGCGTGCCCATCGGCCCCGACCAGCTGCTCGCCACCCCCACCCCCTCCGCGCTCGCCGAGTGGCTGGAGAACGAGCACCCGAACGCCGCCGCGCCCCTGTCGGCCGGCCCCGCGCGGGACCTGCCGGCCGAGGACGACCCCGTCGTGATCGTCGGCATGGCGGGCACCCTGCCCGGCGCACGGAACCTTGACGAGTTCTGGGCGGCCCTCCAGAAGGGCGGCGACCTCTTCTCCGAAGTGCCCGCCGACCGCTGGGACAGCCGCGCCCACTACGGGGACCCGGCCCTGCACCCCGACCGGACCCGGATCACCCGGGGCGGCTTCATGCCGGACATCGACCGCTTCGACCCGCTGTTCTTCGGCATCTCGCCCCGCGAGGCCCGCTGGATGGACCCCCGCCAGCGGCTGCTGCTGCGCACGGTGTGGTCAGCGCTGGAGGACGCGGGCATCGACCCGACCCGCCTCGCCGGCACCGACACCGGCCTGTTCGTCGGCGTCGGCTCGTCCGAGTACGCCGAGCTCGTGCAGCGCTCGGACACGGCCACCGACGCCTACTCCTCGACCGGCCTGACCCCCTCCATGCTGGCCAACCGCATCTCGTACCACCTCGACCTGCGCGGCCCCAGCGAACCCGTGGACACCGCCTGCTCCAGCTCGCTCGTGGCCCTGCACCGCGCGGCGGAGGCCCTGCGGCTCGGACACTGCGACACGGTCATCGCGGGCGGCGTCAGCCTCATGCTCTCCCCGGTCACCTTCGCCTCCCTCGAACGGGCCGGCATGCTCAGCCCCGACGGCGTGGGCCGGGCCTTCGACAAGGACGCTGCGGGATACGTGCGCGGCGAGGGCGTCGGAGCCGTGGTGCTCAAGCGGCTCAGCCGCGCCCGCGCCGACGGCAACCCGGTGCTCGCCGTCCTGCGCGGCACCGCCGTCAACCACGGCGGCCGCTCCAACTCGCTGACCGCGCCCAACCCGCGCGGCCAGGCCGAGGTGATCGTGAAGGCCCACCGCGAGGCGGGCGTGGACCCGGCGACCATCGGGTACGTCGAGACCCACGGCACCGGCACGGTCATCGGCGACCCCGCCGAGACCAACGGCCTGCGCCAGGCCTTCGCCGAGCTCTACCGTGACTGGGGCCACCCCGCCCCGGCCGCCCCGCACTGCGCCCTGGGGGCCCTGAAGAACACCATCGGCCACCTGGAGCCGGCCGCGGGCATCGCCGCCGTGCTGCGCGTCCTGCTGTCGATGCGGCACGGACGGATCACCGGGGACCCGCACGGCCCGGAACTCAACCCCCACCTGGCGCTGGAGGGCACGGCCTGCGAGATCGCGGTCGAGGCACGTGACTGGAAGCCCGTGGCGCCCGGTGTCCCGCGCCGCGCCGGGGTCAGCTCCTTCGGCTACGGCGGGGTCAACGCCCATGTCGTGCTGGAGGAGTATCCGGCGGACGAACCGGCGCCCTCCGGCCGCCCGGCGGTGTTCGTCCTCTCCGCCCGCGACCCGGAGCGGCTGCGGGCCGCCGCCCACTCCCTCGTCGACACCCGGGACGGCTGGCAGCACGACCTCGCCGGCACCGCCCGTACCCTCCAGTCCGGCCGCACCGAACACGCCGAACGCCTCGCGTTCGTCGCGGACTCGGGCGAGCACGCGGTGGACACCCTGCGCCGCTACCTCGCCGGGGACCTCGCCGGCATCCACCAGGGGCGCGTGGAACGGCACGCCGACCGTGCGCCGTTCGACGGGCGGGGCGACGAGGAGACCGCCGCCGCGTGGGTGCGCGGCGCGACGGTCGACTGGTCCGCCCGGTGGGAGCGGACGCCGAAGCTGCGTTCGCTGCCGCCGTACCCCTTCGCCGCCGACCGGTACTGGTTCTCCGACGGAGCTCCGGCGGCTCCGGCCGCGTCGGCCACCGTCCCGGCGACGGCCACCGCGGCCGTCCCGGCGACCGGGCCGAAGGCCGACACCGGGTCCGCCGCACGGATCGATGCCGCATCCGCTCCCGGGCTCGCTGCCGATTCCGGCTCCGGGGCGGCCGACGGCCCCGCCGGCCGGGCACCCGTCAGCCTCTTCACGGCCGCATGGGTGGCCGAGCCCGTGCCGCCCGCCGCCCCGCACCCGGGCCGGGTGCTGGTCTTCGGCGACCTGCCGGTCCCCGGCGCCGTGACCGTACGGGCCGGATCGGCGTATGCCGACGAGGGCTCCACCGTCACGATCCGCCCCGGCGAGGCCGAGGACTACGCCCGGCTGCTCGCAGCCGGAGCGGACCGGATCGTGCACCAGTGGCCGCTGCTCCACCCCGAACGCACGGACCTGGGCATCGAGTCGGCCTTCCTGCTCGTACGCGCCATGACGGCCTCCCGGGCCGCCGCGCGGATCCAGGTCCTGGTGCCGGAGGGCGCCATGGCGGAGGCCTGGGGAGGGTTCGACACCTCGCTGCGCGCCGCCCTGCCCGGCACCGCCTTCGGTGTCGTACGCGTCGCCGGCCGGGTCGAACCGGCCGCCCTGCTCGCCGAGGTGGCCGCCGAGCGGCTCTCCTCGGCAGCCGTCCGCCTCTCCGTGACCGGCCGCACCGTGCGCGTGCTCACGGAGGCCGACCCGAGCCCCGTCACGGAGTCCCCGCTGCGTCCGGGGGCCGTCCACCTGGTGACCGGCGGCACGGGCGGCCTCGGGCTGCTGCTCGCCCGTACCCTGCTGTCGCGCGGCGCCCGGGTGGCGCTCACCGGCCGCTCCTCCGCCGCGGACCGGGCCGGGGAACTCGCAGGCCTGCGCGCTGTCGGCGACGTCGCCTACTTCCAGGCGTCCGTGGAGGACCGGGCCGCCATGGCCCGCGTCGTGGCGGACGTCAAGCAGAAGTGGGGCGCGCTGCACGGGGTCTTCCACCTGGCGGCGACCGCCTCGCGCACTCCGCTGCCCGGCAAGGACCTCGCGGAGTTCCGCTCCCACCTGCGGGCCCGCTTCGAGGGCACCCGTGTCCTGGACGAGGTGACCCGTGACGAACCGCTGGACCTGTTCGTGCTGTACTCCTCGCTGGCCGGGCAGCTCGGCGACTACGGCCTGGTCGACTACGCCGTCGGCGCCCGCTACCTCGACGGTTTCGCCGAGGAGCGCGCGGCCCTGCGTACTGCGGGCCGCCGCAGCGGGCACACGGTCTCGGTCGACTGGCCCATGTGGCGTGCCGGAGGCATGCACGTGGAGGCTGAGGACGAGCGCCGCTACCTCGCCGAGACGGGCTTCCGCTACCTGGAGGCCGAGGAGGGCGAACGGCTGCTTGACCTCGTCCTGCGGCTGGGACGCCCCCAGGTCGCCGTACTGCCCGGAGCGCCCGAGCGGATGCGCGAGCAGGTCGCCGCGATGCGGATCCGGGAGCACGGGCACCGCGCCCGCCCCGCCGCCCCGGCGCCCGCCCCCTCCGCTCCCGCCGCTCCCGTGCACGCGGGCGAGCTGACCGAGCGGCTGCGGGAGCTCGTCGCCGAACTGCTGGGCCTGGCGCCGAAGGCGCTCGACCCGGAGGCCGGCTTCGGGGAGTACGGACTGGACTCCTTCGGGCTCCAGTCCCTCTCCGTGGCATTGGAGGAGCGCTACGGCGTCTCGGTGCCGACGACGACCCTGTTCGGTGAGAACACGGTCGAAAGGCTCGCCCGGCACCTGCTCGCGGAACACCCCTCCCTGGCGGAACCGACCCGGACGCCCGCCACCGTGGGCGCGGAACCGGCCGCCGGACCCGCCACCACCACCGTCACCACCGCCTCCACTCCCTCCCTCTCCACCGCTCCTTCCACCACGCCCGCCCGGGAGGACGCCGTCGCCATCGTCGGCATGTCCGGACGTTTCCCGGGCTCGGCGGACCTGGAGGAGTTCTGGCGGCACCTCAGGGACGGTGAGGACCTCATCACCGAGACACCCGCCGACCGCTGGGACTGGCAGGAGGTGTCCCGGCGCTTCGGCGGCACCGCCCGCTGGGGCGGATTCCTGAGCGACGTCGACCGGTTCGACGCACGGTTCTTCAAGATCTCGCCCGCCGAGGCGGAGGTCATGGACCCGCAGCACCGGCTGTTCCTCGAACACACCTGGGCCGCCCTGGAGGACGCGGGCTGCCGGGCCGACCGGCTCGCAGGCCGCCGCGTCTCCGTCTTCGCCGGCGTCCAGTTCAACGACTACGAGTCGATGGTCCTGCGCGGCGAGCAGGTCAACCCCCACGCGGGCACCGGGCTCGCGCGGACCATCCTGGCCAACCGCATCTCGTACCTGCTGGACCTCAAGGGCCAGAGCGAGAGCATCGACACCGCCTGCTCCAGCTCCCTGGTGGCGCTGCACCGCGCCGTCCAGGCCCTGCGCGCGGGGGAGAGCGAGCTCGCCGTCGCCGGCGGCGTGAGCCTGGTGCTCTCGCCGCAGACCGTGGTGGCCGGGAACCAGCTCGGGGTGCTCTCCCCGGACGGCCGCTGCAAGGCCCTGGACGCCACGGCCGACGGGTACGTCAAGGGGGAGGGCGTGGGCGTACTCGTCCTCAAGCCGCTCTCCCGCGCCCTCGCCGACGGCGACCGGGTGCACGCGGTGATCCGCGGCAGCGCGGTCGGCCACGGCGGGCACGCCTCGTCGCTGACCGCCCCCAACCCGCTGGCGCAGGCCGCCCTGCTGGTCGAGGCCTACCAGGACGCGGGGGTACCGGTCGGGACGGTGTCCTACACCGAACTCCACGGCACCGGCACTGCCCTCGGCGACCCGGTGGAGATCGACGGCCTCGTCCGGGCCCACCGGACCCTGGCCGACGGACCCGCCACGCCCTGCGGCGTCGGCACGGTGAAGAGCAACATCGGCCACCTGGAACCCGCCGCAGGCGTCGCCGGAGTCATCAAGGTGGTGCTGGCGATGCGGCACCGCACCCTGCCGAAGACACTGCACCTCCAGACGCTCAACCCGCTGATCGACCTCACCGGTACGCCGTTCCGGCCCGTACGGGAGACGACCCCGTGGGCGCCCGCGGACGCCGACGGCGCACCCCTGCCGCTGCGCGCGGGCGTCAGCTCCTTCGGCTTCGGTGGCGTCAACGCACACGTCGTCCTGGAGGAGGCGCCCGCCAGCGCGCCCCCGGCCCCGCTGCGGGACGACGCCGAGGAGGTGTTCCTGCTGTCGGGCAGGGACGAAGCCGCCCTGCGCCGGTACGCCGCCGCGATGGTGGAGTTCCTTGACGCGGACACGGATGCGGACGCGGACCATGGCAGCGCCGGCATCGGCGCCGGCGGTACGGATGTGCCCGCCCCGTCGCTCGCCTCGCTCGCGTACACCTCCCAGGTCGCCCGCGTCCCCATGGCCGCCCGGCTCGCGGTGGTCGCCCGCTCCACCCGCGACCTGCGCGAACAGCTGGCCGGCCACCTCGCTGCCGAGCACGCCCACGGCGGTACGGACGGCGACCACGCCTGGCTGTCCGAACCCGAGGGCGCCGAGTACCTCGCCCGTCTGGTCCGGGAGGGACGGCTCGACCGGCTCGCACGGCTCTGGCAGGACGGCGCCGACATCGACTGGGCCGCGCTGCGTACCGACCGGCCGCAGCCGACGTCCATGCCGACCTACCCGTTCGCCCGCGAACGGCACTGGCTCACGGCGCCGGCCGCTACCGCGGGCACGTCCGCCCCGCAGGACTCCGCACTGCTCCTGGTCAAGCGATGGGAGGCCGCCCCGCTGCCCCCCGCCGAACTGCCCGCGGGGATCCTGGTGCTGGCCCGCGCCGAGAACGAGTCCCTCGCCACGAGGGCCTTCGGCCCCGACGCCACCGTGGTCCGCATGGACGACGGCGACGAGGACGCCGCCCGGCGGATCGCGGAAGCGGCCCGCCTCGCGACGGCCGTGATCGACCTGGCCGACGTGTCGGACACGCCGCTCACCGCGCCGGACCCCGACTGGTCTCGGATCGCGCTCCTGCGCGAACTGGTCACCGCGAACCGCACCCGCGGCTTCACCTATCTCCACCTGACCCGGGGGCTCACCACCTTCCGGACGGAGCGGCCCACGCTGCGCGGCGCGGCCTACGCGGGCCTCGTCCGGATGCTCACGGCCGAGTACCGCGGTCTGTCCGCCCGCACCCTCGACCTCGACACCCTGGAGCCGGCCGCGCTGCGCGAGGCGGCCGCTGCCGAACTCGCGGCGACCGACCCGGTCACCGAGGCCTGCGTACGGGCGGGCGTACGGCTCCGGCCGGTGCTGCGCCCCGCCGACGGGGTGCCCGCCTCCGCCGACTGGTCCGCGGACCTGGCGGGCCGGACCGTCGTGATCACCGGAGGGACGGGCGCGCTGGGCCGGCTGCTCGCGGCCCGGCTCGTCGAGCGGGGCGCCGACCGGCTCGTGCTTCTCGGCCGCACCCCGCTGCCCGCCCGGACCGAGTGGCCCACCCTCCTCGCGGACCCCGGCACCGACCCGGCCCTCGCGGCCAGGCTGCGCGACCTCGCGACCCTGGAACGCCCCGGGGTCCGGATCGCGGTCGAGACCGGTCCACTGGACGGGATTGCCGAGGTGCTCGACCGTGCCCGGCGCGAGATGGGCCCGATCGTCGGCATCGTGCACTGCGCCGGACTCGGCGTCATGCGCGACCCGGCCTTCATCGGTAAGCGGACCGAGGACGTGCAGCGGGTCCTGGAACCGAAGACCTCAGGGCTCCAGGCCGTCTTGGACGGCTGCGCCGGCGACCCGCTGCGCTTCGTCGTGCTGTACTCGTCCGTCGCGGGCGGTGTGCCCGCGCTGGCCGTGGGCCTCAGCGACTACGCGCTGGCCAACTCCGTGCTGGACCGCGTCGCCGAGTACCGGACCGCCACCGGCGGTGAATCCGCCCCCGTCATCCGGTCGCTGCAGTGGCCGAGCTGGCGTGCGGCCGGCATGCCCGAGGTCGACACCCCGGCCTACCGGGACCTCGGCCTGCGCACCCTGGCCCCCGAAGCGGGGCTGGACCTGCTGGACCGCGCCATGAGCGGCCCCGACCCGGTCGTGCTGCCCTGCGTCGTGGACGCCGGACGCTTCGACGCAGCCCGGCTGTTGGCCGTGCCCGCGCCGGGCCGGCCGGACGGGACGGCGCCCGCGCCGGCTCCGTCGGCGGCCCCGCGCGGGGTAGCGGCCGCGGACGGACTCGTCCGCCGTGTGACCGGGGTGCTCGCCTCGATGCTCCGGCTGGACCCCGCTGCGATCGGAGGGGACGAGGACTTCGCCGACCTGGGTGTGGACTCGATCATGATCGCCCAGATCCTCGCCGCGCTGGAGCGGGAGCTCGGCGTCGTCGCGGAGCCCTCGACCATCCTGGAGAACCCGACCGTGGCCCTCCTCGCCGAGGCCCTGCGCGACCTGGTGCCGGACCTCGCGCCCCCTTCGCAGGACGCCGTCCCGGCCATCGCGCCCGCCGTCCCGCCGGCCCCTGCCGAGGTCACGGCTTCGGCTCCGGCCCCGGCGCCGGCTGAGGCCGTCGTGTCCGGCGCTCCCGTCGAGGGAGCGGCCGCGCGGCGTGAGGACATCGCCGTCATCGGTATCGCCGCCCACTTCCCCGGCGCCCCCGACCACGGGACGTTCTGGCGGAACCTGATGTCGGCGACCGACTCCGTCACGGAGGTGCCGCCCTCCCGCTGGGACAAGGACCGCTTCTGGCGGCCCGATCCGCAGCCCGGCACCACGGTCAGCAAGTGGGGCGGCTTCCTCGACGCCATCGAGGACTTCGACCCGGAGCACTTCCGGATCGACCCGGCCGGGGCCGCACACGTCGACCCCCTGGTCCGGCAGGTCCTGGAGACCGGCGTGGAGTGCCTGGCCGACGCCGGGCTCACCCCGGAGGAGGTCGCGGGCCGGCGCGTGGGCGTCTTCGCGGGCGCCCGTGCGGCGAACTACGGCGCACACGTCGCCGCCGCCGGTCCGCACTCGATCAGCGGAATGGCGCAGAACTTCATCGCCGCGCAGCTGTCCCACCACCTCGACCTGCGAGGACCGTCCGTCGTCGTCGACACGGCCTGCTCCAGCGCGCTCGTGGCCGTGCACATGGCCGCTGCCGGCCTGCGGACCGGGGAGTGCGACCTGGCCTTCGCGACCGGGGTCGACATCCTCCTCGACGAGGTGCCCTTCGTCGGGATGAGCGGGGCGGGCGCGCTGTCGCCCACGGGGCGCTGCCACACGTTCGACGAGCGGGCCGACGGCATCGTGCTCGGCGAGGGCGCCGGCACGCTGCTGCTCAAGCGGCTGTCCGACGCCGTGCGCGACGGCGACCGGATCTACGCGGTGATCGAGGGCAGCGCCGTCAACAACGACGGCCGCACCATGGGCATCACGACACCGAACCCGCGCGCACAGCGGGAGGTGATCGAGGCGGCCCTGGCCGACGCCGGTGTCTCCCCGGCCCAGCTGGGCTACGTGGAGGCCCACGGCACCGGCACCATGATCGGTGACCCGATGGAACTGAAGGCGCTCACCGAGGCCTTCCGCGCCCGCACCGACGAGGTCGGCTTCTGCGGCGTCGGCAGCGTGAAGACCAACATCGGACACACCCTCAGTGCGGCCGGCATGGCCGGACTGATCAAGGTCCTGCTGTCGGTCCACCACGCGCAGCTGCCGCCGACGCTGCACTGCGCGACCCTCAACCGCCGTTTCCGCTTCGAGGAGTCGCCGCTGTTCCCCGTACGGGAGCCGCGCGGGTTCACGGGCCGCGACGGTACGCGCCGGGCCGCCATCAGCTCCTTCGGGTTCGGCGGCACCAACGCCCACATGGTGGTGCGCCAGGCACCCGAAGCCCACGTCCCCGCGCGCGGACCGCTGGACCCGCCCCGCTACCGGCGGCGGCGCTTCTGGTTCGACGCGCCCGCGGACGCCCCCGCACAGCCCGCACAGCCCGTACAACCGCCCGCGCGAACGCCCGCACCGGCCCCCGCGCCGTTCTTCGAGCTCGAGTTCTCCGCCGTGCCGGAAGGAAAGAAATGAACCTGTTGGACGGCCTGACCTGCTCCGTGGTGGTGCGCGGTACCGACCCGGTGCTGCGTGACCACCGCGTGCACGGCACGCGCATCCTGCCCGGAGTGTCGTTCCTCGACATGATCTACCGGATCCTGCGGGCTCGCGGCGTCGACACCTCCCGCGTGGAGCTGCGCCGCGTGCTGTTCCGCAACCCCGTGGCCGCCGGCCCGGACTTCGACACCGAACTACGGGTGGAGTTCACGGCGGACGCGGACGGCTACCGGGTCTCCGTCACCGGAACCCGCCGCCCCACGGGCGAGAGCGAACCGGTCCTCGACTGCCGGCTCCACCTGGACGTGCCCTTCCCGGCCGAGGCCGTTGACCTGTCCGCCCTGCGCGCGGGCATGCCCCTCACGGCCGACATGGCCGACCTGTACGCGCTCGTCCGCCGGACCGGCATCGAGCACGGGGAGTTCATGCGTGCCCGGGGCACCCTGCACGTCGGCGAGCGCGAGCTGCTCGCGGACCTGTCGCTGGGCCCGGAGGCCGCCGCGTACGCGGAGTACTTCCACCTGCACCCGGCCGCGCTGGACTCGTCGACCCTGCTGCCGACGCAGTTCGCCACGGCCGGGGCCGGCGAGGCGGCCCGGCCCTACATCCCGATGCTCATCGACTCCTTCCGGGCCCGCGGGCCGGTCGGGGACCGCACCCTGGTGCACGCCACCCCGCCCCGCGCCACCGGCCCGGCCGGCGACCTGACCACCTGCGACCTGCGCTTCTTCGACGCCGATGGCGGCGTCCTGCTGTGGCTGCGGGGCCTCACCTCGAAGCGTGTCCGGGAGGAGGACGCCATCACCCGGCTGGACGGCTCCCCGCGCGCGGCGGAGCCGGCGGGGACCGCGCTGTCCGGGGGGCTGCCCGTCGGGGAGACCACGGCCGGCCTGGTGCGCGGCCTGCTCGCCGAACGGCTCGGCCGGGCCGAGTTCGACGAGGAGGCGGGCTTCTACGAGCTGGGCCTGGACTCGACAGCCCTGCTGGGCATCGCCGCCGACCTGGAGCGGGCGTACGGCACCGACTTCTCGCCCACCCTGCTGTTCGAGCACAGCTCCTTTGAGGCCCTGGTCGAGTACCTGGGCGTGTACGGACTGCCTGAGGGCGGGGCCCGCCGGGCCGTCGGGGCGCCGCTGGAGCAGGACGTACGCGAGGACGTGCCCGCCGAGGTGGTCTGGTTCGAGTCCCGCTGGCGTGACGCGCCGCTGCCGCCGGCACCGACTCGGGCTCCGGCACCGGCCTCCGTCCTGACCGTCGACGCGAGGACCGGGCGCGACTGGGCGGCGCTGCTCACCGAGCACGACGCCTGCGACGTGCTCTGGACCCCCGCCGATCCGCAGGACGTCGAGGGTGAGGCCGTCGCCCTGACCGGCTTCGCGGCCGCCCTGCTGCGCAACCGGCGCAGCCCCGTACGGATCGTCTGCCACCTGCCCCTGGGTGCGGCGGCCTCGGCGGTCGCGGGTCTGCTGCGTACGCTCCACCGGGAGCAGCCCGGCGTACGCGCCGCGGTGGTGTGCTCCCCGGAACGCGCCGATGCCCTGGCCGAGCTTGCCGCGGGCGTACCGGACGTGGAGGTGCGCTACGAAGCGGGCAGGCGCCTGGTACGTGAGATCCTGCCCACCCCGGCCCCGGACCGGCCGGCCCGGCTGCGCGAACGGGGCGTGTACCTGATCACGGGCGGGCTCGGCGGCGTGGGCCTGTCCCTGGCCCGGCACCTGGCGCGGACCGTGCGGGCCCGGCTCGTGCTCTGCGGACGGACGGCCACCGACTCAGCGGCGACCGCGGCGCTGAGCGCCGAACTGACCGCCCTCGGGGCCGAGGTGGAGGTGGTCGGCGCGGACGTCTCCCGCGCCGAGGACGTGCGCCGCGTGGTCGACCGGGCGCTCTCCCGGTTCGGCGCGCTGGACGGCGTGGTGCACGCCGCCGGTGTGCTGCGCGACGGGCTGATCGCGGGCAAGAGCGCCGCGGACGTCCGCGCCGTACTGGCGCCCAAGGTCACCGGCACCCGCCTGCTGTACGAGGCCACCCGGGACCTGGGGCTGGACTTCCTCGTGCTCTGCTCGTCCACGGCCGCCGCCTGGGGGAACCAGGGCCAGGCCGACTACGCCTGCGCCAACGCCTTCCTCGACCGGTTCGCCGAGGGCAAGCCGGGGGTCGTGTCGATCGGGTGGCCCGGCTGGTCGGACGGAGGCATGCCGCTCGACGACCGCGCGCTGCGCCGGATGGGCCTGAGGGCCATGGACACCCCGACCGCGGTGGACATCATGCTGCGGGCCGCCGGCAGCGGCCGCCCGCACCTGGTGGCCCTCGTGGGCTCGGCGGCCGAGATCACCGAACGGTTCGCCCCCGCGGTCGCGGCCCCCACAGCCGAGGCCCCCGCCGTTCCGGCCACGGCCCCCGCCGTTCCGGCCGCGGCAGTCACCCCCGTCACCGCCCCCGCGACCCCCCTGCCGGGGGCCTCCGCCGGCACCGGTGACGAGGAGGACGCGATCGCCGTCGTGGGGATCAGCGGCCGCTACCCGGGCGCCCGCACGCTCGACGAGTTCTGGGAGAACCTAAAGGCCGGCCGTGACGGCATCACCGAGGTGCCCGCCGACCGCTGGGACCACCGTGCGATCCACAGCGACGCCAAGGGCGTGCCCGGACGCTCGTACGGCCGCTGGGGCGGATTCGTCGACGGCATCGACGAGTTCGACGCTGTCTTCTTCCACGTCTCGCCCAACGAGGCCGCCGTTCTCGACCCGCAGGAGCGGCTGTTCCTCCAGGAGGCCTGGCACGCCTTCGAGGAGGCGGGACACGCCCCCTCCGCCTGGCGGGGCCGCGCAGTCGGCGTGTTCGCGGGCGTGATGTACAACCAGTACCAACTGCACGGCGTCCGGGAGGAACCGGGCCTCGTGCCCTCGTCGTTCAGCGCGTCGATCGCCAACCGCGTCTCCTACTTCCTCGACCTCAAGGGGCCGAGCATCGCGCTCGACACCATGTGCTCCTCCTCGCTGACGGCGCTGCACCTGGCCGTCGAGGCGATCCGGCGGGGCGAGTGCGAGGCCGCCCTCGCGGGAGGCGTCAACCTGCACGTCCACCCCAACAAGTACCTGCTGCTCAGCCAGTCGTCCTTCCTCTCCACCGACGGCCGCTGCCGGGCCTTCGGCGAGGGCGGCGACGGCTACGTGCCCGGCGAGGGCGTCGGCGTGGTGCTGCTGAGGCCGCTGCGCGACGCGCTGCGCGACGGAGACCACGTACACGCAGTCATCCGCGGTACGGCCCTCAACCACGGCGGTCACACCGGTGGGTTCTCCGTGCCCGATCCGGCCTCGCAGGCCGCCCTCGTCCGCGACTCGCTCACGGCGGCGGGAGTGGACCCCGCCGACCTCGGCTACCTGGAGGCCCACGGCACCGGCACCAGCCTGGGCGACCCGATCGAGATCACCGCCCTGGAGCGGGCCTTCGACGCCGTCGGCGCGGGCCGGGGGCCCTGGCCCATCGGCTCCGTGAAGTCGAACATCGGCCACCTGGAGTCGGCGGCGGGCATCGCCGCCCTCACCAAGGTCGTCCTCCAGATGCGCCACCGCGCACTGGCGCCCTCGCTGCATGCCGAGCCGCTCAACCCGGCGGTGGACTGGGCGGGTTCGCGGTTCCGCGTGCAGCGCACCCTGGAACCCTGGAACCCGCCCGCGGACGCTCCGCTCACCGCGGCGATCAGTTCCTTCGGCGCGGGCGGCGCCAATGCCCACGTGGTGCTGGCCGAACACCCGGTCGCGCGGGGCCCGCAGGCCCCGGAAGAGGACCGTCCCCGGCTCTTCGTGCTCTCCGCGAAGGACGCCGCCCGGCTCGACGAGACCGTGGCGCGGATGCTCGCCCACCTCGACCGGGCCGGCCGGGGCGCGGGCCCCGAAGCCCTGGATCGGATCCTGACCGAGGTCGTGGGCTTCCCCGTCGATCCCGGTGAACCCTTCGCGGAACTCGGCCTCGACTACCCGCGCCTGTCCCGCTTCGCCCGCCGCGTCGAGGAGGAGTTCGGCGTCCGGCTCCACGTCGACGGGGGGACGACCCCGGCCGAGCTGACGCGCCGCCTCACCGGTACCGGCGGCGGCGTGGACCCGGCGGCGCTCGCCTTCACGCTCTGGTCCGGACGCGACCACCTCGACGAGCGGCTCGCCGTCGTCGCCACGACGACGGCCGAGTTCGCCGACGCGCTCCGCACCGGCACGGGCTGGTACCGCGGACGAAGGCGCCGCTCCGCCGCACCGGTCCACGGCGACGACCTGCGCGAGCTGGCCCGGGGCTGGGTCGAGGGCGCCGCGATCAGCCTGCCCGCGCCCGACCGGCCGCGACGGCTCTCGCTGCCCGGCTACCCCTTCGCCCGCGAGCGCCACTGGGTCGCCACCACCCGGACCCCGTCCGGGAGTTCGCCGGGCGCGGCCGAAGAGGTCGAACTGCCGGACGGACACGTGTTCAGTGAGCGGATCTCCACGGCGGAGCAGCCCTGGCTGGCCGACCACGCCGTGGACGGCGTCGTCCTGGTACCCGGGACGTACTTCGTCGACCTGGCCCTGCGGGCGGGAGCCCGGCTGCACTGCCCGCGGATCGCCGAACTCGTCACCCACACACCGCTGGCATCGGGCGAGGCCGACCTGCGCCTCGTCGTAGACCTCGCCGAGCCCGACGGTACGCGGGCCTTCCGGATCCACGCCCGCACCGGGGACGGCGGCTGGACGAGCCACGTCACCGGCGTCCTCGCCCCCGCACCCGAGGAGCCGCCGGCCGCCCCGGCCCTGCCCGGTGACGCCGAGGAACTCGACGTCACCCGCCTCTACGAGACGCTCACGGGGTACGGGCCGGCCTTCCGGGGCCTGCGCCGCGCCTGGCGCACCGCCGACGCCGTCTTCGCGGACGTAGCCGTACCCGACGGTGTTCGCGACGGCGGTACCGGGGAGCACGCGCTGCACCCCGTGCTCCTCGACGCCGCCCTGCACACGGTGGCCCTCACCTCGGCCCTCGACGGGGACAGTCCCTACCTGCCGTTCGCCTGGTCCGGCGTACGCGTGCACGCCCCCGGTGCGACCGCCGCCCGGGTACGGATGGTCCACCACCGGGCCGACGCGGTCGAGCTCCTCCTCACGGACCACGCGGGCGCGCCCGTGGCCTCCGTCGACTCGGTGGTGCTGCGCCGGGCGGACGCTCCGGCCGAGCCGCTCCACCAGGTGGAGTGGCTGCCCGTAGAGACCCCCGAGCCGTCACCGGGGGCCCGCTACGCGATCGTCGGCCCGGACCCGGAGGGGATCGGCGCCGCCCTGGAGGCCTCCGGTGCGCGGCTGGTGCGGGCCGCGGACCTGGACACCCTGACGGACGTGCCGCCGGTGGTGATCCTGCCCGTCCCGGCCGCCCCGTCCGGCGCCGCCGAGGGGGCCCCGGCCGCCCGCGCCCTCACCACCGAGGTGCTCGGCCGGCTCCAGCAGTGGCTCGCCGGCCGCCGGTTCGCGTCCGCGCGGCTGGTCCTCGTCACCACCGCCCCCGGCCTGGCCACGGCCGCGGCCTGGGGACTGGTGCGCTCCGCCCAGTCCGAACACCCCGGCCGCTTCGGCCTCGTGGATGCCGAGGACCTCGCGCCGCTGCACCGCGCGCTCGGTTCCGACGAACCGCACCTGCGCCTGCTCGACGGCCGGGTGCTGGGAGCCCGGCTGGTCCGCGTACCGGCCGCGGCGCCGGCGCCCGAACCGCGCCCGGCCGGCACCGTCCTGGTGACCGGTGCGAGCGGCGCCCTCGCCGGACCGGTGGTCCGCCACCTCGTCGAGCGGCACGGCGTACGCGACCTGCTGCTGGTCAGCCGCAGCGGCCGGGTCCCGGCCGGGCTGGCCGGGCTGGACGCCCGGGTCGAGGCGGCCGCCTGTGACGTGGCCGATCGCGTCGCCCTGCAGACCCTGCTGGCCGGCCGCCGGGTGACCATGGCCGTGCACGCCGCGGGAGTACTGGACGACGGAGTGGTCACCGCCCTCGACGCGGACCGTCTGGAGCGGGTGCTGCGGCCCAAGACCGAAGGCGCCGCCCACCTCGCCGACCTGCTGCCCGAGGCCGAACTGGTGCTGTTCTCCTCCGTGGCGGGCGTACTGGGCGGCCCGGGGCAGGGCAACTACGCCGCCGCCAACGCCTTCCTCGACGCCCTCGCCCGACAGCGCGCCGCAGCCGGCCGCCGGGCCGTGTCCGTGGCCTGGGGGCCGTGGGCGCTCGACGAGGGCATGGCCGCCGACCGGGACCGCCTGGCCCGCGGCGGCATCGAACCGCTTCCCACCGGGGCGGCCCTCGCACTGCTCGACGCGGCCCTCGCCGGACCGCACCCGGCGGTCACCGTCCTGCGGCTCGGGCGCGGTCCGGCCGCCGTCGTACCGCACGTGCTGCGCAGCCTGGTGCGCACCACGGCGGCAGCCCCCGCCGCCGACCCGGGCCTGGCCCGCCTCGGCCCCGACGAGCGGCGCGCCAGGCTGTCGGCGCTGGTCCGGGGACAGGCCGCGGCCGTCCTCGGCTACGCGGACGCCACCATGATCGAATCCGACCGGTCGTTCCAGGAACTCGGGTTCGACTCGCTGAGCTCCATCGAGTTCCGCAACCGGCTGGGCACGGCCGTCGGCCTGTCGCTGGAGGCCACGCTCGTCTTCGACCACCCCACCCCGGCCGATCTGGTCACCCACCTCGACGAGCGGTTCGCCGGCGAGTCCGAGGCGACCGACCTGCCGACCCTGTTCGCGGTCTTCGACCGCCTGGCCGCCGCCCTCACGGCGGCGGCCACGGACGACGTGTCCCGCGACCGCACCGCGGAACGCGTCCGCGGCCTGCTCGACCACCTGACGCCCCACACCGCGACAGAACCCGTCACCACGTTCGCCTCGGCGACCGACGACGAGGTCTTCGCCCTGATCGACGCCGAGCTCGGCAGCCCGCTGCCGGGACTGGAGGAACGCTCCCGATGACCAACGAGGACAAGCTCCGCGACTACCTGCGCCGGGTGACCGCGGAACTGCAGTCGACGCGGCAGCGGCTGCGCGCCGTGGAGGAGCGATCCGCCGGGCCGGTCGCCATCGTCGGCATGGCCTGCCACTACCCGGGCGGCGTCGAGTCCCCCGACGACCTGTGGTCGCTCGTCGCCGAGGGCCGGGACGGGATCACCCCTTTCCCCGGCGACCGGGGCTGGGACCTGGACACGCTCCACCACCCCGACCCCGACCACCCGGGCACGACCACCGTCCGCGAGGGCGGATTCCTGCACGGCGCCGCCCGGTTCGACGCGGGATTCTTCGGGATCTCGCCCAAGGAGGCGCTCCACACCGACCCCCAGCAGCGGCTGATCCTCCAGACGTCCTGGGAGGCCGTCGAGCGCGCCGGCCTGGACCCGAGCTCGCTGCGCGACAGCCGCACCGGCGTGTTCACCGGCGTCATGCACCACGACTACCCGGGCGCCCAGGGCGCCGGCAGCGTCGTCTCCGGCCGCGTCGCCTACCAGCTGGGCCTGCGCGGCCCCGCCATCACGGTGGACACCGCCTGCTCCTCGTCGCTCGTCGCCCTCCACCTGGCCGTCCGCTCCCTGCGCCGGGGCGAGTGCGACATGGCCCTCGTCGGAGGGGCCACGGTGATGGCCACCCCCGCCGCCTTCGCGGAGTTCAGCCGCCAGCGCGGCCTGGCCCCCGACGGCCGCTGCAAGCCCTTCGCCGCCGGGGCGGACGGCACCGCTTGGTCCGAGGGCGCCGGCGTCATCGTCGTCGAACGCCTCGCGACCGCCCTGGCCGCCGGCCGCCGCGTACTCGCCGTGGTCCGGGGCACCGCCGTCAACTCCGACGGTGCCAGCAACGGCCTCACCGCACCCAACGGCCCCGCCCAGCAGCGCGTCATCCGCGAGGCCCTCGTCGACGCCGGCCTGACCCCCCAGCAGGTCGACGCGGTGGAGGCACACGGCACCGGCACCCCCCTCGGGGACCCGGTGGAGGCCCAGGCCGTGCTCGCCGCCTACGGCAGGCAGCGCACCCGGGCGCTGCGCCTGGGATCGGTCAAGTCCAACATCGGGCACACCCAGGCCGCCGCGGGCGTCGCCGGGATCGTCAAGATGGTCATGGCCATGCGGCACGGGGTACTGCCCCGGACCCTGCACCTCGACGCCCCGACCCCGTACGTGGACTGGTCGGCGGGGGGTGTGGAACTCCTCACCGAGGACGCACCCTGGCCCGCCGGTACGGAACCCCGCCGGGCTGCCGTGTCCTCCTTCGGGGTCAGCGGCACCAACGCCCACGTGATCCTCGAGGAACCCCCGCTGCCGGTGGACGACCGGACCGCCGAACGGCCCGACGCCGAGCGGCCGGCGAGCGCCGAGAGCGCCGAGAGCGCCGAGAGCGCCGAGAGCGCCGAGAGCGCCGAAAGTGCCGAGACCCCCGCGGCGTCGCCCGCCGGGCCCGGCCCCCTGGCCTGGACCCTGTCCGCCCGCTCCGACGCCGCACTGCGCGCCCAGGCCGCCACCCTCACCGCCTTCCTGACCGGGCACCCGCAGGAACCGCGCCCCGAGGACGTGGCCCTCTCCCTGGCCACCACCCGCGCCTCCCACGAGCACCGCGCGGTCGTCCTCGGCGGCGACCGGGCCGAACTCCTCGCCGCACTGGACGACCTGGCCGCCGGCCGGCCCTCGCCCGCCGTCGTCGAAGGGACCACCGGGCCGAGCGGCGGCGTGGCCTTCCTCTTCCCCGGCCAGGGTTCGCAGTGGCGGGACATGGCCGTGCGCCTGCTGGACACCAACGCGGTGTTCCGGGAACGGATAGCCCAGTGCGAGAGCGCCCTGGCCCCCTACGTGGACTTCGAGCTGACCGCCGTTCTGCGCGGCGAACAGGACCTGGACCGGGTCGACGTCGTCCAGCCCGCCCTGTTCGCCGTCATGGTCGCCCTCGCCGAGGTGTGGCGCTCCCTCGGCGTCCGCCCGGCCGCCGTCGCCGGACACAGCCAGGGCGAGATCGCCGCCGCCTGCGTGGCCGGCGCCCTCACCCTCCAGGACGCCGCCCGTGTCGTCGCCCTGCGCAGCCGGGCCCTGACCACCCTTTCGGGCCGCGGCGGCATGATGTCCCTCGCGCTGCCCGCCGACGAGGCACGCGACCGGCTCCGCCGCTGGGACGGCAGGCTGTCGCTGGCCGCCGTCAACGGCGCGGCCTCCGTGGTCGTCTCCGGCGACACCGACGCCCTCGACGAACTCCTCGCCGCCTGCGAGGAGGACGGCGTACGGGCCCGGCGCGTCGACGTGGACTACGCCTCGCACAGCGCGCACGTGGAAGGCGTCCGCGCGCAGGTCCTGGAGGCCCTCGCCCCCGTCAGCCCGCTCGCCCCCGAAATCCCCTTCTTCTCCTCCGTGGAAGGCCGCTGGATCGAGGCCGCCGACGCCTTCGACGCCGACTACTGGTACCGGAACCTGCGCGAGACCGTCCGTTTCGACGAGGCCGTCACCGCCCTCGTCCGGCGCGACTGCACCACCCTGCTGGAGGTCAGCCCCCACCCGGTGGTCACGACCGGCGCACAGGAGACCGTCGACGCGCTCGGCACCGACACCGCCGTCGCCCACACCCTGCGCCGCGACGAAGGCGGCCCCGGGCAACTGCTGCACGCCCTCGCCCAGCTGTACGTGAAGGGCGTACGCCCCGACTGGTCCGCGCTCTGGCCCGAAGCCCGCCGGATCGACCTGCCCACCACCACCTTCCTCACCGAGCCGTACTGGCTGCGCCCCGGCCCCGGCACCGGCGGCGCGGGCGCCCTGGGCCTCGACGAGGTCGACCACCCCGTCCTGCGCGCCGCCCTGCGCGCCGCCGAGGGCCTGGTGCTCACCGGCCGGCTCGGCCTGGCCGCCCAGCCCTGGCTCGCCGACCACACCGTCGAAGGACAGGTGGTCCTGCCGGGCGCGGCCCTCGCGGAGCTCGCCTCCCGGGCGGCGGACGAGGCCGGCTGCGCCGCCGTCGACCAGCTCACCCTGCTCACCCCGGTCGTCCTCCCCGACAAGGGCGACATCCGGCTGCGCGTGGACATCACGGCCCCGGCCGAGGACGGCTCGCGCGGACTGACCCTGCACACCCTCACCGGGGCGGGCCACTGGACCACGCACGCCACCGGCGTCCTCCTGCCCAACGCCGCCGAACCGGTGGCCGCCACCACCGCGTGGCCGCCGGCCGGCGCCGAACCCCAGGACGTCGAAGCCCTCTACGCGACCCTGGAGGACGCCGGCCTGATCTACGGCCCGGCCTTCCGCGGCCTGCGGGCACTGTGGCGGGGACGCGACGGGGACCTCCACGCCGAGGTCGCACTGCCCGACGCCGACCAGGCCGGCGCGTTCACCCTCCACCCGGCCCTCCTCGACGCGTGCCTGCACCCCGTCGCCCTCGGCGGGTTCCTCACCACGGGAGAGGGCCGCCGCCCGGCACTGCCCTTCGAATGGCAGGGCCTGCGCCTCCACGCCGCAGGCGCCGACACCGTGCGCGTGACCCTGTCCGCCGCGGGCCCCGACGCCGTCCGCCTCACCCTCACCGACACCACCGGGGCACCCGTCGCCTCGGTCGACACCCTCGTGCTCCGCGAGCTTCCGGCGGGCGCCCTCGGCCGCCCCGACCGGGGCGACCTGCTGCGCCCCGACCGGGTGACCCGGGCCCTCCCCGGCGGCGCGCACGAGGACTTCGCCGTACAAGACCCGGAACTCGCCCGGCAGCTGGGGAAGCAACCCACCCAGGACCCCGCGCGCCACGTCCTGGTGCCGACTCCGGCAGGCGAGCCCGGCGAGGCCGTGCGCGGCGCGCTCACCCTCGTCCAGGACTGGCTGGCGGACGAGAGCCGTACGGATTCCACGCTCGTCTTCGTCACCCGCCGGGTCCACCACGACGTGGCGGAAGCCGCCGTCGCGGGTCTCGTACGGTCCGCCCAGCTCGAACACCCCGGCAGCTTCCGGGTGCTGGACCTGGCCGATCTCGACGCGACCACCCTCGCCGCGATCCCCGCCGCCCTCGCCGCGGACGAGCCCCAGCTCACGCTGACGTCCGGGACCGCGACCGTGACCCGGCTGGTGCGCGCCCTCCCCGCTCCGGCGGGGACCGGCGAGCTCGGCAGGACCCTGGTGACCGGCGCCTCCGGCACCCTGGGGCAGCTCGTCGCCCGGCACCTCGTCCACGCACACGGCGTACGCGACCTGGTGCTGGCCGGCCGACGCGGCTCCGACGCCCCCGGCATGGCCGCCCTCACGGAGGAGCTGGCCGGGGCCGGGGCACAGGTCCGTGCCGTCGCCTGCGACGTCACCGACCGTGCCGATCTCGCGGTCCTGGCCGGCGGAGCCTCCTTCACGACCGTCGTCCACGCTGCGGGCGTCCTCGACGACGGCCTGGTGACCGGACTGACTCCCGAGCGCCTCGACCGCGTGCTCGGGGCGAAGCTCGACGCCGCGCTCCACCTCCACGAACTGCTGCCCCAGGCACGCCTGGTGCTGTTCTCCTCGGCCGTGGGCATCCTCGGCGGCCTCGGCCAGGCCAACTACGCCGCCGCCAACGCCGGCCTCGACGCCCTGGCCCGACGCCGCCACGCCGCGGGCCTGCCCGGGATCTCCCTGGCCTGGGGCCTGTGGGACGCCACCAGCGGTATGACCGACGGCGTCGACCGGGAGCGCCTGGGCCGCTCCGGCTTCGAGCCGCTGCCGACCGCGGACGCCCTCGCCGCCCTGGACGCCGCCCTGGTCTCGGACGAGCCGGTGCTCGCCCCGATCCGGCTCGACCCCGGTGCCCTGCGGGCCCAGGGCGAGGACGTCCCCGCGCCGCTGCGCGACCTGTCCGGGAAACCGGCACGCCGCAGCGCCGCCACCGGGGGCGGCGCCGCCGTCTCCGAACTGGCCGCCCGCCTCGCCGGGAAGACCGGCCCCGAGCGCCTGCGCACCCTGCTCGACCTGGTCGTCGGACACACCGCCGCCGTCCTCGGACACGCCTCGCCGGAGGCGGTCGACCCCGGCCGGGCCTTCAAGGACGCCGGATTCGGCTCGCTCGCCGCCGTCGAACTGCGCAACCGCCTCGCCGGAACCACGGGCCTGCGCCTCCCGGCCACCCTCGTGTTCAGCCACCCCAACCCCTCGGCGGTCGCCCGCCACCTGGACGAACTCCTCGCGGGCACGGCCCCGGCGGCCGCCCCCGCGGTTCGCGCCGCGGCCGCCGACGCGGACGACCCCGTCGTCCTCGTCGGCCTCGGATGCCGGCTCCCCGGCGGCGTCCGCACACCCGACGACCTCTGGGAGATGCTGGTCCACGAACGCGACGGCATCGGCCCGTTCCCCGACGACCGGGGCTGGCCCCTGGAGCGCCTCTACGACCCCGACCCGGCCGCCCCCGGCACCACCTGCACCCGGCACGGCGGCTTCATGGCCGACGCGACCGCGTTCGACGCCGCCTTCTTCGGGGTCGCGCCCCGCGAGGCCGTCGCCATGGACCCGCAGCAGCGGATCCTGCTGGAAACCGTCTGGGAGGCCTGCGAGGACGCCGGCATCGACCCGGCCTCGCTGCGCGGCAGCCGCACCGGCGTGTTCGTGGGCGCCATGTACCAGGACTACGGCCGCCTCCTGGAGAACGCCGCCGCAGAGGGCTTCCTCGCCTCGGGCGTCGGCGGCGGAGTCCTCTCCGGACGGGTCGCCTACACCTACGGCCTGGAAGGCCCGACCGTCACCGTCGACACGGCCTGCTCCTCCTCGCTGACCGCCCTGCACCTCGCCGCGCAGGCGGTACGGGCGGGGGAGTGCGACCTTGCGCTCGCCGGCGGAGTGACCGTGCTCTCCACACCGGTGCCCTTCGTCGAGTTCAGCCGCCAGCGCGGACTGGCCGCCGACGGACGCTGCAAGCCCTTCGCCGCCGCGGCCGACGGCACCGCACTCGGCGAGGGCGCCGGAGTGGTGCTCGTCGAACGCCTCTCCCGGGCCCGCGCGCAGGGCCACGAGGTGCTGGCCGTACTGCGCGGAAGCGCCCTCAACTCCGACGGCGCCAGCAACGGCCTCACCGCCCCCAACGGCGCTGCCCAGGAGAAGGTGATGCGCGCGGCGCTCGCCGCCGCCGGCCTGCTCCCCGCCGACGTCGCCGCCGTCGAGGCGCACGGCACCGGCACGGCCCTCGGCGACCCCATCGAGGCGCAGGCGCTCCTCGCGGTCTACGGCCAGGACCGGTCGGCCCCGCTGCTGCTCGGCTCGCTCAAGTCCAACGTGGGACACGTCCAGGCGGCCGCCGGCATCGCGGGAGTGATCAAGGCGGTCCTGTCCATCCGCCACGGCCTGCTGCCCCGGAGCCTGCACATCGACGAGCCCTCCCCGCACGTCGACTGGACCGCCGGCGACATCGCCCTGCTCGGCCGGGCGCAGCCGTGGCCCGAGGAGACCGGGCCGCGGCGCATGGGAGTCTCCTCCTTCGGCATCAGCGGCACCAACGTGCACGTCCTGATCGAGCAGGCACCGAGCCCCGAGGACACCCCGGAGCCGCTGCCCGCCCTGGACGGAGTGCCCTGGCTGCTGTCGGCACGCTCCGAGCAGGCCCTGCGCGGTCAGGCCCGCCGACTGCTGGAGTCGGACACCTCCGACCTCCCCGCCGTGGCGCGGGCCCTGTCCACCACCCGGGCCGCCCACCGCCACCGGGCCATGGTGAGCGGCGCCGACGCACAGCAGAGGCGCGCCGCCCTCACGGCCCTGGCGTCCGACGGCACGGCCGACGGCCTGCGCCGGGCGCGCGCCGCCGGGCAGCGGCTCACCCTGCTCTTCACCGGGCAGGGCAGCCAGCTCCCCGCGATGGGAAGGGGCCTGTACGAGACCTTCCCCGTGTACGCGCAGGCCTTCGACGAGGTGTCCGCGCACTTCCGGCTCGACACCCCGCTGCGTGAAGCGGTCTTCGAGCGGGAGGACCTGCTGGACCGCACCGAGTACACCCAGCCGGCCCTCTTCGCCCTCCAAGTGGCCCAGTTCCGGCTGCTGTCGAGCTGGGGCGTCACCCCCGACTCCCTGATCGGGCACTCCATCGGCGAGCTCTCGGCGGCCTGCGTCTCGGGCCTGATGCCCCTCGCCGATGCCGCCGCCCTCGTCGCCGCCCGCGGCCGGGTCCTCGGCCAACTGCCGGCCGGGGGAGCCATGGTGGCCGTACGGGCGACGGAGGAGGAAGTCCTCGCCGTCCTGGAGGGCCGCGCCGACCGCGTGGGCATTGCCGCCGTCAACGGCCCCCGGTCGGTCGTCCTGTCCGGGGACGAGGAGGAGGTCCTGTCCGCGGCCCTGGAACTTTCGGAGCGCGGGCACCGCACGCGCCGGCTGCGCGTGGACGTCGCCTTCCACTCGCCCCGCGTGGACCCGGCGCTCGCCGAGTTCCGGGCGGCCGCAGCCGAGGTCCGCTTCGGACGGCCCGGAATCCCGGTCGTCTCCACCGTCCGCACCGCCCACGCGATGGACACCCCCGACTACTGGGTGGACCAACTGCGCGGCTCCGTGCGCTTCTTCGACGCCGTCCGCGAAGCCCACGGCAACGGAGCCACGGCCTTCCTGGAACTGGGACCCGACACCGTCCTGGCACCGGCCGTCGAGTCGTGCCTGCCCGGCCTCCCGGTGCGCCCCGTCTCGCTGCTGCGCCGCGACCGCGACGACGTCCGCACCGCCGTCGAGGCTCTGGGGCTCCTGCACACCCACGGAGTGGAGGCCGACTGGTCGGCCGTCCACACCGGGCGGCCGACCACCCCGGTGCGGCTTCCGAAGTACGCCTTCCAGGACCGCCGTTACTGGCCCGAGCCGGCCGATGTGGCGCAGGCCGCGCCCGTACCCGTACCCGTATCCGCAGCTGAGGCGGGGGAGGGGGCGCCCGCGCTCGATCCGTTCTGGTCGGCCGTCGAGAGCGCCGACCTCGGCGCCGCCCTCGACCTGCTGAACCTGCGGGGCGACGAGACACCGGCCCAGGTCCTCGACGCCCTCGGCCGGCTGCGCTCCGGAGCGGCGGCGCCGGTCCTCGAGGGGGCGCGGTGGACGCGGGTGCCGGACGGCCCCGCCCCCGAGCTCGCCTACGACGTCCTGCTGCTCGCCCCCTCCACGGGCGACGAGGAGCTGGCCGACGCGGTCGCGGGCGCCCTGGTCCGGCACGGAGCCCGGGTCCGCTCGGGCGGTGCCGGGCGCCCGGACCTCGTGCTGGCCCTGCCCGGGACCGAACCGGCCGCCGAGGCGGGGGTGCCCCGGTGGGCCCTCGTCGAAGGCAGCGGCGTGGTGCCCGCCTGCGACCACGCCGTGACCCTCCCGAAGGAGCTCGACGCGCCCGCGCGCAGCCGCCTGTGCGCGGCCGTAGCCGAGGGGTACCGGGAGACGCGGATCGAGCCGGACGGGCTGTTCGTGCGCGCCTACGAGCCGTTGGGCCGCACCGGTGTGTGGCGTCCCGAGGGGGACGTCCTGGTGGCCGGCCCGGCGGACGCGCTCACCGCGGCGACCGTCGACGCCGTGCTCGCGTCCGGGGCGCACTGCCTGGTGGCCGGCGGTGCCGACCGCCCGGCCGGCGCCGTGGAGTTCGGGGACGCGGAGGGGACCGTACGGCTCGCGGCGGCCATCGTCCGGGCCGGCAGCGGCTTCGAGGACGTGGCGGCGCCGCTGGTGGCCGTCGTGTCCGTGGGGGAGACCGTGCGGGAAGCGGGAGCCTCGCTCGCCGTGGCGGTCCACCCCGACCTCGACCCGAGGGCTGCCGTGAGCGGGCTGTGGCGGGCCATGTCCACCGAGGAGACGGCCGTACGCCTCCTGGACGCCGCGCACGTGACGCGGACCGCGCCGGCCGCGGAGCCCGAGGAGGCTACGGAAGAGGCGACAGACCTCACGCCGGAGCCCGAGCCCGAGCCCGAACCGAAGCCCGAGCCCGAACCGAAGCCCGGGCCCGAACCGAAGCCCGAGTCCGAGCCCCAGCCCGACGGTCCGCGGCCCCAGGACTCCGAACTTCGGGCCACCCTCGCGGGACTCCCCCGCGCGGAGTGGGCGGAGGCCGTGCTCGGCGGTGTGCGGGGCCTCGCGGCCGCCGTGCTCGGGTACGAGTCCGCGTCCGAGATCGACGCCGAGGGCGAGTTCTTCGACATGGGCCTGACCTCGGTCACCGCGCTCGAACTGCGCGACCACCTGACCGGGTTGACCGGCATGGAGTGGCCCGCGGACCTCCTCTACGAGTGCCCGACACCGCAGGTGCTGGCCGACCTCGTGGTCGAGCAGCTGAGCGCGACCCCTGCCTGAGCCGCCGGCGGCCGGACCGGCGGGGCGCCGTACTGATCCCTCAGTACGGCGCCCCGCGGATCAGGATGTGCAGGGCGGGCGAGCGTGTCGCCCCCGGGATCGACCATCACCGTCCCGCTGTCTCCGGCCCTGACGCCAGGAAGCCGGCCGATCTGTACCACCTGGACGCGGGGCCGCTGAGCAAGGACGAGATCCGCGAGGCGGCTCACCTCATCGAGCAGGCCGGTGGGCGGAGTTGGGCGGAACAGGAAGCCGAGCGGCAATTTGCAGGGCAATGACCGCGTTGGCGGCCGCCGCTCCGGCAATCGAAGGCGCACAGGCACTCACCTCACTCGCCCGGATGGTCACGTACCGCGAGCGCTGACCGGTCAGCTGCTGGTCGGCACCGGGCTGTGCGGGGCGCTGACGACGTGACTCGACTTTCTCCTACGCGCCGCTGCGGCTCGTCGAGGACGGCGCGAAGTTCTACGCGGCGGTCAACGTGGTCGCCGGCGTGGCGGCCGGCCTCGGCGCGGTGTTCGTCGGGGTCGTGCCGGCCGAGGCGCTCTGGGCCTGAGGCCCCGGTGATCCGGGCTGGCCTCCCGGGCGAGGTCCGTTGCCGTGAGCCAGCCCATGCCTGACAGCCAGCAGCCGATGACGTCCGTGGGCCGGTGGGCCCGGTGGGCGAGGCGTCTGAGCCCGACGGCGGCGGCCAGGACGGGTGCGGCACCGGCCGCTGCGGTCAGTTCGGGACGCTGCCAGTACCCGCGGCCCATCCCCGCTCCGCCGATGTACAGCTCGCCCGGTTCACCGTCCGGGACGGGCTCCCCGTCGGGGCCGACGACGAACAGGTCGGTCTCCGCGACGGGTTCGCCGATGAGGATCTCGTCCGGCTCCGGATAGTCGTCCGGCAGGTTCAAGGTGCGCAACCTGCCAGGACTTTGACCCAGCGGGCTCGCCGCAGGTCGCGAGCGAGGTCCTGTTCGGCGGAGGACCGGTGGCGGTAGACCCGTCCGAGCCCGGTCCCCGTGTACCGGGAGCAGACGGCGACCGGCCACCACAGGGGACGGGCGCAAGGCCGGCCGAATTCCGAGGTCACGTGATCGACGCAGGGGTGCGGGGCCGCTCCAGGGATGGAGAAGCCCCGCAGTTGGTGGGCGCGTGAATGAGCGAGGCTCCGCTTCGGTTCCGGAGCCCGTGCCGATGAACGGGGTGCGTTCGTAGCGTCGCGCCGGGTTCGGTCGGGGGCGGGCGCCGTGGTTGGGGTGGGTCAGGTGAGGGTGAGGGGGAGGGTGGTCAGGCCGCGGGTGAGGCGGGTCTGGCGCCAGGTCAGGGATTCTGCGGGGATGGCCAGGCGCGTGTTCGGGAAGCGGGTCACCAGGGTGTGGAGGGCGATTTCCGCCTCGGCCCGGGCCAGGGGGGCGCCCGGGCAGCGGTGGATGCCGTGGCCGAAGGAGAGGTGGCCGCCGGCATCGCGGTCGAGGTCGAGGCGGTGCGGGTCGGGGAACGCCGCCGGGTCGCGGTTCGCGGCCCCGGGGGCGATGAGCACCGGGAAGCCCGCCGGGATGGCGACCCCGCCGATACGCAGGTCGTCCGTGCTGTGACGGAAGGTGGCTACGCTCACCGGGGAGTCGAAGCGGAGCAGTTCGTCGAGGGCGCCGGGGATCAGGTCCGGGTCCCGGCACAGTCGGTCGAAGGCCTCCGGGTGCCGGAGCAGGGCCAGGACGGCGTTGCCGATGAAGTGGGTGGTGGTCTCGTGCCCGGCGACCAGGAGGAGGGCGGCCAGGGAGACGGTTTCGTCCCGGTCGAGCCCGCCCTCGTCGCAGTCGCGCAGGAGGGAGTGGAGCGCGCCGTCGCCGGAGCCGGCGCGGGCCGTGTCGACGAGGCGGGTCAGGTACTCGCCGATCCTGTGCGACGCGGCGTCGATACGGTCGTTGTCGGTTGCGTCGAAGAGGTCGTGGGACCAGCCGGCGAGCGTGGAGCGGTCGGATTCCGGCACCCCCAGCAGCTCGCAGACCACGGTGACCGGCAGGGGTACCGCCAGGTCCGCCACCAAGTCGACCTCCGAGCCCGGCCGCCACGCGGACACGAGGTCCTCGACGACCCGGGTGATGTACGGGCGCAGTGCCCGGACGCGTCCGGTGGTGAACAGCGGCGTCGCCACCCGCCTGTGGCGGGTGTGCGCGGGAGGATCGCTCGCCAGCATGTTGCGGGAGATCGCCGGGTGCAGGTCGCGGTTCGAGGGGCGATCGGCGAAGAAGCGGGCCGTGTCCTTGGACAGGCGGGGGTCGGTGAACGCCTCGCGAGCCTCGGGGTGGCCGGTGATCAGGTAGGCGTGGTGGCCGCCGGAGCCGGTGGGGATCCGCCGGACCGGACAGCTTTCGCGCAGCCGGTCGTAGGTGGGGTAGGGGTCGGCGAAGAAGCGCGGGTCGCGCAGTGGGTCCTGCCGGGGGGCGGTCACGAGGCCGCGCCCGCGTTCTCGGGTGCCGGGTGCCGCGCGTAGGCGTCCGCCACGAGCAGCAGCCACGCGGTCTCCGCCTGGAGGTCGCCCTTGCGGGAGGCGGTGCCGGTGGCGGGTGGGGCCTCGTCGCCCTCGGGGGTGACTCCGGCGTGCTTCGCGGCGACGGCCGCGGCGATGACCGCCGCCTCCACCTCGGCGTCGCCCTCGGGGGTGTCAACCGTGCCGCGGCGGGCGACCTCGGCGGCTGCGGCGTCGCGTACGGAAGCGGGGCGGTACCGGCGCAGGGCCAGCACGCAGTCGTTGATCTCGATGACCCGGCGGTGCAGGTGGAAGTCGAGGTCGTGGGTGTCGGCCCCGGTATTGCCCGGGTCGAGCACGACCTCGGGGACCGCTGCGGTGACCTCCCGCCACAGCGGTTCCAGCGCGGTGAACGAGTTCCGTTCCCAGCGACGCCGGCGCAGTTGGCTGAGCGGCCACAGCAGGGCGGGGAGGGTGAGTCCGACGGTGATGAGGAGCACGGCGACGGCGGGCGCGGTCACGCTGAACGCGCAGCGCAAGGGGGTCAGCGGCGTCGAGCACCGGGCGTGGTCCGGAACGAGCCCCAGACCGAGGCCGATGGATACCAGGGCGAAGAGCTTGTACGCGGCGTAGACGAGGGCGAAACCACAGCCCACCGAGGTCGTGCGCAGGCCCCAGCGCTGACTGCGCCGGGTCGAGCGCTTGGACTGGGCCCAGGTCTGCAGCAGGAAGTCCTTGGCCGTGTACCCCAGGTAGGAGATGTAGATGAGCACGTAGCACGCGTACAGTGCCGGGTTGCGTCCGGTGAGTTGTTCGGCGGCGAAGAAGGCGGTCATGCCGGCGACCGAGATCGCGAGGGTGATGACGCGCAGTCGGATCTGCCGGTGGGCCCGTTCGCGCTCCAGATTGAGCTGGAAGAGGAAGGCGAGGACCGAGGTGGCCGCCGTCAGGGTGAAGGTGTTGCTGAGGAGCCGGGCGACGTGGGGTACCACCGATTCGACCGCGCGCTCCACGGCGGGGGCGTAGGAGGCGAAGGCGAGGGCGAACGAGGTCAGCAGCGCCGCCATCGACCAGGTGCCCGTGGGGCGGTGTCCGCCGCGCCCTCGCACCCAGTAGACGGCGAAGCACAGCAGCACGACGGCCGTGCCCGTGAAGAGGATGTTGATCATTTCGGGTGGCGCTTCTTCCTGTGCGGCTTGGCGAACAGAGCGTCCCAGCTCTCGGCGCCGCTGGCGGGCCGGCTCGACGGACTCTCGCGTCCCCGGTACATGAGTTGTCGGATCACGCTGGCCATCACCTCGGCCTCGCGTTCGTCCTCGCTCGTGTAGCTGGTCCGGCCGGACATGCGCTGGACGAGGGTGGGGTTGAAACCGATCGCGCGGAGGGTGTCCTGGTCCAGTTCCAGACTGCCGGGGTGGTCGCAGATGATGTGGCTGATCTCGTGGGCGAGGATGTGGTTCTGGTGGAGGGGGGAGGTGGCCTCCTCGTAGAACAACAGGTCGGCGTCCGGGGTCTCCAGGCGGATCCCGCACGGAGCGTCCATGGCGCCCAGGGTGCTCAGGGGGCGCAGGATGATGGGTCGCCCGCGTTGTTCGGCCACGGCGTCGCGGAGGTCGCGGGTGCTGAAGCGGTGCGGGAGCCGAAGCGCCTCGACGCGCGCCTCACACGCGGCGCGAAGCTGCTCAAGGTCCATGTCCTCACTCTGGTGACGCCGGTCGGCCGTTGCGAACCTCTCTCTGGAAGCCCGGTATGCGTGCCCCATGTTGACATGTTCGCGACGCCGCTGCGCGGGCGGGGTGCCGCCGCGGACGTGCCGTGCGGCTCGGGATGTCGGGCCTGTCCCGGGAAACCCCTGATGCCCCCCTGTCGATGAACGGCCACAGGGAGTGTCGTGTCGGGGCGGGGGTCGTGTGATCGCCGCCCGGTGCGCGGCTCAGTCGTCCAGGTTCAGGTCCTGCGCACTGTCGTCGGTGGTGAGCCCTTCGAGCTTCCGGGCCTGTTCGATCACGGTGGACAGCATTTTCAGGCTGTCGACGCTCAGGCCGTTGGCGCGCAGGGCCACCTTGCGGACGTCCTGATCGCGCATGGCGGCGAGGAGGTCGATCTCCGCCCTGGTGCGTTCGGCCGCCGCACTGTCGACGAAGTAGCCCGCCGGTACGCCGAAGAAGTCGGCCAGGGCCTTGATGGTGTGTCGCGTCGGGTTCCGCTTGGCGCCGGTGCGCAGTTGCTGGATGGCGCTCGCCGTCACCCCGCGCCCCTCTCCGGTCACGGCCTTGCGGATTCCCTCGGCGACCTCCGCGTAGGTGTAGGGCCCCCTGGAGGGGGGGTGCACCTCGCGGAAGAGGTGGTCCAGAAGTTGGGCGAAGGTGGGCGACTGTTCATCCTCCACGTACACGGCCTCCTTGGTGTGATGCCGAGCCTTTGCCCACCACAGTGTTTCTCGAAGCCCTTCGGGCTGGCACCGGCAACACTCTCGTTGACGCCGGACGGTCACTCTGGTGTACGTTACCAATGCTTCGTCGCCACTGGAGTGTCGAGGGGGTGGCGGCGCCGGACGGGTCGGGGTCGAGCTTCACGGGGGTGAGCTCGGCCGACGGCCCGGAGCGCCGTGGCCGCGTCGGACGGGTTCGCCCCGGCCGGCGCGCGGCGCCGCCGGGGGAGGCGGGCCCGACGCCGTCCCGTTCGCCGAGTGACGCGATCGGTCGGGGGTCGGGCCCGCGGCATCGTGCCCGGGTGCGTCGCCGGTTCAGGCCGTTGTGCCTGTGGCTCTGTTCCCGGCCGCCGTGGGTTGAGGGCGGTGCCCCGACGTGCGGTCGACGGTTTCTGATGGTCCCCCACCTCGCGCAGTGCGCAGGGTGGGGGCATTGGTGTGTCCGCGGTCGGGTGGAGGCGGTGCTCCACCCGGGACTCCACCCTTGGGCCCACGCGACCTGGGGTGGGGCCTCGGTAGCGTGCCTGCGGAGCGTGCTGACCGTTGTCAAAAAGGGGGATGGGCATGGCCGTTTCAGTTGTGGTTCTGCTGTTGCTCGGCGTCATCATCTTCTTCATATGGCGCGGAGGAACGCTCAAGCTCGGGCATGCCGTGCTCTGTGTGATGCTGGGGCTCTACCTGGGACAGACGGGGTCCGTCGGGCCCTGGCTGCAGTCCGGGACGAGCTCGCTGGCCGGGCTGCTGGCCGGCGTGAAGTTCTGAAAGGTCTGATGCGTGTCCGGATTACTCCGGGACCTCGGCTGTCAGTACCCAGCGGGCGCCGCTTTGCGTGCGTTCCGTGGTGAGCGTGCCGGCGACCAGCGCGAGGCGTTCGCGGATGCCCGTCAGGCCGTAGCCGGGGACGTGGTCGGGGCTCTGGTGCGCGGGGCTCGACGTGACGTTGTCCACCGTGAGGCGTACGGAGCCCTCGGCGTAGTCGAGGCTGACCTCGACCCGTTCGCCGGGTGCGTGCTTGGCCGCGTTGGTCAGGGCCTCCCGCGCGCTCTGCACGAGGCAGACGGCGGCGGTCGGCGAGAGCCGGCGGGGTTCGCCCGAGAGGCTGAGCCCGACCTCGCCCGGGTGGTTGGAATCGTGCGTCTCCACCAGCTGCTTCAAGGCGTCCGGGAGTGACGGGATGTCGCCCCGCAGGGCGGCAACAGCGTTGCGGGCCTCCGCGAGTCCCTCGTCCGCCAGCCGGTTGGACCTGAGGACCCGGGCCATCGCGCCCTCCGAGTCGCCCTTCTCGATCAGCGCGGCGGCCACCTTGAGCTGGACCGTCAGCGCGCCGAGCGAGTGGGCCAGTACGTCGTGCATCTCGCGGGCGATCCGGGTGCGTTCGGCCAGAGCCGCGGCGCGGGCCTGCTCCTGCTGCATCAACAGGGTGTTGTCCAGGAGCTGTTCCGCCTGATCCGTGCGCAACTGCTGCTGACGGCGGTTCAGTCCCAGCAGGGTGAGTACGAGGATCAGCAGCGGGTAGCCCAGCACGTCGCTGAGCGGGCGGTCCGCCAGGGTGCAGCTGATCCAGGTGCACGCCAGGCAGGAGAAGGTCACCGCCGCGATCGTCTGCCCTGAAGGGGAGGTCAGCGAAGTGAACCGGCCGAGCAGCACGCACAGCATGATCACGGCGGTGGTGTCGGCCGCCTCGCCCACCGCCAGGGTCGGCAGCAGCGCGCTGAACGCGAGCAGGGCGGCGGCGGCTCGCGGGTACCAGGGGTGCAGCGCTATGAACAGGATCCAGCTGAGCATGCTCGCGGCGTAGAGCCCCCAGATCCACAGGGTGTCCTCGCTCGCCGTCAGCAGGGCCACGACCAGCATGCCCGTACCCAGGAACTGGACCACGAGCCAGCCGGGCGCGAGCCGGTCTATGAAGTGCCGACGGCCGGACATCGGGTCCATGCTCACCTGTTCCAGGAAGATCGGGCGGCTGTGGGGAACCGCTACTTGGTGCCGACCTTCTTATAGATGACGACCATGGCGGTCAGCACGACGACGGCCGCGATCGCCACGATACCGAGCTTCCAGAGATGGTCCTGCACGAGATGGTGCAGGAGCTCGTCCTTGTCCATGTCGCCTGATGCGATGGCCACCGGCGGGTTCATCGTCCATGCCTCCGAGATGTGGTGCGGGGTGTGGCGGGGTGTGGGGGGACAGGGCTAGGTGATTACCGGCGGTTGCCGGAGCGGCCCAGGTAGTCGAGGACCGACAGCAGCACGCTGCGCTTCAGGCTGGGACGGCTGCCGTAGCGCGAGTTGGTGTTGCGTCCTCGCTCGCTCAGGGAGCGGGCGATGGGGGCGACCTGGTCCTTCACGTTGCCCAGCTTGCCGTTGCGCTTGAGCACGATCACGATGGTGAACGCGATGATCAGGAGTACGGCAGCGCCGGCGACGACCAGTGCGAAACGCACCAGCATCACCGTCATGACCGTGTCGAGGTCGAGTGCGAGGTTCATCTTTTCGGCAATCCTTCCGGTGAATGCCGAGGACACTACGGACGGGAAGGGCGGGGCGGGCCCACCCAGCGGTGGAGTTCCGGGCGGAGATGCCCACCCGGAACTCCACCGGACGGCGGCCCGGACCGGGTGGTCCGGGCCGCCGCTACAGCGCGATGTCGGCGAGTGCCGCCGACCCTGTGGTGTCGAACAGCCGGCGGGCGCCGGCGACCCGCTCCGGGGTGTACTCCCGGTGGCGCTGGAGCAGCACCGTCATGTCGGCGCTCGCCAGCGCGCCGTCGAGGTCGGAGACGGCCGTGATACGGCCCTCCGGCCAGGTGAGCTCATCCGCGTACGGGTCGTGGAAGACCACGTCGAAGCCGCGTTCGAGCAGGGACGCCGCGATCGGCACGGCCGGCGTGTGCCGGGTGTCGGCGGTGTCCGCCTTGTACGTGACACCGAGCAGCAGCACGGTCGGGGAGCCGGCCGGGTCCGACGTGGTGCCCAGGTCCTTGGCGATCCGGTCGGCCACCCACAGCGGCATGCCCTCGTTGACCCGGTGTGCCGTCTCGGCCATGTGGAACGGCAGTCCCATCGTGGCGGCCTGGTGCACCAGGTACAGCGGGTCGGCCGGGATGCAGTGGCCGCCCACGCCGGCGCCGGGCCGGAAGGACGCGAAGCCGTACGGCTTGGTGGACGCGGCGGTGATGGTGTCCCACACGTCGATGTCCATGCTGTGGCACAGCTGCGCGAACTCGTTGACCAGCGCGATGTTCACCTGGCGGTACGTGTTCTCCAGGATCTTGGCGGCCTCCGCCTCCCTCATGCCCTTGGCCCGGTGGACCACCGTGACCTGGCGGTAGAACTCCACCGCGCGGTCCGCGCATGCGGCGGTGAGACCGCCGACGACACGCGGAGTGGTGGTGATGCCGTACGAGGCGTTCCCCGGGTCGATGCGCTCGGGGGAGTAGGCCAGAGCGAAGTCCACGCCCGCCTTGAGCCCGGACTCCTCCAGGACCGGCAGCAGCATGCCGTCGGTGGTTCCCGGGTGCGTCGTGGACTCCACGATCACCAGCTGGCCGGGGCGCAGCTGGTCCCGTACCGCCGCGGTGGCGCCCATCAGGGGCCGAAGGTCCGGCCGCTCCCCGGTCACCGGGGTCGGGGCGCAGACCACGATCACCTCGCAGTCGGCCAGGACCGCCGGATCGGCGGAGGCGCTCAGCCGCCCGCCGAGGCTGCGGATGTCCTCGTCGCTGACGGTGTCCACCGGCGACTGCCCGCCATTCACCAGGGCGACCCTGGCGGTGTCGATGTCGTAGCCGGTGACGTGATTGCCCACCCGTGCCAGCTCTACGGCGAGGGGGAGCCCGGCGTAACCGATACCGACCATACCCACGCGTTGACCGCTCATTGCCGGTCTCCTTGTCCTTGTGAAACGGTCCCTGTTCGGGCTCCGACGGGTGTGCTCAGGACTGTCCGTACGCCATGCGGTACGGGACGAAGGTCTCGGCGCAGGCGAAGTTGAGCGACGAGCCGGCGGCCGCGTCGATCATGTGGATCTGTTCGATGGAGCGCGGTCCCTGCGCGCGCATCTGGGTTCCGTAGGCCCGCAGGGCCTCTTCCTTGGCGGGCCAGAACCGGCCCGTGTCGACGTGCACCCACCACGACTCGTTCTCGGCGGACCAGCGGTCCTCCACCCCCCGGTACCCGAGCACCAGGCGGGGCGTGGGCTTGAGGCCCTCCGGCTGCACCCGCGCCGCGGCGAACGCGGCCCGGTGGACGGCCTGGTGGTCCTGGTGGAACCCGCCGGACGACGGGATCAGCAGGGCCTGCGGGCGTACGGTGGCCAGCGAGACCTCTTCATGGCGCTCGATCAGGTCCACCAAGGCGCGCTGACGGGTGCTGATGTCGAGCTCTCCGGTCTCGTCGACCCAGGCGATGGTCGACCGGGCGACGCCGAGGGCGGCGCACGCCTTGTCGAACTCCGCGTAGCGCACGGTGGGTTCGCTGGTGCTGCCCCACATCCTCGCGGCGCGCACGGTCACGCACAGGACGTGCACCTCGACACCCTCGGCCGCCAGCCGGGCGATGGTGCCGCCGGGGCCGATGGTCTCGTCGTCGGGGTGCGGGGCGATCACCAGGGCGCGGTCGCCCGGCCGCAGCCCGAAGAGCGGGCGCTGCTCCTGCTCGGCGGTGGTCATGACGCGGCCGGCGCGGTGTGCTCGGCGGCGAGGGACTCCAGGTGCGCGACCACGGCGTCGATGCCCGGCAGGCCGAGCATCTGCCGGTGGGCGGACCGCACGTTCGCGGTGATCTTCTCATCGGTCAGCAGCCGCTCGCAGACCGCGGCGATGCCCTCCGGCGTGACGTCGAGGATGGGGGCGCCGAGGCCGAGCTCAGTGATGCGCTCGGCGTTGTGGGGCTCGTCGGCGTACTGCGGGAGGGTGGCCATCGGAACACCGGCGCGGACGCCCTCGCGGATACCGTTGTAGCCGGCGTGTGTGAGGAAGACCTGCGCGCACTGCAGCAGCAGCGGCTGCGGAACCCAGTCCACGACGTGGACGTTGGGGCCGGCCTCGAGGCCCTCGACCGGCAGGCCGCCGGTGGAGACGATGGCGTGGCAGTCCAGCAGGGACAGGCCGCCGACGATGGCGCGCAGCGTGTCGACCGGGTCCATCATGCCGTCGGGCATCTCGATGCCCATCATCTGCATGCCCATCACCACGGGCAGCGAGGTGCCGACCGAGGCGAGGACGAGCGGCTTGTCACCCGAGAGCCCGGCGAACTCCGCGGGCAGCCCGGCGCTTCCGTCGGACAGCATGGGCTGGCTATAGCGGAACGGCTCCACCGAGTCGAAGGCGTTGAAGGTGTAGCCGGCCGGCATGCAGTCGATGCGGCCGTAGCGGTAGATGGAGAACTTGTCGTCCTGGCACGGCAGTCCGAGCTCCGCGCGCCGCTCGTTGAGCAGCGCGTGCAGCCCCTCCGGGTCGATCAGGTTGCCGGCGCCGGACGGCGCGGAGATGTGCGGGATGCCCAGCTTCTCGGCGATGAGACAGCCGGCGAGCTCGCCGCCGTCGCGCAGGACGATGTCGGGGCGGAACTCCTCGGCGAGCGGCAGGACGGCCCGGTAGGCGCTGGCCACCTGGGGACCGCCGGCGAAGCCGATCAGCTGCGCACGCTCGTCGACCTCGCCGCCCGGCCCGAGCAGGGCCGGGTCGAGATTGTCGCGCAGCTGGCGCATCTCCTGCATGGCCGCGATGAAGTCCGGCAGCGCGGGCTCCACGCGGGCACCGGAGTCGGCGTACACCTCGGCGAGGTGGGGCGGGAGGCAGACCAGGACCTCGTGACCGGCCTTCGCCAGGGCGCGCACCATGGGGAGCACGGCGCGTGCATGGCCCTGGGAGCCGGTGACGGTGGAGAGAACACGCATGGGGAGGAACCTTTCGGCAGTTTCTGGATGCAGAGGGGCTGAATGCAGAGGGGCGAAGCGCAGAGGGGTTGGCGCGGAACGCCGGGTGCGGCCCTCGCGGGACGGCCGACCGCAGCGGTCAGGACTGCGCGAGGGAAGTGAGGCCGGGCCGCGAGGCGTTGACGAGAACGGTCATGTTCCCCATGGGGTGAGCGTTGTCGAAGAGCAGCTGGTGGGCCCGGCCGATGTCGTCGAAGGTCCCGCAGTACGTGACGCAGGGGTCGAGCACGCCGCGGCCCATCAGCTCGATGACCTCGCGGTTCTGCGCGGTGTCGGAGGCGTGCGAGCCCTGGAGGCGCTTGCTGCGCATCCACAGGTAGCGCAGGTCCACGTCGCCGTTGTAGCCGCTGGTGCCACCGCAGATGGCGACCATCCCGCCGTTGTCGCAGACGAACATCGACGTCGGCAGGGTGTCCTGGCCGGAGTGTTCGAGCACGATCCGGGGGGCGCGGCGCTCGCCGAGGATCTCCCAGATCTTCTTGCCGAACCGGCGGGCGTCGGAGTTCCACGCCTCGGTCGCCCGGATGTCCTCGACGTCGGGCAGCCGGCCCCAGTGGTCGTAGTCCTTGCGGTTGATGACGCCCTTGGCGCCGAGCTCCATGCAGAACGCGCCGCGCTCGTCGTCGGAGACGACGGCGATGGGGATGCCGCCGCGGTAGTTCACGATCTGGATGGCCATGGAGCCGAGGCCGCCCGCGCCGCCCCAGATCAGTACGGGGTCACCGGGGCGTACGGTGTGCGGCTCCCAGCCGCACAGCTGCCGGTACGCGGTGGCCGCCGTGACGAGGAAGCTGCCGGCGTGCTCCCAGGACAGGGTGGACGGCTTGGGGTGGCACTGGATCTCGTCGACCAGCGCGTACTGGGCGAAGGAGCCGTAGTTGGTCTCGTAGCCCCAGGCCTTCATCGATTTCGAGGTCGGGCCGCTCGCCCCGAGCCGGACGTCCTCGCAGGTCTCGTCCCACTGGGCCCCGGACATGATGATCTCGTCGCCGACCTTGACGTTCTTGACGCCCTCGCCGACCGCCCAGACGACACCGGAGCCGTCGCTGCCGCCGACGTGGAAGTCCTCGGAGGCCCCGAGGGTCTTCTGCCGCATCGAGATCACATTGACCGGCTCGCCGAGCGAGGCCCAGACGTTGTTGTAGTTGATGCCGGCTGCCATGACGTAGACCAGAACCTGGCCGCGGCCCGGCTGGGGGACGTCGATCACTTCGGTCTGGAATGCCTTGAGCGGCTCGCCGAACCGGTCCTCGCGAATGACCGACGCGTACATCTGGCGCGGGACTTCGCCGAGTGGGGGGATCTCGCCGACTTCGTACAGGGGCTTGGACACGTTCACCACTCCATGGATTGTCGATTGACGACGCATTGAACCGATCCCGTTTCTGCGGTGAAAGCATTCGAACCATGGTCCGGGATCGCCGTCGCCGCAGACGCTATCGACGGCGATATTTACGGAACAAGCCCCTAACCGCCCCTACACATCCGACGGCAATCGGCGCTCGCTTTGTTTCGCTGGGGCTGCGCACAAAGAATTCCGGGCAGCGAGAAGCCCCCGCCGCCCCTCGTGAAGGGGCGACGGGTGATGTCCTGAAGCGCGGGAATTCTCCGCTGTGCGGGATACGGGCCAGTGTGTTGGCCACGAACGTTCGCCGGGATTGATCAGGCGGCTTTGAGGGCACTAGCGGCCGAGCACGACGCCGCAGGCGGCCGCCAGGCCTTCCTGGACGCCGACGGAGTGCATGGCCCGCAGGTCGGCGTCCGTGCCGGGGAACATGCGCCCCGGGGTGAGCGCCCGCAGGGCCTGGCCGACCGGGCTCACCCGGGTGGCGAGGTCGGCGAGCCGGCGCAGCTCCTCCATGGAGTGGCCGTCGTCGGTCCACGGCTCCAGGTAGACGTCCCGGATACGGGCCAGCACGGCGGGGGCCCGGTCGGCGCCGAAGCGCCGACGGATCACCCGGGCGACCACGAGCAGACTCGCGAAGGGGAACGCCAGCGAGGCGGCGTCCCAGTCGTGGAACACGTACCGGCCGGTCCCGTGGCCGAAGAGCTGGCCCTCCTGGAGGTCGGAGTGGTCGATCGTGGCCGCGATGCCCGAGCCGTTCAGCTCGGCACACCACTCGCCGAAGCGGGAGCTCATCTGCGAGAGCGCACCGTGCACCCCGTCGTCGAGTCCGCCGATGCGGTGCGTGAGCATCCCGAAGACCGGGGCGAGCACCGAGGGGCGCAGGTCGGGAACCCCGAAACCGGCGAGTTCGTTCTGATGGGCGGAGACCGTCCGCTGGAGCACGGCGTACTGGAGCATGGCCTGCTCCCAAACCGCCGGCTCGTCGGCCCGCCCGCCGAGCAGCTCACCGCCGTCGGGGAAGAGCATCCAGCCGCGCTCGGGAGACACCGCGACCGGCTCCAGCACCTGGCCCGGCACCCACTGGTGCAGGGCCCTTACCAGGGCGGGCTCGAAGACCGAGGCCTTCGGGTTCGCCTTGAACCACACGGGCGGGCCGTTCTCGACCGGGACCCGGACCACCACCGACCACGGGCGCACCCGTACGTCCAGGCTCTGCCCGCCGGAGGCACGCTTCAGGTCCCGCAGTGCCAGGGACTCCTCCACCCAGCCGAGCGCCTCGGCCCGCCAGGCCGGGTCCCTCCACGGGGTCACCGCGTCGAACCCACCGGAATCCACCGACACACCATCCACCGCCACATCATCCGTCGTCACGCCACTGCCTCTTTCATGCCGTTGCCTCTCATTCGGCCGCGTCCGACGAGGCCGCCCGCTCGGCCAGCTGGGCCGCACTCAGTTCACGCAGCGGTACTTCTTTCATGAATGCGGCCAGGACCGCGGTGATGCACATGAGGACCCCGCCGATCAGGAACACCCGGTCAGTGGCGGCGTCGAAAGACTCCCGGAACACCCGGGACAGCCGCGGATCCACCCGTTCGAGGAACGAGGAATCGGAAAGCCCCTGCCGGCGGCTGTCCATGAATTCGAAGAACGGCTCGTTGTCTCGGTCGGACGCCACCGCGGGTTCGGCGAGTACGGACACCACATCGGCGCGGGCGGCGGCATGTTCGAGCCTCCCGGGGAGCGCCCCGAAAAGGACCGAGAGGAACAACGCCACCCCGAATACCCCGGCGACCTGGCGGAAGAAGGTGAGCGAGGCGGTGGAGGACCCGATGTCGGCCACCGGCACCGAATTCTGGGCCGCGACCATCAGGGTGCGCGTGCAGTTGCCGATGCCGATGCCGAACGCGACGAGGATCAGCATGGGAACCCAGGCCGGGGTGTCCACCGTCATCATCCGGAAGCCGAACATCCCCACCCCGGTCAGGGCCGCACCCGTCACCGGAAAGGCCTTGTAGCTCCCGCCGCGCTTCAGGATCCTGCTGGACGCCACCGTGGAGATCACCACGCCGAGCATCATCGGCAGCATCATCAGGCCGGCCGCGACGGGCGAGGAGCCTCCGACGATCTGCAGGTAGAGCGGCACCACCGAGATCGCGCCGAACATGCCGCCGCCGACGAGCATCGAGACCGCGATGGCCACGCTGAACGTCTGGACGCGGAACAGGTGCAGCGGAATCAGCGCGGATTCCCCCATGCGCCGTTCGACCAGGAGGAACGCGACGAAGCCGAGTACGCCCAGCAGACAGCACACCAGCGACCACGCCGAGGTCCAGCCGCGCTGCTGGCCCTGTTCGGCGAGCAGCAGCAGCGGGACGGTGCCGGCCGTGATGGCCGCCGCGCCCCAGTAGTCGGTCCGCTGGTCCTTGCGCCGGTGCGGCAGGTTGAGGACCCGTACGACCACGATCAGGGCGAGCGCCCCGATGGGCGCGTTGAGCAGGAAGATCCAGCGCCAGCCCGTGAGGCCCAGGAACTCGTCCGCCCCGGCGAACAGGCCGCCGATCAGCGGGCCGAGCAGGCTCGCGCTGAGCCACACCGTCATGGACCGGCTCTGGTAGCGGGCGCGTTCCCTGGGTGGCACCAGATCGGCCGTGATCGCCATGGCCACGGCCATCAGCCCGCCACCGCCCAGTCCCTGGAGGCCCCGGAAGAGGGCCAGTTGGTGCATGCTCTGGGCCGCGGCGCAGGCCAGCGAGCCCAGGACGAAGGCCAGGATCGCCGTGACGAACAGCGGCTTGCGCCCGTAGATGTCCGAGAGCTTGCCGTAGAGCGGGGTGGAGACCGTCGAGGTGATCAGGTAGGCGGTGGTCGCCCACGCCTGGAGCTGGAGACCTCCGAGGTCGTCGGCGATGGTCCTGATGGAGGAGCTCATTACCATCTGGTCGAGTGCCGACAGGAACATGCCGGCCATCAACCCGGGCATGACCGCGATGATCTGACGGTGCGAGCGTTCCCGCTCCTCCTCGGAGGCCGGACCGCTCTCCTTCTGCTCCAGGCGACCCGTGCCCGAGGCCGTCATCTGTTCTCCCTAGGTGCCCTGTGATGTCCTGCCAGGTCGTCGCCTGGATTTCCGCCCGAAACTGGTCAGGGCGGCGGGCGTTAAGAATGATCTGCGCGAAAGAGCGGACGCAAGCCCCTACTTAGGGGTGCCCACCCCTAAGAAATGCGGCCCGCCGGATCCGGCGGAGCAGGCCGCGGAGGCAGCCCGGCACTGGGGCGCATAGGGGTTGCCGCTCCGTCCGGCGCCTCAATAGCGTGGACCTGCCGAACGCTGACGACCAGCGATACCCGGCCTGTTCGGCGAGACCCGGTTCTCGCCGGAATGGTCTTCCCGCCGTTTCCCGCCGGCTTTTCGCGCACGGCCCGAGAGGCTTTCCCCGATGACGTCAGCCAGTTCTCCTCCGGTCACCATGCTCGTACCGGATTTCCCTTTCTCCTACGACCGCTGGCTCAGCCATCCGACAGGGCTCGGCTCCGTTCCCCCCGACAAGCTCGGCACCGAAGTCGCCGTCATCGGCGGTGGCATGGCCGGCCTGACCGCCGCGTACGAATTGATGCGGCTGGGGCTGCGGCCGGTGGTGTACGAGGCCGGGGAGCTGGGCGGGCGCATGCGCTCCGTTCCCTTCCCCGCGCACCCCGAGCACGTGGCGGAGATGGGGGCCATGCGGTTCCCGCTCTCGGCCCGCGCGCTGTTTCACTACATCGACCGACTCGGCATCACCACCCGCCCGTTCCCCAACCCGCTGGCCCCGCAGACGCCCGCCACCCTCATCGACCTGGGCGGCCGGCGGGAATGGGCGCGCACCGAGGACGAACTCCCCGAGGTGTACCGGGAAGTGGCCGACGCCTGGGCGAAATCGCTTCAGGAGCGGACCGAACTGTCCCTGATGCAGAGCGCCATCCGCGAGCGTGACGTCAGCACCCTCAAGGGGGTGTGGAACAGGCTCGTCGGCGAGTACGACGACGTGTCGTTCTACGGCTTCCTCGCCGGGTCCCCCGCCTTCCGGTCCTTCAAGCACCGGGAGATATTCGGCCAGGTCGGCTTCGGCACCGGGGGCTGGGACACGGACTTCCCCAACTCCTTCCTGGAGATCCTGCGCGTGGTCTTCACCGACGCGGACGCCGAACAGGTCCTCGTCGACGGAGGCGCCCAGCGGATTCCGCGTGCCCTGTGGGACCACGCGCCCGCCGGCCTCGCCCACTGGCCCGCCGGCACGACGCTCGCCTCACTGCACGCGGGCGGCCCCCGCCCCGCGGTGACCGCACTGCGCCGCCGCGGCGACGGGATCCGTGTCGAGGACGCCGCGGGCGAGGCCCGCGACTATCCGGCGGTGGTGTTCACCCCGCACGTGTGGAACCTGCTCGGCCGGATCGGGTGCGACGACTCCCTGCTGAGCACCCCGGAGTGGATCGCCGTCGAGCGCACCCACTACATGGGCAGCTCCAAGCTGTTCGTGCTCACCGACCGGCCCTTCTGGCGCGACACCGACCCGCTCACGGGCCGCGACACCATGGCGATGACCCTCACCGACCGGATGGCGCGCGGGGTGTACCTCTTCGACGAGGGACCCGACCGGCCCGGCGTGATGTGCCTCTCGTACACGTGGAACGACGATTCGCTGAAGTTCGCCACGCTGTCGCCGCAGGAGCGGCTGGACGCGACCCTGGCCAGGCTCGGGGAGATCTACCCCGGCGTGGACATCAGGTCGCACATCATCGACGGTCCGCTCGCCGTCACCTGGGAGACGGAACCCCACTTCATGGGCGCCTTCCGGGCCAGTCTGCCCGGCCAGTACCGCTACCAGCGAAGGCTCTTCAACCAGTTCGTGCAGGACGGGGCGGCGCCGTCGGCCCAGGGACTCTTCCTCTGCGGCGACGGCATTTCCTGGACCCCGGGCTTCGCCGAGGGAGCGGTGACCACCGCCCTGAACGCGGTATGGGGCGTCCTCGACCGGCTGGGTGGGAGCACGCACCCGGACAACCCCGGTCCCGGCGACCTCTTCGACGGCCTCGCGCCGGTTGAACTTCCCTACGACTGACGAAAAGGACCGTACCCATGGCCCGTACCAGCTCGGAGACGGAGTCGGCCTACGCCGGCACCGTGACGGAAGCCCTCCATCTGCGCGCCGTCAAACAGCCCGACGAGACCGCCTACGTCTTCCTGCGCGACGGCGAGACCCCCGACGGCGCCCTCACCTACCGGGAGCTCGAGGCCGACGCACTCACCAGGGCCGCCGCCCTGAGCGCACTCGGCCTCGCCGACGGCGACAGCGTCCTGCTGCTCTACCCGTCGGGCCTGGAGTTCATCCGGTCCCTGCTGGGCTGCATGTACGCCCGGGTGTCCGCGGCGCCCGTACAGGTACCGACCCGCGCGCGCGGCCTTGACCGGCTGCGCCGCATCGCCGACGACGCGGGCACGACCACCGTCCTCACCACCCGTGCGATCAAGGACGACCTGGAACAGCGCTTCGGCTCCCTCCCGGAACTGGCCGGACTGACGTTCGTGGACACCGAGCTGCTGGCGCCGGGATCCGCCGACTGGACCGGCCCCCGGCCCGAGCCCGACGACATCGCCCTGCTCCAGTACACCTCCGGCTCCACCGGGGACCCCAAGGGCGTGATGGTCTCCCACGCCAACTTCCTGCACAACGTGGCGGAGACCGAGGACGTCTGGCCGACCGGGCCCGACGGGGTGGTGGTCTCCTGGCTGCCGCTCTTCCACGACATGGGGATGCTCTTCGGCATCCTGCTCCCGCTGTGCTCGGGGGTCCCCGCCTACCTGATGGAGCCCGCCGCGTTCATCCGGCGCCCGACCCGCTGGCTGGAGGCGATATCCCGGTTCCGCGGCACCCATGCCGCCGCCCCCAGCTTCGCCTACGAGCTGTGCGTGACGGCGCTCGGAGAAGCCGGCGCGGACCCGGCCGCCGCCGGAGGGCCACGGCTCGACCTGTCCTCCTGGCGGGTCGCCGCGAACGGCGCCGAGCCCGTGCGCTGGGCCGCCGTACGGTCCTTCACCGAGGCGTTCGCCGCGGCTGGCTTCGCCCCGGAGGCGATGTCCCCCGGCTACGGGCTCGCCGAGAACACGCTCAAGGCCACGGCCAGCCCCGCCGACCGGCCCCCGACCGTCCTGTGGGCCGGCACCGCCGCGCTCCTCGACGGCCGCTTCGAACAGCTCGACGAAGCAGCGGAGGGGGCCCAGCCCCTGGTCGGCGCGGGCTTCCCGGCCCTCGGGACCCGGGTGCTCGTCGTCGACCCGGCGACGCTGGAGCCCTGCCCGCCCGGACGGATCGGCGAGATCTGGATCGACGGTCCCTGCGTCGCCCTCGGCTACCGGGAGCGCGACCAGGAGACCCGGGAGACCTTCGCCGTGCGTACGGCGGGGGCGGGCTCGGAGCCCGGCGGTCCGGAGTACCTGCGCACCGGCGACCTCGGGTTCGTCCACGACGGGGAGTTGTTCGTCGCGGGCCGCCTGAAGGACGTCATCATCCGCAACGGCCGCAACTTCTACCCGCAGGACATCGAGCTGTCGGCCGAGCGGGCGGCGGCCGGGCTGCGCCCCAACTGCGCGGCGGCGTTCTCGGTGGACGACGGGGCCATAGAGCGGCTCGTCGTCGTGGTCGAGACCGACGGCCGCGTGCTGCGGGAGACCGGTGCGGAGCGACTGCGCGAGCGCGTCCGGCAGGCCGTCCGCGACGGCCAGAGCCTGAGGACCGACGAGGTCGTCCTGATCCGGCGGGGCGCCCTGCCCCGGACCACCAGCGGCAAGGTGCAGCGACGGGCCTGCCGGAGGCTCTACCTCGGCGGTGAGTTGGCTCCGGCCGGGCAGTAGAGAGAGCGCGAAGACAGCACGAAGACGGGCGGGCGCGAGCCCGCGGGCAGGACCGGCGTGAAAGCCGGACCGACCCGCGGGCGGGCGCCCGCCCTCGTATGGGGAGGTAGATTGGAAACCATGAGAACGGCTGCCAAGCTGCAGTTCTTTCAGGATCTGGAACGCGACCACGGGGGTCCGAGAGTGGCTGAGACGGATCGGTCGGCAGGCCCGGCGCGCGTGCGCGTGCTGGTGGTCGACGACCAGCAGATCATCCGGGAGGGCCTGATGTCCCTGCTTGGTCTGATGGACGACATGGAGGTGGTCGGCGGCGCCGGCGACGGGGTGGAGGCGGTACGGGCCGTCGGTGAAACCTCCCCGAACGTGGTGCTGATGGACATGCGGATGCCGCGGATGGGCGGCGCCGAGGCGACCGCGCGGATCCTGGCCGAGCATCCGGACGTCACGGTGCTGGCCCTGTCCACGTACGCCGACGACGAGTCGATCGCCGCCGTCCTGGCGGCCGGGGCCCGCGGCTATCTGACCAAGGACGCCAACCGGGACCAGATCGCCATGGCCATCCGCAACGCGGCCCACGGACAGACGACGTTGGACCCGGAGGTGACCCGCAGGCTGGCCGCCGCGCTCGGTGCGGCAGGCTCCCCCGCGGCCCCCGCCGAGGGGTCCGGCCAGGCCGCGCCGGCGGCCGGCCGCGCCGGCGGACAGCCGGAGCGCCGCCGGGTCTTCCCCGACGGCCTCACCGGCCGCGAGGTCGACGTACTGCGGCTGATCGCGGACGGTTTGAGCAACACGGAGATCGCCGGGGCCCTCTTCATCGAGGAGACGACGGTGAAGACGCACATCAACAACGCCTTCGCCAAGATCGACGCCCGCAACCGGGCCGATGCCGTGCGCTACGCGTTCCAGCAGGGCCTGGTCCAGCTCTGAGCGCTGCCGCCCGCACAGCAAAAAGGCCCTCCCCGCAGTGCGGGGAAGGCCTTTCTGCGTTACCGGACCGTACGGGGGCCGATCCGGGGTCTTCAGGCGGAGGTGACCGGGGTGGTGTGGTCGCGGGGCAGCGCGGCGGCGCTGCTCTCACTCTCGCCGGCGGTGCTGCTCCGGGCGGTCGAGCCGGCCGGGGTGGCCTGCGGCGCCGGAGGCAGCTTGAAGGAGCGGATGAGGCAGACCACGGTGCGGTAGCCGACCATGGTCATCGCCATCAGGACGAAGAAGGCGGCGATGCCTTCGGAGCCGAGGTCGTTGTTCACCATGAAGGTGCCGAACTTGTCCGAGAACCACGGCGAGTTCTCCAGCAGGAGCAGGAAGGTCGTACGGAAGACCAGCACTGCGATCCAGATGAAGAGGTAGGCCCAGCCGGCCTTGGTGTACACCTTGTGCTTCTTCTGCTCGTTACGGTAGACGACCATCTTGGTCATCAGGAAGTACCCGATGATCCCGCCGACGAGAATACCGAGTGCGGAGGCCGTGATATTCGGGCCGGTGATCGGAGTGCGGTCGTAGGTGTCCCAGTACAGATAGACCGTGAAGCCCATCGAAATGCCGAACTTGATCCATCCGAATCCGTGCTTGCCCACCTGAGTGAGAAGCACGATGGCCATCAGGCCGCCACTCAGTAGAAGCGCTTCCTGCATGGCGTCACTCATGTGAGCCTCCTCCGTCTACCCATTGATTGGTTTCGGTGATTCAGACACTAGGGCCGCCGCGCCGGCAATTCCTGGGCCCGGTGGTGGACCTCTGGGGTGAGGCTTGGAAGCCGTCTCCACCCAGGGGTCCACCTTGGAACGGCCCTGTATCCAGGGGTCATTGCTCGCTGCGGGTGGAGAGCCAGGTTTCCACGGCGCCCGCGGTGGAGGCGGCGTGCTCCTCCATCATGGAAAAGTGGTTGCCAGGGGTGTCCACCTCGGTGTGCGGGTGCTTGTACGCCGCCTGCCAGTCGTCGCCCGCGTTCCAGGCCGCCAGTGGCTCCGCGGCCCGTACGAGCAGCGTCGGGGCAGCGGTGGGCTCCGGGTCCCAGTCGGAGAAGAGCCGGAAGTATCCGCCCATCGCCGTGAGCCGGGAGTCGTCCATCGTCATGAACTCCCCGGTGTCACCGGTCAGTCCGGCGGCCAGCCGGTTCTCGATGCCCTGGAAGGCGTTCCGGCTGGGTCCGTAGATGTCGATCAGGACCAGCGCGTCCGGCCTGACCCCACGCCGCTCCAGCACGCGGACCAAGGTGTGGGCGAGGAGTCCGCCCGAGGAGTGGGCGGCGACCACGAACGGCTCGTCGCCGACATGGGCCAGCAGTGCGTCGGCGTGCGCCTCGGCCAGCGCCTCCACGCTCGCGGGGAAGAGCTCCCCGGCGAGGAAGCCCGGCGCGGGCAGGACCGATACGTCCCTGACCTCGCGGAACGCCGCGGCGAACCGGGCGTATTCGTGGGGGCCCGACATGCCCAGCACCGAGGGGATGCACACCAGGCCGGGCTTCGCCGGGCCCTTGGCGAGCCGTACGACGTCCAGTTCACCGGTGAGCTGGGCGCCGGATTCGAAGACGGGCCTGAATTCGGAGGCCGCGGAGAGCAGTCCCACGAACTCGGCCATCCGGTCCAGTTCCATCGCACGCCGCACCATCGGGCCGAACAACCCCTGCTGCTGCGGCGCCGCCCCGGCATCCGCGCCGCCACCCGCACCGGCCCCGCCGCCGGAGGCGGTGAACGCCGCGGCGACCTGGCCGGCGAGGGCCGCCGGGGTCGGGTTCTCGAAGACGACGGTGGGGGGCAGCCGGACACCGGTGGCCGCGGCCAGCCGGTTGCGGAGCTCCACCGCGGTCAGCGAGTCGAAGCCCATCTCCAGGAACGCGCGGTCCGGGTCCACCCCGCTCGCATCGGGCAGGGCCAGGACGGCAGCCACCTGGGCGCGCAGGAACTCCAGTACCACCGAGGGGCGCCGGTCCTCCTCGGTGCCCGCCAGCCGCTCCCGGAAGGCCGCTCCGGCGCCGTCGGCCAGGGCGGCCCGCCGGGCGGGCGCCCTGATCAACCCGCGCAGCAGCGGCGGTACCTCTCCCATGCCGACCCGCAGGGCGGCGAGTTCGAGCCGCATGGGCACGAGCAGCGCCCGCCCGTCCCGGACGGCCGCGTCGAACAGGGCGAGGCCCTCCTCGTTCGACAGCCCGGCGATACCGGGGCGCAGACCGGCCTTCAGCTCCTCCGCGTCCCGGTCGCCGGCCATGCCGCTGCGCTCGTTCCACAGACCCCAGGCCAGCGAGGAGGCCGCGAGCCCGGTGGCCCGGCGGTGCTGTGCGAGGGCGTCCAGGAAGGAGTTGGCCGCGGCGTAGTTGGCCTGCCCCGGGTTGCCGGCCACGCCGGCCGCCGAGGAGAACAGGACGAAGGCCGATAGTCCGAGGTCGCGGGTCAGCTCGTGCAGGTGCAGGGCCGCGTCCACCTTCGGGCGGAGTACGGCCTCCAGCCGCTGCGGCGTCAGAGAGTCGAACACGCCGTCGTCGAGAACTCCGGCGCTGTGCACCACACCGGTCAGCGGGTGCTCGGCCGGAACGGCGGCCAGCAGCGCGCCGAGTGCTTCCCGGTCGGCCGTGTCGCAGGCCACCAGCTCGGCGGAGGCCCCCAACTCGGCCAAAGTGGTGAGCAGTTCATCCGCCCCGGCGGTGGCCGCGCCCCGCCGGCTGGTCAGCAGGAGCCGGCGGACGCCGTGCCCGGTCACCAGGTGCCGCGCGACCAGCGAACCCAGGGTGCCGGTGGCGCCGGTCACCAGGACGGTGCCTTCGGGGTCGAAGACCGGTACGCCGGTCTCCTCGCCCAGGGTGACCCTGGCCAGCCGCGGGGCACTGACGACGCCTTCGCGCAGCGCCAGTTGCGGCTCGCCGGTGGCCAGCGCGGCGGCGAGAACGTGCCGCGAGGACTCGGTCCCGTCGAAGTCGACGAGCCCGAAACGGTCCGGGTTCTCCGACTGTGCGGAGCGGATCAGCCCCCATACGGCCGCGTGCCGCAGATCCGGTACGTCCTCGTCCGGTCGGGCGGCGACGGCTCCTCGGGTCACCAGGGCCAGCCGGGCGCCCGCGGCGGCTTCGCAGGCCAGCCACTGCTGCGCCAGGCGCAGCACGGCATCGGTTGCCCGGCGTACGTCGTCGGGGCCCGCGGGCTCCCCCTCGGGAGCCGGGTCGAGCGCGAGGACGACCAGCTCCGGTACGGGGGCCCCGGCCTCGGCCGCGGCGAGCAGCTCGCCCAAGTCCCCATGACGGGCGCCGAGGTCGGGCAGTGCGGTCCCGATGACCGCGCAGTCCTCGAGGACCACCCGGCCGGAGCTGGGCAGCACGGCCCAGTCCACCGAGTACAGGGCGTCCTGGTGCCCGCCGGCCGAGGTGCTGAGCTGCTCGGCGGAGACCTCGCGTACGACGAGCGACTCGGCGGAAAGCACCGGCAGACCGGTGAGATCGGCGGCCTGGAGGGACACCTGGTTCTCGGCCCCCTTCGACAGCCGGATCCGCAGGTGCGCGGCGCCGTTCTGGAAGCGGGACACCCCCGTCCAGGAGAACGGCAGCCGCAGCCGGACCGACGCCGAGAGGTCCGCCCCGGCCATACCGGCGTGCAGGGCCGCGTCCAGCAGTGCGGGGTGCAGGCCGAACTCCGCCGCGGCGAAGCGGGCCTGTTCGGGCAGGGTGATCTCGGCGAACGTGTCGTCGCCGGCGCGCCAGGCCGCCCGCAGCCCCTGGAACACGGGACCGTAGCCGACCCCGGCGGCGTTCAGCCGCTCGTACAGGCCGTCGATGTCGAGCCGCTCGGCGCCCTCGGGCGGCCAAGCGGTGAAGTCGAAGCCGGGCGCGGCCTCCTCGGCGGTGACCGTGCCGGAGGCGTGCTCGGTCCAGGGGAGATCGTCCGGGGCGTGGTCGGGCCGCGAGTGGATCCGTACGGGACGGCGTCCGTCCGCGTCGGGCTCGCCGACCGAGACCTGGAGGGCGACCCCGCCGGCCTCGGGAAGGACCAACGGCGCGGCGAGGGTGAGCTCTTCCAGCCGGTGGCAGCCCACCCGGTCGCCCGCGAGCATCGCCATTTCCACGAAGGCGGTGCCGGGCAGCAGCACGCTGTCGACCACGGCGTGGTCGGCAAGCCACGGGTGACTGCGCAGGGACAGCCGCCCGGTGAGCACGGTGGCGTCGGAGTCGGCCACCGACACGGCGGCGGCCAGCAGCGGGTGGTCGGCGGGTGTGAGCCCCGCCGACGTGACGTCGCCGAGGGACGCCGCGGTCTCCAGCCAGTAACGCTCGCGCTGGAAGGCGTACGTGGGCAGGTCGACCGGTCGGCAGGGGGCCGGGAACACGGTGGCCCAGTCGGGCAGCGCACCGTGCGAGGCAGCGTGGGCGACCGCGCTCAGGAACTGCTCGGGCCCGCCCTCCGTCCGCCGCAGCGAGGGGACCAGCGCGACGGCCGCGCCGGCGTCGTCCCCGATGCCCTGGAGCGGGACGGTCAGCACCGGATGAGGGCTGACCTCGACGAACAGGCGGAACCCGGCGTCGAGCAGCGCGCGGGCGGCGTCGTTGAACTGCACCGTCTGGCGCGCGTTGCGGTACCAGTAGTCGCCGTCCAGGGTGGTGGTGTCGACCAGCCCGCCGGTGACCGTCGAGTAGAACGGCACGTCGGAGGCGCGGGGCGCCACGGCGAGCTCGTCCAGCAGCCGGTCCCGGAGCGCCTCGACCTGGGCCGAGTGTCCCGCGGCGTCCGCGCCCCGAATGCGGCGGGCGCGGATCAGGTCCTCCTCGCAGGCGGCCACGAACGCGTCTATGGCGTCCGGCTCACCGGAGACCACGCAGGCCGAGGGCCCGTTGGCCGCGGCGACCGACAGCTGCTCGCCCCACGGCTCGATCCGGCGCAGCACCTCGTCCTGCCCGGCGAGTACGGAGGCCATGGCCCCGTGCCCGTACAGGGTGCACAAGGCGGCGTTGCGGCGGGCGGTGATCCGGGCGGCGTCCCTCAGGGTGAGCGCCCCGGCCACGTGCGCGGCCGACACCTCGCCCTGCGAGTGGCCGATCACGGCGGCAGGCTCGATCCCGTAAGAGCGCCACAGCGCCGCCAGGGAGACCATCATGGTGAACAGCGTCGGCTGCACCACGTCCATCCGGTCCCATTCGGGTGCGCCGGGCCCGGACCGCAGCACGGCCTCCACCGACCAGTCCTGGAACTCCGCGAAGGCGGCGTCGCAGGCGGCCACGGATGCGGCGAACACCGGTGAACTGTAAAGGAGTTCGGCGGCCATGCCGGCCCACTGGGTGCCGTGGCCCGGGAAGACGAAGACCGGCTTGGTGCCGGGCCTGGCCGTCCCGCGTACGACGTTCGCCGAGGTCTCGCCGTCCGCGAGCAGCGCGAGGCCGCGCAGCAGGGCGTCGCGGTCCTCGGCGACCACCGCGCCGCGCTGGTCGAAGAGGGCCCGGCGGGAGACGAGCGCGTGGCCCGCCTCGTACGGGGTGATCTCGGGGTGCCGGCGCAGATGGCCGCGCAGGGCCCGGGCCTGGGCGCGCAGCGCGTCGGCGGACTTCGCCGACAGCAGCAGCGGTACGGGGCCGGACTGTTCGGCGCCGGGCTGTTCCGCGACGGCCGCCGCGGCGCCGGATGATTCGGCGGACTCCCCGGCAGGCGCGACAGACGCCTGGGCGGGCTCCTCATCCGGCGCCTGCTCGATGATCGCGTGCGCATTGGTGCCGCTCAGACCGAAGGAGGAGACACCCGCGCGCCGCGGCTCGCCGGTCTCCGGCCACGGCCGGCTCTCGGTCAGCAGCGATACGCCGCCGCCCGACCAGTCGACCTTGGTCGTCTCCGTGTCCACGTGCAGGGTCTTGGGCAGGACCCCGTGCCGGATGGCCTGCACCATCTTGATGACGCCGCCCACACCGGCGGCAGCCTGGGTGTGGCCCACGTTCGACTTGAAGGACCCCAGCCACAGCGGCCGGCCCTCGCGGCGCTCCCGGCCGTAGGTGGCCATCAGCGCCTGCGCCTCGATCGGGTCACCCAGCGTGGTGCCGGTGCCGTGCGCGTCGACCGCGTCGACCTGCCCCGGCGACAGCCGGGCGTTGGCCAGCGCGGCCAGGATGACCTCCTGCTGCGAAGGCCCGCTCGGCGCCGTCAGCCCGTTGGAGGCCCCGTCCTGGTTGACGGCCGTACCGCGGATGACCGCGAGCACCTGATGCCCGTTGCGCCGGGCGTCGGAGAGCCGCTCCAGGACGAGCATCCCGGCGCCCTCGGCGAAGCCGGTGCCGTCGGCGGCGTCGGCGAAGGCCTTGCACCGCCCGTCGGGCGCCAACGCCTGGAGCATGCTGAGCTCCAGGAACGTCGTCGGCGTGCACATCACCGTGACGCCGCCGGCCAGCGCCAGGCTCACATCGCCCTGGCGCAGTGCCTGACAGGCCAGGTGCAGCGTCACCAGCGACGACGAGCACGCCGTGTCCACCGTGATCGCCGGACCCTCCAGGCCCAGGGTGTACGCGATGCGCCCCGACACGATGCTGCCGGTGCTCCCCGTACCGAGGAACGCCTCGACGCCCTCGGGGACCGCCGTCAGCGGGGACACGTAGTCGGAGTTGTTCATCAGCCCCGCGAACACCCCGGTGCTGCTGCCCCGGAGGGAGCCCGGGTCGATGCCCGCGTGCTCGAACGCCTCCCAGGCGACCTCGAGCATCAGCCGGTGCTGCGGGTCCATCGCAGCCGCCTCACGGGGCGAGATCCCGAAGAACACCGGGTCGAAGCCGGCGACATCGTCCAGGAAACCGCCGCTGCGGCAGTGCAGCGTCCGGCCGTCGCCGTCGACGTCCCAGCCGCGGTCCGTGGGGAACGGCGCGATGCCGTCCCGGCCTCCTTCGACCGCCTCCCACAGGTGCTCCGGAGTCTCGATTCCGCCGGGGAACCGGCAGCCGATCCCGACGATCGCGATCGGTTGGTGAGCTTTCGCCTCCTCCTCGTGCAGCCGCTGCCGTGTCTGATGCAGATCCGCCGTGACCTGCTTGAGGAAGTGACGGAGTTTGTCTTCGTTCGCCATCTGGTTGCGCTCCTCGCAGATCAGGAAATACCGAACTCTTTGCCAATGAAGTCGAAGATCTCGTCGTCGCTCGCGGACTCGATCGAACCGGGGACGTCCTCGCCGTCCGCCGGGGTGTCGCCCTCGGACCACGCCGCCAGCAGCGTCCGCAGCCGTGCCGTGACCCGGGCCCGCTGGCCGCTGTCGGGCTGTGCCGCGGCCAGTGCCTCGGCGAGCCGGTCCAGCTCGCCGAAGACCGGCGAGGCGCCCTGGGAGCCGGGCAGTTCGGCCGAGATGTGCGTCACCAGCTCCGCTGTCGACGGGTAGTCGAAGACGAGCGTCGCCGGCAGCTGCAGGCCGGTGGCCGCGCCGAGCTGGTTGCGCAGCTCGACGGCGGTCAGGGAGTCGAAACCGAGGTCCCGGAAGGCCCGGTCGGCCTCCACCTCCTCCACCCGGGCGAAGCCGAGCACGGCGGCCACCTGGGTGGCCACCAGGTCGAGCAGAACCGCCTGCCGCTCCGGCTCGGCCAGGGTCACCAGCCGCTCGCGCAGCGCCGTGGCCCCGGCGGAGCCGACGGCCGCCGCCCGCCGGGCCCGAGCCTTGACCAGCCGGCTCAGCAGCGGAGGTACGTCGCCCTCCGCACGCAGCGCCGCCAGGTCGAGCCGGATCGGCACCAGGGCCGCCCGGTCGGCGGCCAGGGCCGTGTCGAACAGGGCCAGGCCCTCGGTGACGGTCAGGGCCGAGACACCGCTGCGGTTCATCCGCCGCACCTCGGAGCCCTCCAGAGCGGAGGCCATGCCGCCGCTCTGCTCCCACAGGCCCCAGGCGATGGAGGTGGC
>NZ_JAGGOZ010000097.1 GCF_018614075.1 Streptomyces sp. ISL-94 | reverse complement strand
CATGCAAACAGGGTATCCAATTTACTGCCTCATTTCAGGCGCAGCACACTAGTGCTGTGGCCGGGAAGGTTTGCCGGGGCGCGGCGTCCGGTGCGGTGCATCGCAAGGCGGAGGGCCGCGGCTCGTACGGGACGTACTTGCGCGGTCCGACAACGCGGCGAGGTGCCGTGCCTGGGGGCACCTCCGTGGGGGTCCCCCCGGACGGAGTCCGGGGGAGGTGGCTGGGGGAGCGTCGCGACCCGGTGAACCTTTCCGGTCACAGCACTGGCTAGAAACGACGCCCCGCCCATCGGTTCGGTGTGCCCGGGCCCGGTCCGGTGTGCCAGGGTGCACCACCGGGGAGGACGGGGCGCTTCCGGCGGCTCGGCGGGGGCCGCGGCACCGGACGGTCGCCCTGGGCGAAGCCGGGGCTCCGCCCGAGGCGGGGCGGCGCTCAGTGCCCGGATCCCGGCGGGCTGGTCGACGTAGAAGATTCGAGGCTCGTGATCGTCCCGAGTGCGGCGGTCGGTGGCCGGCCCGGGGGCATCAGGGGTGCGACCGCTGCGGCGCCCCGCTCGGCCGCCCCGCCCACCTGACCACTCGGCGGCTTCCGGGCAGCACGAAGGCCCCGGCCGTCACCCTGGGAAGGATGGTGGCCGGGGCCTTCGTCGTTACTGCTTGGTGTGCGCCGCACCCGCGTGGCGAACGCAGGCCGCGTGCGGCGCGGTGTGCCGGTCCGGAGCGGAAGAGAGGGCCCGCTGGGTCCTTACCGGCGATTCACATCGAGAGCTCAGCCCTGCAGGGAGGCAACCTTGGTGGCCAGCGCCGACTTCTTGTTGGCGGCGGCGTTCTTGTGGATGACACCCTTCGAGACAGCCTTGTCGAGCGCACGCGCGGCGGCGCGAGAAGCCACGGTGGCCTTCTCGGCGTCACCGGCGACGACGGCCTCGCGGGCCTTGCGGATCGCGGTCTTGAGCGAGGACTTGACGGCCTTGTTGCGCAGGCGCGCCTTCTCGTTCGTCTTGTTCCGCTTGATCTGGGACTTGATGTTCGCCACGAAAGAGCCTTTTCAGGTTCAGAGTTTGATCTTCGGATTTGTGCCTCGACAGCTGAGAGGGCATACGAGACACAGCTGCCCAGGCTACCAGGCACGCTCCGGGCGGCCCAAACCGAGCGCACTGCCCCGTCCATGGGACCATGGGACCCTGCGTAAAGATCCGACATCGCGCCGACGAAGGCGACGAGATCCGAACTTTCGCTCCGAGCTTCGTTCCGACTGCGACCCGAGAATCAGGACACTGCGTGCCCGCGATCCCCAGCCACGTGCCCGAGCCGAGCCGTACCGACCCGGCGCTGATCCGCAACTTCTGCATCATCGCGCACATCGACCACGGCAAGTCGACCCTTGCCGACCGGATGCTCCAGCTCACCGGTGTGGTCGACCAGCGGCAGATGCGCGCCCAGTACCTCGACCGCATGGACATCGAGCGTGAGCGCGGCATCACGATCAAGTCCCAGGCGGTCCGGCTGCCCTGGGCGCCCACCACGGGCGGGGGTCAGGGCAGCACCCACATCCTCAACATGATCGACACCCCCGGGCACGTCGACTTCACCTACGAGGTCTCGCGCTCCCTCGCCGCGTGCGAGGGCACGGTCCTCCTGGTGGACGCCGCCCAGGGCATCGAGGCGCAGACCCTCGCCAACCTGTACCTGGCGATGGAGAAGGACCTCGCGATCGTCCCGGTCCTGAACAAGATCGACCTGCCGGCCGCCCAGCCGGAGAAGTTCGCCGAGGAGCTCGCGAACCTGGTCGGCTGCCAGCCGGAGGACGTGCTGCGGGTCTCGGCGAAGACCGGTCTCGGCGTGGACGCGCTGCTCGACAAGATCGTCGCCAAGGTCCCGGCCCCGGTCGGCCCCAAGGACGCCCCCGCCCGCGCGATGATCTTCGACTCGGTCTACGACTCGTACCGCGGCGTCGTGACGTACGTCCGTGTGGTCGACGGACAGCTCAACAAGCGCGAGCGCATCCGGATGATGTCCACGGGCGCCACCCACGAGCTGCTGGAGATCGGCGTCTCCTCCCCCGAGATGACCCCGTCCGACGGCCTCGGCGTCGGCGAGGTGGGCTACATCATCACCGGCGTGAAGGATGTGCGTCAGTCCAAGGTCGGTGACACCATCACCAGCCTGCACAACGGCGCGACCGAGGCTCTCGGCGGCTACAAGGACCCGCGTCCGATGGTCTTCTCGGGGCTGTACCCGCTCGACGGCTCGGACTACCCCGACCTGCGCGAGGCCCTGGACAAGCTCCAGCTCAACGACGCCGCGCTCGTCTACGAGCCGGAGACCTCGGCGGCGCTCGGCTTCGGCTTCCGCGTCGGCTTCCTCGGCCTCCTGCACCTGGACGTGGTCCGCGAGCGCTTGGAGCGCGAATTCGGCCTCGACCTGATCGCCACCGCGCCGAACGTGGTCTACCGGGTGGTCATGGAGGACGGCAAGGAAGTCACCGTCACCAACCCGAGCGAGTTCCCCGAGGGCAAGATCTCGGACGTGTTCGAGCCGGTCGTACGGGCCACCCTGCTCGCGCCTTCCGAGTTCATCGGCGCGATCATGGAGCTCTGCCAGCAGCGCCGCGGCACCCTCCTCGGGATGGACTACCTCTCCGAGGACCGCGTCGAGATCCGCTACACCCTCCCCCTCGCGGAGATCGTCTTCGACTTCTTCGACCAGCTGAAGTCCAAGACGCGCGGATACGCCTCCCTCGACTACGAGCCCACCGGCGAGCAGGCCTCCGGCCTGGTCAAGGTCGACATCCTGCTGCACGGCGACAAGGTCGACGCCTTCTCCGCCGTCACGCACAAGGACGCCGCCTACGCCTACGGTGTGCGCCTGGTCGCCAAGCTGCGCGAGCTCATCCCGAGGCAGGCCTTCGAGATCCCGATCCAGGCGGCCATCGGCTCCCGCGTCATCGCCCGCGAGACCATCCGCGCCATCCGCAAGGACGTCCTCGCCAAGTGCTACGGCGGTGACATCTCCCGTAAGCGGAAGCTGCTGGAGAAGCAGAAGGAAGGCAAGAAGCGGATGAAGATGGTCGGCTCCGTGGAGGTCCCGCAGGAGGCCTTCATCGCCGTCCTCTCCAGCGACGAGTCCGGCGGCAAGAAGAAGTAGCCGCCCCGGCAGCGGTGGCAGGCGGTTGTCGGCCTGCCGCGCGCCCGCATGCGAAAACAGGCCCCCACGCGGATGCGCGGGGGCCTGTTTCGTTATGAATCGGCCGCTCGCGGGCCCTTACGCGCCAGGCGGAGGGCCCCTACTCTGATCACTGCTCGATGGTTACTCGCCAGTTACAAGCCCCTGAATGACAGCCCCTGCCGCTGGTCCGGAGGACGTCCGTGAGCGACACACAGACCTTGATCGAGAACCGCCCGCCCACCGTGGCGGCCCTCTTCCTTGAGCGCGTCGCCGCCACGCCCCATGCGGAGGCCTACCGGTTCCCCGTTCCGGCGGCCGGCGGCCAGGGCCCCGACGACTGGAAGTCGCTGAGCTGGGGCCAGGCGGCCGAGCGGGTCTTCGCCATCGCCGCGGGGCTGATCGGCCTCGGCCTCGGGTCGGAGGACCGGGTCGCTCTCGCCTCCAACACCCGCGTCGAGTGGATCCTCGCCGACCTCGGCGTCATGTGCGCCGGCGGCGCGGTCACCACCATCTACCCCAGCACCAACGCGGACGAGTCGGCGTACATCCTCGCGGACTCCGAGAGCCGGGTGCTCATCGCCGAGGACGCGAAGCAGCTGGCGAAGGCGCGCGAGCGCCGCGCCGACCTGCCGAACCTCACGCACGTGGTGGTCGTGGAGGCGGCCGACGCGCTCGCCGCCGAGGGCGATCCCGAGGGCTGGGTGCTCTCGCTCGCCGATCTGGAGGAGCGCGGCAAGGAGTACCTGGCCAAGCACCCCGAGGCGGTCAAGGAGCGGATCGCGGCCATCACCGCCGACCAGCTGGCCACGCTCATCTACACCTCGGGCACGACCGGCAGGCCCAAGGGCGTCCGGCTGCCGCACGACAGCTGGTCGTACATGGCCAAGGCCACCGTCGCCACCGGCATGATCTCCAGCGACGACGTCCAGTACCTGTGGCTGCCGCTCGCGCACGTCTTCGGCAAGGTGCTGACCTCCGGCCAGATCGAGGTCGGGCACGTCACCGCCGTCGACGGCCGGATCGACAAGATCATCGAGAACCTGCCGATCGTGCAGCCGACCTACATGGCGGCCGTCCCGCGCATCTTCGAGAAGGTCTACAACGGGGTCGCGGCCAAGGCACGGGCCGGCGGCGGTGCCAAGTACAAGATCTTCCAGTGGTCGGTGGGCGTGGCCCGCGAGTACGCCAAGGTCACCCAGGACAACTTCCGCCGCACCGGCCAGGCGACCGCCCCCCTCGGCCTCGCCGCCAAGCACAAGATCGCCGACGCGCTCGTCTACTCCAAGCTCCGCGAGGCCTTCGGCGGCAACCTGCGCGCCGCCGTCTCCGGCGCCTCCGCCCTGGCCCCCGAGATCGGCTACTTCTTCTCCGGCGCGGGCATCCACATCCTGGAGGGCTACGGCCTGACGGAGTCCAGCGCCGCCTCCTTCGTCAACCCGGGGGAGGCCTACCGCACCGGCACGGTCGGCAAGCCGCTCCCCGGCACCGAGGTCCGCATCGCCGACGACGGCGAGGTCCTGCTGCGCGGCCCCGGCATCATGCAGGGCTACCACCACCAGCCGGAGAAGACCGCCGAGGTCCTGGAGTCCGACGGCTGGCTGCACACCGGTGACATCGGCGAGCTGTCGCCCGACGGCTACCTGCGCATCACCGACCGCAAGAAGGACCTGATCAAGACCTCGGGCGGCAAGTACGTCGCCCCGGCCGAGGTCGAGGGCCAGTTCAAGGCGATCTGCCCCTACGTGTCGAGCATCGTCGTGCACGGCGCCGACCGGAACTTCTGCTCGGCGCTGATCGCGCTCGACGAGCCGTCGATCCTGGGCTGGGCGGTCGAGAACGGCCTGGAGGGGAAGACGTACGGGGAGGTCCTGGCGGCGCCCGAGACCGCCCGCCTGATCGAGACGTACGTACAGACCCTGAACGAGGGCCTCCAGCGCTGGCAGACGGTCAAGAAGTTCCGGATCCTGCCGCGCGACCTGGACGTGGAGCACGGGGACCTCACCCCCAGCCTGAAGCTGAAGCGGCCGGTCGTCGAGCGTGAGTTCAAGCACCTGATCGACGAGATGTACGAGGGCGCCCGCGAGGCGTAGCGCCTGCGCGGGCCGTGCGGGCCGAGGGGCGGGGGCCGTCGGGGCCCCGGCCCCGGCCGGTCGCACCGCCTCCGCCGGCCGGCGGCCGGGACGGGTGGGCCGGCCGGTGCGGGATGATGGGGGTATGCCTTCCGCACTGCCCGACGGTGAACCCATGCCCGAAGACGGCTCGCTGCCGTCGCACGCCCTGGCGGGTGCCGGGGACCGGCCGCTCGGGTTCTACCTGCACGTCCCGTACTGCGCCACGCGCTGCGGGTACTGCGACTTCAACACCTACACGGCCACCGAGCTGCGGGGCACCGGCGGCGTCCTCGCCTCCCGGGAGAACTACGCCGACACCCTGACCGACGAGGTCAGGCTGGCGCGGAAGGTGCTCGGCGACGACCCCCGCGAGGTCCGGACCGTGTTCGTCGGCGGCGGTACGCCCACGCTGCTGCCCGCCGGGGACCTCGTACGGATGCTCGCGGCGATCCGCGACGAGTTCGGTCTGGCACCGGACGCCGAGATCACCACCGAGGCCAATCCGGAGTCCGTGAACCCGGAGTACCTGGCCGAGCTGCGGGCCGGCGGCTTCAACCGGATCTCCTTCGGCATGCAGAGCGCCAGGCAGCACGTCCTGAAGGTCCTCGACCGCACCCACACTCCCGGACGGCCGGAGGCCTGCGTCGCGGAGGCCCGCGCGGCGGGCTTCGAGCACGTCAACCTGGACCTGATCTACGGGACGCCCGGAGAGTCGGACGACGACTGGCGGGCCTCGCTGGACGCCGCCCTCAGGGCCGGCCCGGACCACGTCTCGGCGTACGCGCTGATCGTGGAGGAGGGCACCCAGCTGGCCCGGCGGATCCGCCGCGGCGAGGTCCCGATGACGGACGACGACGTCCACGCCGACCGCTACCTGATCGCCGACGCCGTCATGGCCGAGGCCGGGTACTCCTGGTACGAGGTCTCGAACTGGGCCACCTCGGAGGCCGGGCGCTGCCTGCACAACGAGCTGTACTGGCGCGGCGCCGACTGGTGGGGCGCGGGCCCCGGCGCGCACTCGCACGTCGGCGGGGTCCGGTGGTGGAACGTCAAGCACCCCGGCGCCTACGCGGCGGCGCTGGCCGGGGGCCGCTCCCCGGGCGCGGGCCGCGAGCTGCTCTCCGAGGAGGACCGCCGGGTCGAGCGGATCCTGCTGGAGCTGCGCCTGGTGGACGGCGTACCGCTGTCCTTGCTGGCCCCGGCCGGCCTCGCGGCCTCCCGCCGGGCCCTGGCGGACGGGCTGCTGGAGTCCGGTCCGTACGAGGCGGGGCGGGCCGTGCTGACCCTGCGGGGCCGGCTGCTGGCCGACGCGGTGGTCCGGGACCTGGTGGACTGATCACTCCTCGGCGCCCCGGTGCCGCCGGACGTGCTCGGCACCGAGCTGGACACCACTGAGTTCGGCACCCTGCCCGATGTCAGGCGGCACCGCCGACCGTAACGAAGTCGATCAGCTCCTCGACGCGGCCCAGCAGGGTCGGCTCCAGATCGCGGTACGAGGTCACCCGCGACAGGATGTGCTGCCAGGCGGCTCCCGTGTTCTGCGGCCAGCCCAGCGCCCGGCAGATGCCCGTCTTCCAGTCCTGGCCGCGCGGAACCGCCGGCCACGCGCCGATGCCCAGCGCGGACGGCTTCACCGCCTGCCACACGTCCACGTACGGATGGCCCACGACCAGGACGTCCGGCGAGGCCACCGAGGCCGCGATACGGGACTCCTTGGAACCCGGGACCAGGTGGTCCACCAGCACCCCCAGGCGGGCGTCCGGGGCCGGGCCGAACTCCGCCACGACGGCGGGGAGGTCGTCGATGCCCTCCAGGTACTCCACCACCACGCCCTCGATGCGCAGGTCGTCACCCCAGACCCGCTCCACCAGCTCCGCGTCGTGCCGGCCCTCGACGTAGATCCGGCCCGCCCGCGCCACCCGCGCCCGGGCCCCCGAGACGGCCAGTGAGCCCGACGCCGTGAGCCGGGGCGCGGAGGGCGTCCGGGACGGGCGGACCAGCGTGACGACCGCCCCCTCCAGCAGGAAGCCCCGCGGCTCCATCGGGAACACCCGCCGCTTGCCGAAACGGTCCTCCAGGGTCACCGTGCCCGCCTCGCAGGCCACCACCGCGCCGCAGAAGTCCGTACCGGCCACCTCGACCACCAGATCGGGCTCGGCCGCCACCTCCGGCACGGCCTTGGGGCGCTTCCACTGGGGGGTCAGGTCGGGGGAGTACTCGCGCATCCGGCCGACACTAGGAGAGCCGCGGCCGTCATGCCTCCGACACGCCGAAACGGGCGGCCAGTGTGGCGCGTTGCGCACGTACGAAGCCCGCGTCGACCACCGCTCCGTGACCCGGCACGTACAGCGCGTCCTCGCCGCCCAGCGACAGCAGCCGGTCCAGGGCCGCGGGCCACTGCCGCGGCACGGCATCGTGCCCCGCCTGCGGGTCGCCGGACTCCTCCACCAGGTCCCCGCAGAACACCGCCTCGCGCTCGCCCGGCACGAAGACGGCCAGGTCGTGTCCGGTGTGGCCCGGCCCCACATTGGCCAGCAGCACCTGCACCCCGCCGAGGTCCAGCGTCCACTCGCCCGACACCAGGTGCTTGGGCAGCACCAGCAGGTCCACCGCCTCGGCGGCCTGCGCCTGCGCCAGTCCGTGGCGCACCGCGTCCCCGCGCAGCTCCTCCCGGCCCGTCGACAGCAGTGCGTCCAGCCCGACGGCGCCGTAGGACTCCGCGCCCGCGAACGCGGCCCCGCCCAGTACGTGATCGAAATGGCCGTGCGTGAATGCGATATGGGTCACGTGCCGGCCCGTCAGCCGCTCCGCCTCGGCCCGCACCCCGGAGCCTTCCCGCAGGCTCGAACCGCAGTCGATCAGGAGCACCGAATCGTCCCCCACCACCAGCCCCACCGTGCAATCCCACACCGGAAGCCGCCTCCGGCCGGTCCGCCCGGTCAGCCGTTCCCAGCCCGCCTCTTCCCAACGCACGTCCATGCCGCGACGCTACCCTGGCGGGCCTGCCTTGCCAGGGTCTGACTACCCGGCCGTACACTGAGCGGGGCATCTCTGGCACTCGAAGGATCAGAGTGCCAACGAACAAGGCAAACGGACCAGAGCTGGAGGTGTGCGCGATGCTCAGTGAACGCAGACTCGAAGTCCTGCGCGCCATCGTCCAGGACTACGTCGGGACAGAGGAGCCGGTCGGCTCCAAGGCGCTCACCGAGCGGCACCGCCTCGGAGTCTCGCCGGCCACCGTGCGCAACGACATGGCCGTGCTGGAGGACGAGGGCTACATCGCCCAGCCCCACACCAGCGCCGGCCGGATCCCCACCGACAAGGGCTACCGCCTCTTCGTCGACAAGCTGGCGGGGGTCAAACCGCTGTCCACGCCCGAGCGCCGGGCCATCCAGAACTTCCTCGACGGCGCCGTCGACCTCGACGACGTCGTCGGCCGCACCGTGCGGCTGCTCGCGCAGCTCACCCGGCAGGTCGCGGTCGTCCAGTACCCCTCGCTCACGCGCTCCACCGTGCGCCACGTCGAGCTGCTGGCGCTGGCCCCGGCCCGGCTGATGCTCGTACTGATCACGGACACCGGGCGCGTCGAGCAGCGGCTGATCGACTGCCCGGCGCCCTTCGGCGAGACCTCGCTCGCGGATCTGCGGGCCCGGCTCAACAGCCGGGTCGTCGGCCGCCGTTTCACCGATGTCCCCCCGCTCGTCCAGGACCTCCCCGAATCCTTCGAGGCCGAGGACCGCGGCACCGTCTCCACCGTGCTCGCGACGCTCCTCGAAACCCTGGTCGAGGAAGCCGAGGAGCGGCTGATGATCGGCGGTACCGCCAATCTCACGCGCTTCGGACACGATTTTCCCCTGACGATCAGGCCGGTGCTCGAGGCGCTGGAGGAGCAGGTCGTGCTCCTCAAGCTCCTCGGCGAGGCCAATGAGTCGGGAATGGCCGTACGGATCGGGCATGAGAACGCCTACGAGGGGCTGAACTCCACGTCGGTCGTCTCGGTCGGTTACGGTTCGGGCGGCGAAACCGTCGCCAAGCTCGGCGTGGTCGGACCGACCCGCATGGACTACCCCGGAACGATGGGAGCGGTACGCGCAGTGGCACGTTACGTCGGACAGATCCTGGCGGAGTCGTAAGTGGCCACGGACTATTACGCCGTTCTCGGCGTGCGCCGCGACGCATCGCAGGACGAGATCAAGAAGGCATTCCGGCGGCTTGCACGCGAGCTGCACCCGGATGTGAACCCCGATCCCAAGACGCAAGAGCGTTTCAAGGAGATCAACGCCGCCTACGAGGTCCTCTCGGACCCGCAGAAGAAGCAGGTCTACGACCTCGGCGGCGACCCGCTGTCCTCCTCGGGCGGCGGTGGCGGAGCTGGCGGCTTCGGAGCGGGCGGCTTCGGCAACTTCTCCGACATCATGGACGCCTTCTTCGGCCAGGCCTCGCAGCGCGGCCCGCGCTCGCGGACCCGGCGCGGCCAGGACGCCATGATCCGCCTGGACCTGGAGCTGGACGAGGCGGCCTTCGGCACGACCAAGGACATCCAGGTCGACACGGCCGTCGTCTGCACCACCTGCTCCGGTGAGGGCGCCGCCCCCGGCACCTCCGCGCAGACCTGTGACATGTGCCGCGGCCGCGGTGAGGTCTCGCAGGTCACCCGGTCCTTCCTCGGCCAGGTCATGACCTCGCGCCCCTGCCCGCAGTGCCAGGGCTTCGGCACCGTGGTCCCGACCCCGTGCCCCGAGTGCGCGGGCGACGGCCGGGTCCGCTCCCGCCGCAGCCTTACGGTCAAGATCCCGGCCGGCGTCGAGAACGGCACCCGGATCCAGCTCGCGGGCGAGGGTGAGGTCGGCCCCGGCGGCGGCCCCGCCGGCGACCTGTACGTGGAGATCCACGAGCTGCCGCACCCGACCTTCCAGCGGCGCGGGGACGACCTGCACTGCACGGTCACCATCCCCATGACCGCGGCGGCCCTGGGCACCAAGTGCCCGCTGGAGACGCTGGACGGCCTGGAGGAGATCGACATCCGGCCCGGCACCGGGTCGGGGCAGTCGATCCCGCTGCACGGGCGCGGCGTCACGCACCTGCGGGGCGGCGGGCGCGGCGACCTGATCGTCCACGTCGAGGTCACCACCCCGGGCAAGCTGGACGCCCAGCAGGAGGAACTGCTGCGCCAGCTGGCGAAGCTGCGGGGCGAGGAGCGGCCGCTGGGTCAGTTCGCGCCGGGGCAGCAGGGTCTGTTCAGCCGCCTGAAGGACGCGTTCAACGGCCGCTGACCGGCCCGCGATCCGATGCGCCGAGCCCGGCCGGGGATGCCCCCGGCCGGGCTCGGCGCATCCGTTCCGGTCACGCCTGGAAGCGGACTATGCCAGGCGAATGCCGTGATTCGGCCCCATGAGCGGGACATGGCACGATGCAGTCCATGTCCACCGCACCGAACGGTCTCTCCCCCTACCCGATCGTGCAGGCTCCCATGGCGGGCGGCGCCTCCTGTCCGCCCCTCGTCGCCGCCGTGTGCGAAGCGGGCGGGCTGGGCTTCCTGGCCGGCGGCTACAAGACCGCCGACGGCATGTACCAGGAGATCAAGCAGGTGCGCGCGCTCACCCGGCGCGCCTTCGGCGTGAACCTCTTCATGCCGCAGACCGGCTACGTGGACCCGGCCGCCGTGGAGGCGTACCGCGGGCAGCTGGCCGGCGAGGCCTGCTGGTACGACGTCTCCCTCGCCGACGAGGACATCATCGGTACCAGCGACGACGGCTACGACGCCAAGCTGGCCATCCTCCTGGAGGACCCGGTCCCGGTCGTCTCGTTCACCTTCGGCTGTCCCACACCCGCGGCCCTCGCCGCCCTGCGCAAGGCCCGTACGTACACCGTCGTCACCGTGACCTCCGTCGAGGAGGCCCGCGCCGCGCAGGAGGCGGGCGCCGACGCCGTCTGCGTCCAGGGCGTGGAGGCCGGCGGCCACCAGGGCACCCACCGGGACGACCCGCAGGCCGACGGCACGGCGGCCGTGGGCCTGCTCGCGCTGGTCGCCCAGGTACGGGAGGCCGTGGCGCTCCCGATCATCGCGGCGGGCGGCCTCATGCGGGGCTCGCAGATCGCCGCGCTGCTGGCGGCGGGCGCGGAGGCGGCCCAGTTCGGGACCGCCTTCCTGGCCTGCCCCGAGTCGGGCGCGCACCCGCTGCACAAGAAGGCGCTGACCGACCCGCTGTTCGTACGGACCGAGCTGACCCGGGCCTTCTCCGGGCGGCCCGCGCGGGGGCTGGTCAACCGCTTCATGCGGGAGCACGGGCCCTACGCCCCGGCCGCCTACCCGCAGATCCACCACCTGACCTCGGGACTGCGCAAGGCGGCCGCCGCGGCCGGGGACCCGCAGGGCATGGCCCTGTGGGCGGGCCAGGGGCACCGGCTGGCACGGACGCTGCCGGCGGGGGAGCTGGTGGAGGTGCTGGCGGCGGAACTGGACGAGGCACAGAGCACGTTGAAGGCACGACAGATGAGGAGTGCGTCATGACCGCCCCGGTGTTCGTGGTCGAAGAGGTCCCGGCGGGCCCGGAGTTCGTCCTGGACGGCCCGGAGGGCCGGCACGCGGTGTCCGTGAAGCGGCTGAACCCCGGTGAGGACGTGGTCCTCACCGATGGGCGGGGCCACTGGACGGAGGGCGTGGTCAAGGCCGCCGAGGGCAAGGACCGGCTGGTGGTCATGGATCTGCACACGGTGGAGGAGGAACCGGAGCCGGAGGTCCGGATCACGGTGGTCCAGGCCCTGCCGAAGGGCGACAGGGGCGAGTTGGCGGTCGAGACCATGACGGAGACCGGAGTGGACGTGGTGGTGCCCTGGCAGGCCTCGCGCTGCATCACGCAGTGGCGCGGCGACCGCGGGGCCAAGGCGCTGGCCAAGTGGCGGGCGACGGCCCGGGAGGCGGGCAAGCAGTCCCGCCGGGTCCGCTTCCCGGAGGTGGCCGAGGCCATGTCCACGAAGCAGGTGGCGGCGCTGCTGGCCGGCGCCGACCTGGCGATGGTCCTCCACGAGGACCGCGCCACCCCCTCCGAGGCGCTGGCCACGGCCGAACTGCCCGCCTCGGGCTCCGTCGTACTGGTGGTCGGCCCCGAGGGCGGGGTCTCCCCGGAGGAGCTGGCCGTCTTCGCCGAAGCGGGGGCCCACCCCTACCGCCTGGGCCGCTCCGTGCTGCGGACCTCCACGGCCGGCACCGCCGCGACCGCCGTCCTGCTGGCCCGCACCGGCCGCTGGTCCTGACGGGGCGGGCGCCGCCCCGGGGCGCCGGGCTGGATACGATGCCCGGACTGATCACGATCACCGTCACGAGAGGCGAAGCAATGGCCGGGGAACCGCAGGCCGACTGCCTGTTCTGCAAGATCGTCGCGGGGACCGTCCCGGCGACGGTGGTCCGGGAGACCGAGACGACCGTCGCCTTCCGGGACATCAACCCGCAGGCGCCGACGCACGTGCTCGTCATCCCCAAGGTGCACTACCCGACCGCGGTCGCCCTGGCCGAGGCCGAGCCGGCCATCGCCGCCGACATACTGCGCGAGGCCGCACAGATCGCCGCCGACGAGAAGATCGACGACCACGGCTACCGGGTCGTCTTCAACACCGGCACCGGGGCGGGCCAGACCGTCTTCCACGTCCACGCGCACGTCCTCGGCGGACGCGGCCTGCAGTGGCCCCCCGGATAGTCCGTGTCCGTACGCGAGTTCGTGGTGCTGGGCACCGCCAGCCAGGTGCCCACCCGCCACCGCAACCACAACGGCTACCTGCTCCGCTGGGACGGCGAGGGCATCCTCTTCGACCCGGGCGAGGGCACGCAGCGCCAGATGCTCCGTGCCGGGGTGGCCGCGCACGACATCAACCGGATCTGCGTCACCCACTTCCACGGTGACCACAGCCTCGGCCTCGCCGGGGTGATCCAGCGCATCAACCTCGACCGGGTCCCGCACCCCGTGACCGCGCACTACCCGGCCTCCGGGCAGAAGTTCTTCGACCGGCTCCGGTACGCCACGGCCTACCGGGAGACGGTGATCATCGACGAGGAGCCGGTGACCGGGGACGGGCCGCTGGCCCGCGGGTCCTCGTACGTCCTTGAGGCCCGGCGGCTCTCGCACCCGGTGGAGTCCTTCGGCTACCGGCTCACCGAGCCGGACGGGCGCCGGATACTGCCCGAACTGCTCGCGCGGCACGGGATCAAGGGGCCGGACGTCGGCCGGATCCAGCGGGAGGGCGTCCTGAACGGGGTCACCCTCGAAGAGGTCAGCGAGCCCAAGCCGGGGCAGCGGTTCGCGTTCGTCATGGACACCCGGCTCTGCGACGGCGTGGGGGCGCTGGCGGAGGGCTGCGACATGCTGGTGATCGAGTCGACCTTCCTCGACGAGGAGGCGCAGCTGGCCACCGACCACGGGCACCTCACCGCCGGGCAGGCGGCGCGGGCGGCGAGGGACGCGGGAGTCCGGCACCTGGTGCTGACGCACTTCTCGCAGCGGTACTCCGACCCGTCCGAGTTCGAACGGCAGGCCCGGGCGGCGGGTTTCGAGGGCGAGCTGACGGTGGCGGCGGACCTGATCCGCGTACCGCTGCCGAAGCGCGCTTAGCCGGGGCCTGCCTCCGGGCAGCGGCCGCCCCGCGGCGGAGCTCCGAGGTGTTCCGGGAGGCGGAGAAGGGCGTTTCAGAGGTGATCTGCGACACACTGGGGTTTGGCTCTCCCCGAGGTGGGCAGAGCTGGCAGCTTTCCGCCGCAGAAACGACCCTTCAAGAGCAACGGGGAGTACACCGTGACCAGTCGGGACAGCATCGACAGCCGCTCCGCCGCAGTGGACCCGCTCGGTCCGCTGCGGGACCCCAAGGAACCGGGCTGCGACGTCTTCCTCACCGGGACGGTCTTCCTCGACATCATCTTCACCGGTCTCGACTCCGCACCCGTGCGCGGTACGGAGTCCTGGGCGCGCGGCATGGGCTCCAGCCCCGGCGGCGTCGCCAACATGGCCACCGCCCTGGCCCGCCTCGGCCTGCGCACCTCGCTGGCCGCTGCCTTCGGGGACGACCATTACGGCGAGTACTGCTGGGACGCCCTGGAGCAGGGGGAGGGCATCGACCTGTCCATGTCGCGGACCATCCCCGGCTGGCACAGCCCCGTCACCGTCTCCATGGCCTACGAGGGCGAGCGCACGATGGTCTCGCACGGCCACGAGGCTCCTCCGCCGTCGGGCCCCGGGCCCTTCCCGCAGTGCCCGCCGCTCGCCCGCGCGGCCGTGGCCTCGCTCGGGCCGGGCCGGGGCGAGGCGTGGGTCGGCGCGGCCGCCCGGCGCGGCGCGCGGGTCTTCGCGGACGTGGGGTGGGACGAGAGCGGGCGGTGGGACCTGGGGGCCCTGGCCGACCTGGAGCACTGCGAGGCCTTCCTGCCGAACGCGGGCGAGGCCATGCGGTACACGCGGACCGACTGCCCGCGCGCGGCGGCCCGGGCGCTGGCCGAGAAGGTGCCGATCGCGGTGGTGACGATGGGCGCGGAGGGCTCGTACGCGGTGGACGGGCGTACCGGCGAGACGGCCCACGTCCGGGGGATCACGGTGGATGCGCTGGACCCGACCGGAGCGGGGGACGTCTACGTGGCGGGCTTCGTCACCGGCACCCTGGCGGGCTGGCCCCTGGCGGACCGGCTGGCCTTCGCCGGGCTGACGGCGGCCCTGTCGGTCCAGGAGTTCGGCGGCTCCCTGTCGGCCCCGGGCTGGCCGGAGGTGGCCCACTGGTGGCTGAGTGCTCCCGAGGCCCTGCGCGGCCGCTACGGCTTCCTGGGCGGCCTGCTTCCGGGGGGCCCCTCTCCCGCGGCCCGCCGCAGGGCGGTGCCGACGATCGGTTTCCGCCACTCCGCGTAGCCCTCCGCACCGGTGGCGAAGCGGGGCGTAAAACCCCTCGGGGAAGCCGCAGCGGGGACGTACGCTTGGTTATCCGGAGGCCGTCGATCGGCGCGGCCCCTCAGCGGGAGGTATGTGCAGGCCACAGTGCCGGCCCATGACTCAGACACCCACAGCCCACATCCCGGTACCGGGACAGGCGCGAGCCCACTTCACCGTTCCGGCCAGGCACCCGATGGTGACGGTGCTCGGCTCCGGTGACGCCCTGTTGCGCGTGATCGAGAAGGCCTTCCCGAAGGCCGACATCCATGTTCGGGGCAATCAGGTCAGCGCGGTCGGCGACGCGGTCGAGGTCGCCCTGATCCAGCGCCTGTTCGACGAGATGATGCTGGTGCTCCGCACCGGGCAGCCGATGACGGAGGACGCAGTGGAACGCTCGATCGCCATGCTCAAGGCGAGCGGCAACGGCAAGGGAAACGGGTCCGAAGAGACGCCCGCCGAGGTGCTCACCCAGAACATCCTCTCCAGCCGCGGCCGCACCATCCGGCCCAAGACCCTCAACCAGAAGCGGTACGTCGACGCGATCGACAAGAACACGATCGTCTTCGGCATCGGCCCCGCCGGTACCGGCAAGACCTACCTCGCCATGGCCAAGGCGGTCCAGGCCCTCCAGTCCAAGCAGGTCAGCCGGATCATCCTGACCCGGCCCGCCGTCGAGGCGGGGGAGCGGCTCGGCTTCCTGCCGGGCACCCTCTTCGACAAGATCGACCCGTACCTGCGCCCGCTCTACGACGCCCTGCACGACATGATCGACCCGGATTCGATCCCGCGGCTCATGGCCGCCGGGACCATCGAGGTGGCCCCCCTCGCCTACATGCGCGGGCGCACCCTGAACGAGGCGTTCGTCGTCCTCGACGAGGCGCAGAACACCACCCCCGAGCAGATGAAGATGTTCCTGACCCGGCTCGGTTTCGACTCGAAGATCGTCATCACCGGCGACATCACCCAGGTCGACCTGCTGCCGGGAGGCACCAAGAGCGGTCTGCGCCAGGTGCAGTCGATCCTCGAAGGGGTTCCGGACATCCACTTCTCGCGGCTCACGTCCGAGGATGTCGTCCGGCACAAGCTGGTCGGCCGTATCGTCGACGCGTACGAGAAGTACGACGAAGCCCATCCGGCCCCGAACGGCCACCAGCGGAAGTAGAACCCAGCGCACCATGTCGATCGACGTCAACAACGAGTCCGGAACCGAGGTCGACGAGCAGGCGATCCTCGACATCGCCCGCTACGCGCTCACCCGGATGCGGATCCACCCGCTCTCGGAGCTCTCCGTCATCGTCATCGACGAGGACGCCATGGAGCAGCTCCACATCCAGTGGATGGACCTGCCCGGACCCACCGACGTCATGTCCTTCCCGATGGACGAACTGCGTCCCCCGGCGAAGGACGACGAGGAGCCCCCGCAGGGGCTCCTCGGCGACATCGTGCTCTGCCCCGAGGTCGCCAAGAGGCAGGGCGAGGACGCCCCGACGCAGCACTCCATGGACGAGGAGCTCCAGCTCCTGACCGTCCACGGGGTGCTGCACCTGCTCGGGTACGACCACGAGGAGCCCGACGAGAAGGCCGAGATGTTCGGCCTCCAGGCGGCCATCGTCGACGGCTGGCGCGCCGAGCGCGGCATGACCGGTCCGTCCCCGGCCCCTACCGTCTCGTGACCGCGCCTCAGCTGATCACCGGGGCGGTCCTGCTGGTGGTGGTGGCCTGGTTCGCGGCGTGCGCCGAGTCCGGGATCGCCCGGATGTCCAGCTTCCGCGCGGAGCAGGCCGTACGGGCGGGCCGGCGCGGCAGCGCGAAGCTCGCGCAGGTGGCCGGCGACCCCACCCGCTACCTCAACGTGGCCCTCCTGGTCCGCGTCACCTGCGAGATGGCGGCCGGCGTCCTCGTCACCTACGTCTGCCTCGACGAGTTCGGCGAGAACTGGACCGCGCTGCTCGTGGCCATCGCCGTGATGGTGCTGGTCTCCTTCGTGGCCGTCGGGGTCTCCCCGCGCACCATCGGCCGCCAGCACCCGCTGAACACCGCGACGGCGGCCGCGTACGTCCTCGTGCCGCTCGCGCGGGTGATGGGGCCGATCCCGCAGCTGCTGATCCTCATCGGCAACGCGCTCACGCCCGGAAAGGGCTTCCGCAAGGGGCCGTTCGCCTCCGAGGCCGAGCTGCGCGCGATGGTGGACCTCGCGGAGAAGGAATCGCTGATCGAGGACGACGAGCGCCGGATGGTCCACCAGGTCTTCGAGCTGGGCGACACGCTGGTGCGCGAGGTGATGGTGCCGCGCACCGACCTGGTCTGCATCGAGCGGTACAAGACGATCCGTCAGGCGACCACGCTCGCCCTGCGGTCCGGCTTCTCGCGCATCCCGGTGACCGGGGAGAACGAGGACGACATCGTCGGGATGGTCTACCTGAAGGACCTGGTCCGCAAGACCCACATCAGCCGGGAGTCGGAGTCCGATCTGGTCTCCACGGCGATGCGGCCGGCCGTCTTCGTGCCCGACACCAAGAACGCGGGCGATCTGCTGCGCGAGATGCAGCAGGTGCGCAACCACGTGGCGGTCGTCATCGACGAGTACGGCGGCACGGCCGGCATCGTCACCATCGAGGACATCCTGGAGGAGATCGTCGGCGAGATCACCGACGAGTACGACCGGGAGCTCCCGCCGGTCGAGGACCTCGGCGAGGACCGCTACCGGGTCACGGCCCGGCTGGACATCACCGACCTCGGTGAGCTGTTCAAGGTCGAGGCCTTCGACGACGAGGACGTGGAGACGGTCGGGGGACTGCTGGCCAAGGCCCTGGGCCGGGTGCCGATCGCGGGCGCCTCGGCGCTGGTGGACCTGCCCGACGGGCGTCCGCTGCGGCTGACGGCCGAGTCCCCGGCCGGGCGGCGGAACAAGATCGTGACGGTGCTGGTGGAACCGGTTTTCGCGGCCGAGACCGCGGGGGAGGAGGGGGAATGACCCCGGCGCAGTTGCGGGAGTTCTGCCTGAGCTTCAACGCGGCGGTGGAGGAGTTCCCCTTCACCCCGGAGTTCTCGGTGTTCAAGGTGCTGGGCAAGATGTTCGCGCTGACGGCGCTGGACGCGGAGCCGCTGAAGGTCAACCTCAAGTGCGAGCCGGAGCTGGCGGTGCGGCTGCGCGAGGAGCACGAGGCGGTCGTGCCCGGCTATCACATGAACAAGCGGCACTGGAACACCGTGACCGTGGGCGGGCCGGGCGGCCTGCCGGACGCGATGGTCCGGGAGCTGGTGGAGGACTCGTACGACCTGGTGGTGGCGGGCCTGCCGAAGACGGAGCGGCTGCGGCTCGACCGGCCGTGACGTGACGTCTGGGCGGGGTCGTTGCACGGCTCCGCCGGGACGCTCCCTATGCTTTCGACCATGACCGACACCACCGGGATCGACCCCGAGGACAGCAAGATCATCACGCTGGCGCGCAGCGCCCGGGCCCGCAACGGCGTGCCCGAGGGGGCGGCGGTGCGGGACGAGACGGGCCGCACGTACGTCGCCGGGACGGTGGAGCTCGACTCCCTGAAGCTGAGCGCCCTCCAGACCGCGGTCGCGATGGCGGTGGCGAGCGGGGCCCGGTCCCTGGAGGCCGCCGCCGTGGTCAGCGCGGCCGACGCCCCGGCCGAGGCCGACCGCGCCGCCGTCCGCGACCTGGGCGGCCCGGACACCCCGGTGCTGCTGGCGGCCCCGGACGGCACCCTGAAGTCGACGACGCGCGCCGGAGCCTAGGCCTCCGGCGGTTGGCGGTCGAGCGGGCAGCCCCCGGCGGGCCGGCGCTCCTGCCTGCCGCACGTTTCCGCGTGCCCGTGCCCGTACCCGTGCCCGTGCCCGTGCCC
>NZ_JAGGOZ010000096.1 GCF_018614075.1 Streptomyces sp. ISL-94 | reverse complement strand
ACCCACCAACAACGTAGGACCTCCTGAACCGTCCGCCGCCGTCGCACCATGGAGCGAGCCGGTGGTGGGGCGGGCGCACGACACCCGCCCGCCCCACCACCGGGAAGCGGCTGCTTACTGGACCCACTCGACTCGCTCAACCGTGTCGTTGTAGCCGCTCGATTCTTCCAGCTTCTCGCCGGCCTTCAGGATGCGCTCGCCCTTGCCGATCAGCTTGGCGTCACTGTCCGTCAGGTTGACCCACGACGAGACGTTCTTGAACATGCTGCCGCCGTTGGGAAGGGGCAACTGGCGCAGGTCCACGCTGTAACCGGCCCCGATGCCGTACGCGGGGCCCTGGCAGTTGATGTCCCGGTACAGGCCGAGGGTCTTCGGCGGGCACTGACCACCGTCAGGGGTGATCCGGACGACTCCGCCGGGAAGTTGAGCGCTCATGCACGTCTCCGTTCATCGGCCCCGCGACGTTTTCGGCAGGGGCTGTGCCGCAAACGTTCCACGCGTCGGCGATGCGCGGCGCACTCGCCGCAGGCCTGATCGTTTCTGCAATGGACATGACCACCCATACAGTCGAACGCCGGCTCCGGAGTCGGGCGACTGACCGACGGGACGGCTGGAGATCGACTGACGTCGCCTGTGGGCCGCCGCACAGCGCGGCGGGCCACAGGCTCGGTGGCGGCGGGCGTGGGTATCTGTCCAGGCGCTGCACGCGAAATAGCTCGTGCGTCCCGCATGAGATGGACCGGCTGCAGGTCGCGGTCGGCCGCCCCACGTACCGGCCTCCGTCGCCGTCGTCCTGATCAGCCGGCGGCCGTACGTCCCCACGGTGCCGCACCCGCCCGCCCGGTCCAGAAACCGCCTGGGTCGACAGAACTCTGCCATGACCCACGCGTAGGGCCCGGCACACGGCTGATCAACGACCCGCATGCGGCGTCGACGCGACAGTCCGTCACCCCGGCTGGGACCTCGGCGCGATGCATGCGGTCAGCACTGCGCTCGACGCCGCCTCAGCGTCGGCGGCATCGCTGGCGCCCTGCTCGCAGGCCTGCCCGCGTTGGGAATCAGTGCCGCAGCCCTGCACAGGCTCATCGGCCCCTGACCCCGGGCCGGCCAGAGCGTACGGGCTGGCGCCGCTTCTGTGTGTAATCGTCCCCTCTCAGCGCGCTGGCCAGGCGATACCGACACGTTCTGGAGGGCCGGAACGCGAGCTCCGCCAGCCAAGGCGCGCCCTCGTTCGTCCAGAGGGGAAAACGCCGGCCGGCTGGTTCCACGACGCCCACGAATCGGTTGCCTAGGCGCTGGTGTCTCAGGTCTCCGCGTTGCCGCCATCGGGCAAGGACCGGGCGACACGACGGTTTCGGACATTGGTCCCGGTATCCGATACGGTGGCGTGCTAGAAATATGGACAAATAATCCCAAAGCAGGAGGCATGTGACGATGCGTTCAACTCTTCTCCGTGTAGCGGCCGCGCTGAGTGCCGCGGCTGTTCTGGCTCTCTGCGGCGCTGGCGTGGCCAGCGCCGACGGCGTGGGCAACGCCGGCATCGGGAACTCGGGCATCGGCAACGCCGGCATCGCCAACTCGGGTCTGGGCAACGCCGGCATCGCCAACTCGGGTCTGGGCAACGCCGGCATCGCCAACTCGGGTCTGGGCAACGCGGGCATCGAGAACTCGGGCATCGGCAGCCACGGCATCGGGAACTCGGGCATCGGCAGCTCCGGCATCGGGAACTGAGACGGCCTTACTGCCCCGCTCCATCAGTCTCACGACGCGCTCGGGAAAGCTGGGTCAGTCTCGCTCCACCAGCGGGTGCAGCGAGACATGCCTCGACTGCGCCTCGGAGGCGCGCGGACACGGCGGCGGTAGGCCCCGTCGCGGGCCGGTCGCAGCAGCAGGGGCGTAGCCGAACGGCAGTGCAGCGCCGTCTGCTGCTCGCCGCCCGGGCCTGCTGCACCGGCCTGCTACACGAGCAGCGCCCGTGTGCAGCCTGGGTCGTGCGAATGCTGCGCGACCGGTGAGCACAGCGACTTGCACCCTTCGCCACCAGAAGCAGCAGCCGGGGCAGCACGACCTGCTGCACCGGCAGGTCGGGAAGGGTGCAAGGCGCTGCACCCCGTCGGCGAAGTCCCCGCCGGCTCCCCTGAGAGCGCGATGCGGGCGATGCGCTCGTCGCCGGTCGGGGCCGGCCTTGCACCCCCATAAGTATTTGTCGTACCTGTGTGCGGGTTGTTGATCTCTCCTTGAGAGCGGAGCTCGGCTCGGAGCACAGCAAGTGGTGCGGGAGGGCGGGAGCGGTGCCGGAGCGGCCGTGGAGCCGTCACGGAGGCCCGGCTCACCTTCGCCGGGCCGTTCGAAGCGCCGTACGCCTTGTGGGCGGCTCTGATGGACTTGATCGTCTTCTCTCGGGGGCCTGGAGGGCGTCAGAACGCCGCAGGCGGCCGCACAGCGCCGGGCAGGATCATGTGGGCGGGGTGTCGGACGTCGTGGTGCTGAAGGTTGAGGGACAGTTGGGACCGCCCGCGCGACGCCGCACTGATCGAGGCCCTGAGGCCGATCCTCACCAACCCCGCGTTCCCCGGAGGGGGCCCGAGGTGCACCGATCCCAACGGTCGGGGATGCCTTACACCCACCGGCACCTGACGTCGGCCCCGATTCGAACGGCCACGTGCTGCGCGTCGAGCTCGGCCCGTACCCCCCACCGGCATTCGTCTACCAGAAGCCTCTCAATGATCCGGATGGACGGCCTGGACACCGGTGCCGTCGTACAGCTCAGGTTCCAGAGTGAGGAGGTAGCGGCCGGCGGGGAAGTCTGCCGAGGGGCGGGCAGCGTGGATGGCGTGGACGGCCGCCCAAGGATGCCCGGCGTGCAGGAGCTCGGTGGCGGCCAGGGCGGCGGCGGTGTCGAACGGCTCGATCTCGATGAACCGGAGCCCGTTGATGTAGGCGAGCAGGCTGGGCCGCCCGGTGCCACCTGCGGTCCGGGAGAGCACGGGCGCGTACAGGGTGCCCAGGCCGCCGGAGGCTTGGACGTAGAACGCGGCCACGGCCTCGTTGTACGGGTCCTTGGGATGATGGAGGGCGGTGGCGGCCGTGTGATCCAGAACGACCGCAATCGGCCCCACTACGCGGCCGCCGAGTCCTGGCGGGCGCCGAGGTGCTCCAGCAGGCCGCGGGCCTTCGCCTCGGCCTCCTCACTCGGTACGGTGCCCAGCATGGAGGCGAGCTCGGCGCGGGCCTGCTCGGCGCTCTCCGCGTACTCGGCCTGGGTCGGCCGGCCCTCGGCGAGCTCCTCGACGAGCTGCCGGATCGTGGTGCCCTGTTCGGTCGCCAGCGCTCCATCAAGGCGAATCCCCAGGAAGTGCTCCGTGGTTGGTGGATCCATTTCGACTGGTCGGACCTGCCCTCCCCCACCACGCGCCTCCGGACACCACCGGACGTACCGCCCGGGTGCATTGACGAGAAGCTCATGCCGGGCCTGCCCGCCTCCTGCAGTGCGGCGGCCGTTCTGGTGATCGCCTCGACAACTTTCCGTACGGCTTGTGCGCTCGCCTGCCTGTTGCGGACCGACGCGCGCACACCCGCCCACCACAGCGAGGTCGCCCACCGCCGCTTGCACGTCGGGAGGCCAGCTTGCGGGGTCGTCTCCTCTCGCCGCCATCTGGCGGGGGCTGAGGCCCCCGGACAGCGGGCGGTCAGCCACCTGCTGCCGGCTCTCCCACTCCCTGAACCGGCCAATGACCTCCATCCGCTGACGCTCTGCCTCCCGATATGCGCGACTTCTACGGCGGGGGAGGGGGAAGCCGCCGTTACCGCCAGCGGAGGCTGATGCTGCGGCGGCGAGTCCGTGCCTCGGGAGCCGCGAGGAGGACAGGCTTGGTGGCAGACGGCACCGACCACATCCAGCTCAACGACTTCAATACCAACCAGGGCCACAGCCCGGCGTGAGCAGTTCCGGCGTCGGCGCAGAGACGCCGAGTTGTCCGGCCGCGGCCTCTCGCGGGGTCGGACGGCTTGTCAGGGCTGGAAGGGTGCGGAGGGTCAGAAGTCGAAGACGGGGCCGGTGGCTGCTCGGCGGGGACGGCGGCACTCCGGTACAGGGCGGCCGGGCTCTGCCGGGACGTCGGCGCCCGCGGGCCGAGGGCGGTGGGAGAGGGCCCTCTGTACGGCTCGGGTACGTTCGGCTTTCCTTAAAGGAGCCGGCGTCGGGGGGAGAACGGTGGACTACTCGTTGTCGAGGGAGCCGAAGGAGCCGAGGGAGGTTGCCAGGCGCCGTAAACGTGCGCGTGTGGCTGTCGCCCTCCCGCTGCTCATCACGGGAGTGCTGCTCGCCTTCCTGCTGCTCGCCGCCTATGTGCCCGGTGGACGGTGGTGGACCGCCGCCGGAATGCTGGCCGCCTTCGGTCTCTTGGGATTCAGTTTCCTCAGCAGGCATCTGCGCTTCCTGCCTGCGGCTCTCCTGCTGTGGGCACTGGGAGTGACTGTTGCGTCCTTCGACGACTGGGTGCTGGAGAGCAGGGCTCGACATCACCTGCACCGTGCTGGAGAAAAACTCACGGGTCGAGACCTCCACTTCTACGGATTCCAACGGTCATACCACCACGACTTCGACCACTTACTACGACTACCGCCTGGACTGTCCCAGCGGCCGGCCCACAGCCATGACATCAACCACCGATGCCGGCAGCAAGGACCAGCAACTTCAGGTGGTGTATGACCCGGCGGGCCGCATCGACCCGGAACCGGCGCGCGGCACTGATGCAACCGCGGCGTGGGTCCCCGGCAGTCTGATAGCCGCGGCCATTGCCGTAGGAGCTGGGCGTGAGCTGTTCGGTCGCAACAATCGGTTGCGATAAGCGGGAACGTGGCAACCCCGGCCCACCACCCGGCGCGGTATCGCACCATCCTGACGGCATGCCGACCCGCACGGAAGAGCACGGCAAGGCAATAACCGCAGGAAGGCGCCTGCGTCTACCGCCTCAGGATCTACGTAGCCGCCCTCGCCGCTGCCCGCCCGCGTGGGGCTTGCGGGGAAAGCAGACCTGGGGTTTCGAACACCAACGCATCCTCACTCATCGTGTTTATGGGCTGGTTTATCGGCTACATGATGTAGCTACAGGTAGTCCGTACCCGACCGGAAGGCAGGAACATGAATCTCGTTGCCGTGCTCATCCTCGTCGCGGTCCTCGTAGTCGTCGCTCTTCTGGTACTGGCCCCCAGTGCTCCGGCGCGGCGCAATCCCCTTCGCGGCCGCCACCGCTCCAGGGCACGCCGGCTGACCCGAATCCCGCGTCAGCAGAGCATCCGGCACCACAGCCGCTGACACCCGCCCGCAGACGGGCTCGGCGCAGACTCCTTCGCCCCCGGTAACGCCGACGGCTCGCATACAGCTGCCCCTATGGCCCCAGGGGCTCGGGCTGCCTGGCGAGAAAGTGAAGGTTGGTTGTCGTTCGTGTAGGGCGTGGGGATCAGTCTCACCAGAGGTCCGAGTGGTGGGCACCGGTGAGTTGTACGGCGCACGCGGCCAGTCTGGTCGGCGGCGGGCTCCCGTTCCTACCGCGCCCAGACCACACCGAGGTGGGCGAGTGCGGCACAGCCGCGCCTGGTCGAGTCGGTCGCGGCGGGCCTTTTGGGTTGGCGATCCATATCCCGGTGCGGGAGTATCGTCAAGACCTGTGGGTGAGGTGGAGCTGCCGCTGCGCGTTGCGCCGCGGCCGCATCGACAGGTGCTTCGTCACTCCACTCACGTTGGCTGTCTCAGGAGAAGTCTGCTGCGGTGATGCCGTCGGGATGTCCGGACGGCCATTCCACCAACTCGATCCGGTAGCCGTCCGGGTCCGTGAGCCACGACGTCTTTGGGCCATGAGGGCCGCCTGGATACTGGATAGGCTCCGGCTCCAGGCCGGATTCGGCCAGTGTCTCCAGGGCGGTGGCGAGTGTTTCCACCTGGATCGCGAGATGGTCGAAACCGTTGCCCACGTCGATGCGTCCGTCGCCGGGGCGGTCGACCAGTTCGAGCGAGGCCGCCGGTTCGCCGGGGAACTTCAGGATCGCAAGGCGAGCACCGGCACCGGGTTCGACCCTGCCCAGCTCGACGTAGCCCAAGGCGGTGTAGAAACCGAGCGAGCGGTCCAGATCGGTAACGCGGTACGCCACGAAGAGCGTCTTCATGCGGTCTTCTCGGGTTGGTGCACCCGGTAGCGGAGGTGCGTGACGTCTCGATCGTCGAGCCGGCGGACGAGGTCGAGTTCAATGTGATCACTACCGAGATGGTGAACAGCCGCCGGCCGCTGCCGAGAAGGACCTGGACCAGATGGATCTCTAGCTCGTCGATCTGCCCAGCTCGGAGAAGGGCTTGGGCCGCTCCCGCTCCGTGGACCATGACCGGCCGGTCACCGGCTGCCGCTCGAGCCTGACGGGCGCAGTCCTCGACATCGGTGACGAATCGCGCGTGGCCGGGTGGCACGTCCCCGTCATCCACGTGGTGGGTGAGGACGAAGATCGGCACGCCGTCGTGATGGTCGCCCTGCCAGCGCCCGGCGAGTTCGAATGTCCGACGGCCGGAGATCACTGCGCCGGTTGCCAGCGCTTCGCGGTAGACCTGTCCGTTGGGCCCATCGGATTCCCGATCGTCGAGCCAGTTGAAGAGCCGCCCACCGTTGCGTCCGAGCTCCTGGCCTGACCGATCGTCCGGGCCGGCGATATAGCCGTCGAGGGACATCGACATGTACAGCCGAATCGGAGTGTTCATCCTGGCCTCCATCTCTCCTCCTCTATGACACCGGGATCCACCGGCTTCCTGCCCGCCGGGACGGGGTGTCACAAGGAAGACTGCAGTCAACCGGAAAACTCATCGGTCTGGGGGTCAGCTGAGGTCGTTCAGGCTGCGTGGCTCTCCGGGCGTTCGACGAGGTGGCCGCGTTCGAAGCGGGCTCCGGCACGGACGAGGGCGACGAGGTGGGGTGCGTTCACGGCCCGCCAGCGGGTCTGGGCGGACTCGACGAGCTTGAAGACCATGGCCAGGGCGGCCGCCGCGCTGCCGGCGCCCCGGGTGACCTTGGTCCGCAGCCGGACGGTGGCGAAGGTCGACTCGACCGGATTCGTGGTCCGCAGGTGGATCCAGTGCTCGGCGGGGAAGTCGTAGAACGACAGCAACTCGTCCACGTCATCGATGATCTTCTTGACGGCCTTGGGCCATTTCACGCCGTACGTCTTGTCGAACTCGGTGACGGCCTTCAGCGCGTGGTCGCGGTCCTCGGCGTTGTAGATCTCCTTGAGGACCTTCTTCGCGCCGGGTTGCGCGGACTTCGGCAGGGTGTTCGTGACGTTGGCGATCTTGTGAACCCAGCACCTTTGATGCCGGGTTTCGGGGAACACCTCGCTGATGGCCTTCCAGAAGCCGAGGGCGCCGTCGCCGACCGCGAGGACGGGTGCACGCATGCCGCGGCGCCTGCAATCGCGCAGCAAGTCGGCCCAGGAGTCGGCGGATTCGCGGTAGCCGTCGGCCATGGCGATCAGCTCTTTGGTGCCGTCCGCGCGCACGCCCATCATCACCAGGACACACGACTTCGCCTCTCGCAGGCGTATGCGCAGATGGATGCCGTCGGCCCAGACGTAGACGTAGTCGCTGCCCGACAGATCGCGCTCGCCGAACGCGGAGTGGTCGGCATGCCACTGGGCCGTCAGACGGGTCACGGTCGCCGGCGATAGCCCCGCGGAGCTGCCCAGGAACTGCTCGAGGGCGGGCACGAAGTCGCCGGAGGACAGTCCGTGCAGATACAGCAGCGGCAACACCTCGCTGATCTTCGGGGACGTGCGGCACCACGGCGGGAGGATCGCCGAGGAGAACCGCTTGCGCTCACCCGTCGTCTCCTCGACGCGCTTGTCGTTGATCCGCGGGGCCTTCACCTCGACCGCCCCGGCCGTGGTCGTGACCTTCCGTGGCTGGTGGTAGCCGTTGCGGACCACCAAGCGGTGCCCGCGCTCGTCACGCTGGTCCGCCAACTCAGCTATGTAGGCGTCGACTTCCGCCTCCAGGGCGGCGGCCAGCATCCGCCTCGCGCCCTCGCGGACGATTTCGTCGATCAGGGAGCCGGTCTCGGTCGTTCCATCGGCGTTCACTACGCTCAGCACGGGCGTGCCTTCCCGGCCGACGGTGCAACGCCGGCCTGCTCGATGACCACAAGTCGATCACTCGGAAGGTATGCCCTTCGCGTCCAACCCGAGGCCGATCCACGGGTCATGAGCATTACTCCGGTGCTGCCGCGCCCCGCGGTGTTCGTTGCCGTCTGGGAGTCGTTCGATGTGCGCGGGCCGGGGCATGTTGCCGCCTTCTCGCTGCAGGTACTGCGCGAGGACCTGGACGCCGGTTCGGAAGGCTGCGGCGCCTCGCCCGGACGTGGGCGTGGGGGTGGCCTTCGTCGTTGTCCTGCGGGGCCGTGCGGGCGCCTCCACGCCCAGCTCGCCGAGCCGCCGCCGCTACCGGGTCCCGTAGGTTTGGCGGCACAGTCCGGTGACGGCGGGGCTGGCGACGCCGTGTGCCGCGCGGCACAGCTCTTTCATGTCCCGGGCGCCTGTTCCTGGTGCGGGCCCGGGCCGGGTCGCCGGGGGGAGGAGGGGTCCAGGGCCGGCCCTTCGCCGTGGGCTCGGGGCGCAGGCGGGCTGCGGATCCGAGGTGCACAGGCGACTGATGTGTCGCACGGTGGAAGGTGCCGAAAGGAGACCATCATGCGCAAGCAGGATCTGTACGAGCGGGATCTTTCATCTGCCTCGTGGCACAAGAGCACCAAGAGCATCGACGGTGACCAGTGTGGAGAGGTGGCCGATCTCGGTGGCGGCGCGGTTGCTGTGCGCGACTCCAAGAACCCTGGACGGGGCGATCTACGCTTCACCGGGCAGGAGTGGGCGGCCTTCCGGGACGGAGTACGCGACGGCGAATTCGGCTGACACCCTGGGAAGAAGAACGGGCCGTGCCAGGAGGCAGCCGTGCCGCATGTGCATGCGCGCTCCCGGCGTCCCGCACTTCTTCCAAACTGCCGTCCTCGTCCAGCTCCGCAGGCAGCAGGAGCAGGCACCTCACGTAGTTCGGCGCTAGGCGGGGCACCAAACGGTGCCCCGTCCGCGACCGTCACCGGCCACACCGCACATAGGGTCCGCCAGCAAGCCGGCGGACCCTATGACGCAGGAAATCACCACCCCTTACAACTCCGGGGTCAATGAAGGTCGCATCACCGAACTCAAGCTGCAAAAACGGGTGATGGCCAGACGCGCCAGCGTTCCACTCCTGCGCCACCGCGTCGTCCTCATCGCCCACCTCCGCCGCCGCTACGCGGACCGGCCGACCGCATGACCGAAACGGCGCTATGAGCGCAAGGCCGAACACTTCCTGGCGTTCGCAGGCATCGCTGCAGGCCTCATCTGCTACTGCCGTTTGAAGATGAACGCCGGACCGCCGCGACGGCTACGGCAGGATGGTTCAAGTGAGCGAATCAACTGAGCAGATGCAGACCGCAGGTCGTCTCTGGCAGGAACACCGTCATGCGCCCTTCCCTGACAGCCTGCGGCGTGCGAAGTTCGGTGGTGCAGACATGTGGCTGCTCGACTTGTACACCGCTGGCTGCGTTCTCAGGTGGCTGGACAACGGCGGCACGCTCGACTCGAAGAACAGCCGCATCCTGCAGAGCTGCATCGAGGACCTGGACCGAGCCATCCCTGAGATCAATGAACCTGCAGGAGCCCAGTACTGCCAGCGGTTGCACCAGCTCGCGGTGCTCGTGTCAAGGAACCTAACCCGCACCACATGAGATGACTTCTTATGCCGTCCGCGCGGTGCTGGCCGCCACGACCGGGGCCGAGGCGGCCTTCGAAGCCGCGCTCGGCGACCCCGGCTGCACGGACGCCACCCCGGGCGGATCAGGGAGATCGCCCGCGCCGCCGGCGTGGACCGGCGGCTCAGGGCGGAGATCCGGCGGCACGCGGAGGCGGCCGCCGCCGAGGCCGCGTCCTGGGAGCCGTACGGGCGCGCGCAGGCCGTGGAGTTCTTCCGGAGCCTGCCGATAGGGAACGTGGACCGGATGCCCTGAGAACCGTCACCCGGCGTCGGCGCCCACGCGGGCACCGGCGCCGGCGCTGCCCCGGGTGCTGTCACGCAACGCTGTCACCGGAGCCCTCGTCGAAGCCCTTGCCGAGCAGCCGGACGGCCAGCGTCACCTCCCAGGCGAACACGGGAAGAGCCGCGAGCGTCCCCGCCACCGAGACCTGCTCGTATGTCCCGAACAGCACGGCGGTCGCAGAGGCGCAGATCATCGTCCCGCCGACCAGCCCCAGGACGGCGATGAACCGCGGCACCAGCCGCGAGGTGTACATCAGGCCGGCCAGCACCAGGGTGTTGGCGCCGAGGACGAAGTTCGGCCCGAACAGGAACGTCCAGTCGTGGAAGGCCACCAGGGCCTGGCCGGCCGTGACCAGGGAGGCCTCGTCGATACCCGCCGCGCCCTCGGCCTGCCTCCTGAGCGTCACGACCGACAGCACGCTGATGATGCCGATGAGGATGACGGCTGCCTCCAGCAGGCGCCCGCAGACGTAGGCGACGGCGGCCCCCTCGTTCTGCCTCCTCAGGACCGGGTACAGCGCGGCTCCGGTGCCCGTGACCGCCAGCGCGAGGACGAACTCGCACAGCGCCCCCAGGAACACCCGGGTGTCGGCGCCGGAGCCGACGACGTACCCGGCGTCGTGCAGGACGGGGCGGTAGAGCGCGAGCCCGCCGATCGCGGCGACCTCGGTGACGAGGAACAGCACCCCCGCGACGCTCGCGATTCTCCTGGTTGAGCTCATGCGGAACCGACCCTCCCTCGATGGGTGTACGGCGTACACCCGACAGCTGGCGCTCACAGTAGGTGTACGCCGTACACTCGTCAAGGCGGGACCCTGCCCGCGCCACCCCATGAACGGATCGAGGGAGAAGCCCACATGCCCGAGCAGCCGCAGGAACCACGCCGGACCCCCCTGAACCGGGACCGGGTGCTGCGCGCCGCCGTCGCCTTCGCCGACGCTGCCGGGATCGAGGCGCTGAGCATGCGCCGACTCGCCCAGGAGCTGGGCGTGGTGCCGATGGCGCTCTACAAGCACGTGGCCAACAAAGAAGAGCTCCTGGACGGCATGGTGGAAGTCGTCTTCGCGGGGATCGAGGGCCAAGTCCCCGGATCCGACTGGAAGAGCGCGGTCCGCGGGCGGATCCTCGGGGCGCGCGCCGCCCTCCTGGCGCACACCTGGGCGGCTCAGGTGGTCCGGTCGCGCACCAGCCCGACGCCGACCGTGCTCGCGTACCTGGACTCCGTGATCGGCATGTTCCGGGCCGGCGGATTCTCGACCGACCTCACCCACCACATGATGCACGCCCTCGGCAGCCGGGTGCTGGGCTTCACCGAGGAGCTGTTCGACGACCCGGCGAGCACGAGCACCGCACCGCAGGACGACCGGGCGCAGGCGGCCGCGTACGAGGCGATGGCCCGGCGGTACCCCCACGTCACCGAGCTGGCCCGGGCGGTGGCCCACGACCGGCGGTCCGTCGTCGGCCAGGGCTGCGACGACCGGTTCGAGTTCGAGTTCGCGCTGGACCTCCTCCTGGACGGATTCGAACGACTCCACGGGGAGGGCTGGACGTCCACGCCCTGAGGCGCGCCCGACGGCCCCGCCACACCCCGGGTCAACACCGGGAGGTCATGTTCGTCCCTCCGGGGCGTGTCGAATCCCGATGATCCTCCCCGTTACCTTTTTCGTGG
>NZ_JAGGOZ010000095.1 GCF_018614075.1 Streptomyces sp. ISL-94 | reverse complement strand
TTTGGGGGCTTCCCGTCGGTCTTCGGAAGCCCCCAAACCCTCGCTGATTCCGATGCACTCGGTCCCCGGCCCCCTACACCCGCAGCACCTCGACCCCCGCCCCCTCGAACTCCCGCGCCACCTCCACGGACAGGCCCGTGTCCGTCACCAGGACGTCCACCGACGCCGTAGCGCAGATGCGCGCGAAGGCGCGTACGCCCAGCTTGCTGGAGTCCGCCGCGATGACCACCCGGCGGGCCCGCTCGCACAGCAGGCGGTTGACCGAGGCCTCGTCCTCGTGGCGGGTCGCCGCGCCGTCCACCGGGTCGAAGCCGTCCACGCCGACCACCGCCGTGTCCACCGCGAGCTGGCCGAGCACCTGCTCGGCCAGCGGACCCGTGAGCTCGTACGACTGTGGGCGGGCCACCCCGCCCGTCAGCACGATCTTGAACTGCGGCCGGATCACCAGCTCCCCCGCGATGTTGAGGGCGTTGGTGACCACGGTCAGCGCCGGAGAGCCCGAGGCCAGGTCCGGGCGGCCGGCCAGGGCGCGCGCCACCTCGGTGGTGGTGGTACCGCCCGTCAGGCCGATCACCTCGCCCGGGGTGATCAGGGCCGCCACCGCCTCGCTGATGCGGCTCTTCTCGGCGGCGCGGCGTGAGGTGCGGTAGCGCAGGGGGAGTTCGTACGAGACCCCGTGGAGCACGGCCCCGCCGCGCGTGCGGACCAGCAACTGCTGTTCGGCGAGCTGGTCGAGGTCCCGCCGGATGGTCGCGGCGGACACGCCGAGGGCCTCGGCGGCCGGCTCCACCTCCAGCTCGCCGCGCTCCACCAGCAGGTCCAGCAGCGTCTGCCACCGCTCCTTGCGGGTCATGGGCCGCCCCCTTTCCGCTCACCTTCGGCCTACCCGCAGACATTAACCCAGGCGATCAGGCCACGTCTGCTTGAAGTTGCGCGAAACAGCGGGCTATCTTGCAAGAAAGCGCATCAGGGAAGACCTGGAACCCAGAACCCAGAACCCAGAGTCCAGAGCCCAGAACCCAGAAATCCAGACCGGGAGCCTGTATGAGCCACGTCGCGTACGAGTTGGGCACGCAGCCCGCATGCTGGGAGCAGGCCGCCGAACTGGCCCCGGTCCGGCGGGCGGTGTTGCCGCAGCCGGGGGAGCGTACCGCGATCGTCGGGTGCGGGACCTCGTACTACATGGCCCAGGCGGCCGCCGTGTTGCGCGAGGAGGCGGGCCAGGGTGAGACCGACGCCTTCCCCGCCTCGGAGTTCCCGCGCCACCGCCGCTACGACCGGGTCGTCGCGCTGACCCGGTCCGGGACCACCACCGAGGTCCTGGACCTGCTGGGCGCGCTGCGCGACGCGGGCGTGCCCACGACCGCCGTCATCGGCGATCCGGCGACCCCGGTGATGACCCTCGCCGACGAGGTCGTCGTCCTCGACTTCGCCGATGAGCGGTCCGTCGTCCAGACCCGCTTCGCGACCACGGCCCTCACCCTCCTCCGCGCCCACGCGGGGCTGCACACCGCGGGCGTCGTCGCCGACGCGCGCACCGCGCTCGCCGAGCCGCTCCCCGCCGAGCTGGCTGCCCGCGGCCAGTTCACCTTCCTCGGCCGCGGCTGGAGCGTCGGCCTCGCCCACGAGGCCGCGCTGAAGATGCGCGAGGCCTCCCTGTCCTGGGCCGAGTCCTACCCGGCGATGGAGTACCGGCACGGGCCCATCAGCGTCTCCGGGCCCGGCACCGCCACCTGGTCGCTCGACGCGGCGCCCGACGGGCTCGCCGCACAGGTGCGGGCCACCGGCGCCCAGTGGGTGGCCGGGCGGCTCGACCCGCTCGCCGAACTGGTCCGGGTCCACCGCCTCGCCCTCGCCGTCGCCGAGCATCAGGGGCTGGATCCGGACGCGCCCCGCCACCTCACCCGCTCGGTGATCCTCACCACCGGCGAGGAGGCGGTCCGATGAGCCTCGTCCCCGCCGGCGCACTCGTCCGGGAGGCGGCCGCCGCGGGCCGCGCCGTCGCCGCCTTCAACATCATCACCCTGGAGCACGCCGAAGCGGTAGTCGCCGGAGCCGAGGCGGCGGGGGCGCCGGTCATCCTCCAACTGAGCGAGAACGCCGTGAAATTCCGCGGCGGGCAGCTGCTGCCCATCTCCCGGGCGGCCGCCGCCTGCGCCGAGGCCGCAGCGGTCCCCGTCGGCCTGCACCTCGACCACGTCAAGAGCTCCGAGCTGCTCCGCCAGGCCGGCGATGCGGGATACAGCTCGGTGATGTACGACGCCGCGCACCTCCCGTACGCCGAGAATCTGGAGGCGACCCGCTCCGCCGCCGACTGGGCGCACGCCAACGGGCTGTGGATCGAGGCCGAGCTGGGCGAGGTCGGCGGCAAGAACGGCGCCGCCCCGCTGGACCCGCACGCACCCGGCGCCCGTACCGACCCCGACGAGGCACGGCGGTTCGTGGCCGACTCCGGGGTCGACGCGCTGGCCGTGGCCATCGGCAGCAGCCACGCCATGACCAGCCGGACCGCCGCCCTGGACCATACGCTGCTGGCCCGGCTGGTCAAGACGGTGGACGTACCCCTCGTCCTGCACGGCTCCTCCGGACTGCCCGACGCCGAGCTCGCGGCCGCCGTCGCCGGCGGCATCCGCAAGGTCAACATCGGCACCGCGCTGAACGTTGCCATGACCGGAGCCATCCGCGCCCACCTGACCCCGGCCGACCCCCGCCCCTACCTGACGGCCGCCCGAACCGCCATGGCGGCGACTGCCAAGGCCATGATCACCGCGCTGAACTGAACCGGCCCGCGCCGTGACCCGGCGACATCCCGGCCCGGATCCCGGCCCGGATCCCCAATCCCACTCAGCGGGAGCAAGGCCGCGCTCCGGGCCCCCGGGCCCCCGGCCCTTCCGGATTCTTGCAACAGGTTCTACTCTGACCGCCGCCACGCAGCGACCGGCTGGACCGCGAGACTCCCGGAGGGGCCGTGCACCTCGAATACACGCCTGAGCAGCAGCAGTTGCGCACCGAGCTGCGCGCCTACTTCGCCGAGCTGGTGCCGGAGGACGTCTACGCCCGCTACGAGGACCCGGCCGCCCAAAAGCGCTTCTACCGGGAGACCATCCGCCGCCTCGGCGCCGACGGCTGGCTCGGGGTCGGCTGGCCCAAGGAGTACGGCGGGCGCGGCATGTCGCCGATGGACCAGTTCATCTTCTTCGACGAGGCCGCACAGGCCGTCGTACCGCTGCCCCTGATGGCGCTCAACACCGTGGGGCCGACCATCATGCAGTTCGGCACCGACGAGCAGAAGGCGTACTTCCTGCCCCGGATCCTCGCGGGAGAGATCGACTTCGCCATCGGCTACAGCGAGCCCGACGCCGGCACCGACCTCGCCGCCCTCAAGTGCAAGGCCGTCCGCGAGGGCGACGAGGAGACCGGCACCTACATCGTCAACGGCCAGAAGATCTGGACCACCAACGGCGACACCGCCGACTGGGTCTGGCTCGCCGTCCGCACCGACCCGGACGCCCCCGCGCACAAGGGCATCACCCTGCTCCTCGTCCCGACCTCCGACCCCGGCTACTCCTGCACCCTCATCAACACCCTCGCCTCGCACGACACCACCGCCAGCTACTACGAGAACATCCGCGTCCCGGCGAGCCGGCGCGTCGGCCAGGAGAACAAGGGCTGGCGCCTGATCACCAACCAGCTCAACCACGAGCGCGTCACCCTCGCCGCCCACGGCACCATGGCGATCCGCGCCCTGCACGACGTCCAGCGCTGGGCCGCCGAGACCAAGCTCGCCGACGGCCGCCGCGTCATCGACCTCTCCTGGGTCCGCGGCCGCCTCGCCCGCACCCACGCCCGGCTCGACGCCATGAAGCTCCTGAACTGGCAGATGGTGGGCGCCGTCCAGGACGGCAACCTCACCCCGCAGGACGCCTCCGCCGTCAAGGTCTACGGCTCCGAGGCCCGCAGAGACGCGTACGCCTGGCTCATGGAGATCGTCGGCGCGGCAGGCTCCCTCAAGGACGGCTCCGCCGGCGCGGTCCTGCACGGCGAACTCGAACGCGGCTACCGCAGCGCCGTCATCTTCACCTTCGGCGGCGGCAACAACGAGATCCAACGCGAGATCATCTCCTGGATCGGCCTCGGCATGCCCCGCGTCCGCCGCTGAGGGACCGCTACCCGGCGCGATCGCGGCGTCGCGGTCTGCCGGTGGGGTCCGACCGGTCCCGGGTAGGGGCCGACCGGCCCGAGCGCGGCGGAGGCGGGACCTCCGAAGGCCCCCGGTCCCCTCAGGGCGCGCGGACCGCCGTGGGCGCGGCCGCCTCGTCCGGCACCGGAGTGACGGCGGGAGCCGAGAACGTCGGGTCGACCGTGAGCAGGTGCGCGCCCAGCGGCGCGGCCACGGCGCGCAGCGCGGCCTCGGAGAGCCGGATCCACGGCTGCCCCGCCCCGAGCGTGGCCGCGAGCCGCTCCGGACAGGTAAATCCGACGGCGGTGCGCCATCCGAGCGGAGTGCGGAACATCCGGAGCACCACCTGCGGTGTCCCCGGCCGGACGGGCACGTACAGCGGTCCGGCCGGGCTCCGTTCCTCGGGCTCGGGGTCGTCGGCGTACTGGATCAGGCACATCGGGGCCTCCTGGGATGCGTCGGGCGGTGACGCCGAAGCTACCCCCCCGCCCGGGCCCCCCGCGCCACCCCTGACGGGACCTTGACGACGGCTTGCCCGGTTCATACGCATCACTGACGGGCCGCACGGGTAGGCGTGCGAGGTGGAAAACACCGCGAGACCCGCGTCCGGCGCGGACGCCGGCACCGACCCGGACGCGGACCCCGGGCTGTACGGGCCGTCCTCCGTCACCTGGCAGTGCCACGGCGACCCGGTGATGTGGATCGCCGGAGTCCGGGCGCTCTACCTCCAGGCCCTGCACCCGCGCGCCGTCCGCGGGGTCATGGAGAACAGCGACTTCCGCAAGGACGCCTGGGGGCGGCTGCTGCGCACCGCCGACTTCGTCGGCGCGATCACCTACGGCACCACCGAGACCGCCGAACGCGCCGGCGCCCGGGTGCGTGCCATCCACCGCACGCTGTCCGCCACCGATCCGGACACCGGCGAGCGCTTCCCCGTGGACGACCCCGCTCTCCTCCTCTGGGTGCACTGCGCACAGATCGACAGCTTCCTGCACGTCCTGCTCCGCTCCGGCGTCCCGCTCACCCCCGCGCAGGCCGACCGCTACGTCGACGAGAACCGGGTCAACGCCCGCCTCGTCGGCCTGGACCCGGCCGGGGTACCGGCCGACACGGCAGCCCTCGCCGCCTACTTCGAAGCGGTCCGCCCGCAGCTCGCCGCCGGCCCCGACGCCCACGACGTGTACGACTTCCTGTGCGCCCCGCCCGTCCACCCGCTCCTCGTCCCTGGCCGAAACCAGCTGTGGCGCCCGCTCGCCGACCTCGCCTACGGAACCCTCCCCGGCTGGGCGCACCAGCTGTACGGGCACCCCGCACCGGCCCCGCGCAGCACCACCCGCCGCCTGCGCCTCACCGGACGCGTGCTGCGCAGCATTCCCGCAGGTCTGCGCTGGCAGCTGCCGCCAGGTCACATCTTGAAGGCGATGCGTCGCATGGGCCCCGGGAGTCGCCCCTCGCCGTACACACTGCGTGCATCAGCGGCCATACTGGACCGGCCGGGGAGGGCATCGCACGACGACGGGGGCGGCTTCAAGACATGGCGGAGTCCAGACTGATCCAGGGCCGGTACCGGTCGCTCGATCTGATCGGCCGCGGCGGCATGGGCGAGGTATGGCGCGCCCGCGACGAGTCACTGGGCCGTCAGGTCGCCGTGAAGTGCCTCAAACCGCTCGGACCGGAACAGGACGCCCACTTCACCCAGGTGCTGCGCGAGCGGTTCCGCCGCGAGGCGCGCGTCGCCGCGTCCCTCCAGCACCGGGGCGTCACCGTCGTCCACGACTTCGGCGACGACAGCGCCGCGGGCGGGCCGCTCTACCTCGTCATGGAGCTCCTCGAAGGCCGCAACCTCAGCCAGCTCCTCGCCGACAACGAGACCCGCCCGCTCCCCGTGGACGTGGTCGTCGACATCGCGGAGCAGATGGCCGCCGCCCTCGGCTACACCCACGACCAGGGCGTGGTCCACCGCGACCTGAAGCCGGCCAACATCATGCGGCTCACCGACGGCACCGTGAAGATCTGCGACTTCGGCATCGCCCGCCTCGCCCACGACATCGGCTTCACCGCCAAGCTCACCGGCGGCGGCATGGCCATGGGCACCCCGCACTACATGTCGCCCGAGCAGATCGCGGGCGGCGAGGTCGACCACCGCAGCGACCTCTACTCCCTCGGCTGCGTCCTCTACGAGATCGCCACCGGCGCCCCGCCCTTCGACCTCGGCGACTCCTGGTCGGTACTGGTCGGCCACCGGGACACCGCGCCCGTGCCGCCCCGAGAGCACCGCCCCGAACTGCCCGGCTACTTCGAGCAGGCCGTCCTCGACCTGCTCGCCAAGCGCCCCGAGGACCGCCCCGGCGACGCCCGCCACCTGCACCGGCGCCTCGTCGAGGCACGCCTCGGCCCGGGCGGCCTGCCCGGCGCCCAGGCCCCGCTCCCGGCCTGGGCCCGCGGGATGACGGCCGGGCGCAAGGCCGGGATCGACGCCCGCCCCGCGAGCGGCGCATGGGCCGTGCTCACCGGCTCCTGGACGGCCGCGCGCTCCAGCGGCGAGCAGCCCGCCCAGCCGGCCGGGCCCGCCGAGCCGGCTCTCGCGGCCCCGGCGGTGCTGCCCGCGCAGTCCGCCCAGCCCGCCCCCCGGCCGAGCGGCGGGCACGCCGCCCCGCACGCGAGCGGCCCCCAGCGGATCGTCCGCCCCGCCCCCGACGAGGACCCGCGCCTCACCGCCGCGTACGGGATCCCGCGCGTCCCCGGCCCGCGGGAGAACGGCCCCGAAGCCCTCGCCGCCAGCCACACCCGGGCCTTCGCCCTCAGCCGCGCGGGCCGGCCGGAGGAGGCCCTGGCCGTGTACGAAGCCGTGGCCGAGGGGCGCACCCGGGCACTCGGCCCGGACCATCCCGACACCCTCGCGGCGCGCCAGGAAGCGGCGTACGAACTGGGCAGGCTCGGACGCCACCGGGAGGCCTACGACATCTACAGCGCGGTGCTCGCCGCCCGTCGGCGCACCATGGGGCCGCGCCACCCCGACACCCTGCGCTGCCGCCACAACCTGGCCTGCGCCCTGGGCGCCCTCGGCCGGTTCACGGAGGCCCACCACGCCGCCGCCGAGGTCGCCGCAGACCGGGCGGCCGTGCTCGGCGCCGAGCACGCGGACACGCTCCTGACCCGCTACGAAGTGGCGTACGCGCTCGGCCGGCTGGACCGCTGGGAGGAGGCCCTGGCCGGCTTCCGCGAGGTTGCCGCCGTGCGGGAGCGCGTCCTCGGCCGCGACCACCCCGACACGCTGGCCGCGCGCTACGAGGTCGGCATCGCGCTCGGCCGCACCGGCAACAGCGCCCAGGCCCTCGACCTCTTCCGGGCCCTGGTCCGCGACCGCACCCGTGCCTACGGGGCCGCCGACCCCGAGACGCTCCGCGCCCGGCACGTCCTCGGCGTCAACCTGGGCCGCCTGGACCGCTGGGAGGAGGCCGTCGCCGAGGCCCGGCAGGTGGGCGCCGCCCGGGCCAAGGCCCTCGGCCCCGAGCACCCCGACACCCTGGTCAGCCGCCGGGAACTCGCTGCGGGGCTCGGCCGGCTGGGCCGCTGGGACGAGGCGCTGCCCATCTACCGGGACCTCGCCGGCATCCGCGAACGGTCCCTCGGCGACGAGCATCCCGACACCGCCCTGGCCCACGCCGACGAGGCGCACTGCCTGGAGCGGCTCGGCCAGGTGTGCTACCAAGAGCCATGACAGCCATGCGGGGCTCCGGTGCCTTCGGGCGCGACGTATACGACGACGTGATCGTGGGCGGCGGACACAACGGCCTGGTCGCCGCCGCGTACCTGGCCCGGGCGGGCCGCTCGGTCCTGGTCCTGGAACGGCTCGGGAACACCGGCGGGGCGGCGATCTCCAGCCGCCCCTTCGCCGGGCTCGACGCCCGCCTGTCGCGCTACTCCTACCTCGTCTCCCTGCTCCCCGCGAAGATCGTGCGCGATCTGGGCCTGCGCTTCTCGGTGCGGCGGCGCACGGTGTCCTCGTACACGCCCGTCGAGCGCGGCGGCCGGCCCGGCGGGCTGCTCGTCGGCGGCGGCGAGGCGCGCACCGGGGAGTCCTTCGCCCGGCTGACCGGCTCGGAGCGGGAGTACGAGAGCTGGCGCGCCTTCTACGGGACCACGGGCCGGGTCGCCGAGAGGGTGTTCCCGACCCTCACCGAGCCGCTGCCCACCCGGGAGGAACTGCGGGCCCGGATCGACGACGACGCCGCCTGGCGGATGCTGTTCGAGGAACCCCTCGGGCGGGCGGTCGAGGCGCACTTCGCCGACGACCTGGTGCGGGGCGTGGTCCTGACGGACGGGCTCATCGGCACCTTCGCGGACGCCCACGACCCCTCGCTCGCGCAGAACCGCTGCTTCCTCTACCACGTCATCGGCGGCGGCACGGGCGACTGGGACGTCCCGGTCGGGGGCATGGGCGCCCTGACGGACGCCCTGGCGGCGGCCGCCCGGCAGGCCGGGGCGGAGATCGCCACCGGGCACGAGGTGCTGCGGATCGACACCGATGGGATCGCGCCGGCCGAGGTGGTGTTCCGCACCGCGGTGGGGGAGGGGCGGGTCGTCGCGCGCACGGTGCTGGTGAACGCCTCACCGCGAGCGCTGGCCGAACTCCTCGGCGAAACCCCGGCGGCGGAGCCGGCCCCCGAGGGCGCCCAGCTCAAGGTCAACATGCTCCTGCGGCGGCTGCCGCGGCTGCGGGACACCGCCGTGGACCCGCGCGAGGCCTTCGGCGGCACCTTCCACATCGCCGAGGGGTACGCCGAGCTCGCCCGGGCCTACGCGGAGGCGGCCTCCGGCGAACTGCCGTCCGTACCGCCCTCCGAGATCTACTGCCACTCGCTGACCGATCCGACGATCCTCGGGCCGGAGCTGGTGGAACAGGGGTACCAGACGCTCACCCTCTTCGGCCTGCACACCCCGGCCCGGCTCTTCGGGCACGACAACCAGCAGGCGCGCGAGGTGCTGCTGACCGCCACCCTGGCGCAGCTCGACGCGCACCTGGCCGAACCGCTCACCGACTGCCTCGCCTTCGACGCGGACGGCCGCCCGTGCATCGAGGCGAAGACCCCGCTGGACCTGGAGCGGGACCTGCGGCTGCCCGGCGGCCACATCTTCCACCGGGACCTGTCGTGGCCGTACGCCGGTGCGGGCGGCCGGTGGGGTGTGGAGACCGCCCACCGCAACGTACTGCTGTGCGGTGCGGGGGCGGTCCGGGGCGGCGGTGTGAGCGGCGTTCCCGGGCACAACGCGGCGATGGCGGTGCTGGGGCACTGACCGCCCGCCTCGCTAGCGGGCCGTTTCGATGACGACGATCGGGATCTCGCGGTCGGTCTTGGCCTGGTACTCGTCGTACGGGGGCCAGTGCTTGACCATGAGCGGCCAGTACGCGGTGCGCTCCTCGGGGGTCGCGGTGCGGGCGGTGCCGTGCAGGGTCTCGGGGCCGACCTGGATGCGGACCTCGGGGTGCTCGGTCAGGTTCCGGTACCAGAGCGGGTGTGCCGGGTCGCCGCCCTTGGAGGCGACCAGGAGGTAACGTCCGTCGTCCTCCCCGTAGATGAGGGGGGTCCGCACGGGGTTCCCGGAGACCCGGCCCACGGTGGTCAGCAGGAGCGTCTGGGTGCCGTTCCAGTAGTGGCCCTCGGCCCCGTTCGAGCCCACGTACAGCTTGACGTGGTCCAGCTGCCAGCTTCCCGGCCTGGGGTCGGTCGGGTCGTCCCAGTCGATGTCGACGGTCATACGGTCAGCCTGCCTTCGTGTTGAACGGTCAACGAACCTCAACAACGAGTGCCAACGCCCGCAGGCACGTTCTTCATCCCGGGACGGCGGAGCGCGCGCCCGGCCGGTCTAGGATCCAGCCATGATCGCTGAACTGCAGTGCGTGGTCCTGGACTGTCCCGATCCGCGGCGGCTCGCCGGGTTCTACCGGTCCCTGCTGGGCGGCACCGTCAACCGCCAGGACCGCCGGTGGCAGACCGACGAGGACTGGGCGACGCTGCACACCCCGGCCGGCCTGGTCCTCGCCTTCCAGCGGTCCCCGGACCACAGGCCCCCGCAGTGGGGTGACCCCGCCCGCCCGCAGCAGTTCCACCTGGACTTCGGCGTCCCCGACCTGCACGCGGCCCGGGAGGAGGCCCTGTCGGCCGGCGCGGCCCTGCTCGACGAGGGCCCCGCCGACCGCGGCTGGCACATCTACGCGGACCCGGCGGGCCACCCCTTCTGCCTGGTCCGCCACTGAACCCGGGCCACGCGCGAACCGCCTGCTAGTCCGCCGACCTCGTCCAGCCGGTCGCCTCGATGCGGGCGGCGTCAGCGGGGCGGTCCTCCGCGAAGAGCAGGCGGGCCGGTTCGGATACGCGGATGGCGTCCACGTAGATGCCGCGGCCGACGTAGCGGCCGGTCGCGGTGTGGCGGAAGCGGAGCCGGACCTCGCGGCCCGCCCAGGCGGACGTGAGGGGGGCCTCCAGGCGGTGCCAGATGCGGCCGGACCAGCCGCCCGCGGAGCCCCGCGGCCACGGCTCGGCGGCGCCGCCCGTGGCCCGGACCGTGCTGAACGGCAGCGGCTCCCAGCTCTCCCCGTCGGGCGAGGCCTCCAGGTGGAAGGCGCCCTCGCCGGGCACGGTGTCCCACCACACGGCGCAGCGCAGCCGGGCGGAGCCCGTGGCCGGGGTGAGCGGCGGCAGGGTGAGGGTGCCCGAGCCGCCCGTTTCCATGCCGGAGTACCAGGCGGGGCCGCCGTGCCGGGTACGGACGGGGACGGCGCGCGCGAAGCGGTTGCCGACGGCGACGCGGGGCGCGCTGCCGGCCCGCCAGGTGCGGACGGGGTGCACGGAGTTGCCGAGCAGGATCAGGAAGGAGTCGGTGGAGGGGTCCAGGACGAGGGAAGTGCCGGTGAAGCCGGTGTGGCCCGCGGAGTGCGGGGTGGCCATGGCGCCCATGTACCAGTGCTGGTAGAGCTCGAAGCCCAGACCGTGGTCGTCGCCGGGGAAGGCGGTGTTGTAGTCGGTGAAGAGCAGCTCGACGGAGGCGGGGCGCAGGATGCGCCTGCCCGCGTAGACCCCGCCGTCGAGGAGGGCGCGGGCCAGGACGGCGAGGTCCCAGGCGGTGCCGAAGACCCCGGCGTGGCCGGCGACACCGCCGAGCGCGTACGCGTTCTCGTCGTGGACCTCGCCCCACACCAGCCCGCGGTCCAGGCCGGACCAGGGCGGGCGCTGCACCTCGGTGGCGGCGGTGACCCGGCGCCAGGAGCGCGGTGGGTTGTAGCGAGTGCGGTGCATCCCGAGCGGAGCGGTGATCTCGTCGTGGAGCAGGACATCCAGATTGCGACCGGTGATCCGTTCCAAGAGCAGCTGGAGGGTGATCAGGTTCAGATCGGAGTACCGGTAGACGGTCCCCGGAGTCTCCTGCGGCTGCACCGACCACAGCAGCCGCAGCCGGCCCTCGCGTGTGGTTTCCCGGTAGAACGGCGCCCACGAGCGCAGCCCCGAGGTGTGCGTGAGCAGCTGACGGACCGTGATCAGCTCCTTTCCGCCGCCGGTGAACTCGGGGAGGTACCGGGCCACCGGAGCCTCCAGCTCCAGTCGGCCCCGCTCCATCTGCTGCACGGCCAGGACGGAGGTGAACAGCTTCGTCAGCGAGGCCAGGTCGAAGACGGTGTCCTCGGCCATCGCGATCCGCTCGGCCGCCGGGAACTCGCTCACCCGGTCGGTCCGCCCGTCGTAGTCCGCGTACCGCACGGCATCGCCCATGGCCCGGTGCAGGGCGATGGTGCGGCCCCGGCCGGCGAGGACCACCGCCCCCGCGTAGTAGGGGTGCACGGGCGAGGGGCCCAGGAACCGCCGGGCCTCGTCCGCCACCGCCTCCAGGTGCCGTTCCACCAGCCCGGCCTGGCGCGCGGATCCGTAGCGCAGCTGCAGTCCTTGCAGCGCGCGCCGCTCCGCCGGGTTTCCGGCCGCCCCGGCGCTGCCGGGGAGCGCGGCGTGCAGTACGAGCACCCCGCCGAGCGCGAGCAGCCGCGCCCCCAACCGCCGCCGCGTCAACCCCGGCCCGGGCGAGTCCGTGTCCTCGCACCCAGGCACGTCCCCCCACCCCGGCGAGTCGGTGTCCCCGCACCCGGGCACGTCCCCCTGCCCCGGCGAGTCGGTGTCCCCGCGCCCGGGGACGTCCCCCTGCCCCGACGCGCCCGTGTCCCCACGCCCCGGCAAGTCCGTGTCCCCGCACCCGGGTGCCTGCCGCAGTCCGTCGGCCCCCGTCACTCCTGCCATCTCCGGCCCTCCTGTCCGCTCACGCGCTGCCAGCCGCCTGCTGTCCGCCGCCTGTTGCCCGCTGCCATCCGCAACGGCCCGCACTGCCGCTCCGGGAGGGGGCCACCCCGGGAGCGGGCGCCGCCCCGAGATCCGGCCCCGGGACCCCGAGTCATGCCGAGCGCGCCGCAGGCGACCCGCACGCTAGTGGGTATCTGCCCCTCCGTCGGCCAACGCCCGCACCGACCGCCCCGTAAAGAATCTGACACTGCATCAGAAAATCTCTTCCCTCGCATGCCGGGCTGCGGCATCCTGCCGCCCATGGAGACGGAGCTGAGCAAGAAACTGGGAGTCGAACACGCCATCTTCGGCTTCACGCCCTTCCCGGCGGTCGCCGCCGCCATCACCCGGGCGGGCGGATTCGGCGTCCTCGGCGCGGTCCGCTACACCGCGCCCGACGACCTCAAACGCGACCTCGACTGGATGCAGGCGCACACCGACGGCAAGCCCTACGGCCTCGATGTCGTCATGCCGGCCAAGAAGGCCGTCGACGGCATCAGCGAAGCCGACATCGAGGCGATGATCCCGGCGGGGCACCGCGCCTTCGTCCGCGACACCCTCGCCAAGCACCACGTGCCCGAGCTCGCCGAGGGCGAGGCCTCCGGCTGGCGGATCACCGGCTGGATGGAGCAGGTCGCCCGCAACCAGCTGGACGTCGCCTTCGACTACCCCATCAAACTCCTGGCGAACGCCCTCGGTTCACCGCCCGCAGACGTCATCGCGCGCGCCCACGACCACGGCGTCCTCGTCGCCGCTCTGGCCGGCAGCGCCAAACACGCCCGCCGCCACGCCGAAGCCGGCATCGACGTCGTCGTCGCCCAGGGCTACGAGGCCGGCGGCCACACCGGCGACATCGCGACCATGGTCCTGGTCCCCGAGATCGCCGAGGCCGTCGCCCCGCTCCCGGTGCTCGCCGCCGGCGGCATCGGCAGCGGCGAGCAGATCGCCGCCGGCCTGGCCCTCGGCGCCCAGGGCGCCTGGCTCGGCTCCCTCTGGCTCACCACCACCGAGGCCGACCTCCACTCCCGCGCCCTCACCGAGAAGCTGCTCGCCGCCGGCTCCGGCGACACCGTCCGCTCCCGCGCCCTCACCGGCAAGCCCGCCCGCCAGCTGCGCACCGAGTGGACCGACGCCTGGGACGACCCCGAGGGTCCCGGCGCGCTCCCCATGCCCCTTCAGGGCCTGCTCGTCGCCGAGGCCGTCTCCCGGATCCAGAAGTACGAGGTCCAGCCGCTGCTCGGCACCCCCGTCGGCCAGATCGTCGGCCGGATGAACACCGAACGCAGCGTCCAGGCCGTCTTCGACGACCTCACCAGCGGCTTCGAGCGCGCCATCGACCGCGTCAACCGGATCGCCGGCCGAGTCCGAGAGGTGTGAGCAGCATGACGACGACCACCACGACCGCCACGACCGACCGGCAGCAGCCCCCCAACGGCTTCTGGGCGCAGGCCGCCGCCGACCCCGGGCGCACCGTCCTCATCACATCCGAGGGTGAGGAATGGAGCGCGGGCCGGCTGCACGCCGACGTCAACCGCCTCGTCCACGGCCTGCGCGCCGCCGGCCTGGAGCGGGGCGACGTCTTCGCCGTCGTCCTGCCGAACGGCGTCGAGTTCTTCACCGCCTACCTCGCCGCCGCCCAGGCCGGTTTCTACCTCGTCCCCGTCAACCACCACCTCGTCGGCCCGGAGATCGCCTGGATCGTCTCCGACTCGGGCGCCAAGGTCCTCATCGCCCACGAGCGCTTCGCCGACGCAGCCCTCGCCGCGGCCGACGAGGCCGGCCTGTCCGCGAGCCACCGCTACGCCGTCGGAGCGGTCCCGGGCTTCCGGCCGTACGGGGAACTCCTCGACGGACAGCCCGCCACCCCTCCCAGGGGGCGCACCCTCGGCTGGGTCATGAACTACACCTCCGGCACCACCGGCCGCCCGCGCGGCATCCGGCGCCCGCTGCCCGGCAAGCTCCCGGAGGAAACGTATCTCGGCGGCTTCCTCGGCATCTTCGGCATCCGCCCCTTCGATGACAACGTGCACCTGGTCTGCTCGCCGCTCTACCACACCGCGGTCCTGCAATTCGCGGGCGCGGCCCTGCACATCGGGCACCCGCTCGTTTTGATGGACAAGTGGACCCCGCAGGAGATGCTGCGGCTGATCGACCGGCACGCGTGCACGCACACCCACATGGTCCCCACCCAGTTCCACCGGCTCCTCGCGCTCCCCCAGGAGACGAAGGACGCGTATGACGTCTCCTCGATGCGCCATGCCATCCACGGCGCCGCGCCCTGCCCCGACCACGTCAAACGGGCCATGATCGACTGGTGGGGCCGGTGCGTGGAGGAGTACTACGCGGCGAGCGAGGGCGGCGGGGCCTTCGCCACCGCCGAGGACTGGCTGAAGAAGCCGGGAACCGTCGGCAAGGCCTGGCCGATCAGCGAACTCGCCATCTTCGACGACGACGGCAACCGGCTGCCGCCCGGGGAACTGGGCACCGTCTACCTGAAGATGAACACCGGCGGCTTCAGCTACCACAAGGACGAGGGAAAGACGAAGAAGAACCGCATCGGCGACTTCTTCACGGTGGGCGACCTGGGCCTGATGGACGAGGAGGGGTACCTCTTCCTCCGCGACCGCAAGATCGACATGATCATCTCGGGCGGGGTCAACATCTACCCCGCCGAGATCGAGTCCGCCCTCCTCAGCCATCCGGCGGTCGCCGACGCCGCCGCCTTCGGCGTCCCGCACGCCGACTGGGGCGAGGAGGTCAAGGCCGTCATCGAACCGGCCGAGGGATTCGAGGCGGGGGACGCGCTGGCCACGGAGATCCTGCACCACTGCGCGCAGCAGCTCGCCGGCTACAAGCGCCCCAAGACGGTCGACTTCATCAAGACGATGCCCCGCGACCCCAACGGCAAGCTGTACAAGCGGCGGCTGCGCGACCCGTACTGGGAAGGCCACGACCGCGCCATGTGACGGCGTCTGCCGCGCCCGGATATCTGGTGAGAAGTGCCACGTCGGGGCCCCGGAGGCGCGCCTTGCGCCGCACGGGAGGAACAGTTCTGGCAACTTGGCTGACATGAGTACGGCAACGCGCACCTCCCCCCTGACCGACTGGACCCTCCTGGTCCCCGTGGTGGCCCTCGTGGCGCTCGTCTTCAGCTGGGGGCGCGACCTGCCCGGGTTCGCGGTGGCGCTGGTATCCCTCTGCCTGGCGGGCGCGGTGCTGGCGGCCGTCCACCACGCCGAGGTCGTCGCCCACCGCGTCGGCGAACCCTTCGGCTCCCTCGTCCTGGCCGTCGCCGTCACCGTCATCGAAGTGGCGCTCATCGTCACCCTGATGGCCGACGGCGGCGGCAAGACCGCCTCCCTCGCCCGGGACACCGTCTTCGCCGCCGTCATGATCACCTGCAACGGCATCGTGGGCCTGTCCCTGCTCGTCGGCGCCCTGCGCAACCGCGTCGCCGTCTTCAACGCCGAAGGCTCCGGCGCGGCCCTCGCCACCGTCGCGACCCTCGCCGTCCTCAGCCTCGTCCTGCCGACCTTCACCACCTCCAAGCCGGGTCCCGAGTTCTCCACCGCCCAGCTGACCTTCGCCGCCGTCGCCTCGCTCGCGCTCTACGGCCTGTTCATCACCGTCCAGACCGTCCGCCACCGGGACTACTTCCTGCCTGTGGACACTGGGCGGAGACCCGGCACGCACGCCGACGACTCCGCCCACGCCACGCGGCCCACCGCCCGCGCCGCCCTCGCCGGCCTCGGCCTGCTGCTGGTCGCGCTCGTCGCGGTGGTCGGCAACGCCAAGGCCGTCTCGCCGACCATCGAGAAGGGCGTCGCCGACGCCGGCCTGCCCAACGCCGTCGTCGGTGTGATCATCGCCCTGCTCGTCCTGGCCCCCGAAACCCTGGCCGCCGTCCGCGCGGCCCGCCGCGACCGCGTCCAGACCAGCCTCAACCTGGGCTACGGCTCCGCCATCGCCAGCATCGGCCTGACCATCCCGGCCATCGCCCTGGCCTCGGTCTGGCTCTCGGGCCCGCTGACGCTGGGCCTCGACCCGGTCCACATGGTGCTGCTCGCCCTGACCGTCGTGGTCAGCGCCCTGACCCTCGCCCCCGGCCGCGCCACGCTGCTCCAGGGCGGTGTGCACCTCGTCCTGCTGGCCGCGTACCTCTTCCTGGCCGTCAGCCCGTGAGGGCCGCGGCCAGGAAGAGGGAACGGGTCACCGGCGCTCGCGCGGCCACACCACCTTCAGCTGCGGCGAGGTGAGGATGTCCCGCTCGCAGAACCTCGAGGTCACCCAGCGCTCCTGCGAGAACAGCCGGGTCTGGTCCGCGTAGGAGGGCGAGTTCGGGTTCGCCGACTGGCTGTACGTCAGCAGGGTGCGCGCCACCGGGCAGCGCCCGCCGTCCCAGCCCACCGCCTGGATGTGGCTGGAGCCGTGCACGACCTCCGGGTAGCCGCCGGCCGCCGCGTTCCACGGCGCCTCGATCTTGTTCCAGACGCCGAGCCCCTCCGTACCGCCGCCCACCGGCAGCTTCTGCCCGCCGCGGACCACGAACTGGTGCTCGCCCAGCGGGGCGTCCAGCGCGATCCCGGCCCCCCTCAGCTCGGCGACCGCGTCCGCGAGGGACCGCCCGATGCCGGGCGCGGCCTGGTTGAGCGTACGGGGCGTGTGTACGGGATCGGCCGCCGAGAACGGCACCAGCCACAGGTCCTTGGCCGGGGTCGTGGCCGTCACCTTGCGCCAGAACCGGTCGAAGAGCAGCGCGCCGCGACTGGAGCTGTCGGCGGTACGGTCCCAGCCCGCCAGCACCCCGCACGCCGCCGAGACGTCCACGGCGCTGCCGTCGCTCGCGGTCGCCGTACCACCGGGCAGGGCCGCGCAGGCCCGCGCCGCGTCGGCGGCCGCCAGATCACCGGCCGGCACCCGGTTCGCGAACTGCTGCTTCTGCAGGTCGGCCACGGTCAGCCGGCCCTTCGCGGCCATCGCCGACACGTCCTCCACCGCACCGCGCGTACGCATCGAGCGCGGGGTGGAGACGTTGCCCCAGACCCGCTCGTAGCCGGTCAGCGGACGGTCGGCATTGGCCAGCCAGGCGCTGTCGTTGGAGTTCTCCACGTACGGGGCGTCGCGCAAGGCCGGCGCCTTCCCCGGCCCGAACACGCCCGGCTGTACGGCGTCCGGATCCGCGCCAAGCGCGCAGTCGCCGCGTGAACCGTCCAGGACCGCCAGCCCCGAGGCCGGATACGTGGCCCGGCCGAGCGGGGTGGAGCAGCGGGCGGCGAGCTCGTCGGTGATGCGGGGGAGCACCTGGGACTGGGTGAAGAGGGTGCCGCCCGCGGAGTCCGCGGCCACCGTGTTGACCCAGGGCAAGCCCTGCGTGCGCCGCAGGGCGTCCTGGATGCCCGTGACCGAGCGGGCCCTGCCCATGGCGAGGGCGGTGTCGGAGCCGCGCAGGTTCGCCGCGTTGGGGTCGTTCAGCGCGTACGCCGTCCCTGCCGTCCAGGGCAGGGGCAGGCTCGGGCCGAGGCCCGTGATCACGGGCCCGTAGCGGGTCCACCACTGGGTGCGGGTGACCGGATCGCCCGTCGCCACGGGGACGGTGACGGTCCGCCGGGTCATCTTCTCCGGCTTCCCGTCGACCAGGTAGGCGGTCGGATCGGCCGGGTCGAGGGCCAGCTGGTGCAGGTTGACGGGGGTGCCGGTGGCCACCGTATGGCTCCAGGCCACCTTCTCGTTGAAGCCGATGTTGACCACGGTGGTGCCGAGCAGGGAGCCGCCCGAGACGTTCAGCTCGCCCGGTATGGTCTGCTGCGACTGCCAGAAGCGGCGGCCGCCCTGCCAGGGGTAGTGCGGGTTGCCGAGCAGCAGACCGCCGCCGCTCGCCGTGGTGGAGCCGGCGAAGGCCACCGCGTTGGAGCCCATGTCGTAGCGGGTGGTGTCGAAGAACTCCCGGGCGGCCTCGGCAGCGGCGGCCGGATCCGCCTCCTGTGCGTCCGCGGTACGGGCACCTGACGCGCTCGGCGTCTGCGGGGCCGGCGCCTGAGCGCCCGGTGGCTGCGCGCCCGTGATGCCGTCGATGCCGCGCCCCTGGCCGCCGAGGACCGAGACCGCGAAGCCGCGGGCGGCCACGTCCGTGGCGGTGACCGGGTGGACCCAGGCCGCGCCCTTGCAGGCCGGGTCGGTGACCTCGTTCTGGGCGAGCCAGGCGTTGTAGCCGGCGGCCCAGCCGCGCATCAGCTCCTTCAGGTGCGTGCTGGGACCGGCCGGAGCGGGCGTCGAGAGCAGCCGCTCGACCGTGCCGGACTCCCGTACGCCCTTGAAGTACAGGTCGCTGGAGAGGTTCCCGGTGGCGGACGAGAGCGACCCGTCGGGGGCGGCTTCGGGGCCGAACCAGTGCGAGCGCTCCCCCGCGACGGTCACGAACCCGTCGGCCAGGACGCACACCTGGTCGGCGGCCTGCGCCCAGCCGGTGCCGAAGCCGAGGTGCGCGTAGTCCCGGGCGACTATGTGGGGTATGCCGTTCTCGGTGTAGCGGATGACCGCCGAAAGCCCGCCGCCGGAGGCGGTGTTGTCGTCGGTGGCCGCCGCGGCCTGCGGGATCGCAGCGGTGGCGGCTAGGAGGGCGGCGCCGAGCAGGGCGACGCGGCGGAATACGGGTCGGGTGGGGCGGTGTGCATCGAAAGCGCGCAACATGTCTCCCAAGTAGCCTGCGATCGAGCGTGGTTGCTCGTGAAGCCGGTGGTGCTCGGGCTGCCCCACACTCATGCAGGTGATCGGATGATCTGTCAACATCCCGTTTGGTATCCAACGGGGGAGACGAGGTTCGCGTCATGAAGGCAGTGCGGCAGAACACGGTCGACGGACTGGTGCGGGACAGCGCGCGGCGGACCCCGGACCGGACGGCGCTCCGCTACCGGGAACGGAGCTGGAACTACGCCCGGCTCGACGCGGCCGTCTCCACCGCCGCGGCGCTCCTCAGGGGGCACCACGGGCTGGCCCCCGGCGACCGGGTCGCCACCTTCGCGCACAACTCCGACGCCTACCTGATCGCGTTCCTCGCCTGCGCCCGGGCCGGGCTCGTCCACGTCCCGGTGAACCAGAATCTGACGGGCGAGGACCTCGCCTACATCCTGCGGAACTCGGAAAGCGCCCTGGTGCTCGCCGATCCGGAACTGGCCGGCCGGGTGCCGGCGGGGTACGAGGTACGGCCGCTGCGGGACCTGGCCGATCCGGAGGCGGAACAGACGCCGTACGAAGGGACCGGCGACCCCGACACCGTGGTCCAGCTGCTCTACACCTCCGGCACCACGGCCCTGCCCAAGGGCGCGATGATGACGCACAAGGCCCTCGTCCACGAGTACGAGAGCGCGATCGAGGCGCTGGACCTGGCCGAGGGGGACCGGCCGGTGCACTCGCTGCCGCTCTACCACTCGGCGCAGATGCACGTCTTCCTGCTGCCGTACCTGGTGGTGGGGGCGGAGAACACGATCCTGGACGCGCCGGTCGCGGAGCAGATCTTCGACCTGGTCGAGGCGGGGCGGGCGGACAGCCTCTTCGCCCCGCCGACGGTGTGGATCGCCCTTGCCAACCACCCGGACTTCGGGCGGCGGGACCTGGGCGCGCTGCGCAAGGCGTACTACGGGGCCTCGATCATGCCGGTGCCGGTCCTGGAGCGGCTGCGCGGCCGGCTGCCGGGGCTCGGCTTCTACAACTGCTTCGGGCAGAGCGAGATCGGGCCGCTGGCCACGGTGCTGGGGCCGGCGGAACACGAGGGGCGGATGGACTCGTGCGGGCGTCCGGTACGCCATGTCGAGGCGAAGGTCGTCGACGAGGAGGGCAAGGACGTCCCGGACGGCACGGCGGGCGAGGTGGTCTACAGGTCCCCGCAGCTGTGCCTGGGGTACTGGAACGACCCGGAGGCGACGGACCAGGCCTTCCGGGACGGGTGGTTCCGCTCGGGGGACCTGGCGGTGCGGGACGCGGAGGGCTACTTCACGGTGGTGGACCGGGTGAAGGACGTCATCAACTCGGGCGGGGTACTGGTCGCCTCACGGCAGGTGGAGGACGTGCTGTACACCCATCCGGGCGTGGCCGAGGCGGCGGTGGTCGGGCTGCCCGACGAGCGGTGGATCGAGGCGGTGACGGCGGTGGTGGTCCCGCGCGGGGAGGTGACGGAGGCGGAGCTGATGACGTACGCGCGGGAGAAGCTGGCCCACTTCAAGGCCCCGAAGCGGGTCCTGTTCGTGGCCGCCCTCCCGCGCAACGCCAGCGGCAAGATCCTCAAGCGCGAACTCCGCGACCGCTTCGGGCAGCCCCCGGCCGGCGCCCACTGAGCCCACCCGGCCGCCGCCCCCGTGTGGTGGCCAAGAGCTGACAGGCGGCTCCTGTATATCCCGGCATCGCCGGACCGCTCGGTCAGCCCGGTCCCGGATCATGGGAAGGGGAGTCGTCGGGGGGAAAGACTCCGCTGTGGCGCAGGCGCTGCAGGGTGAGGTGCTCATGGAAGAGGCGACCGACGAGGGCCCCTCCGTAGACCACGAAGCCGATGCCGACCAGCCAGGACTGGACGACCAGCAGGGTTCCGAAGGGGCCGTAGGTCACGGCGTTCGAGGCGATCAGCGGGGAGAACACCAGCTGCGAGAAGACCCGCAGTCCCAGCAGCCCGAGGCTGGTGGCCACGGCCCCCGGGATCAGGGCGCGCCAGCGGACCCGGCCGCCCAGCAGCAGCCGCTGCGAGCCCCAGAAGAACAGGCAGGTTCCGAGGAGGTCGCCCATGGTGCCCAGGATCGGGCCCATGGCGTTGTCCGACGGAGCCGGGATCTCGACGAGCAGGGCGAGGTAGCAGACCAGCAGGGCCAGCCAGATGACGTGCCGCCACATGGTGTGCCAGCGGGCGGTCGGAAGGTCCCAGACCTTCTCGTAGCCGGTCTGCACGGCCGAGCCGAAGGTCAGGCCGAAGACGGCCAAGGCCGCGAGCCCGAAGGCGGTGGTCCGCTCCAGCGCCAGGTCCGCCGCGCTGAACAGCATCTCGACCCGCGCCCGCGAGGACTCCGTCACCCCGAGGGCCTGGCCGAGCCATCGGCCGAACCCCGAACCGCTGCCGGGCGCGGCGGCCGCCACCACCACCAGCAGCGGCACCAGGGTGAGGAACCCGAGGGCGGCGAAGCCCATGGCCCGGTGCATCAGCTCCATCTCCCGGCCGCGGCTCCAGGCCAGCCCGACAGGGGAACCCTGGAGACGGTCGTAGAGCTGCCGGATGAGGGAGATCACGCCTCATGCACTACCCGGCAGCGCCCGCCGGCTCCCGGGAGCCGCCTCGAAATAGACCCGAAGGGGTGGTTTCAGCCGCCCCCAGGCGCATCTCCTCCCTCTCCGACCCCGCGGAGGTCCACCAGCCGCTTGATCTTCCCCACGGAGCGTTCCAGCGTCTCCGGATCGACCACCTCGACCTTCACGGAGACCCCGATCCCCTCCTTGACGGACCGGACCACGGCGGCGCCCGCGGTCTCCCGCCGGGCGGCGTCCGCCTCCCGGCGCGCCTCCACCCGTACCGTCAAGGCGTCCATCCTGCCCTCCTTCGCCAGCCGCAGCTGGAAATGGGGAGCGAGACCGGCCGTCCGCAGGAGGATCTCCTCGATCTGGGTCGGATATATGTTCACCCCGCGCAGGATGATCATGTCGTCGCTGCGGCCCGTGACCTTCTCCATCCGGCGGAAGGCCGGACGGGCCGTCCCGGGCAGCAGCCGCGTCAGATCCCGGGTGCGGTAGCGGATGACGGGCATGGCCTCCTTGGTGAGGGAGGTGAACACCAGCTCTCCGGGCTGGCCCTCCGGCAGGACCGCGCCGGTCAGCGGATCGACCACCTCGGGGTAGAAGTGGTCCTCCCATATGTGGAGCCCGTCTTTGGCGGAGGCGAATTCCTGCGCCACGCCCGGACCCATGACCTCGGACAGCCCGTATATGTCCACCGCGTCGATGCCGAGCCGCTCCTCGATCTCCCGGCGCATCTCCTCGGTCCACGGCTCCGCGCCGAATATGCCCGTTCTGAGCGAGGTCGCACGCGGGTCCACCCCCTGGCGCTCCATCTCGTCCAGCAGGGTCAGCATGTACGAGGGGGTCACCATGATGACCTCCGGGCGGAAGTCCTGGATGAGTCGGACCTGCCGGTCCGTCATCCCGCCCGAGGCGGGCACGACCGTACAGCCGAGGCGCTCGGCGCCGTAGTGCGCGCCGAGGCCCCCGGTGAACAGTCCGTAGCCGTAGGCGATGTGGATGATGTGGCCGGGCCGTCCGCCCGCGGCCCGTATGGACCGGGCGACGACATCTGCCCAGGTTGAAAGGTCCCCGTCGGTGTATCCGACGACGGTGGGGCGCCCGGTGGTGCCGCTGGAGGCGTGGATGCGGCGCACCTGCGCGCGGGGAACGGCGAACATGCCGAAGGGGTACTGGTCGCGCAGATCGGTCTTGGTGGTGAAGGGGAACAGGGCGAGATCGGAGAGGGAGCGGCAGTCGTCGGGGTGCAGGCCGGCCTTGTCGAAGGCCTCCCGGTAGAACGGCACCCGGTCGTAGGCGCGGTGCAGGGTCGCGCGCAGTCGCGTCAGCTGGAGCGCGGCCAGCCCGTCGCGGCTCAGCCGCTCGCCTTCGTCGTGGAGATCCGCGTAAGCCGCCATGCCGTCACCTCATCGTGGAGAAACCGACCGATCATTCGGTAGATTGCCAGTCGCCGGCCGGGTAAATCAATGACTCGAACGAGTGATCGTCTGTTGTGATGAGCCGCATGCCTACCTCCGTCCGGGCTGGATGGTTGGCCGGTCTGGACGGTTTGACCGGGGACGGGGACGGGGCGGGGTGTTGTCCGGGACGTAAAACGTGATTTGTGGCGCGCGCCGAGCCTGTACAGGGCACCTCCGATGGGGCGCCGCAAATCATGAGTCCCGGACAACACCCCACCCCGGCACCGGCCCCGGTCCCCGCGAAGCTTCCGTCAGGGACCCCGCCCCGCCGCGGCTCCGAATAGGGACCCGCTCCGCCGCAGCCCCCGGCCCGGGGACCCTCCCGGCGGCGACCCTGGCCGGGTACCCGTTGCGGCCCCCGGCCGGGGACCCGTTGCGGCCCCGGCGGCCGGGGAGCCCGTTGCGGCCGCGGCGGCCGGGGAGCCCGTGAGCCCCCGGCCGGGACGCCGCCGAGGTCCCGTGGAGCCCCCGCCGGGGGAGACCGCCGAGCCCCCCGCAGGGGCTACGCGTTTGCCTCCGTTGCCACCGTTTTTGCCCAGCGGTAGTCCGCCTTGCCGCTCGGGGAGCGTTGGATGGTGGGCGTGATGACCAGCTGGCGCGGGATCTTGTAGCCCGCCAGCCTGGTGCGGCAGTGGTTCTGGATCTCGTCCAGGGTCGGTTCCGGGGCGCCCGCGCGGAGTTGGACCACCGCGGCCACGTGGCTGCCCCATTTCGGGTCCGGGACGCCCGCCACGAGGGCGTCGTACACGTCCGGGTGGGACTTGAGCGCCTGCTCGACCTCCTCCGGATAGACCTTCTCGCCACCCGTGTTGATGCACTGCGAGCCGCGCCCGAGGACGGTGACGATGCCCGCCTCGTCCACCGTGGCCATGTCGCCGAGCAGCACCCAGCGCTCCGTGCCCTTCTGGAAGAAGGTCTCGGCGGTCTTCGCCGGGTCGTTGTAGTAGCCCAGCGGGACATGCCCGCGCTGCGCGAGACGCCCCGGTACGCCCACCGGCACCGGCTCGTGCGTCACCGGGTCCACCACCTGCGTACGGTCGTTGACCTCCAGGCGGAAGCCCTTCTCCGGGCTCGAGTCGCTCGCCGCCCGCCCGTTGGAGCCGGACTCCGACGATCCGAAGTTGTTCAGGAGCAGCACGTTCGGCGCCAGCCGCTGGAACTCGGCCCGTACCGTCTCCGACATGATCGCGCCTGACGAGGAGACGCTGAACAGCGAGGACAGGTCGGTCCCCTTGAGCGGGCCGTTCAGGGCGTCGATGAGCGGCCGCAGCATCGCGTCACCCACCAGCGACACGCTGGAGACCTTCTCCTTCTCGATCGTACGGAGCACCTCTTCGGGCGCGTACTTGCGGTGGATGACCACCCGCTGGCCGTAGTTGAAGGCGATGAACGAGGTGAGGGTGGACGTGCCGTGCATCAGCGGAGGGGCGGGGAAGAAGGTCAGCCCGGCGCCCTTCGACGCGACCCGCTCCGCCAGCTCCTCGGGCCGTTTGACCGGCTCCCCCGAGGGCTCGCCGCCGAAGAGCCCGGCGAAGAAGAGGTCCTCGGCCCGCCACATGACGCCCTTGGGCATACCGGTCGTACCGCCGGTGTAGATGATGAACAGGTCATCGGGCGACCTGGGTGCGAAGCCGCGCTCCGGTGAGCCGGCCGCCTCGGCGTCCGGGTACGCGACCGGCGCGATCGAGGGCTCCGGCGCCCCCTCGGGGGCCGCCCCGACGCGGATCAGGTGGCGGAGCTTCGTCGTCTGCGGGAGGGCGGCGGCCACCCGCTCGGTGAACTCGCCCTCGAAGACGAGCGTGGCGAGGCCGGCGTCGTTGTAGAGGTAGACCAGCTCCTCCTCCACGTACCGGTAGTTGACGTTCACCGGAACCAGCCGGGCCTTCAGGCAGGCCAGTACGGTCTGCAGGTACTCGATCCCGTTGTAGAGGTGCAGGCCCACGTGTTCGCCGGGCTTCAGCCCGCTGTCCAGCAGGTGGTGCGCGACGCGGTTCGCCGCCGTGTCCAGCTCCGCGTACGTGAGGCGGCGCTCGGCGCCGGTCCCGGGGTGGTCCACGTACACGAGGGCCTCGCGGTCCGGAACCACGTCCACGACCGATTCGAACAGGTCGGCAAGGTTGTACTCCACCGTTCCTCCTGACCCCGAAAAATGCCCATGGCTGGTCTGCTCCGGCGGTCATTAGAGCGCCGCCGACCGCAAGTGGGAAGGGAGCGGCCCAAGAAATCTGACTGAGTGTCAGAAAACTATTGAACTGCACCGGCCCCTACTGCAACCTGTTCTAGGTCTTGAGACGGGAGGACGGCAATGGGTGGGACGGAACACCTGACCGTGGAACGCCACGGCGCCACGCTGGTGCTCACCATGAACAGGCCCGAGGCGAAGAACGCGCTCTCGCTGCCGCTGCTGGTGGGGCTGTACGACGGCTGGCTGGAGGCGGACGCCGACGACGAGATCCGCTCCGTGGTGCTGACGGGCGCGGGCGGGGACTTCTGCGCCGGAATGGACCTCAAGGCGCTGGCCGGGAAGGGGATGGCGGGCGACCAGTACCGGGACCGGCTCAAGGCCGACCCCGACCTGCACTGGAAGGCGATGCTCCGCCACCACCGGCCGCGCAAGCCGGTGATCGCGGCGGTGGAGGGCTACTGCGTGGCAGGCGGGACCGAGATCCTGCAGGGCACGGACATCCGGGTGGCGGGGGAGGGGGCCACCTTCGGGCTGTTCGAGGTCAAGCGGGGGCTCTTCCCGATCGGGGGCTCCACGGTGCGGCTGCCGCGGCAGATCCCGCGGACGCACGCGCTGGAGATGCTGCTGACCGGGCGGCCGTACCCCGCGGAGGAGGCGGCGCGGATCGGGTTGATCGGGCGGGTGGTGGAGGAAGGGACGGCGCTGGAGGCGGCCCTGGAGATCGCCGAGCGGATCAACGCGTGTGGGCCGTTGGCGGTGGAGGCGGTGAAGGCGTCGGTCTACCAGGCCGCGGAGCTGACGGAGGCGGAGGGGTTGGCCGCGGAGCTTGTGCGGGGGTGGCCGATTTTTGACACCGCGGATGCGAAGGAGGGGGCGCGGGCCTTTGCGGAGAAGCGGGCCGCGGTGTATCGGCGGGAGTAGGACCGGGGCGCTGCCCCGGACCCCGCGCCTCAAACGCCGGCGGGGCTGTAGGTGTCCCGGCCGGGGTCGGGGTGCCGCGGCTGAGCTTGAAGATCTGGGGCACCCCCCAGACCCCGCGCCTCAAACGCCGGCGAGCTGGATTTGTCCCCGGCCGGGCTGGAAGTCCCCCCGGCCCGGGCTGGTTCGTGCCCCCAGGCTGAGCTTGAAGATCTGGGGCGCCGCCCCAGACCCCGCGCCTCAAACGCCGGCGAGCTGGATTTGCCCCCGGTGTGGGTGGGGAGTTGGAGCTGTTCGTTACCCCGAAGTGAGAATCGGAGAGTCGCCCATGACAGCCGCCGCGTCACCGCCAGAGGTGCTCCGTGCGCCTCTCGTCGTCGAGTTTCCCTTTACGCGGTCCCTGGGACCCGTTCAGTCCGCGTTCCTCACCGGGCTGCGCGAAGGTGTCGTGCTCGGGGTCAGGACCTCCGGCGGCAAAGTGATGGTTCCGCCCGTCGAGTACGACCCCGTCACCGCCGAGGAGATCCGCGAGCTCGTCGAGGTCGGCGCCACCGGCACCGTCACCACCTGGGCCTGGAACGGCCGGCCCCGCCCGAACCAGCCCCTGGGCACGCCGTTCGCCTGGGTGCTGGTCAGGCTCGACGGCGCCGACACCGCTCTGCTGCACGCCCTCGACGCCCCCGGCCCCGAGGCCGTGCGGACCGGGATGCGGGTGCGGGTGCGGTGGGCCGCCGAGCGGGCCGGGGCGATCACCGACATCGCCTGCTTCGAGCCGTACGAGGGAGCCGAAGCCGAAGCCGAAGCCGCCCCGCACGACGGGGTCTTCGCGGAGCCCGTCACCGGCATCGTCGCCCCGGCCCGCCTCGACTACACGTACAGCCCCGGCCGCGCCCAGACCGCCTACATCAACGCCCTCTCCGAGCAGAAGACCGTCGGCGAGCGCTGCCCCTCCTGCCACAAGGTGTACGTCCCGCCGCGCGGTGCCTGCCCCACCTGCGGGGTCGCCACCACCGACCAGGTCGAGGTCGGCCCGGCCGGTACGGTCACCACCTTCTGCATCGTCAACATCAAGGCCCGCAACCTCGACATCGAGGTCCCGTACGTCTACGCCCACATCGCCCTCGACGGCGCCGGCCTCGCCCTCCACGGCCGGATCGGCGGCATCCCGTACGACCAGGTCCGCATGGGCCTGCGCGTCGAACCCGTGTGGACCGAAGGCGGCCGCTACCCCGACCACTACCGCCCCACCGGCGAGCCGGACGCGGACTACGACGCGTACAAGGAGCTCATCTGATGCCCAGGACGAGCAGGCACGCACGCGACGTGGCCGTCGTCGCCTTCGCGCAGAGCGACCACCTGCGCCGCACCGACGAAGTCAGCGAAGTCGAGATGGTGATGCCGGTCCTCCACCAGGTGCTGGCCCAGACCGGCCTGAAGGCCGGCGAGATCGGCTTCACCTGCTCCGGCTCCAGCGACTACCTGGCCGGCCGCGCCTTCTCCTTCACCATGACCCTCGACGGAGTCGGCGCCTGGCCGCCCATCTCCGAGTCGCACGTCGAGATGGACGGCGCCTGGGCCCTCTACGAGGCCTGGGTCAAGATCCAGACCGGCGAGGCCGACACCGCGCTCGTCTACGCGTACGGGAAGTCCTCGCCGGGGCCGGTACGCGACGTGCTGACCCGCCAGCTCGACCCCTACTACCTCGCCCCCCTCTGGCCCGACTCCGTGGCCCTGGCCGCCCTCCAGGCCCAGGCCCTGATCGACGCCGGCGAGACGGACGAGCCCGCCCTGGCCGCCATCGGCGCCCGCAGCCGCGCCGCCGCCGAGGCCAACCCGCACGCGCAGCTGCGCGGTTCGGTGGCCCAGGGCGACTACCAGGTCCGCCCGCTGCGCACCGGGGACTGCCCGCCCATCGGCGACGGCGCGGCCGCGGTGATCCTCGCGGCCGGAGACACCGCGCGGCGGCTGTGCGAGCGCCCCGCCTGGATCACCGGCATCGACCACCGCATCGAGGCCCACAGCCTGGGCCTGCGCGACCTCACCGACTCGCCGTCCACGCGGACCGCCGCCGAGCACGCCGGGGTCTTCGAAGCCCCGGTGGACACGGCGGAACTGCACGCGCCCTTCTCCTCCCAGGAGGTCGTGCTCCGCAAGGCCCTCGGGCTCGGCGACGGCGTCACCGTCAACCCCTCCGGCGGAGCACTCGCCGCCAACCCGGTCATGGCCGCCGGCCTCATCCGGATCGGCGAGGCGGCCGCCCGCATCCACCGCGGCGAGTCCGACCGGGCCGTCGCCCACGCCACCTCCGGCCCCTGCCTCCAGCAGAACCTGGTCGCCGTCCTGGAAGGGGACCGAGCATGAGCACCTCGGGCAAGGAGCCGGTCGCCGTCGTCGGGATCGGCCAGACCAAGCACGTCGCCGCCCGCCACGACGTCTCCATCGCAGGCCTGGTGCGCGAGGCGGCGGCGCGCGCCCTCGCCGACGCCGAGCTGACCTGGGCGGACATCGACGCGGTCGTCATCGGCAAGGCCCCCGACTTCTTCGAGGGCGTGATGATGCCGGAGCTCTACCTGGCGGACGCGCTCGGGGCGGTCGGCAAGCCGATGCTGCGCGTGCACACGGCCGGTTCGGTCGGCGGGTCCACGGCGCTCGTCGCCGCCAACCTCGTCGCGGCGCGCGTCCACCGGACCGTCCTCACCCTCGCCTTCGAGAAGCAGTCCGAGTCGAATGCCATGTGGGGGCTCTCGCTCCCCGTTCCCTTCCAGCAGCCGCTGCTGGCGGGCGCGGGCGGATTCTTCGCCCCGCACGTGCGCGCGTACATGCGGCGCACCGGGGCGCCGGACACGGTGGGCTCGCTGGTGGCGTACAAGGACCGGCGCAACGCGCTGAAGAACCCGTACGCGCACCTCCACGAGCACGACATCACTTTGGAGAAGGTCCAGGCCTCGCCGATGCTGTGGGACCCGATCCGGTACTCCGAGACCTGCCCCTCCTCGGACGGGGCCTGCGCGATGGTCCTCACCGACCGGGAGGGCGCGGCCCGTTCGCCGAAGCCGTCGGCCTGGGTGCACGGCGGGGCGATGCGGAGCGAGCCGACGCTCTTCGCGGGCAAGGACTTCGTGTCGCCGCAGGCGGGCAAGGACTGCGCGGCCGACGTCTACCGGCAGGCCGGGATCACCGACCCGCGGCGGGAGATCGACGCGGTGGAGATGTACGTGCCGTTCTCCTGGTACGAGCCGATGTGGCTGGAGAACCTGGGCTTCGCGGAGGAGGGCGAGGGCTGGAAGCTCACCGAGGCCGGGGTGACCGAACTCGACGGGGACCTCCCCGTCAACCCGTCCGGCGGGGTGCTCTCCACCAACCCGATCGGCGCCTCCGGCATGATCCGCTTCGCGGAGGCGGCCCTCCAAGTCCGCGGCCAGGCCGGGGAACACCAGGTTCCGGGCGCCCGCCGGGCCATGGGGCACGCCTACGGCGGCGGCGCGCAGTTCTTCGCGATGTGGCTGATGGGGGCCGAACCTCCCGCCTCCTGACCACGATCGTGGGTCCGGCCGCGGGTGCCGGACCGGTCACAGGTGACTCACCGTGGCCTGTGCGGCACCCGCTGCGGTGGTTAACCTTGCCCCCGGATGACGTACCGGGAGGAGCACGCAGGTGGCAGAGAGCATGACTTCACAAACCCGCGCCGGCTGGGGCAAGCCGGACCTCGACCTCACCGAGGCGGACTGGCAGTCGAGCAGCCGGGGAGCGGGGGACGTCCAGATCGCCTTCGTCGAGGGCTTCATCGCCATGCGCAACGGTGACCGGCCGGAGAGCCCTTCGCTGATCTTCGCGCCGGACGAGTGGCGCAAGTTCGTGCTGAACGCGCGGGGCGGGGAGTTCGACCTCACGTAGTTCCCGCACGGGTACGCGGCGCACCACCGGGCGCGGGGCCGCCGCCCCGGTGGCTGCCGGCGCTGCGCCAGGGAACATCGTCATCCGGCTCGCCCAGGTCATCGCCCACAGCGACCGGCTCGCCGAGGCCTCGGACTCCCTCGCACGGGAGACCCCCCACCCAGGACGTCCGGCCCGGCTGCGCCTGCAGTCCGAGCAGTCATGTGGGACGCCTTCAACGCCGCCGGGACCGACTCCCGGACCACCGAGACCTTGCTGGGCCTCGGCGGCGGCCTGCCGTGCCGGTCGTCCTGGGAGGGCGGGCTCACGGAGAAGGAGCTCCGCGCAGCGCGGCGCGCGGCGGCCGGGCCGGCCGGGACGGCCCCGGCCTGGGCGGTCCCGGCCATGACTGGGTGCTGTCCTCGGCCTGCCGCAAGCTCGGGGCCGGCCTCTCGGGCTCCCGGCCGCCGTGGCGGCGTACGTGCCGTAGGCCGTCGGCGGGGACGTCGGCTCCTGTCGTTCACGCCGAACGTCGGCCGGGCCCGGAACGGGGGCGTGATCGGATTCACGGCGCACCGAGAGGGGAGGAACCGCGGGAGCGTGGGAAGGGTGATCCCATGGACCACACCGAGCGGATCAACCACCTCCGCGCCGAGGCGTCGGCCTTCGAGCAGGCCGTCCGCCGCGCCCTCGAACCGGGCCGGGCGGCGCCCCTGGTCCCCTCCTGCCCCGGCTGGTCGGTCTCCGACCTCATCGGGCACCTGGGGGGAGTGCAGCGCTACGTCGCCCACATCCTGCGGGAGCGCCTCACCCAGGCGCCGGACCCGAGCGATCTCTCCCTGTACGGGCTCCCGGCCGACCCGGACGTGCTCGCCGCCTGGCCGCGGCCCGAGCGGGCGCCGAACCGCGGGCCGGCGCCGGACGCGCTGACCGCCTGGTACGCCGAAGGCGCCCGGTCGCTGGCCGGGCTCTTCCGCGAGCTCGGCCCCGACGTGCCGGTGTGGTCCTGGTCGGCCGAGCAGAGCTCCGGCTTCTGGCTGCGGATGCAGACCATCGAGCTGGCCGTCCACCGCTGGGACGCGCAGTCAGCGACCGGCACACCCGGCCCCCTCGACCCGGCGCTGGCGGCCGACGCCGTGTCCCAGGCCGTCGAGGTGATGGCCCCGGCCCGCCACTCCCAGGAGGCGGCCCGGGCGGGCGCCGGCGAGCGGTACCGCTTCCGGCGTACGGACGGCCCCGAATCCTGGACGGTCCTCTTCTCCGGGGACGAGGTCGTGGCGGAGCCAGGCTCCGAAGTTCCGGCGGACATCGAGGCCGAAGGCTCCGCGTCGGACCTGGCGCTCTTCCTCTGTGGCCGGCGGCCGGCCACCGCCCTGCGGGTCCGCGGCGACGCCGGCCTGCTCCCGTACTACTTCACGCTCGTCCCACCGGTGTGACCACCCGGGAAGGGGACCCGGGGCCGGAAAACCCGTCCGGCCACGTACCATGGCGGCATGTCCTTCCTCCGCCGCCACCGCGCCGCCACACCCGCCGGCCCGGACTTCGACGTCCTGGCCATGGACCCGGGGGACTGGCCGGGCAATCTCGGGGCCGGGCTGCTGCCCGCGCCCGACGGGAGCTGCCAGGGCGTGTTCCTCCGCTACGACCTGTTCGGCGGACGCGGCCCCGCGATGATCATCGGCAACCTTCCCGAGGGCTCCCCCGCCAGGGACCTCTCCGACGGCCAGGTCCCCTTCGAGGTGGCCCAGCTCCTCGAAGCCCTGGAGAACGACGAGGAGGTCGAGGTCACCGGCGCCGAGGACTGCCCCGTCATGCAGGGCGACAACCTCCTCATCGTCCGGAAGATCAAGCTGTCGGAGTCCCGCATCTCCTGCGTGCAGTTCGACCGCAGCGACAACGTGCTGGTCACCATCGCCAGCTGGGACCGCCCGATCACCGATGACCTCTACGCCCTCCTGAAGCCGCTCCCCGCCGAGCTCTTCCAGCAGGGCTAGGACCGGTCCCGCGGCTCACGAGTCCGCGATGTCGTTCGCCGCCACGTAACCGAACGTCATCGCGGGGCCGATCGTCGATCCGGCCCCCGCGTAGCTGTGGCCCATCACCGCCGCGCTCGCGTTGCCCGCCGCGTACAGGCCCCGGATCACCGAGCCGTCCGCACGCAGCGCACGGGCCCGCGCGTCCGTCACGATGCCGCCCTTCGTCCCGAGGTCCCCCGGCACGATCTTGAAGGCGTAGAACGGCGGGGCCCAGACCGGCGCCAGACACGAGTTCGGCGTCACCCCGGGGTCCGTGTAGTAGTGGTCGTACGCCGTGTCGCCCCGGTGGAAGTCGGAGTCGGTCCCGTTCCACGCCTGCGTGTTGAACCGGCTCAGCGTCGTCCGCAGCGCGGCCGCCGGGACTCCGATCTGGCCGGCCAGCGCGTCCCAGGTCCACGCCTTCTTCGCCGCACCCGCCTCGTACCAGGAGTCGGGGAAGACGATCGTCGGCAGGATGTCCTTGAACAGGTACTTGTTGCGGTAGTTCTGATCCACGATCAGCCAGGCCGGGATGTGCGAGCCGACCGCGCCCCGGTCCTTCTCGTACATCACGTGCACCACATCGCTGTACGGCGCCGCCTCGTTGACGAACCGCGCGCCGTTCCCGTTCACGATCAGCCCGCCCGGCAGGGTCCGTTCGGCGAGGCAGAAGTACGGCTCCCCGGGCAGCGGGATCGACGGACCCCACCACGCGTCCTCCATCAGGGCCAGCGCCGCCCCGGCCCGCTGCCCCGCCCGGATCCCGTCGCCCGTGTTCTCCTTCGCGCCCACCGACCACTGGGTGCCGATCGGCTGCTGATGGTACTGGGCCCGCATCTCCGCGTTGTGCTCGAAGCCGCCCGAGCCGACGATCACCCCGCGCCGGGCCCGTACGGTGCCCTGTACGCCCTCCTTCTCCACCACGACCCCGGCGACCGCCCCGCCCTCCTGCACCAGGTCGACCAGCGGGCTGTTCAGCCACACCGGCACCCCGGCGCGCATCAGACCGGCCCGCAGCCCGGCCGCCAGGGCCTGGCCCATCGTCAGCGGCTTCTGCCCGAGCAGCGCCGCCTTCGTGCCGCGCGCCAGGCACTCGGTGGAGACGGCCAGGCCCTTGGCGTTCACCGCCGCGAGGTTCAGCCACTTGTAGTCCTGGCTGAAGACCACCATCCCGGCCGGGACGGGCATGTACGCCGGGTTCAGGCGGGCCAGTTCGGCGCCCAGGATGTTCCCGTCGATCTGGTCCGGCTCGATGGAGCGGCCGTTCGGCAGCCCGCCCGGCAGGTTGGGGTAGTAGTCGCTGTACCCCTCCATGAAGCGGAACCTGAGCGGGCTGTTGGCCGTCACGAAATCCAGCATCCGCGGCCCGTTGGCCAGGAACGCCGCCTGGCGGTCGGCCGGCACCTCGGACCCGACGACGGCCGCCAGGTACGCCGCCGCCTTCTGCGGGGTGTCCGGCACGCCCGCGCCCAGGATCACCGAGTTGTTGGGCAGCCAGATGCCGGCCCCCGAGCGCGCGGCGGATCCGCCGAAGGTGGGCGCCTTCTCCACCACCAGCACGCTCAGGGCCCGACGGGCGGCGGTGAGCGCCGCGGTCATCCCGGAGGCCCCGGAACCGACCACGACGACGTCGTACTCGCTGAGCGGGGCTCCCACTTGGGCGTCGGCGGCTCGCGCCGCGGCGGCCGGCAGCACGGTGGCGGCGAGCACCCCGGCGCCCGTCCCGGCGAGGACGGTACGTCTGGACGGGAGGGTGCCGGGGGAGGTGCGTGAAGCGCTTGCGGACATGGGCAGGCTCCAGCGGTGTGGGGAGGAGGCAAGTGGCTCCAGCACGTCTGATGCTGAGTCAGAAAAGGTGTTCGGGGGATCATGTGATGTCAAGGCATCCGGCGCCGCCGCCTCCAGTACGCCACCGTCACCACGCCCAGCAGCCGCTGTCCGCTCGGAGTGGTCGACGAAGAGCAGGCCGAGCCGCCAGACAGAAGACGGCAGGACGGTGAAGGGGATGGCGGCCGCCGCGAACCAGGCGTAGCGGGGGACTCCCGCGACCGGGGTGTGCGCGGCCTTCCAGGCGGCGCGTGCGCGACCGCCCGAGGGTCTGGACGCCCTCGTCTCGGCATGCACGGACACGGCTTCCTCCGGAGTGGCGGGCACTGCTTGCCCGGTCTGCTCCTAAGATCGCAGCCGCGCCGGCGCCCGCGGAACGCCCGCCGGGCGGATCCGGTTCCACCGTGCGGGGGAGGCGGGTCGGCCTCGCGGCGTACGAAGGCAACGTACGCACCCGCGTACGAGCGAAGTCCCGTGGCGGCGGGGGCCACGGGACTTCGCGTCAGGGGAGGCGGGACGCGTCAGCGGGTGCCGACCGCCGCGCGGATCGCCCCGCGGGCCATCCCGGCGTCGTCGTGCAGGCGGCGCAGCAGCAGCCGCTGCTCCTCTCCCGAGGAGAGGGCCCCGGCCTGCAGGGGCTGGGTCGGGGCGGTCGCCAGCATGGAGCGCTGGACGGCCGTCTCGGACATCCGGATCTCCCGGGTCAGCACCAGCATCAGGTTGATCAGGAAGGAGTCCCGTACCGCCGGACCGGCCGACTGGGCGAGCCGGCTGATCTGGCTGCGCGCCGCCGGGGCGTCGCCCAGGACAGTCCACAGGGTGGCCAGGTCGTAGCCGGGCAGGTACCAGCCCGCGTGCTCCCAGTCGAGCAGCACCGGCCCGGCCGGGGAGAGCAGCAGGTTCGACAGGAGCGCGTCACCGTGGTTGAACTGGAGCGCCGTGCCCGACAGCTTCACGCCGTGCAGCAGCTTCTGGAGGTCGCCGAGGTCCCGGTCGGTCAGCAGGCCCAGCTCGTAGTCACGGGCGATCCGCCGCGCGTAGTTCAGCGGGGTCCCGAAGAGCTCGGCCGGCGGACGCCACTGGTTGACCCGGCACACCGCGCCCAGGGCCGCCCGCAGGTCGACCCGCGGCGGGGCCTCCACCGGGTGCCGCTGGAGCGCCGCGACCCGGCCCGCCATCCGCTCGACGACCAGTACGCAGTTCTCCGGGTCGGCCGCGATGAGCCGGGGCACCCGGACGGGCGGGCGGTGCCGGACGAAGGTCCGGTACGCCGCTATTTCGTGCCGGTAGCGCTCGCGCCATTCCGGCGAGTGGTCCAGTAAAACCTTCGCGACGGCGGTCATCCGTCCCGTGGTCCCGACCAGGAGGACCGAGCGGCCGCTGCGCCGCAGCACCTGCACCGGTGCGAACTCGGGACAGATCCGCTGCACCGAGGCGAGCGCGGTGCGCAGTTGCGCCCCCTGGGGCCCCGAGAGGTCGATTCTTCCGCTGAGCGGCTGAGGACCGGTTCCCGGCATCCGCCGCGCCCGTACGGCGCCCGGTGCCGGAGCGGCGGCGGGGCAGCCGGGTTCGAGGTAGGGGCCCCCGCCAGCCGGGAGCGTGCGGTGCGGCCGGACCGGGGCGGACACGGAGGACGTTGATGCGTACATGGCGTTACGGATCCCTTCGTGCGCCGACGAGTTGCGTACGCCGCCCCGCCGATCCCGTACTTCACCCTGGGGAGTTCCGCCGGTGACCGGGTCGGGGAGGCGCATTCCTACCTGACACCCGGCCGTGGGTGGCGGACCACGGAGCGTGCCCTGGCGAAGCCTGGCGAATAGTCGCTGGGCATCTGACGCCGGGTTACTGTCAACTCAGCCGAGAACCTGGGGGCTTGACGTGAGCAAAGGTCCGAACACCCGCCTCAACGACCTGTTCGGCCTCGCCGGCTGGTCGAAGGGCGAGCTGGCGAGGATGGTCAACCGGCAGGCGGCGGCCATGGGCCACCACCAGCTGGCCACCGACACCTCGCGGGTGCGGCGCTGGATCGACATGGGGGAAGCCCCGCGCGAACCGGTGCCCACGGTACTGGCAGCACTGTTCACCGAGCGGCTCGGTCGTGTCGTGACCATCGAGGACCTCGGGTTCGTACGACAGCGGCGCGCATCCAAACGGCAGCCGGACGGGGCTCAGGAGAACCCCGACGGAATGCCCTGGGCGCCCGAACGCACAGCCGCGGTCCTCACCGAATTCACGGGAATGGACCTCATGCTCAACCGTCGCGGTCTGATGGGCGCGGGCGCCGTGCTCACCGCCGGCTCCGCCCTCAGCAACGCCATGTACGACTGGCTCCACACCGACCCCGCCCCCGCCAAGGAGGCGCAGCGCTTCGGGGACTTCTTCCAGGGCGACCCCGCGGCGTACGACCGCTACGAGGCGGCCCCGATCGGCTCCCAGGAGATCGAGGCGCTGGAGCGCTCGGTCGAGGTGTTCCGCGCCTGGGACGCCTCCAGAGGGGGCGGACTGCAGCGCAAGGCCGTCGTGGGCCAGCTCAACGAGGTGGGCGGAATGCTCGCCTACCACCACCCCGACCACCTCCAGCGCCGGCTGTGGGGGGTGGCGGCCAACCTCGCAGTGCTCGCGGGCTGGATGTCCCACGACGTGGGACTCGAACCCACCGCGCAGAAGTACTTCGTCATCGCGGCGCACGCGGCCCGCGAGGGCGGTGACCGGCCCCGCGCCGGCGAGGCGCTCTCCCGGGCGGCCCGCCAGATGGTGCACCTCGGCAAGCCGAACGAGGCCCTGGACCTGATGAAGCTGGCCAAGTCCGGCTCCGGCGACCAGACCCTCCCGCGCACCCGCGCCATGCTGCACACCATCGAGGCCTGGGCGCAGGCCGCGATGGGCAAGGGCCAGGCCATGCGGCGCACCCTGGGCGAGGCGGAGGAGCTCTTCGTCTCCGACAAGGGCGATGTCCCGCCGCCAAGTTGGATGCAGCACTTCGACGAGGCGGACCTGCACGGCATGCAGGCGCTCGCGTACCGCACCCTCGCCGACCATGACGCCACGGCGGCGCCGGTCGCCGCGCGCCACGCCAGGGAGGCCCTGCGGCTGCGCGGGGACGGCTACCAGCGCTCGCAGATCTTCGACTACATCTCCATGGCCTCGGCCTGCTTCATCGCCGACGACCCGGAACGGGCCGACCGCTACGCGCGCCTGGCCCTCGTGTCGATGAATGAGACCTCCTCGCACCGGACATGGGACCGGCTGCGCGAGATGTACCGGCTCACCGGCCAGTACGCCGGCTACGCGCGCATCGAGGACCTGCGCGAGGAGATCGAGCTGGCCCTGCCCGACAGCCCCGCGCCGCGGGTTCGGGGTACGGCCGTCTGACCCGGGAAGCACGAAGACGGGAAGCGGGAAGACGGGAAGCGCGAACAGGGGAAAGGCCGCGCCCAGTGGCGCGGCCCTTGGCCCCCGTCCGTTCGGCCTACGGCCTGTGATCGGCCTCCGGCCACCGTCCCGAGGGGCGCGACCTCAACCGCCGACCCGTGCGACCAGGACGCACGCGTCGTCCTCGCGCTCGCTCTCCCCGAACTCCTCGATCACCATCCGTACGCAGTCCTGCGCCGACCGCGCCGCCGAGAACCGCGGCGCCAGCGCCAGCAGCCGCTCGGTTCCGTCCGCCCGGCTGAACTCGATGCTGCGCGGCGTGAGTCCGTCCGTGTGCAGGACGAGTACGTCGCCCACCTCGAGCCGTTCCTCGGCCTGCCCGTACGAGGCGCCGGAGGTGGCGCCCAGCAGGACGCCCTCGGGCGGCAGCAGGGAGCGACCGGACCCGCGGCGGAACAACAGGGGCGCCGGATGTCCGGCCTGCGCCCAGGACAGGACCCGGCGCGCGGGATCGTAACGGCAGCACACGGCCGAGCCGAGCGCGGGCTGTACGGAGGTCTCCAGCAGCTGGTTGAGCCAGCCCATCAGCGGGCCCGGCTCGATGCCGGCCATGGCCATGCCGCGCAGGGCGCCGAGCATCATCGCCATCCCGGAGGTGGCGGTCACTCCGTGCCCGGTCAGGTCACCGACCGTCAGGAGCGAGCGTCCGTCGGGCAGTTCGAGTGCGTCGTACCAGTCGCCGCCGATCAGCGCGCTGGTGGCAGACGGCAGGTAGTGCGCGGCCACGTCCAGGGTGCCGGTACTGCTGTGCGGGAACCGCAGGGAGCCGCGCCACGGGGGGAGCACGGCTTCCTGCAGCTCGACCGCCAGCCGGTGTTCGGTCTGCGCGATCTCCCGCTGGCGCTGGAGCGAGTCCCGGGACTCGCGCACCGCCCGCTGGCTCCGGCGCAGTTCACTCACGTCCCGCAGTACGGCCCACATCGAGGCCGTGCAGCCGTCGGAGTCGAGTACCGGCTCGCCCCTCATGTGCAAGGTCCGGACCCGGCCGTCGGCCCGGACGATGCGGAACTCGCCGTCGATCGCCTTGCCGTCCACCAGGCAGGCGGTGACCCAGGCAGTGAGCAGCGGCTGGTCCTCGGAGAACAGCGTCGAGCCCAGTTCGTCGAGGGGGAGCGCGCCCGCCTCGGGGGACCGGCCGAAGATCTGGAACAGTTCGTCGGACCAGCTGACCTCGTCGGTCAGCAGGTTCCATTCGGCGCTGCCGACGCGCGTGTGCGCCTCGGGTCCGGCCTCGGGGGCCGCCTGCGGCAGCTCGAGGGTCTCGGGCGCGGGCGGCAGACCTTCCTTGAGCTGGCCCAGGTGCTCGCGGAGGTCGTCGAGGTGGTGCACGGCAAGATCGCACAGCGCGCGCTGCCAGCGGCCCTGGGCGTCGTCGTCGTCGACGACGGTGTCGCGGCGGACCGCGTCCACTTCTCCCCGCAGTCGGCGGGTCTGCGAGATCAGCGCGTCCACCGACCCTGGCTCTGGAGGCTGCGCGGGACGGTCCGCGAACAGATGGGACGGCATGAGAACTCCGATACAGGCGCGGCACGGCCAAGTCTGAAGGAAGGACCGGTTACGACTGTTGCACAGGCAGCAACGGCGTGTAAGGCGTTTGGCAACATCCGTAACGGGCTTGCTCATGGCATATGCCGCAGGCCTCCAGCCCCCCCTGCCGTGTGCGAATGAATCCGGTCAGCCGGCCATCCCTACACGCTGAGCGGCACCGGGTGAATCTCGTTCGCCGGGTGCCCGGTCCGCTCGTGGATGCGCTGGACCGCGTCAGCGGACGGGGCCGTCGACAGGCAGTAGACCGTGCCCGCCTCGGGATCGGCCCATGCCTTCTCGAAGTGCACGCCCTCCTCGGCCTCGATCGCCAGGTCTGCGCGGTGCGCGGCCATCAGCTGCTCGGACGTGATGCCTTTCATGCCCGTGTGGACATCCATGAAGGTGGCCATCTCGGTGCACCTCCTTCCCTCCCCTCCATCGTCCGCCCGCGGCCGGAAACCGGCCTTTCGGCGGGGCCGGATCGATCGTACGGACGAGGTGTGCGAGGCCCCCGGACCGCCGTACTCGTGTAAACACGGGATCAAGGCGGCGCCCGCGGTACCCCTCGAACGAAGGACCCCACCGGCCGGCGGATGCGGGCCGACGTCGGGAAGCGGCGGGTGCCCGTAGCCTGCGCATGGTGTGAATTCCCCGTCGTCTGACGGTATGTCCGCAATCCTGGCGGGGTCCCTCCCGGCTTCCCACCCCACCCCCGATCGCTACTCTACGTGTCGGTAAGGAGCCGGGGGAGGTCCGCGCGAGCACGGACCCGCGCAGGGACCTACGTGGTGGGGCACTGGTGGGAGCAGCCCCTGCACACCCAGAACGCGCTGCGGCTGAAGGCGCGGCTGCTGTTCACACCCGGGGTCGCGGTGATCGACGTGCCGTACCTGCTGGAGTCGGCGCGCCGGGAGGACCCGCAGTAGCGGGCTCCGCCGCGGCGTGCTGCACCACCGCCGCGTGCGCCAGCGTCAGCTCCACCACGTGCCGGGGGTCGGCGAGGGACCGGCCGGTGAGCTGCTCCAGGCGGCGCAGCCGGTTGGAGACGGTGTTGCGGTGGCAGTACAGCCGCTGGGCGGCCGACGTCGTGGAACCCCGGCAGGCCAGCCAGGTGCCCAGCGTGGTCAGCAGCAGCCGGCGGTCCTCCGCGGGCAGCGCCAGTACGGGCCCCAGCACCACCTTCCGCAGCCGGCCCGCGAGTTCGGCCTGGGCCGCGACCAGCGCCGCGGGCAGCCCTTCGTCGAGCAGCGCGGTGCGCGGGCCGCCGGACGCGGGGGCGGTGCGCAGTGCCAGGGCCGCCAGCCGGTGCGCCCGGGCCAGCTCGGCCGGCGCCTCCACGACCGGGCTGACCCCTGCCCGGACCCCGAGCGGCGCGAGCAGGTCCCGTACGGACTCCAGTGGATGGTGGCCCAGCTCGACCAGGCCGCTCTCCCCGCCGGCGCGGACCCGCCACAGCACGCGCGGCGCGCCGGTGGCCCCCGGCCTCTGTGCCGGGTGGGACGGACCGTCCGCGGCGGCCACCACGACCACCGCGAAGCGGCCCCGGGCGGGCAGGCCCAGCTGCGCCGCGGCCTCCGAGGCGGCGGGCCCGTCGCCGCCGGCCCCGTCCAGCAGGGCGTCGAGCAGGGCCGCGCGGCGCTCGCGGTCGCGGTCGGTGCGCGCTGCCTCCGTACGCCGGTAGGACTCGGACACCGCGTCCGCCATCTGGTCCAGTACGTCCCACAGTGCGGTCGCGACCGGGAGCAGCCGGGGCAGCGCGGCCCGGTCGTAGGAGGCCACGGCTTCGGTGAGGGTCTGCCAGAGCAGCTGCCCGCCGCGGCGGTAGGTGCGCAGCAGCGAGGCGAGCGGCAGCCCCTGCTCGGCCCGCAGGGCGCCGGTGGCCCGGGCGTCGGCGAGCTCCACGGGCAGGCCGCGGGAGCTGCGGATCAGGCCCTCGACGGCCTGGCGGAGGGTGTGGTGGATCCGCTCGCGCAGCTCGGCGCGGCCGAGCAGGGCTGCGTACGCGGGATCCTCGGTCAGCGTCCGGTCGGCGAGCCGGTCCGCCGCCACGGCGATCCGGCGGGACAGGTCCTCGCGTATCTCCTCGATGATCCGCTCCATGACGGGCAGCCTGACACGGGGGAGGGTGCGGTGGGGAGGGCCGGGACGGGCCGCGTCCGCCGGCGTGGGCGAAGCACTGCACGCGCAGGGCTCACCGCCGGTCCCCTCGCGGTGCCGGGCCTGATCATGGACGAGCTGACGGCGCCGGCCACGCTGGAGGGGTCTCGATCAGTTGAACAGCCGTGGCGTGTCCGCCCGGTACAGCACCGGCTCGTCCTTCGGCAGCCACCGCGGCGGGGGCCGCAGGACCGGCCATGATCCCCCTCCCTGCCGCGATCCCCCTGGATCCGCGGTCCGGGAAGCATAAGGGGCGGATATGGGGCCCTCGCACCTGGGTTGACGTGCTGCGATGCCGCTTTGCCTAGGGTGGGGTGGTTTGCAGGCGTCGGCCTGACTGCCGGACGCGCGGGGCCGGGCCCGCGCGAGACGCGTCTCACGTCGCCGGGATCCCGTCGCCGCCGCGGACACGCCTGGCGGTCGACGGCCGGACCGGGTCGGTGATCTTATGCTCGGGTTTACGCGCGTCGGCCGCGTTAGCGGGCGGTGAGCGACTTTGATGGGTTGGCCAGGCCTGGCCTCGTACCGGAGCAGGGGGACTACTCATGGGCGCCGACCACCACAGTCAGAAGGACAGCACACCCACGCTGATCGGTTCCGTGCAGCGCGCACTGCGCCTGGTGGAAGCGATGTACGCCGAAGGCGGGGCGACGGCCAAGCGGCTCGCCCGGCTCACCGGCATTCCGCTGCCCACCGTCTACCACCTGCTGCGCACCCTCAGCCACGAGGGCTACGTCCAGCACGAGGGCGGGTCGTTCCGGCTCGCGGACGATCTTCCGCTCGCTTCGTGATCAGAAGGCGACGGGTTCCGGCCAAGGTGTCGCGCGGTTCCGCGCATGTTCCAGCGGAAAATGCCAGAACGCCCTTCCGCTCTGTGGAAGTTGAGTAAGTTCCCTCCTGTCGCGCCGTACGACCGTGCACCCAGCACGTCCGGCCGGGAGGGGAGCCCGCGTGCCCGGGATCGACGAATGCCTGCTCGAAGCCATGGCCCTGCCTGGTGCGCGGGGGGCCGCGCTGGTCGACTGGAGCAGCGGACTGGCCCTCGGCACCGCCGGGGACTCGCCCGTCGGAGACCACGAGACCACCGCCGCCGAAACCGCCGAGCTGGCCCGTGCGGCCGCCGAGTACGAGTCCTTCGCCCCGGCGGACGACGCTCCCTTGGGAGGTGACGCCGCCGGCCTGCCCGTCGAGGACCTGATCGTCACCACCCGCACCGGCTACCACGTGCTCCGCTTCGTCGAGACGAGCTTCGACAGCAGCGTCTTCCTGCACCTCTGGCTCGACCGCGCCGACGGCAACCTCGCCCTCGCCCGCCACAAGCTCCGCGCCCTCGCCGAGGGGCTGGTGCTCAGATGACCACCCCGGCACCCCGCCAGGCCCCGGCCGCCGCCCCGGCCCCCACCGCCGCCTCCGCCGTCTCGCCCCTGCTCACCCGGCTCGCCGCCGAGCGCGCCACCGGCGCCCTGCTGCGCGACCGGGGCACCCTCTTCCTCGAGGACGGCCGCATCGTGCACGCCGAGAGCCCGGCCACCCCCGGCCTCGACGTCCTGCTCACCACCGGCGGCGCCCTCGCCCCCGAGCGCTGGCGCGAAGCCGTGGACCGGGCCGGCGCCCGCCGCCAGGTGGCCCGCTTCCTCGTGGACAGCGGCGGCCTCGCGGGCGGCGAGCTGGAGATCTGCCATCTCGCCGCGATCTTCGATGCCGCCTTCTTCGCCCTGTCCCCGGGCAGCGGGCCCTCCCGGTTCCGCCGCGGGGCCACCCACTGGATCGGCTCCGTCCGCTCGGTCCCGGCCGCCGCAGTGGAACGGGAGACCCGCCGCCGCCGGGAACTGCTCGACGCGGTCTGGCCGTACCCGCTGCTCGACACCGCCCCGGTGGTGCCCCGGCCCGCCGCGCCCGGCCAGACCGTCACCGCCCGGCAGCGGATCCTGCTGGGCCAGGCCGACGGCGTACGCACCCCGGCGGACCTCGCGTGGGTCCTGGGCCGGCCCGCCTTCCACACGCTGCTCGACGTACGGCGCCTGGCGGCGGCCGGACTGGTCGAGACCCCGCACACGCCGGCCCAGCCGCCGACCGCGGAACGCCTGCCCGACTGGATGACCGAGACCCAACCCCCGGACGTGGCGCTGCTCCGCCGGTTACGCGACGCACTGGAGGCAAGCCTGTGAGGCTCCCGCTGCGACCGGCCCTGCGCGCCGACCGCTCCGAGCGGAGGCAGCCCGAAAGGAGAAAGGCCGACATGAGCACGGTGCCCGCCGAGGCGGAGGCCGAGATACTCGCCGAGCTCCGCAGGCTGCGGGCCCGGGTACCCCAGCTCACCGGCGCCCTCGCCGCCAGCGCCGACGGCCTGGTGCTCGCCCAGGACAGCGCCGCCACCGAGGCCGAGACCGTCGCCGCGCTGACCGCGGCCGCCCTCGGGGTCGCCCAGCGGCTGAGCGACAGCACCGGTCAGGGCGGATTCCGGGAGCTGCTCGTGCGCGGCGAACTCGGATACGTGGCCACCTACGCCGCGGGCGAGGCGGCCGTCCTCACGCTGACGGCCGAGCCGCGCGTCAACGTGGGGCGCCTCCACCTGGAGGCCCGGCGCTCCAGCCTGCGCATAGCCGAACTCATCGACCACACCCTCGGGCGGCGGGGCGCCGTCGGCCCGCCCGCCTGAACCCCGTAGAGCCAAACCGGCAGGACCGACCCGAAGACGGAAACAGAAAGAGGAATCCCTCATGGCAAACGTCGAGACCGCCCTCAAGGAAGCCACCACGACCATCGACGGCGCGCTCGGTGCCGCCCTCGTCGACTACGGCAGCGGCATGGCCCTCGGAACCGTCGGCGGTGGCAAGGACCTCGACCTCGCCGTCGCGGCCGCCGGCAACACGGACGTGGTGCGCGCCAAGGTCCGCACGATGGAGATGCTCGGCCTCGCGGACGAGATCGAGGACATCCTGATCACGCTCGGAAGCCAGTACCACCTGATCCGTCTGCTGAAGGGCCGGGGTGCCTCGGGCTTCTTCCTCTACCTGGCTCTCGACAAGGGGCGGGCCAACCTCGCGATGGCCCGCCACCAGTTGAAGAAGATCGAGGCCGAGCTGGAGGTCTGACCGGGAATCGCCTGGGTGGCGGACGGCTTAATTCTTTGCCGTCCGCCCCGGCGATCAGCCGCCGTATGTCCGAAATGGGGGGAGTTCGTGATTCCGCTACCGAGTACGATGCTGTGAGCAGCTGATCATCGGTAAAGCATAAAACGCTGGAGAACCCGCCACCCATGCCCCCGCGCCTGAGCATCGTCGTCCCCGTCTACAACGTCGAGCTCTACCTCGACGAGTGCCTGGAATCCATCGCAGCCCAGACCTTCGACGACTTCGAGGTCATCCTCGTGGACGACGGTTCCACGGACACCAGCGCCGTTCTCGCGAAGGCCTTCGCCGCGCGGGACAAGCGCTTCCGGGTCGTGATGCAGGACAACGCGGGCCTCGGTGCGGCCCGCAACGTGGGCGCCCGCCATGCCCATCCGGACAGCGAATACCTGGCCTTCGTCGACAGTGACGACACCATGCCGGACTACGCCTACGAGCGGCTCATCGGAGCGCTCGACGAGACCGGCTCGGACTTCGCCGGCGGCAACGTGAAGCGCTTCCGCTCCGTCGGCATGCAGCAGTCCTGGGGTCATCGGGCCGCCTTCGCCAAGACGCAGCTGAAGACCCACATTTCGAAGTTCCCGGCACTGGTCACCGACCGCACCGCGTGGAACAAGGTCTACCGGCGCACCTTCTGGGACGAGCACGGCTTCCAGTACCCGGAGGGCATCCTCTACGAGGACGCCCCGGTCAGCATCCCCGCGCACTACTTCGCCTCCAGCGTCGACGTCATCAGCGACTGCGTCTACCACTGGCGCGTCCGCGAGACCGGCGAGCGCTCCATCACCCAGCGCTCCACCGACCCGGTCTCCCTCATCGACCGCGTGACGTCCGTCCGCCTGGTCCGCGAGTCCCTCAAGGCCAGGCAGGGCGCCAAGTACGCCCGCTACCTGCGCGACTACGACTACAACGTACTGAGCGAGGAACTCCCGCTCATCTACAAGTACGTCCCCGAGGGCGGCCCCGAGTTCCGCGCCGCTTTCGTCAAGGAGGTCGGCGGCCTCGTCCGCGAGATCGGCACCGGCCCCTGGTCCGACCTGACCGTCGCCGACCGCCTCAAGGCGTACCTGGCGAGCGAAGGCCGCGTGGAGGACTTCATCGCCCTCCTGCACCACCAGCGCGACTACCAGTACAGCGTGCCGGTCAAGGGCCTCGCCCGCCCGCAGGCGGACTACCCCTTCCTCCAGGGCCGCCCGCCCGTCCCCGCCAAGATCCTCGCCCTCGGCCCGCGCGAGCGACGCGTCGTCAGCCGCCTGGAGCAGGCGGCCTGGGCCGACGGCAAGCTGCTCCTGCGCGGCTACGCACTGCCCGGCCACCTCGGCGCGGAGAGCCGCCTCGGTTCCCGCAAGATGCTGATCTTCCGCGAGGGCGGCAAGCGCCGCCGCTCGGTCGTCAGCACCCGAACCGTCGCCTCCCCCATGGCCACCGTGAAGTCCCCGCACCTCGCCCTGCGGCACGCCGACTGGGCCGGCTTCACCGCCGTCGTCGACCCCTCGATCTTCCAGTCGGGCGGCAAGTGGCACGAGGGAATATGGACCACCTCGATCGCCGTCACGGGCGCCGGCGGCCTCCACCGGGCCCGCCTCAAGGGCGGCGAGCACGACACCGGCCAGAACCCGCCCGCGCACTGGGTCGCCCCCGATGTCCGGATCATCCCGGCCGTCAACGGCGCGCTGACCATCCAGGTCGAGATCGTCCGGGCCCGCGCCCTGGACGTCCGGCCCGCCGGCGACGACACCGTCGAGATCACCGGCGAGCTCTCCGCCGCGGCCGGCGCCGGCGCCGCCACGCTCAACGCCGTGCACGTCGGCACCGGCACCGTCGTCAGCGTCCCGCTCCACACCGGCGACGCGGCGCCCGGCGGCCGGATCCCCTTCACCGCCCGCGTGCCGCTGGCCGATCTGGCCGCCGTACCGGACGCCCCGTGCGCGCCCGGCGAGTGGACCCCGGAGCCCTGGAGCCTGTCCGTGCTCGGCGCCGACGGCTCCGAGCACCGCCTCGCCCACGACGAGCGCGGCGGCTTCAACGGCCTGGTCCTGCCCCTGCCCGGCGAGGACGCGGACCGCACCCTCTTCGCCAAGCGCGGCAGCACCGGCCACCTCACCCTCTCCGTGCAGCCCTCGCCGCCGCTCGTCGACGCCGTCGAGGCCCAGGACGGCACCGTGACCCTGCGGGGCCGGTTCGCCGCGCCGACCGACGAGCTGTACGAACTCGTCCTGCACAACGCCTACGGCGTGGAGTTCAGCTACCCCGTCACGCGCGACGGCGACGGCTTCGAGGCCACCTTCGATCCCGTGCTCCCCGAGTCGTACGCGGGCCGCACCACGCTCCCCGAGGGCCGCTGGTGGCCCACGATGCGCCCGGTCTCCCAGGGCGGCACCACCGCCGGCCTGCTCGGCGTCGACCGCGGCGCCCCCGTGCAGATGGGTACCGGCCGGCTCGCCTCGGGACCGCACCCCTTCACCACGCAGGGCCGCCGGATGCGGATCGAGACCCGCCTGTACGACCGCATGGTGCTGGTCGCCGACCCGCTGCTCAGCCCGCACGACCGCTCCCACTACGCCCAGCGCGTCGCCCGTTTCGAGACCTACCCGGCGCAGCGCGCCCTGCCGGTCAAGGACGTGGTCCTCTACGACACCTTCAAGGGGACGGGCGCCGGCGACTCCCCGCGCGCCATCCACGAGGAACTGGTGCGCCGCGGCGAGAAGCTGGAACACGTCTGGCTCGTCCGCGACGGCCGCACCGAGGTCCCGGCGACGGCCCGCGCCGTGCAGTACGACAGCGTGGAGTACTGGGACCTGCTCGCCCGCGCCCGTTACTTCGTGACCAACGACAACGTCCCGATCCGCTTCCAGCGGCGCCCCGGCCAGGTCGTCGTACAGACCTGGCACGGCACGCCGGTCAAGCAGATCGGCCACGACTTCGTGCACGACTACTACACGAGCCCCGAGATCCTGGAGGGGCTGGCGCACGACAGTGCCCAGTGGTCCCTGCTGGCCTCCCCGAGCTCGTACGCCACGCCGCTGCTCAAGCGCGCCCTGGGCTACGACGGCGAGGTCATCGAGGCCGGCAGCCCGCGCACGGACGCCCTCGTGCGGCCCGACGCGGAGCGCATCGCCGAGGTCCGGCGGCGCCTCGGGCTCCCCGAGGGCAAGAAGGTCGTCCTCTACATGCCCACGTGGCGGGAGAACTGCGAGGGCTGGTCCGGCGGCTACAAGCTCGACCTGCAGATCGACCTGGACGCGGCCCGCCGCGAGCTGGGCGAGGACCACGTCCTGCTGATCCGCGGCCACCACCACGTGACCGAGCAGGTCCGCGACGGCGTCCGGGACGGCTTCGTCGTCGACGTGTCCCGCCGGCCCGACGCGGCGGACCTGCTGCTCGTCGCCGACGTGCTGATCTCGGACTACTCCTCCGCGCTCTTCGACTTCGCGCTCACCGACCGGCCGGTCCTGCTCTTCACCTACGACCTGGAGCGCTACCGGGACACCCTGCGCGGCTTCAACTTCGATCTGGCGGAGAAGGCGCCCGGACCCCTGCTGGCGGACTCGGCGAGCCTGATCGAGGCCGTACGCAACGCCGACGCCCTCGGGGAGCAGTACGCACAGGCGCGCGCCGCCTGGCGCGAGGAGTTCTGCGACCTGGACGACGGCCACGCCACGGAGCGCGTCGTCGACCGCATGCTGGAGCTGGGTGCGGGCCCCGCGAAGTAGCCCGTACGGGCGAATTCCCCGCTGAACGCGAACCGGCCCCGGGCCCACCGATGAATTTCGGGCCCGGGGCCGGTCTGTATGTGAGGGACGCACTACACATCCACGCATACCCCGCATACGCGCTACGCGCCAGGAGGCAGTCATGAGCAGCAGGGGCTTCACCACGTGCCTGTGGTTCGACGGCAACGCGGAGGCCGCCGCCGACTACTACGTGTCCGTCTTCAAGGACGGCAAGATCGGCAGGATCTCCCGCTACCCGGACGGGGGCCCCGGCCAGGCCGGCTCGGTGATGGTCGTGGAGTTCGAGGTCAACGGGCAGAAGTTCATCGGGCTGAACGGCGGTCCGGAGTTCCACTTCACCGAGGCGATCTCCTTCATGATCCACTGTGACGAGGTGGCGGAGTCGGACTACTACTGGGACGCGCTGACCGAGGAGGGCGGCCAGGAGGTCGCCTGCGGCTGGGTCAAGGACAAGTTCGGTGTCTCCTGGCAGGTCATCCCGCCCGGGGCCCTCGAGGTGATCAATGACCCGGACCCGGAGCGGGCCGCCCGGGCGTTCGCCGCCATGATGAAGATGAAGAAGCTCGACGTGGCGCAGATGCGCCGGGCGGCCGCGGGGGAATGACCCGGTCCCGTGGGGGACCGGCCCGCCCCGAACCGGTCACAGCACTAGCCGCTGATCCGGGCCAGCAGCGCCGGCAGGGCGGTCCCGATGGGCTCGCGGACGACCTCGTCGGCGAGGGAGTCGTACGGGGTCTCCTCCGCGTTGACGATGATCAGCCGGGCCCCGGCCTCCGCGGCCATCCCGGCCAGGGACGCGGCGGGCTGCACCTGAAGAGTGGACCCGACGGCGATGAACACCTGGCACCCCTTGGCCACGGCCATCGCCTGTCCCAGCACCACGGGGTCGAGCCGCTGGCCGAACATCACGGTCGCCGCCTTCAGGATCCCGCCGCACGCCAGGCAGGCGGGATCCGGTTCCCCGGCGGCGACCCGGGCCAGCGCCTCGTCCATGCCCGAGCGGGCGTGGCAGGCGGTGCAGACCACCGAGCGGGCGCTGCCGTGCAGCTCGAACACCTTGCGCGCGGGCATCCCGGCGAGCTGGTGCAGCCCGTCCACGTTCTGCGTGACGACCCGCACGGGGGTGCCGCCGCGCTCCAGTTCGGCCACCGCCAGGTGCGCGGCGTTGGGCCGGGCCCCGAGGGCGCCGAGCTCGGCCCGCATCAGCCAGGACCGGCGGCGGATGTCCGGGTCCGCCATGTAGTACTCGTAGGTCACGAGCTTCTCGGCGTCGGGTTCCCGACGCCACAGGCCCTGCGGCCCCCGGTAGTCCGGGATCCCGGAGTCGGTGGACATCCCGGCCCCGCTGAACACTGCGACGAGCGGCTTTCCCATGGGCCGACCGTACGCATTCCGGCCACCGGTCCGCGACCGAATTCAGTGCTCCGGCGTCCAGCAGTCCCGGAGGCGCGGCACGGCCGGGGTTCCCGTCGGCCCGACGGCCTCGGGGCCACCGCTTCACTCCTTCGGTCCCGCGCGGCCCGTCCGTTTCGTACACCGTGCGTCGATCACAACGTTTCCGGGCGGGTGCCGGTGCGGCCTGGGTCCGGGAGGGGCGCGGAGAGTCGTTTCTGCGGTGAATCCCGCCCTCCACAGGAGTGAGATCCTGACGGCGGCCTCCCGAGGGGCCGGGCCGTCGGGTACAAAACGGACATGAAGCTCATGACGTACCGCCTTGGCGCCCTGCTGCCGACCCTGCTCGCACTGTCGGCCCCGCTGTCCGTCGCCGCTGCCCATGCCGCCCCGGCCGCGGTTCCGCCGCCGCACGACGCCGGCCAGATCAGCACCTTTCTCGCCGGCTTCTACGGTCACCACGGCCCTTCCGACTACGACCGGGACAACCGGGTCTCGCAGGTGCTCAAGGACAGGCAGCGGGAGCGCGCGGACGCCGACGTCCTGCTCTGCGCCCAGGGCCAGCCGCAGGACATCGCCATCGGCCCGGTCACCGTCGCCGAGACGGCGGGGGTCGGCTGGGCCACCGTCACCACCCACTGGGATTCCGGAAAGGCCGACACCTTCACCGCGTACGTACGCCTCGACTCCCAGCCCATTTACCTCGACGACGTGATCTGTGCGGGCTGAGGCTCCGCACCTCCGCCGGGAGGCCGAACGCGCCATCCCCCGCAGGGTTCCTGACGACCGATCAGGCCTTGCTGTGCATCCCCTCCCGGTCTGGTACAACACGGGGCATGACGGGATTCGAGATCACCGGCGCGAGCGCCGCCGACATGGACATGATCCGCGGCTGGGCCGATGAGGAGGGCTGGAATCCGGGACACTCGGACCGGTTCGCCTTCGCGGTCGCCGACCCGGAGGGCTTCCTCGTCGGCCGGCTCGACGGTGAGCCGGTGGCCAGCATCTCCGCCGTCCGCTACGGCCAGGGCTTCGGTTTCATCGGCTTCTACATCGCCCGCCCCGCCTTCCGCGGGCAGGGCTACGGCATCCGGGTGTGGCATGCGGGGATGGAACGGCTGCGCGGGCGGCTGATCGGACTGGACGGAGTCGTCGCCCAGCAGGACAACTACCGTAAGTCGGGGTTCCGTTCCGCCTGGAACAACATCCGCCACGAGGGCGTACCGCACGCCGGGGACGGTGCGGCCGAGGACTTCGAGGTGATGGACGCGGCCGGACTGCCGTTCGGCCGGCTCGCCGCCTATGACCGGCGGTTCTTCCCCGAGTCGCGCGACGCCTTCCTGTCCGCCTGGACCACACTGCCCGGCCGCACGGCGCTGGCTGCCGTCCGCGACGGCCGGATCGAGGGGCTCGGCGTCATCCGCCCGTGCAGCGGCGCCGCCCGGATCGGCCCGCTGTACGCGTCCGGTCCCGGCGTGGCGTCCGGCCTGCTGCGGCGGCTCGCGCGGCACGCGCCCGGCGGGCTGGTCTCGGTGGACGTGCCGGATGCCAACCCGGGCGCCGTCGAGCTGTTCACCGGTCTCGGCCTGGCCCCGACGTTCGAGGCCGCGCGGATGTACACGGGCCCGACCCCCGAGGTCGAACTGGCCGGGATCTACGGGGTCACGAGCCTCGAACTCGGCTGACCGGGAAGGGGCGAGGCCCGGGCTGCCGGGCTGGGCCTCAGAAGTTGAACAGCGTGCCCGCGGTGTGCCGCAGACCGCACGGGTTGGCGAAGGTGTACGAGTAGCTCAGCCGGCGGCCCTGCCACACCCCGTCGGCCGTCACCGTCACGGGGTTCCACTCCCGGGTACACGCGGCGCCGGCGCCGGGCGCCGCGAGCTCGTCCAACTCCGCGGCGCTCGCCCGTAATTCGGCGCAGGCGGCGGCCGGGTTCGGGTGCGTACCGCCCGGCGTCGGCGCGCACACCAGTGTCACCGCGCGCACCACGGTGCCGGTCGCGGCGTCCTCTCCGGCGGTCACACCGAGCACCAGCGCGGAGGGCGCGTAGAGGCTCTGCGTACCGGACGGCGCGGCTCCGGCGGTTCCGGGCCAGGCCAGCGCGGTGAGCGCGGTGAGCGCCATGGCGGCGGAACCGAGCCCGAGACCCTTTGCGATGGACCGCATTGCGAACACTCCTTTGGGTTGGTGTTTCGGATAGCGGACGAGAGTCTTGCCCACGCGAGCCGCGAACGCTCGTTCGCCCGCAATTTCTCGTCACTGATCGTGTACGGATGAGCGCAGACCGCAGCGCTGGGGAGGCGCTGACCAGTGGGGGAGCGGGCCGCCGAATCGGCCGAACACCGACCGGGAGACACGCGTGAAACCTTTGCGAAGGGCTGCCCGACGGCTCCCGGGAGCTGCCCGGATGGGGCTGCGATGGCGCCCAGTCGGGCTCCGGCGGGGGCTGCGATCGGGTTCGTTTCGGGTGTCCGGGGTGGCGGGGAGTCCCTGATGGTCGTCCTCATCGGGGCGGTCATGAGGCGTGTCTGCATGCGGTCGTGTCCGGATGTGACAGGGAATCGTCATTGCGGCCATGCGCCGCAGCCGTGAGGATCGGTGCATGCCCCCTTCGCACCGTGTCGTCATCGCGGTCTTCCCCGATGTCGATCTCCTCGACGTCACCGGCCCGGCCGAGGTCTTCGCGCTGGCCAACCGGGAGACCGCGGGCCGCGCCGGCTACCAGGTCCGCCTCGCCGGACCGGCCGCCGGAGCGGTCCGCACATCGGCGGGCGTACGGCTGCTCGCCGACGTGGCCTTCGAGGAGGTCGGCGCGCAGGTGGACACCCTGCTGGTGCCGGGCGCGGTCGACATGACCGACGCCGGCCCGGTCGCCCGTATCGACAGCGAGGTCGTGGCGTGGGTGAAGGACACCGCCCCGCACGCCCGGCGGGTCGCCTCGGTGTGCGTGGGCGCGCACGTCCTGGCCGCGGCCGGGCTGCTGGACGGGAAGACGGCCACCACCCACTGGTCGACCGCCGCCCAGCTCGCCGCCGACCACCCGGAGATCACGGTCGACCCCGATCCCATCTTCGTCCGGACCGACCGCGGCCGGCTGTGGACCGGGGCCGGGATCAGCGCCTGCCTGGACCTCGCCCTGGCCCTGGTGGCCGAGGACCTGGGCGAGCAGACGGCGCTGGCGGTGGCCCGGCAGCTGGTGGTGTACCTCAAGCGGCAGGGTGGCCAGAGCCAGTTCTCCGTACCGCTCAGCCGCCCCGCCGCCGAACGCCGGGACATCGACGAGCTGCGGCTGTGGATCGCCGAGCACCTCGACGAGGACCTCTCCGCGCCGGCCCTGGCCGCCCGGATGTGCCTCAGCGAACGGCACTTCGCGCGAGTCTTCACCCAGGAGACGGGCACCAGCCCCGCCGCCTACGTCGAAGCGGCCCGCATCGAGGCGGCCCGGCGTCTGCTGGAGACCACCGACGCCCGGCTCGACCAGATCGCGGCCGCCGCCGGACTCGGCTCGGCGGAGACCCTGCACCGGGCGTTCCGGCGGCAGCTGGCCACGACCCCGGCGGCCTACCGGCGCCGCTTCCGCACGCAGGCCGGCTGACGCCGCGCCGCCCAGCACCTGTTTCCCCTGGCACGGAGGAGGCGGACGGCTTCGCCCTGCCCTTTTCCCCGATGAGAGGCATCCGATGAGCACGAACACCGCGTCCAAGACCCTGCGCGACGTGAGCGGACTCGACAACCAGCCGCCCCGGCTGAGCGAGTCCGTCCTGATCATGATCGACTACCAGAGTGCGAGCTGATAAGCCGCTCGCACCAGCGGGGAGCGCCGTGAGGATGGTGCTCCCTCCAGCCAAGTGACCAACATGGCTGGTCCCCTAAGGCACATGCTCGCCGGGTAACTAGCGGGTGTGAAGCTGCCTGACAAGAAGCCCCAAGGGGCCGACGGGTCGTCGTCGGCGACAGGGCAAGGGGAAGACCTGAAGGGCGAACGCAAGTGAACTCCTGATGAGGCTTCGTCATCGATAACCGCGGCAACGACTAGCAATCGGCGGAAGGGTCGTCGGGTGAAATACCCGAGGTGGCTGACCGGACTTTGGAACGGGCAGCGTGGTCACCATTGACCCCGGAGTATAGGGAGCGCCCCACCCAGGTCGTATCTGGTGCGTGTGGAACAGTGAAAACCCGTATGGGTCCGGTGCAAGCCGGTAGGCCGGAGGTAACGAAGGCACAGATCCTATGCGGGAACAGGATGTCCCGAGAAGCGAAGGCCGCTAAGGCGAAAGCCTAGGGGAAAAGGCAGAGATACGGCTCCTTGGCCGCTGTCCATAACCTGGCGGATACCGCGCACATGCGCGGACTCGAAAGAGGGCTGACGCGGGACAGGTGGGCCTTTGAAGAGGCCGAAGCAATGACGACAGAACCAGGAACTGGACGTAGACACGGAGGTGGACAAGATGACCGGAACAACGGCCGACGCGGCCACCCGAGTGACGAAAAGCCTGGGCGATGCCAAAGCATGGCGCAGCGTGAACTGGGCCGAGGCAGAGGCGGACGTACGTCGACTGAGGCGGAGGATCTTCAAGGCTGCGCAAGATGGGGACGCCAAGCGTCTCCGCAACCTGCAAAAGCTGATGCTGCGGTCTCGTCACAACACGGTGGTGTCCATCCGCCGGGTGACGCAGCTCAGTCAAGGACGCCGTACTCCCGGTGTGGATGGGAAAGTGGCCCTGTCGGATCAGGACCGTGGACAGCTCCTTCGGGAGCTGGAGGCGGCGCCGCGATGCCGGCCGGTGCCCGTACGGCGCGTGCACATCCCGAAGGCGAACGGAAAACTGCGGCCACTCGGAATCCCGACGATTCGGGACCGTGTGGAGCAAGCCAGGGTGAAGAACGCCTTGGAGCCGGAGTGGGAGGCACTCTTCGAGGAGCGGAGCTACGGTTTCCGACCGGGGAGGAGTTGCCATGATGCGGTAGGACGCATTCACACGACGATGACGCGCAAGGACTCGAAGAGAACCTGGGTCCTCGACGCTGACTTGTCGAGTGCGTTCGACCGGGTCAACCATGATCGCCTGCTGGACGCCATCGGAGACTTCCCGGCTCGCCGGGAGATCCAGGGATGGCTGACAGCCGGGGTGATGGAGCAGGGGCGCTTCGCGCCTACGGAGGAGGGCACGCCGCAAGGTGGGGTCATCAGTCCGTTGCTGCTGAACATCACGCTGCACGGCATGGGGAACGCCGCAGGGGACATAGACCGACAGCCGATCTGGCAGAAGTCGGTCCAAGTGACCCCGACCTTTGTTCGGTACGCCGACGACTTCGTGGTGATGTGCGCCACGGAAGAGCAGGCATACACGGTAAAGCAGAGGCTCACCGAATGGCTGGAGCCGAGAGGTCTGGCTTTCAACGATGAGAAGACCCGCGTGGTCCACATCGACGAAGGCTTCGACTTCCTCGGCTTCCACGTCCGCCGGTTCGAGGGGAAGCTGCTAACCAAACCGAGCGAAGAAGCGGTGAAGCGATTCAAGGAAAAGGCCACGGCGATCTCCAAGGAGATGGCCACGGCCAAGACGGCAGATGTCATACGCCGTCTCAATCCCTTGATCAAGGGGTGGTCCACCTACTACCGAGGTGCGGCAGCGAGCAAGGTCTTCGGAGACCTCGATCACTGGATGTACAAAAGGATGTTCAGGTGGGTCAAGCGAAGGCATCCGAAAAAGTCGACCGCGTGGTTGCGGAACAACTACTTCGGAGCCTTCCACCCGCATCGCAGAGACAACTGGGTCTTCGGTGACAAGGAGACCGGTGCATATCTGGTGAAGCTCAGCTGGACACACATCGTTCGCCACACCGTGGTGAAAGGGGCGGCATCTCCGGATGATCCGTCTTGTGTGGACTACTGGGCCGAGCGGCGCAACAAGCGCAAGCATCCAGAGGCTCACGGCCGGAAGGTCGTGGGGATGGCAGCCCGACAAAAGGGTCTGTGCCCGCTGTGCGGCACGGATCTCATCGACGGGGCCGGGTATGAGCCCGAATCGGTACGCGAATGGGCGGACTGGTTCCATGCGAATTTCCGGCGTCTGCACAAGCACCATCTGACCTACCGCTCGCGCGGCGGATCGGATCAGGCCAACAACCTCGTGCTCATTCACTCCGATTGCCACAGGAAGCACCACGCTTCCGACAACAAGGAGATGCAGGAAATTGCGTAGCCATTTGGGCCTGCTTGAGCCGGGTGCGGTGAAAGTCGCACGCCCGGTTCTGAGGGGGGACTCTGTGCCGAGAGGTCAGGGTCCTACCCGACACACCTACCGCAGCGGCGTCATGGCCCTGGACGGCGCCGAGGAAGCCCTCGCGGCCGGCGCCCGCCTGCTGGAGCGGGCCCGCGCCGCGGGCACCCCGGTGATCCACATCATCAATGACGGAGGCGAGGGCACCCCCTACGACATCCGCGCCCGCATCGGCTCCCTCAGCGACGAGGTCGCGCCGGCCGACGGCGAACCGGTCGTGGTCAAGCAGGTCCCCAATGCCTTCCACGGCACCGACCTGGAGAAGACCCTGACCGACCTGGGCGCCGGCCCGGGCAGCGGCAAGGACCTCGTGCTGGCCGGGTTCATGACGCACATGTGCGTCACCTTCACGGCGGAGGGGGCCTTCTACCTCGGCTACCGGCCCACGGTCGTGGCCGACACCACCGCCACCCGCGCCCTCGCCGCCCCGGACGGCACGGTCCTGCCCGCCGCAGCCCTGCAGGCCGCTGCCCTGACGACCGTCACAGACCTGTTCGGCCTCGTGGTCCCCACCGCGGACGCCCTGCGCGACTGAGCGGGGCGCGCAGGTTTGGGGGCGCGGCTGGAAGGAAACTCCGCCGCGCCCCCGCCGGGAGCGGGCCGACGGCCTACTGGGCCGCCGCGGCGCGCGGGGCGTACAGGTCGAGGAGCCGGGTGCGGGTCTGCTGGAGCCGCAGGGAGAGGACCCGGCCGACCCAGTGCCCGATCGCGGAGCCGAAGGCGGGATCGGCGTCCATGAGCATCCGTACGCCCGGGCCGTCGAACTCGTACGCACGCACCGGCGTCATCGCCTCGGCGCTCAGCTGCCACACGTACGGCGGGAACAGCCACGACCAGCCCACCAGCTCACCCGGGCCGAGGTTCTCCACCGGCGCGGGCCGGCGGCCGGCCATGGGGATCTCCAGGGTCACCGTGCCGGAGCGCACGATCCAGAAGGAATCCGCCTTGGCGCCTTCGTCGAAGATGCGCGCGCCTTCGCGGAAATTGACCTCACGCGCCTGGGACATCAGTCGTCCCCGGTGCTCGGTGGACAGCATGGCAGCGATGCGTACGGGGGAAGGTGTGCTCACGACGGCCTCCGATCAGACCCCCCACGACACGACTGCTATCCCCAGTGTCGCCGACGCCCGCCGAATCCCGGCCGGGTCGGGCATGGCCTCTTCCGGATCGGCCCGATCCGGCCCAGCGCCCGCCCCGCCGACCGCCGCCGTCTAGTCCTCGGTATTCGCCTCCAGACAGGCCAGCTCCATGGCGTCCAGCACCGCCTCGTGGCTGCGCCCGCTCAACTCGGCGACGTTCTCGATCTGGGCGGTCGCCCAGGCCGCCAGCGTCATCACCAGCACCCGGAGCCCGTCGGTGCCGTGCTCGGCCAGGATCGCGTCGGCGACCACCATGGCATCCTCGGGCACTTGTTCGGGTGGTTCCAGGCCCGCGAGACCGCGCAGCATGGTGAGGGTGCGGCGGGAGATCTCCGGCGTCATCCCCGCCAGCCGCATGTCCTCTTCGTCGTCCATCCGCCCCGCCCTCCGGTGCCGTGCCCATCACCTCAGGGCACGGTAGAGGGGCGCGGGCCCGCGCGGGGCCGTTTCGCCAGGGTGACCCTGCGTACGGGGATGGCGGCGGCGGGTTCCCCATGGGTGCCATTCGGATCAGAACCGACCGAATCGAGTCCTTCCTACCCGTCCCGTCAGCGGCCGGCTTGACCCGGCAGCGGGCGGTCCCAGTAGTCCGGGGACGCCGGCGGCAGCCCGTTCGGCCCCTCCCTGTCCGGCGCGATTTGGCATCCGATGGGTCAAGTGGCGTGGACTGTACGTCGATTCACCCTAGGGTGCGGCCGTACGCATGGCTGCGACGGCTGTTCGGCGGTTTTCGGCCATGCCCCGCACACCGCACACCGAACTGGGGGGTTCATGCGCAGATCCAGTAGGTCCAGAGGGTTCGCCGCCGCTCTCGCCCTGTCCATGGCCGGAACCGGCGCGGGCATCGGCCTCGGCCTCGCCCCACCGGCGGCGGCCCTCACCCCGCCCGTCGCCTTCACCGCCGACGCCCTGCCGGCCTGGCAGCCCGACGGAGTCGTCTGGGCCCTCGCAGAAGCGGCCGGCCAGGTCTTCGTCGGAGGCACCTTCTCCGCCGTACGCCCGCCCGCGGGCGGCGCCGGCAGCGAGCAGCCCGCTGTGAACTTCACGGCGCTCGACGCCGCGACCGGCGCCCCGACCTCCTGCACCCTGTCCTTCACCGTCGGCTCGGGCACCGCCACCGTCCGCGCGCTCACCCTCTCGCCCGACAAGAAGACCCTTTACGCCGGCGGCTACTTCGGCGCCGTCAACGGCACCCCGGTCTCCAGCCTCGCCGCCATCGACGTGGCGAGCTGCACGGTCAAGACCTCCTTCCGGCCGGCCTTCGCGGCCACCGTCCGCGCCCTCGCCGTCACTTCGGACACCGTCTACGCGGGCGGCGACTTCCTCACCGTCGCCGGCCGGCCGCGCGAGCGCTTCGCCGCGGTCGACGCGGCCGACGGGACGCTGCGGCCCTTCACCGCCGACGCGGACGAGCCCGGGCGCGCCGTCGAGGTCACCCCGGACGGCAACAACGTCGTACTGGGCGGCGACTTCTTCACCGTCAACGGTGCGAACACCCACGCGCTGGCCGTCGTGAACGCCACCAGCGGCGCCCTCACCAGGGCATACCCCGGCTTCATCGAGACCAACTCCGTCGTCAAGGACATCGCAACCGACGCGACCGGCTTCTACACCGCCAACGAGGGCACGGGCGGCGGCGTCTTCGACGGCCGCATCGCGCTCAACCTCAGCGACCTGGGCCAGCGCTGGCGCGACACCTGCCTCGGCGCAACCCAGGCCGTACTGCCCTACCAGAGCGTGCTCTACAGCGCCTCGCACGCCCACGACTGCTCCAGCGTCGGCGAGTTCCCCGACGGCCAGCGCCACCACCTGCTCGCCCAGCCCACCACCGGCACGGGCAAGCTGGGCTGGGCCCCCGACACCAACGACGGCGTCGGGGAGGGCATCGGCCCGCGCGTGATGGCGGTCGGCTCCAAGGGCGGCGTCCAGTACCTCTGGGTCGGCGGAGAATTCACCACCGTCAACGGCGCAGCGCAGCAGAGCCTGACGCGCTTCGCCTCCACCGGGGACACGGGCGCGCCCACCGTGCCCGTCGCGAGCGCGGTCAGCTTCAAGCCCGGCGAGGCCCAGGTGCGCTGGCGCACCAGCCTCGACCTGGACGACAGCGCGCTCACCTACAGGATCTACCGCAACGGCGCGGCCACCCCGATCGCCACGGTCACCGCGGACTCACTGTTCTTCCGGCGCCCGCAGGCCTCCTGGACCGACACCACCGTCACGCCGGGCCAGACGTACACCTACCGGGTGACGGCGACCGACGCCGCGGGCAACACCAGCGCCCTGTCGGGGACGGCCGCCGTGACGGTCCCGACCTCGGTGGACGGCTACCCCCACCAGGTCCGCACCGACGGCGCCGAGCAGTACTGGCGCTACGACGAGTCCGCCCTGCCGTTCGTCGCGGACTCCTCGGACGGCGGCAACCAGAGCGGCGTGCACCTGAACGCGCCCGCCCTGCGCCAGACCCCCGGCGCGGTCGCCGGCGCGAGCACGGCGATCGGATTCAACGGCACGGACACCCAGGTGTACGGGGACAAGCGGCAGACGGTGGGCAGCACCTACACCATCGAGACCTGGTTCAAGACGAACACCACCCGGGGCGGCAAGCTCTTCGGCTTCGGCAGCAACCAGGCGCGCGGCAGCAACCAGTACGACAAGCACCTCTACATGACCAATGACGGGCGCCTGGTCTACGGCGTTTACACCGGGGCCACCCGCACCCTCACCACCACCGGCACCTACAACGACAACCAGTGGCACCACGCCGTCGCCACCCAGGGCCCCGGCGGGATGGTCCTCTACGTGGACGGCGCCCAGAAGGGCACCCTCGCCGTCACCACGCACGAGAACTTCTCCGGCTACTGGCACGCAGGCGGGGACAGCCTCGGCGGCTGGCCCGACCGCCCCACCAGCGAATACTGGGCGGGCCTGCTCGACGAGACCGCCGTCTACCCGACCGTCCTGAGCGCGGCGCAGGTGCAGCACCACTACGCCCTCGCCACCGCCCCGGGCGACTCGGTGGTCCAGGTGACCGCCGCGGAGGACACCTACGCCAACGCGGGCGCGCCCGACGGCAACTACGGGACCTCGGGATCGCTCGCCGTGCGCGGCACCTCGTTCTACGCGAGCTACCTCCGCTTCAACCTGCCCGCCGCGCCCGCGGGCACGGTCCTGAAGTCGGCCGTGCTCGCCGTCAAGACGAGCACCATGAGCGGCGCCGGAACGACGGACACCGTCTCGGTCGTCCCGGTCACCGGGTCGTGGACCGAGGACGGTACGACGTACAACAACCGCCCCGCACTGGGCGCTCCGGCACTCGGCAGCTTCGCGGGGATCCCGGACGGCTCGGCGGTGCACACCACCGAGTTGAACACCCAGACGGTCGCCACGGCGCTCGGCGGCGCCTACAGCCTGGCCCTGAGCAGCACCGGTACGGACGCCCTGTGGCTCTGGTCCTCGGAGGCCCAGGCCAACGAGGGCACACCGCGCCTGACGCTGACCTTCGGCGCCCCGTAGCCGTAACCGTAGCCTCGGCACGTCGCCGTCCTCGTCCCGGCGACTGCCCTGGGCCCGGGCATCGGCCCCACCGCCCTCGCGGTGGCCGCCGGTGCCCTGCGGCTGCCGTGCCCCCCGGCCGGCGCCTCAGGCGAGCGCGTACGTGAAGGCGTACGCGACGGAGGTGTCGCCGTGGCGGTAGGTGAACCCGCCCGAGCCGGTCAGTCCGGCCAGGTCCCCGGTGGCGGAGCCGGGGACGACCTCGAAACGGCAGGTGGTGCCGGTGGCGTCGAAGCTGCCGCGCTCCTCCAGGACGAAGGCGCCCTTGCGGCCGTCGACGCTGCCGGAGAGCAGTTCCATGCCGGAGTAGGTGCCGACGCTCTCCCCGGTGTAGGCGATCACGTACGAGCAGGAGGTCGCGGCCGCCTCGATCCCGCCGGAAAAGGCGTTGGTGACGGTGGCGTGGGCGAGGCGCGGAGCGGAGTCCGGGGAGCCGACGGGCTGCTCCTGCCAGTCGGCGAAGGTGAAGCGGCCGGCGGTCTCGACGGTGGTCGGCGTGGGCATGCGCGTCCTTTCGGCGGGCCGGACGGTCTGTTCCGCCCGGCATGACCCCAGGCTGGCAGCCGTACCTGACACCTCCTGTCAGGTACGGCGACAATGGCCGCCATGCGCGCCGACCGGCTTCTCTCCCTGCTCCTGCTGCTCCAGAACCGCGGCAGGATGACCGCGCCCGAGCTCGCCGGCGCGCTGGAGGTGTCCGTCCGCACCGTCTACCGGGACGTCGAAGCCCTCGGCGCCTCCGGAGTCCCCGTCCTCGCCGACCGCGGTCCGGCCGGCGGGTACCGGCTGGCGGACGGCTACCGCACCCGCCTCACCGGCCTCACCGACACCCAGGCCGGCTCCCTCTTCCTCGCCGGCGCCCCCGGCCCGGCACGGGAGCTCGGCCTCGGCGCCGACCTGGCCGCCGCCCAGCTGAAACTCCAGGCCGCGCTGCCCGCCGCGCTGGCCGGCCGGGCCCGGCAGATCCAGGACCGCTTCCACCTCGACGCCCCCGCCTGGTTCCGGGACGCCGACCCCGTACCGCACCTCGCGCAGATCGCCCAGGCCGTCTGGGACCAGCGGATCCTGCGCACCCACTACCGCCGCTGGCGCGGGGAGGTGCACCGCGAGCTGCATTCGCTCGGCCTCGTCCTCAAGGGCGGCATCTGGTACCTCGTGGCCCGGACCGAGGGGGCGGTGCGTACCTACCGCGTCTCCCGGTTCCTGGCGGTCGACACCGTGGAGGACGGCTTCGAGCGGCCCGCCGGCTTCGAACTCGCCGCGTACTGGCAGGAGTCCACCGACCGCCTCGACACGGCCCTCCACCAGCAGACCGCCGAGCTGCGCCTCTCGCCCCGCGGGCAGCGGCTGCTGCCGATGCGGTTCGGTGCCGCGGGCGTACGGGCCCTCGCCGACGCCGGCCCGGCCGACGCGGACGGGTGGGTGCGGATCGGCCTGCCGGTCGAATCCCCGGCCGTCGCGGTCGGCGACCTGCTCCGGCTGGGTACGGACGCCGAGGTGCTCGGACCGCCCGAACTGCGCGCCGCCCTCGCGGAAACGGTCGCGGCCCTCGCGGACCGCTACCGGTCGCGGCCCTCTCCGAGCCTCTAGTAGGGCTTTGTTAGGTC
>NZ_JAGGOZ010000094.1 GCF_018614075.1 Streptomyces sp. ISL-94 | reverse complement strand
GCGGGTACCCAAGCGCTGCGCGCTTGGGACTGAACCGCCTCGCTGCGCTCGGCGGCCCTGCCTTCGGCAGGGTGTCCTTCCGCTGCGCTCCAGGACAGGGTCGGCCCTTCGGGCCGGAGGCCTTCGCTTCGCTTCGGCCTGCTCGGGGTTCCGCTGCGCTCCACCCCGAGTGGGCCCGCTTCGCGGGCCAGGGACTCCCGCGCTCCGCGCGGGAGGTGACCCTGTTTCATGGGGTCCGGGCTTGCGGCCCGTTGGGCGGGTCCGCTCCGCTCCCCCACCCTGTCCTTCCGGCTCCGCCTCCAGGACCAGCCCGCTACGCGGGCAGCTGGCAACAGGGGGACCTGCGTCGGGGATCGCCTCCAGTCGGCCCTGTACTGCTCTAGTGGAGGCGGGCCAGGAGGTGGGCGTCGAGGAAACCCCGCTCGGAGGCCGGGTCGTGGAGCAGCCGGGCGAACGTGACGAGCCCGGCTTCGGCCAGCAGGTCGGCGAACCGGTCCGCCGGCCAGCTATAGGCGGGCGTCACCTTGTGGTCGAAGCGGACCAGCTCCGGTCCCTCGGTCGCGAAGAACGAGACCAGGAGCAGGCCCCCTGGGGCCAGGACACGTACCTGCTCGGCGAGCAGCGCGGGCAGTTCCCCAGGAGGGGTATGGATCATCGAGTAGTGGGCCAGCACGCCACCGAGCGCGCCGTCCTCGACCGGCAGGGCCTCCATCCGCGCCTCGCCGAACCGCAGCGCCGGATGGGCCCGCCGGGCGTGGTCGACCATGGCCGGGGAGAGATCGAGCCCGAAGGCGTCCAGTCCCAGGTCGTGCAGCATGGCCGTCAGATGTCCAGGCCCGCACCCGACATCGGCTACCCGCAGGTTCCCCATCCCACGCACCAGCTCGGCGAAGGTGCCGATCATGTTCCGCGAGAACGGCTGCGCCTCCAACCGATTAGCGAACATCGACGCATACAGCTCGACGACGGCGTCGTAGGCCGCCCGGGTCTCATCCTGGTGTTCCACCACGGGGAGAGAAGCTAACAGCCGGCACCTTCGCGGCTGGTCTCCGGCCCGTACCGATCAGGGGCACATCTACTTTGATTCAAAATACTCAGCAGATTCATTCTGGAAACCCACCCGTCCACCGAACCGAGCTGACGGCCGCCAGGCAGCCGTCGCGGATCAGTGAAACTGCACAGCGTCCTACACCGGGTTCCGCTGTCCAGCGGCAACTCACCCCGGTGACGTCACCTTCACCGCATCGAACTGTCCTCCACCAACCGCTCACACAGCCCTGCCCAGCAGACCCCAGGCCCAGCCCTCCCAGGACGGCCCCTGCAGCCACATGGACAATCACGTGCGGTGTCGCAGCCAACAGACCACAGCGTCAAGGGCTTTCAACGCAGGTGGCGAAGCTCGCGCAGGCCGTAGTCCGGTGGCAGCCACCCCATCTTCCGCCGCTCGATGGTCTTCCGTGTGTACGGGGGCGGGTACGGGCAGCCCTGCATCAGATCAGGTTCATCCCTGACCCATGAAAGCCCGTAATGGGCAGTACACACAGGCCAGATGGTCTTCACAGGCTCCTTCGGAGTCGGCGCCGTCCCTCGCCGGCTCCGGCGCGGTTTGGGGCGCGGCGGCTGGGGCGGGCGCAGCCTGCACCCCTCGGCGAAGGACGTCAGGGACGGCAACGCCTCGCCTCCCAGCGGATCGCTGAAAAGTGGTCCGCTGGTGCCGGCCCCGATCCGCCAGAGGAGAGCGGCCGCCCTCAGCAAGGGACGGGCCCAGTCGGGAACCGGATGGGTCATGCAGCCCCGGCGCAGCCCGCGGTCGTGCAGCGTGATCGTTGTACCGTCCGGGGCCAGGTCGCGGACATGGGCGGAATCAAGCTGCGTGGTCGAAGCCGCGGTGAACGCCGCCGCGGCGAGCTGGGCCGCCAGATACGGGTGCGCCGTGGCACGGTGTAGCCGCCACGCCACCTCCGCCTCGGTGACCGGAGGCATCACCGGCGCGAAGAAGTCCCGGTCCGCCGCCATCGGCGCGGCACACCGGCAAGGGTCCGTCGCTCCGTCGAAGGCCATGAGGGTCGTCAGGGCCGGCAGGCTGATCCAGCGGTTCGCCAACGGCCGTGCTTGCGGCGTCTGGCGTTCCAGGACGGCCGGTTCGGCCTCGGGCAGGAGGGCGGAGGCCTCGGCGATGCTGTGGTCCACCTGCGTCAGCTCGCGTTCCAGGAACGCCCGCATGGCCCGGTGGTGACACACCAAGATCAGGCGGACCCCTGTGCGTCGGCGCAGGGCGAGGAGGGCCCTGAAGCGGTGCGGGGTGAGCAGGTGGGCGCGCAGCAGGGTCAGGTGGGTGATCGGGGTGGCAAGGACCCAGGCGGCGGCGATCGACCAGGCCGGGCCCGGGTCGAGGTGGCGGTAGCCGGCCAGGGGGACGGGTTTGCCAAGGGCGGCGAGGATGTCGTACGCGAGCGCGAGTGCGGCGTCCGTGCCCGGGGTGGGGTGGACGGTGAGGCGTCCGTGCTGAGGGGCGTGGGATGCCAGGGCCGCCCGGGTGTGGACCACGTCGTCGTACGGGTCCAGGACCACCGTGACCGGCGGCGGATCCGGGCAGTCCAGCACCTCAGGCCACCACCGGACGCTGGCGCAGTTTGCTGTAGGACCAGCGCAGCAGGTCCTCGTCCAGGATCCGTCCGGACTCCTTCATCCCGGCGGCAAGGTGATGGGTGATCTTCGCCCAGGCCCGGAAGTTGCCGTGCGCGGCCTCGTCATCGCACATGGCGATCAAGTCCGGGTCCGCGTCCGCCCACACGGGGTGGAACGCCGGGACGACGGTGAGGACCTCCTCCAGCGGCATGGGTTCGATCTCCTGCCACGCATATACCCGGGACTCCAGCATCGGCTCGCTCTGCAGCATCTCGAAACAGCCATCACCGCCCGTGAACACGATCGTCAGGTCCGAATTGATGTCATCCCACAAATAGCGCAGATACTCGAAGCACATCTTCGACAGCCACTGCGCCTCGTCACAGACCAGGACGTGCGTCTCCTCCAACGCTCCGCGCAGCATCCGGTCGAACTCGATCGCGTGGGCCGGCGGGCGCCCCTGCAGGCCGAGGGCGTGGAACAGCTCGTGGCGCAGGTCGCGGGTGGAGGGGCGGGCACGGAACTGGATCCGGCGTGTCAGCTTCGGCGCGAGTTCGCGCAGCGAGGTGTTCACCGCCAAGGACTTGCCCCGGCCTGCCTGCCCGTAAATACAGATCATGGCTCTGGCTTCGATCGCGGCGCGGATGTTCTCCCGGACCATGAGCAGCGCCCGGGTGGAGACCACCTGGGCGCCCGGCAGGCGCATGAAGTGGTCCTCCCGCTCCCGGGGCAGCCGGCCCTGCCGCTCAGCAGTCGCCATGGTCAACGCTCCCCGCTGTCGTCATGTGCACCGGCCGCTCCAGACGGCCCGTCATCGGCTGCCTGCCCGGCGTCCGTTTGCGGGCCGGCCGCCCGGCGAGGGCGGACAACCGGGCGCGCCCAGGAGGCCGGGGGCTCACGGGGAGGGATCAGGTCCGGCAGCGCACGGGCCGCCAAATCCACTCCCCGGGCCTGGGTGATCTCCGCCTCGGCCTGAGAGGAAGTGACAGTGCGCCGCGGACGGGGCGCGGCAGCTGTGCTCGTGGCGGTGTAGCGGGCTTTGCGCAGCTTCTCCGCCGCCTTCAGATCCGCTTTCAGCTGGCGGGTCTTCTTCTCCCTGACCGAACTCAGCGCCCGGCGCTGCTCCAGCGTCGCCTCCCGGGCCAGATAGGCGGTCCCCAGGTGCCGGCCCCACTCCTCGGTGGCGAACACCTCGATCTGCCCGTCATAGTGCGGGAGATACCGCAGCCGGACCCGCATGCCGACGTGCCCGGCCATCCACGGGGCGATATACGCACGGCGCCGCCACGAGATCCCGTTCGTGGTGATCTTCCGGACCCGGCCGTCGTCCTCCATCGCGAAGAACGCCAGCCGCTCCTCCGCGACGTCCTCGACCGGCGCCGGATCCGCCTCCCACGCCGCCAACGGCGTCAGCCCATCGGCAAGACCCTCAGGGTGGTGCCCGGTGTTCCACCCCCGCACCCACCTCAGCAGCTCCTCGACGAACTCCGGATACGACAAGAGGTCCTCCACCCGATCCGGACGGTGAGCACCGACCGGCCGGGCCCTGCGGGTATAGCCAGGCAGAGAAACCAGGAACATCACCTCGACCGCGTCGTTCAGCGCCTCGATAGTGCCCTTGCGGTACGGCTTGTACGCCGGCAGATCATGGACCGGGACCGCGAACGCCCCCAGAGCGCGCTCCACCGTCCGGCACAAGAACTCCTTGCCGCGATCCACTCGGACCACCCCCGGCAGGCCACCGAACGGACCGTAGGGATCCTGCCGGCTGATCCCTGTGCGCAGCGCGGCCAGGACCGCGTCCCGGGCCGGCTGATGAGGGGTGACCGCCACCCCGACAATCGCTTTCGTCGCGACATCGATGAACCACGTCACCCACGGACACACCGCGGAACCCTCAAGATCCACCCGCACCGGAATGCGTTTGTGGTCACCCTCCCAACACGCGTTGCGATGCGTGGGCGGGCGCTTCCCGTACACATCAAACCGGCGCCTGGCAGCCTCACCACCCTTCAACCCCGCCCGCTCCCCCGCCGACAGGTCCTCGCGCACCGCGCGCTGGAAAGTCCTCCGCGTCGGAACCGGGCCCAGCGAGGGATCCGCCACGGCCCGTGCCACGAGCTCCCGGTGAACCGCCGCCACGTTCCCACCCCACAGAGCGAGGAGCTCCCGGATCTCCTTCGTCACCACGAACCGGACACGAGGCCGCACCGTCAGACGCCCCTCACGCCGGGCCACCGACAGCCAATTCCACACCGTCCGCTCAGACACACCCAAAGCCGAAGCCGTCAACCGCACATGTCCAGAGGCGAGTTCGCCACGACCATCCAGCACCATCAGGCGCGTGACCGCCGCCTCCCGCTCCACGACAGCCGGCACCACCCAATCGGCGAAGCCACCGAGACCGCTCTGCGCCATCAGCCCCTCCCCGCAGACGCCTACCCCCTGCCCCGGAAACGCTGTCCACAGCTACACGCCTCACTCCGACACGCCGCGCTACGTCCCACCAACGAGTGACGGCTCAGCAGACCAAGCAGTCAGACCCGCGCCACACGCCCTACACACGCGACACCAAACCTTCAGCGGGAAACGACACCAGCCTTCAGCGGAAGAACGACACGACCAAACCCCTGACAGGCAGAACACCCACACTGAAAGCCCTGTCGCCAACCACTGAAACTTCCACGTCGCCTATCAGTCAGCCGTACGGGGCGTCAGCTGCCACCCACACTCCTCGCAGCCCTCGTCTTCGCCCTTGCAGGGGCAGCCCTGAGTGTCGAAGAGCGCGGAAAAATTCGGAGTCTTGCTCTCGCTCGCCGGCCTGGTTCGCTGCTCTCGCAGACGCCAGCCGTGAGTGAACCGAGTGACAACCGGTCGCCTGCTCCAGTCGGCCAGCTCGTCTCCGTCTTCGGGGCTGAGGAGCTCCGCGGAACTCTGGTCTTCAAGCGTCTCGGTTCCGGCAACATCCGGATCCTCGGTGAGGGTCATCACGGCCCCGATCAGGTCCCGCGGATCATCATCGCCGAGTTCGGACGCCGGCAAGGGCTCCCATCCACGGGCTACCGCGGCGCGCAGGAGAGCGTCCTCGTCCGTGACGTGGAACTCGTACAGGTGGGAGATCCGCACGACCTTGCCGGGGAGGTCCTGCAACCGCGGATGGCCGACCGGACCGCGTACCGCCCCGGTGGCAGGGTCATCCTCGGACGGGTCCGGCTCCGGTTCCGGCACTACGAACAGTGCACCGGGGTCTGCCCCCCAGTTGCCACTCGCGGCCTGGACGACAGCTTGGCGCAGCGAGCTGGCCGGTGCATTCGGCATCTCGGCCGTGAGGGCCTTCAGTTCGTCTTCGACAGCGGTGGCGTCACGCCGGGCCAGGACTCGGCGAAGGATACCCACCGCCTCATAAGCGTGGTCGGGATCCTTGCAGGTCAGGACAGCGGTCAGAGAGCTGGGGCCGTTGTCGTGAGCCAGCAGGGCCATCACCCGGCTCTTGCTCGGCGTGTGTTCACACAGAAAGTCGATAGCCCGGGCAGCGGAAAGCGATGAAGCCATCGCGGAACTCCTAAAGGGGAGAGTGCTCGGCGCGCACCAAAGGAGAGGCACTCGTCGGCACGGCAGGGAAGCCCGCTGGTGGACACGGTACGAACGTGTCCCCGGACGGTGACAAGAAGCTTTGAGGGGCCAGCTGGTGCCTCCGCTACGAACGAAGACCCGGACTCGGCTGAACCGAACCCTACCCAAAGATGGCGAGCCCTACCCATGAATCCAAAGAAGCCACCACCGCGCACCAAAAGGCATCGCTCAGGGGCAGTTTGGGCATCGAGTCGGCATGCTCGCAGTACCCCAAGAACCTACCGCCCAGCGAACGAGGCCCTTCCGCGTCGCACCCATTGCCGACGAGACAACCTGGTCGCTGCTCTCCCGGATCGCCGCCCGCTACGGTCAGGAGCCCGGCTTCATTCTGGGGCACTGGCGGTGGACGAACCACCAGCCCCGCCACCCCGGCGGCGCCCTGCGCGCAGACGCAGAAGTTCTACTCAGTCCAGCCGGCCGGACCGTGCTGGCAGGGCTGTCTGGAGCATCTGAGGAAACGCTGAGGCGTGCGCTGCCGTCCTGGGACAACGAGGAGGACGGACTCTCCGGCCCGGACGCGTCAGGCGCCCCAGAGGGCTTCTGACGCGTAGGCGGCGCCGTCGTGCGTCCAGTGGTGTTCGGCTGCCGGCTGTGCGCGGTGCGGCGTACCGGGCAGGCCGTTCGGGTGGCCCAATACGCCGAGCGGTGGGCGCGGGTGTGCGGGCGGCACGGGCGGTGGCTGCTGGACGCGGACGCCGACCAGCCCCTGGAGAACCTCGATCTGTCTGGGAGTCCCGAGGTCGTCACGGCGCAGCAGCAGTGGGCTGCGGTGGGGCGTCGTGCGCGGCGGGCGGGGGTGCAGCCGGCTGAGGTGTTCGGTCTCGCGCGGGCTGTGGTGTGCCGGTGGTGGGAACACTCCCTTCACTGGGAGCAGGAGCGGATCTGGCCCCGGCGTCTGCAGGAGGTCGTCGGCGGCAACGTCGGTGGTGGCGTCGACCGGTGGCGGGCCGTCGGCCGGGACGCGGTGGTGTTCCCCGAGGTAGTCACCGTGGCCGGTGCGCTGCTGGATCCGGCCGTCGAAGAGCTGGTGTGGGCCGACAGCGGTTGGGGACGTCCGCGGCCACTGCCCGGGGACGGCCAATTCGGGCACCGTCTCGGAGAACTGGTGGGACGGCCCTGGCTCGGGCCTCTGGTCGCGACAGACGGTGGGCCGCTGATCTCGTGGCAGGCCGCCATCATCCGCCGGCGAAGGCATACGGCGGCTGATCCCTACGACGCCGGTCCGTGGAGGGTCAGGGCCGATCAGCAGCCGCCCACCATGGCAGCCCTGCTCCGTGAGCAGACCCGGGAGAAAGCCGCGGGCGGTTCCGGTACGAACTGGCGCTCCACCGTGCCGCCCGAGCAACGCATGTTCATCACCAACCTCATCGAGGCCGCCCAGGAAGAGCTGCTCCAGCTGCGCGGCGCGCACCAGGGCCGCACCGCGGACGCCGCCCGCCTCCTCCTGCAACGGCTCAGCCACTCCATCGGCCTGCTGGACCAGGCCTTGCGGGAAACAGCGTTCGCAGCAGTGAACGCGGGCGTCGCATTCCACGACGTCGAGCAATGGGCAGGTCTCGACACCGTGACCACGGACGAGGATTGACGAGCAGTCGGCGGTCCATGGAGAGGTATAGCCGGCGTGGTTACCGCATCAGTGCCTCGCACATGAGCAGAACGTGCAAACCGGGCCAAACCGTTGGACGGGGTAGTTGACTCGGTCCCATGACGGGCGTGGCAGGGAGTCGCGGTGCGCAGCAGAGTGCGGCGCCGGGGGCCGGGTTCGAGGCGGCGTTCGCCGGGTTCGGTGGGGCGGTGGTGCGGCAGCGGTGGGTGGATGCGGCGGTGACCGTCGCGTTCGAGGAACTGGCACCGGTCTCCGCGTTCCCGGTGGTCCCCGGCAGACGCTGGGGACCTGGGCTGTGGTGGTCGGCGACCACAGGGCGCCATGTCGCCTCCGGGTCGAACGCGATGCGGGCCCAGTTGATGGTCCTGGACCGCGATCCGGACGTCGTGGGTCTTGCCGGGCGGCCCGTGCGGCTGCTGTGGCACGACGAACAGGGGCGGGGGCGATCCTGGACTCCGCAGCTCTTCGCACGCCGCGTAGACGGCACCGCGGTACTCGCCGACTGCCCCAGCCACGCCGCGGCAGGAGGAGAACGAGCCCTATCTGCCGCCATGATGATGGAGCAGGCATGTGAGCAGGTCGGCTGGATCTATCAGCGCCTCGAACCGCTTGAGCCGGTGCTGGCGGCCAACCTGCGGTGGCTCGCCGGCTACCGGCACCCCCGCAACCAGGTCCGCCCCACCCTCACCGCCGCCGTCCTGCAAGCCTTCGCGTGCCCGCGGCCGCTGATCGAAGGCGTCGAAGCAGTCGGCGACCCGATCGAAGTCCTCCCCGCCGCCTTCCACGCCCTGTGGCACGGACACCTGCACGTTCCGCTGGACAAGCCGCTGCACGAACGCGTCCTGGTCCAGGCAGGCACTCTCCCGTCATCCGAAGCCCTTACGGCCGGCAGCCCGCACCATGAGGCCGGCTGCGGCCGGTTCCAGGAGGTCCGGTGACGGCTCCACGCGGCGGACGGCCCGTCGTAGCGGTCGGCGCGCACATCCGCTTCGACGGTGCGCGTTGGCAGGTTGTGGCGTTGGCCGGACAGTACGTGCACTTGGCCGGCGAGGACGGAAGCAGCGCAGTGGTGCTCACCGGCCACCTGTTCGCCGACCCTGCTTTCAAACTGGCCGGAGAGCAGGCCGAACAGGCTCGACCAGTGCCGCAGTGGGGGTTGTTCGAGACGGCCCCCGCCGCGGCGCGGGAGAGGGCCCTGGCCTGGCAGAGGCACATCCGGGAAGTCGAGTGCGGGCGGCCAGGCGGCCCGGACAGCGGTGAAGTGGTGCGGGTGCAGTACGACCCCGTCCGGTGGACGCTGGCCGAGCGGGAGCAGGCCAAATCCGCCGAGCTCACCGCGCTGGGCTTCGCCAAGGTATCGCGTACGACAGTGCAGCGGATGAGGCTCGCCTACCGCAAGCAGGGCCTGTGGGGGCTGCTCGACCACCGCACCACCCGCGGTCCCGCTCCTGCGAGACGGCAGGACGAGCGAGTGGTGAATGCGGTGAAAGAGGCGTTGCGCCGACAAAGGCGGCGCTCCAAGGGCACCATCAACGGGCTGTTCCCTCTCGTCATCCAAATCCTTGAGGACCGGCACGGGCCCTGCACCGTGCCCGCCCCCTCCCAGGCCACCCTCTACAGGCTCGTCCACCAGCTCGCCCACCCCGCCGACCTCCCCGGCCGCCCGGTGCGCAATCCACCCATCACCAGCGACGGGCGCGGCTTCACCCCGACCGTGGCGCTACGGCCCGGGGAACAGGTCCAGATCGACACCACCCGCCTCGACGTCCTCGCCGTCTTCGACGACGGCATCGTCGCCAGGCCCGAGCTCACCATCGCCGTCGACGTCGCCACCCGCGCCATCCTCGCCGCCGTACTCTGCCCTTCCAGTACACAGGCCGTCGACGCGGCGCTGCTCCTGGCGGAGATGGCCGTCCCCCACCCGGCCCGGCCCACCTGGCCCGACGCACTGCGATTCGCCCGCAGCTCGCTGCTCCCCCACCAGCGGCTGCTGACGCTCGACGAACGCCTCCAAGGGGCCGCCGCGCGTCCTGCCGTCGTCCCGGAGACGATTGTCACCGACCGGGGCAGCGTCTACCTGTCGAAGGCGTTCACCGCCGCGTGCGAGACCCTCGGCATCAGCGTCCAAGCGTCCCCGCCGTGCACGCCGACCGCGAAAGGCATCGTGGAGCGGGCCTTCGGGACCATCAACTCGCTGTTCTGCCAGCACCTGCCCGGATACACCGGGCCCGACGTCTCCCAGCGCGGCCCCGACACCCACCTTGAAGCCCGCTATACCGTCCCCCAGCTCCAGGACCTCCTCGACGAGTGGCTCGTCCACTACCACCACCGCCCCCACGAAGGCCTGCGCCATCCAGTGCTGCCCAACGCCGCGCTCACGCCGAACCAGATGTGGGCCGCCCTCATCAGCGTTGCCGGCCACGTACCCGTCCCCCTCACCGGGGACGACTACCTGGAACTCCTGCCGGTGCGCTGGACGGCCATCACCGAACGCGGCATCCGCCTGCACCACCGCACCTACGACCACGACCTCCTCGCCCCCTACCGCGGCCAGCCCTCCCCCATCACCGCCCGTGGCGGGAAGTGGGAGGTCCACCACAACCCCCACGACGCCCGCCAGATCTGGCTACGCCTGACCGACGGGACGCTGACCGAGATCCCCTGGATCCACCGCGACCACACCCACCAGCCATTCAACGAGCGCACCTGGCAGCACGTACGCGCCCAGGCCATCCGCCATCCCGATCCAGACCAGCACGAAGCCGACCTCGCCGACGCCCTCGACCAACTCATGCGCCGAGCACGCGACGGAGACGCCACACGCACCGAGCACCGCCTCCTCAACCGCAGCACGGCACCACGGCCTCTCCCAGCACCCGCCCCGGCCCCGTCCAGGCTCGGTGGCAAGGAGACCATCACCAGCCAGACGGGCACCGACCCCGACGGGGACAGCCTCGACCACCTGGACGACTCCCCCGACGAGCCGTTCGACGACGAACCCGAAGACGGCACCGGCTCCCCCACCCGCCCGTACACCGGACTCGGGCTCTACGACGCACACACGGAAGCCCTCACATGGTGAACACCACCCCGGCACGCGCCAGCATCCCGGCCGGCAGCCTCCGCCAGACCGTGGACCAGGCCCAGCCGGACACCGACGCCCAGCGGACGCAGCCATCCTGGCCGATCACGACCTGGCAGGGCTGGCAGGAGTTCGTCCACACCCCGCCCCCGGTCCCGCCAGCACCCGACGACCCGCCACGGAGCGTTAAGGAACGCCTGGCCTACCACTCCGCGTTCGTCACCGTCCGTACCCCCGCCATCGACACCCTCGCCACCAGCGTCCGCACCCTGATGATCCTCGGCCGCTATCAGCAGACCACCGCCCGGCCCTCGCTCATCGTCACCGGGCCCGCCGCCGCAGGAAAGACCACAGCCCTCCTCCACGTCGGACGCACCTGCCACCTCGCCCACACCCGCCACGCGCCCCCGCCACACAAGCCGGCGGACGTTCAGGCGCCCGTCGCGTACGTCCTGGTCCCGCCCGGAGCGACCGCCAAGATGCTCGCGGCGGAGTTCGCCCGCTACCTCGGCATCCCGATCACGGCCCGGATGACCCAGACCCAGATCACCGAGACCGTCTGCCACACCTACAACCAGGTTGGTGTCCGCCTCGTCCTGATCGACGAAATCCACCGCGTCAACCCCCGCACCACCACCGGCGCCGAAACCGCCGACCTGATCAAAGACCTCACCGAACGCATCACAGCAACATTCGTCTACGCCGGCATCGACGTCACGAACACTCCACTCTTCAACGGCGTCCGCGGCGCGCAGCTCGCAGGACGGGCCTCACTCATCGAGTGCGGGCCCCTCCCCGCACGCCTCGGCAACCAGCATCCCTTCACCGACGTCATCACCGACCTCGAAAACGCCCTCGACCTCCACCACCACCGCCCCGGCACCCTCCCCCGCCACGCGGCCTACCTCCATCAACGCACCGCCGGACGCATCGGAAGCCTCACCCGACTCATCCGACAAGCCGCGATCACCGCCATCGACGACGGCACCGAACGCATCACCAAGCAAGCGTTGGACGCGATCCACCTCGACCACCACGCCGAAAACCATCAACCCAAGACCCGCACCACAACCCGCCGAACAACCGCTGACCTGCACAAACACCCGGAAAACAGGAAATGGCACCTCGGTCCTTTAGACCCAGACGCCATCTACAACACCACCAAGATTCTCAATCAACCTGGAAGAACCCCAGGTCAAGCCGCCCCAACCCGGTACACCCCGTTCTCAACTCAACCTGCAACACCGCAGCTCACCGACCCCGCGATACCGCACCTACCCTCCCCCTCAGCGACAGAAGACAGGCGACGAATCCCCCGTCCGATAGTCGGCCCCGCTGACATTCTGCACGACTGTCCCGCACCCGGTCAGTCCGCCACTGCCTCCAGACAATCCCAAATCCCGAGCCGATCACTGCATCCCGAAACGATCACTAGACCTGCATGTCAAGGCCCCTGCAACCCACCACACCAACACGAACCACAGCCACGCTTTCCGAAACGATCACTACATCACCAGGTCAACACCCCACCCACCCAGTGATCACCACCGGATTTGTCAGGTGTCACCCTGGTGGACAGCACCTTGTGACGGTGCAGACCGCGACCGGCTGCCGGTTACAGGGACCGGCAGCCGGCGCTCGCCCGGCCGGCGAAGCGGACGGGTCAGGTGGCGTTCTCCGTCTTCCAGCCCGAACACGAGTTCATGTCGTACGTTTGGCTGCCGTATTCACCGAGGCAGACCCGGTACTGGACCCAGCCGGACTCCGGAAGGTCCATGTTGATGTCGAGCTGGGATCCCTTTCCATAATGGTTCCAGTCCCTGATCTGCGTGTCGCCCCTGTCGGACCGGTAGTACATGACCATCACCGAGTGGCCGTCGGCATTGTTGTCCCACACCAGCAGATGGTCGCCGTCACGAACGAACGACGCCGACCCGTCACAGTAGTTCGGCTCATCGGTGCACAGGTCGCCGGCATGGAGGCCGGGGTAGGTGACGGTGTAGGTGGAAGCGGAGGCGGGGGTGGCCACCGTGAGTACGGCCAGCATGCCTGCGGCAGCGGCGCCTATGAGCTTGGAGTGCTTCTTCATCCTGGCGATCCTCGGATTGACGGCGTCACACCTGCGGCCGGCGAGTGCAACGGCGGCGGCCGCAGGTGAATCGGGAGCGAACGGATGCTAGCGAAAAAGTTGATCTTGGGCCAGAGCCAGGAGCCGTTTCCTGATCATTCCTCATCACTGACGCCTCACCCACCGCGTCCCGGAACTCGGGGCCGGATGCGCATGGTCATCAGCACGCCCAGGCTGCCCCAGCCCGAACACCCGCGCTCGACGGGGACGACAAGCTCACGTTGTAGCGCTCAGAGCCCGGCCGCCTGCCCCGCCAGGGCTTGTCTGACAAACGATCACCAGGTGGGTCCGCGGAGCCAGAGGATCAGGGAAGCTAGGGCGAGGCCGGCGCGGTAGCGGGCGGCGAGTTTGTCGAAGCGGGTGGCGATAGCGCGGAACTGTTTCAGGCGGGCGAAGCACCGTTCGACCACCTTGCGGTCGCGGTAGGTGTC
>NZ_JAGGOZ010000093.1 GCF_018614075.1 Streptomyces sp. ISL-94 | reverse complement strand
GCGACCCGTGAACCTTTCCGGTCACAGCACTAGCTAGCCCTCCTTCTGGGCCAGCCGCAGCATGTGGTCGGCCAGGGCCTGGCCGCCCGCGGGGTCGCGGCTGATCAGCATCAGCGTGTCGTCGCCCGCGATCGTGCCGAGGATCTCGCGGAGTTCGGCCTGGTCGATCGCCGAGGCGAGGAACTGTGCCGCGCCGGGCGGGGTGCGCAGGACCACGAGGTTCGCGGAGGCCTCCGCCGAGATCAGCAACTCCCCGGAGAGGCGCCGCATGCGCTCCTCCTTCGCCGACTCCCCGAGCGGGGCCTGCGGGGTGCGGAAGCCGCCCTCGCTGGGCACCGCGTAGATCAGCTCGCCGCCGGTGTTGCGGATCTTCACCGCGCCCAGCTCGTCGAGGTCGCGCGAGAGCGTCGCCTGGGTGACGCTCAGCCCGTCGTCGGCGAGCAGCTTGGCCAGCTGGCTCTGGGAGCGGACCGGCTGCCGGTTGAGGATGTCCACGATCCGGCGGTGGCGGGCGGTGCGGGTCTGCGGGACGGCCTGTCCGCCGTGCTCGTTGTCCTGCGCCTGACTCATCGTCGTCTCATTCTCCGGATCGGTCCCCGTTGGCTGCGTCGAGGATGCCGGGCAGGGCCCGGAGGAACGCGTCCACCTCGGCCTCGGACAGTACGTAGGGAGGCATGAGCCGTACGACGTCGGGGGCGGGCGCGTTGACCAGGAAGCCGGCGTCCTGAGCCGCCTGCTGCACCTGGGGTGCGAGGGGCTCGGTCAGCACGATACCCAGCAGCAGGCCGGCACCGCGGACGTGGGAGACCAGCCCGTGCCCGGAACCCTCGATTCCGGCGCGCAGCCGCTCACCGCGTGCCTTGACCCGGTCGAGCAGGCCGTCGCCGGCGATGGTGTCGATGACGGCGAGGCCGGCGGCGCAGGCGACCGGGTTCCCGCCGAAGGTGGTGCCGTGCTGGCCGGGCTGGAGCAGGTCGGCGGCCGGTCCGAAGGCGGCCACGGCACCGATCGGCAGACCGCCGCCGAGGCCCTTGGCGAGCGTGACGAGGTCGGGCTCCACGCCCTCGTGGGCCTGGTGTTCGAACCACTGGCCGCAGCGCCCGATGCCGGTCTGCACCTCGTCGAGGACGAGCAGCGCGCCCTTGGCGCGGGTGATCTCGCGGGCGGCCGTCAGGTATCCGGCGGGCGGGACGACGACGCCGTTCTCGCCCTGGATCGGCTCGATGATCACGAACGCCGTCTCCTCGGTGACGGCGGCCCGCAGGGCGTCCGCGTCGCCGTACGGGACGTGCGTGACGTCACCGGGCAGGGGCCGGAAGGGATCCTGCTTCTTCGGCTGCCCGGTGAGCGCGAGGGCGCCCATGGTCCGGCCGTGGAAACCGCCGGCGGTGGACACCATGTGGGTCCGCCCGGTCAGCCGGCCGATCTTGAAGGCGGCTTCGACGGCCTCGGCGCCGGAGTTGCAGAAGAAGACCTTGCCGGGGCGGCCGAAGAGCTTGAGCAGCCGCTCGCCGAGCGCGAGGACCGGCTCGGAGGCGAAGAGGTTGGAGACGTGGCCGAGCCGGGAGATCTGGCCGGATACGGCCTCGACGATCGCCGGGTGGGCGTGGCCGAGGGCGTTGACCGCGATGCCGCCGACGAAGTCGGTGTACTGCCGGCCGTCCGCGTCCCAGACCTGGGCGCCCTCGCCGCGTACGAGGGCCAGCGCCGGGGTGCCGTAGTTGTTGGTCAGCGCACCCTGCCAGCGGGCGCGGTACTCCTCATTGCCGGTGGTCACCGGGGCTCCCCTCCCTGTGCGTCGGGCACGACCATCGTGCCGATTCCCTCGTCCGTGAAGATCTCCAGCAGGATCGAGTGCTGGACCCGCCCGTCGATCACGCGGGCGGTGCTGACGCCGCCGCGTACGGCGTGCAGGCAGCCCTGCATCTTGGGCACCATGCCGCTGGACAGCTCCGGCAGCAGCTTCTCCAGCTCGCTGACGGTGAGCCGGCTGATGACCTCGTCGCTGTTGGGCCAGTCCGCGTAGAGGCCCTCGACGTCGGTGAGGACCATCAGCGTCTCGGCGCCGAGCGCGGCGGCGAGGGCCGCGGCCGCCGTGTCGGCGTTGACGTTGTAGACGTGGTGGTCGTCGGCGCTGCGCGCGATGGAGGAGATGACCGGGATCCGGCCGTCCGCCAGCAGCGCCTCGATGGCGCCGGTGTCGATGGCGGTGATCTCGCCGACCCGCCCGATGTCGACGAGCTCGCCCTCGATCTCGGGCGTGTGCCGGGTGGCGGTGATGGTGTGCGCGTCCTCGCCGGTCATGCCGACGGCGAGCGGCCCGTGCCGGTTGAGCAGCCCGACCAGCTCGCGCTGGACCTGGCCCGCCAGCACCATCCGCACGACGTCCATGGCCTCGGGGGTCGTGACGCGCAGGCCCGCCTTGAACTCGCTGACCAGGCCCTGCTTGTCGAGCTGGGCGTTGATCTGGGGACCGCCGCCGTGCACGACGACGGGCTTGAGCCCGGCTTGGCGCAGGAAGGCCACGTCCTGGGCGAAGGCGGCCTTGAGGTCCTCGTCGATCATGGCGTTGCCGCCGAACTTGATGACGATGATCTTGCCGTTGTGGCGGGTGAGCCAGGGCAGCGCCTCGATGAGGATCTCGGCCTTGGGCAGCGCGGTGTGCTTCCGTGTTTTGCCGTCGGCCGTGCTCACGAGGAGTACGCGCTGTTCTCGTGGACGTACTCGGCGGTGAGGTCGTTGGCCCAGATGACCGCGGACTCGGTGCCGGTGGACAGGTCGGCGGTGATGCGGACCTCCCGGTCCTTCATGCTCACCAGGTCGCGGTCCTCGCCGACCGAGCCGTTCTTGCAGACCCAGACGCCGTTGATCGCGACGTTGAGGCGGTCCGGGTCGAAGGCGGCCTTCGTGGTGCCGATCGCGGAGAGCACCCGGCCCCAGTTCGGGTCCTCGCCGTGGATGGCGCACTTGAGCAGGTTGTTGCGGGCGATGGAGCGGCCGACCTCGACCGCGTCGTCCTCGCTCGCCGCGCCGACGACCTCGATGCGGATGTCCTTGCCGGCCCCCTCGGCGTCGCCGATCAGCTGGCGGGCCAGGTCGTCGCAGACCGTCCGTACGGCCTGCGCGAACTCCTCGTACGCCGGCACCTGGCCGGAGGCACCGGAGGCGAGCAGCAGCACGGTGTCGTTGGTGGACATGCAGCCGTCGGAGTCCACCCGGTCGAAGGTGGTGCGGGTGGCGGCGCGCAGCGCCCGGTCGAGGGTGGAGCTGTCCAGGTCGGCGTCGGTGGTGAGGACGACGAGCATGGTGGCCAGGCCCGGGGCGAGCATGCCCGCGCCCTTGGCCATGCCGCCGACGGTCCAGCCCCCCTGCGAGACGGTGGCCGTCTTGTGCACGGTGTCGGTGGTCTTGATGGCGATGGCGGCGGCCTCGCCGCCGTCCGCGGACAGGGCGGCGGCAGCGGTCTCGATGCCGGGCAGCAGCTTGTCCATGGGGAGCAGGACGCCGATCAGGCCGGTGGACGCGACCGCGATCTCGCCGGCGTTGAACGCGCCGCCGAGGGTGGCGGCGACCTTCTCGGCGGTGGCGTGGGTGTCCTGGAAGCCCTTGGGGCCGGTGCAGGCGTTGGCGCCGCCGGAGTTCAGGACGACCGCGCTGACGGTGCCGCCGCGCAGGACCTGCTCGGACCAGTGCACGGGTGCTGCCTTGACGCGGTTGGAGGTGAAGACGCCCGCGGCGGCCAGACGCGGCCCGTTGTTGACCACGAGGGCCAGGTCGGGGTTGCCGTTTGCCTTGATTCCGGCGGCGATGCCCGCCGCCGTGAATCCCTGTGCTGCCGTGACGCTCACGGTGCCACTCCGATCGTGGAAAGCCCGAGCTGCTCGGGGAGCCCGAGGGCGATGTTCATGCTCTGCACCGCGCCGCCGGCGGTGCCCTTGGTCAGGTTGTCGATGGCGCTGATGGCGATGACCCGCTGGGCGGACTCGTCGTAGGCGACCTGGAGCTGGACGGCGTTGGAACCCTGGACGGACTTGGTGGTCGGCCACCGGCCCTCGGGGAGGAGCTGGACGAAGGGCTCCTCCGCGTAGGCCTTCTCGTAGGCGGCGCGGAGCGATTCCGCGGTGGTGCCGGGGAGGGCCTTGGCGGAGCAGGTGGCGAGGATGCCGCGCGCCATGGGCACGAGGTTCGCCGTGAAGGAGACGGAGACCCGCTCCCCGGCGAGGGGGGTCAGGTTCTGCACCATCTCGGGGGTGTGCCGGTGCACGCCGCCCACCCCGTACGGAGTGGCCGTGCCCATCACCTCGGAGCCGAGCAGGTTCGTCTTGAGCGCCTTGCCCGCGCCGGAGGTGCCGGTGGCGGCGACGATCACGGCCTCGGGCTCGGCGAGCCGCGCCTGGTAGGCGGGGAACAGTGCGAGCGAGACGGCGGTGGGAAAGCAGCCGGGTACGGCGACGCGCTTGGAGCCCGCGAGTGCGGCGCGGCCGCCGGGGAGCTCGGGGAGGCCGTAGGGCCAGGTCCCGGCGTGGGTGCCGCCGTAGAACTTGTCCCAGTCGGCCGGGTCCTTGAGCCGGTGGTCGGCGCCCATGTCGATGACCAGGACCTCGCCGCCCAGCTTGGCGGCGACCGCGGCGGACTGGCCGTGCGGGAGCGCGAGGAACACGACATCATGACCGGCGAGGACCTCGGGCGTGGTCGCCTGCAGGGTCCGCTCCGCGAGCGGCCCGAGGTGCGGCTGCAGGTTGCCGAAGAGCTCTCCGGCATTGGAGTGGCCGGTCAGCGCGCCGATCTCGACCTCGGGGTGGGAGAGCAGCAGGCGCAGGACTTCACCGCCCGCGTATCCGCTCGCTCCGGCCACCGCTACACGTACCGCCATCGGACCCTCCTCCTAAAGGCATGACTATACGTACTGCCGCACGTTTATGCAAAGCGCTTCTTCGGTTGTTGATCACGGGTTGGTGATCGTTCCGAAAGATGGCCCCCGTTGCCGGGTGGAGGGTTCTGTGGTTGGTGAGTGGGCGAGGTAGCGAGGGCGAAGATCCCGTCGGCTTGAAGTCACCTGGACCGGCTGATCGCGGAGTACAAGGGGGACGCCGGGCTGCAGGATCGGCTGCGGCTCGGGGACGGCTGGCCGCGTCGGTGGAGTTCGACATGGCGGGTGGGTGTTGGCGAGGTCTGCTGGCCGATCCGGGATATGGCTCACGTGCCGGTGCTGTCGTCCCGGCCGATGCGGGGGTTCACGTGGCGGGCAAAGTTGCGGCATCGCCCCGGGCTTGAGGGCATGGCGTCAACGGGCAGGCAGCACGGTTTCGAGTCGTTGGAGGAGATGCGGCTGCTGGTCGCGCTGGACTTCCTGGGTGCATCGGAGGTGCTGTCGCAGCCGTTCCGGCTGGACTTCGAGCACATGGGCGGGCAGTCCTGGCACATCCCGGACTTCCTGGCCATGATCGGCGGCGGGCTGTGGCTGCTGGACGTCCGCCCGATGGAGCTGGTCAAGGACGAGGACGCGCTGAAGTTCGCGGCGGCCAGGCAGGTGGCGGCGGCATGCGGCTGGCGGTACTCGGTGGTCGCGGCCTCACGGCCGCAGGTCTGGAGCGTCCTTGATCACCTGCCCTCGCGCCGGCGGCCGTCGAGGGATCTGCTGGGCATGCGGACCAATTGCTCACTGCTGTCGGCGACCGGGCGGGACGGGTGATGACATTCTCCGAGCCGGCGGACGCGACCAGCGTGCCTTCCGTTGGCCGGGCGAACATCGTCCGGCTGCTCTGGCAACGCGAGCTCGGTGCTGATCTGGGCAGCCCCTTGCGCGACAACCCGCTGATCTGGGAGACGCAATGGCGGCGAGGGGCTCACGCGCTGGCGCTGCTGGACGAACGACGCAGCAACCTCGCCCAGGCCAGAGTCCGCGCGGTGAACCAGCTCCACGCACTGCTGCGCGCACTCCTGCCCGGAGGCGCACCGCGCGACCTGTCCGCGGCCAAGGCCGAGCAGCTGCTGGAGTCGGTCGTCCCTGCCGGCCCGGCCGAGCTCACCCGCCACGCCCTCGCCGCCGACCTGATTGCCGAGGTCCGCACCTGGGACGTGAAACTGAAGGACAACGCCAAAGCCATGGCCGCGCTGGTCACAGAGTCCGAAAGCCGGCTGACCGACACTCCCGGCATCGGGGCCGTCACCGCCGCTCGTCTCCTCGGCCGGACTGGAGCCCCAACCCGTTTCCCGACCGCCAGCGCCTTCGCGCAGTACTCCGGCACCGCTCCCATCGAGATCGCCAGCGCGGACCGTGCACGCCACCGCCTGTCCCGGCGCGGCGACCGCCAGCTCAACGCGGCACTCCACACCGTGGCGATCACGCAGATACGCATGCCCGGCACACGAGGCCACGCCTACTACCAGGCCAAACTCGCAGAGGGCAAAACATCCCGTGAAGCGCAACGTTGTCTCAAACGCCGACTCGCTGATCACGTCTGGTGCACCATGATCGCTGACGAGCGCCGCCGCACCCGGGTGACGGACCCGGGAGGACAAACGGGGGCGACTACAACATCCAGCGCGGCTGGCCCAACCCCGACGACCAGCACTTCGGACAAGTCACTTCCCGGACCCGCCAAAGGCGAGCCTACGCCACCGTCTCAACCGGCTTGACAAACACAGAGGCACCCAAGGGCACCGACCTGTCCGCCCACACCGCACGCGACCTGCGGGAAGTCGCCCGTGAACTCAACAGCAGGCCCCGCCTCGTCCTCGGCGACAAGACCCCCGCCGAAGCCATGAAAGACTGGCTCACACAGCCATTGACCTGCTGATTCGCAACCACTGCTAGAAACCGCCCCGTCTATCCGGCGATCTTCATCGACGCCGTCCACGTGAAGATCCGTGACGGCGCCGTCGCGAACAGGCCCGTCCACGTGGCCCTGGCCGTCACCGTCGAGGGCCGCCGCGACATCCTCGGCCTGTGGGCCGGCGACGGCGGCGAGGGCGCCAAGCACTGGATGCACATCCTCACCGAGATCAAGAACCGCGGCGTCAACGACGTCCTCATGCTCGTCTGCGACGGCCTCAAGGGCCTGCCAGATGCAGTGGAGACCGTCTGGCCCCGCACCACCGTCCAGACCTGCGTGGTCCACCGAAGCCGTCAAAAATCAACGTGGTGGCTATCCGTGCTCGTTCTTGTGATCGTCCGTATGCGGCTCGTTGATCGAGGCAAGCAGGTCGGCCGTTGTGGTGTGCTGGTGTTCAGCGGGGGTGATGGTGACATGGTGGGCGTCGAGGATCGGCAGGGCGTCGTTGATCGCGTTCCACAGTGTGCTGCGGGAGACGCCGAACAGCTCGGCGAGGGAGCCGAGGCCGCAGACGCGGCGCCGGTAGAGGATCGTGGCGAGGATCCGGTCGCCGTCGGTGATCTTCTGGCGGAAGACGCCCCCGCGGGTGCCCGGGAGTCGGTTGCCGCCGCGCTGACGATGTCGGCGCTGTTCGATCGCGGCGGCATAGGGCACGATCAGCTCTTCGAGAAGGACGTTGAGCGCTTCGCGGCTCATGCCGGTTAGCGTCGGGTCCGTCAGTGCCTGGCGGGTCGGGGTTGTTGGAGTGTGTTTGGCCGGAGCGCTGCCGGTGGCCCAGGTGCGGAGGTCTTCGGCGCGGGTGAAGTAGCGCGCGATGGTCGGCGTGATGCTGACCTTGTGTTCGTCCAGTAGCTGCCGGGTTGCCTTGATCGCCTGGCCGATGGTGACCGGGTTGATCCCGAGCAGGTCGCACAGGACCTTTTGCGGGCAGACCTGCCGCAGGTAGGCGACGGTGATCAGGACCTCGTCCGCGTCCGAGAGCAGGGCTCGGTTGCTGCCGGTCGTGGCGACACGCCGGCCTCCGCGGAGCACATAGCGGCGCTGTTCGGCCCGCGCTTTCTGATCTGGGGCCAACCGGGCCCGAAGCGCGTCCAGTTCGTCTGTGTTCATGCCGGTCAGACGTGAGTCAGCGAGCATCTGCAGGGCTTGCGCCCGAGCTGTCGCGCGTTCGTCGGAGCGCGGTGCGGCAGCGGTGTCGCCGGTCGGGGCGATGCTGTAGTTCCACCGGCCGCGGTCAGCGTGCTCGGTGATCGCCAGGGCCTGCACCTGGTCGCGGCTGACCGCGATGCCAGTCGGGTAGGAGCCGTGGTCGAGGGCGGCTTCGACACGCAGCCCGGTCTGGGTCGTGGTCGCGGCGATCGTGTTGAGGATGACCTCGTGGCTGGTCAGCGGCCTGCCGCGCCAGTTCATGGTGATGTGCGAGAACAACCGGTGCTCGATCTTGTTCCACTTCGAAGTGCCTGGAGGAAAGTGACAGACCGTGACCGTCAGGCCCGTCTCGGCGGCGAAGGCGGCCAGCTCGGCCTTCCAGAGCCGGTAGCGGTAGCTGTTGGACCCGCCGGCGTCCGCGGTGATCAGCAGCCGGGACGCCGCGGGGTAGTCGTGCCGGCCGCGTGCCTGCCACCAGCGGCGGATCGAGGCGACCGCGAACGCGGATGTGTCGTGGTCGACCCCGACGTTGACCCAGCCGGTGTTCGCGGTCATGTCGTAGATTCCGTACGGGATCACCGTCTGAACGCGCGGGCCGGCGAAGAAGCTGTGGTCCTCGACCTCGATGGGCTGCCCGGCCGGCCGCCACTCCTGCCCGGCCCTCGGCAGCAGCCCCAGCTGTTCCTTCTTCTTAGCGTCCACGCTGATCACCGGCTCGCCCGCGGCCTGGTGCTCTTTGACCTGCTCGTTGATATAGCGGAACTGCGCGTCCCGGTCTGGATGCTGGTCGCCCTCCAGGGTCTTGGCGGTGCCCTGCAGGCTGAATCCGTGTTCCTTCAGCAGTCGGCCCACCGTGGGCGCGGTCACACGATGCCCCTGCCGGGACAACTCGGCGGCCAGGTTCCGCAGCGACTTCGTGGTCCAGCGCAGGGGCGACATCGGATCGCCGCGCTCATCCGGCTCGACCAGCGCCATCAGCGCCGGAACCAGATGTGGGTCAACGGCCTCGGCCCGCATCCGCCCACCCCCGGGGCGTCGGGCGCGTCCCTCGGGCAGCGGCTCGACCCCGGCTTCAAGTTCGAATACGCCCTTGCGGACGGTCGTCTCGCTCACCTGGGCCGTCTGTGCGACCAGGCGCACGCCCCCGTGGCCGAGCAGTCGGGCCTCAGTCGCCAGCGCTAGCCGCTGCTGACGCTCGTTCAGATGCGGGAGCAGGACCTCGAAACGCCGAGCCAGCTGGCGGTGAACCTCGTCGGATATTCGCACACCACATCAACGAGACCGCCACGGCGAAGCAACATGTTGATTTTTGACGGCTTCACCTCCTGCGGAACTCCTTCCGCTATGCCGCCCGCCAGGACCGGGACAAGATCGCAAAGCTCCTCAAGCCCGTCTACACCGCCGCGACCGAAGAGGCCGCCCCGCCCCCACCTCTCCGGCATCACCCGGCTTGACGGCGGTCGAACTCAGGCTCATGCCGCGATGCATGCGCCCAGCGGGATCTCCGGGGGCTCGGGAGCGCCGGGGAGCACGGTCCAGCGCTGCTGCTGCGCATACTCGTCCAGCCTTGGGTCTCCCCTGATGACGACGGGGGTTCCCACCGCCTGGAGGAGCGGGAGGTCGGACAGGTGATCTCCGTATGCGTAGCAGTCGGCGAGGTCGGTCCGGTGTATCGAGGCTGCCAGCCGCGCGGCATCGACCTTCGCCTTGCCGATCATCGGCGCCCTGAGGAGTTGTCCGGTGTACCGGCCATCGGTGATCTCAGGTGCGGTCGCCCAGACTTCGGCTACGCCGAGGTGCTCTGCGAGCGGTGAGAGTACGGCGGGGAAGGATCCGGAGACGATGACGACGGCCTCGCCTCGGGCCTTGTGACGGTTGAGGACATCAACCGCGCTCCCGTTGAAGAAGCCGCCTCGGGCAAGTTCTGCTTTGAACCAGGCGCGTGCCAGGTGGGACATGTCGACCGCGTCGGCGTTGTGGAAGTTGGCGAAGTAGGCGCGATTGGTGTCTTCTCTGCTTACGCCCACGGCCGTCATGGCCTTCAGCTGCTGACGCCGCTGCTCATAGACATGCGATCGGTGGCCTTGCGCCGCCAGGTAGTAGCGCAGGAACCGGAAGAGCGTGGTGCCGGTGGTGAGGGTCCCGTCGACGTCGAAGAAGGCCAGGGGTTGGGGACTCATGTTTCTCCTGTGTGAGCGTCGCGCCTTCGCCGACGCCGGGGCTCCCGGCGCCGGCGAAGGCGCGCAACGGATCAGACCTGGACGCCCTTGGAGGTGAGGAGGTCCGCCATGGCGGCTACGGTCCCGGCAGCCTGGAGTTCGTCGTCGGCGACTTCGACGTCGAAGCGGCGTGAGAGGTCCACGGCGAGTTCGAGCAGGACCAGGGAATCGAAGTCGAGGGTGTCGAAGCCGGTGTCCGCGTCGGTGCTGTCCGGGACTCCGTACTCGGTGCGCAGGATGTCGAGCAGGAGGTCAGTCAGCGGCAGGGTCTTGGTGGTCATGTCGGGTTCCTTGTCTGTCTCGGGCGCAGGACTTCATGTCGGGTGCGGCAGGCTTGTTATGCGGCGGTGATGTCCGGCCAGGTGAGCGCGGCGGCCCCCCAGGTGAGGCCACCGCCGAATGCGGTGAGCAGGATGCGGGAGCCCGGTGTGAGAGAGCCGTCCGCGGCGGCGTCGGCGAGCGCGAGGGGTATCGAGGCCGCGGATGTGTTGCCGACCCTGTCGAGGTTGATGACCGCGCGCTCCTGGGGAATGCCGAGTCCACGGGCCACCGCGTTGAGAATGCGTACGTTGGCCTGGTGGCCCACGAGCCAGTCGACTTGGTCGGGTGTCCAGCCCAGTCGGTCGAGCACGGTCTGCGAGGACTCGGTCATCCGCTTGACGGCCTCGGTGAACACCTTCTTGCCCTGCATCGTGAAGTAGTGGCCGTCGACGGCAGGTTCCGCCATGGTGGCGCGCCCGCGTGAACCGCCGCCCGGAATCGTGATCAGGTCGCGGCCGGTGCCGTCGGAGCCCAGGTCCATGGCGAGCAGAAGGCCGGGCTCTTGGTCGCTCGCCACGCTGAGCACCACCGCGCCGGCGCCATCGCCGAAGATGACATTGGTGGTGCGGTCAGCGGGATTGAGGATGGTGGAGTAGGTCTCGGCCCCGATGACCAGTGCGGTTCGCGCCAGCCCGGCAACGATCTGCGCCGATGCGGCCGCGAGGGCGTAGAGAAATCCGGAACACACCGCGGCGATGTCGTAGGCCGGAACGGGTCCGAGGCCGAGACGGGCCGCCACATCGGGAGCGGTCGCGGGACAGGGGTAGTCGGGTGTGGTGGTGGCCAGCACGACGAGGTCCACTGCGCCGGGCTCTGCGTCGAGCCCTGCCGACTTGAGGGCGCGGTGCCCGGCCTCGACGGCCAGATCGCTCGTTGCCACGCCTGGACCAGCCCAGTAGCGGCTGCGGATGCCCGTGCGCGAGGTGATCCATTCGTCGGTGGTGTCGAGGCGGTCGCAGAGGGAGTCGTTGGTGATGCGCTGTGGAGGCAGATAGCTGCCCAGGCCAGTCAACGCGACGGAGGTGTGGTGCACGATGGTTGCCTCCCGGTGTACGGCAGCTGGCTCAGGGCAGGAGATGGGCGACGTTGCAGGTCACCTTGGTGCCGCCGAGAGCAGCGGTGATCTGCGCGGTACGCCAAGTGCCCTCGGCGGAGGGGAGTTCGTTGGACCTCCCGAGCGCCACCCGGAAGCGGCCGTCGGGCTCGGCTTCGGTGGTGGAGGTGAACGTGGTGCTGCGCATCCAAAGCGTGTTGGATTCCGCTCGGCTCAAGTTGTCGAGTTCATAGAGCAGAACCTGGCCGAGCTGGAGGGCGGAGACGAACAGGTCGATCGCGGTCGGCTCCTGTGCCGCTGCGGGGCCTTGACCAGGGGTGTCGACGAGGGTCAACCGGGCATGCGCGGTGCCTTCGGCGATGTCCGTCACCACGTCCTCCAGGTGCTGGCTGCGGTGGCGGTGGGAGAAGCCGAACACGGCGGAGTTCCAGGGGCCGTTCAGTTCTTCGGCGGTGGCGTAGGAGCCCTGCGCGCCATCGGGTTGGTCCGCCGTGGGATGCTCGGCCTCGATCTGTACGCTCATGGAGCCGATCGTGCAGTCCGCGGTGGTCAGGGACCAGCCGGACGTGTACGGGGAAGCGGTGGTCGAGAGACGCCGGGCGGTCACACCGAAGCGTTCCAGCCCTTCTTCGTCGGGCATGGTGCCGGCCTTGAGGCGCATGGCACGGACCCGGAACTGCGCATCGGGCCCGAGACGATGCGTATGTGCCGCGTACAGGCCGGTGAGTTGGGCAGCGAGGAGCATCCCGTCGAGAGTCGACAGATGCGGCCGCTGGAGGGTCTGCCCCTTGCGGGACCATGTCTCGGGCAGATGGATGCCCGCGAAGGCATGGACCTGGCCCGAGGACGTGGCGGTGCTGGGGGTGATGGTGACGTCGGCCAGCGTATAGGTGACTCGCTTGAAGCCTTCTCCGAAGAAGCGCGCGTGACGATCTCCCAGAACGTCATCCACGTCGGCGATGCGCAGTGGTTGTCCCAGGCCGGTTGTCTGCATGGTTGTGGTCCTCCCCCTTAGCAGTTGGTGATTGCGGCCCTCCCCGGTCCGGTGCCGCGGGGGAGGGCGGCAGGGGCGCCTGGTCCTTCTCGGCAGGCGCCCCTGCGAGTGCCCGAGTCAGTGGGCGCCGAGCTGTGCCTGCGCGGAGAAGACACCGTGGTGGAAGTACAGGCGCGCTTCGGCGATCAGCCCCTCGTCGTCGAGGCGGAAGACCGAGATGCCGGACCAGTTGACGGGGTTGCCGTCGGTGGTGACCACGGCGCCGCGCCAGGAGACAGCCGTCTCGCCGCCGGTGGTGTAGGCCTCGGTCGGGGTGATGCCAATGAACGGGTCGAACAGCGGGATCACCTTGCGCAGCTTTGCGAGGATGGCCTCACGACCTCGGATCGGCTCGCTCCCGACCGGGTCGTGGAAGAGCGCGTCCTCGGCGAACGCTCCGCCCCACTGCTCGGCGTCGGCGGCAAGCGAACCGGCGTAGAACTGGTGGACAGCCTTGGGCATGGCAGGAAATGACATGGAATTCTTCTCTCTTTGGTGAATTGGAATTCAGTGAAAACGGAGCCGGTGCGGTGAGGTGTTTCAGGCTGCGAACGCCGTCGAGATGTCCTGGTCCCCCCAGCACTTTCGCGACCCGTCGATCCGGGCGCACGAGGAGCCCCCTGGCGTGCGCCGGTACGGTGACCCGGCCACTGCCGGGTCGAGAGATCCGGTGCACTTCCCGCACCGGGGGAATCGGGAGTCCGCTTTCGACGGCTCCGGTTTCGGCGCCGTCGAACAGCACCAATGTCGAACCGTCGATGCGGTCGCTCGGGGCAAGAAACGGGATCAGCCCCGCGTCGGTCCTGATCCAGGACGGAACGCGTGCTCCGACGCCCAGCTCATAGTGAGCGCCGTTCCAGTTCCCTGGGCCGGGGTACAGCTGGCTCCAGCTCAGCGCCAGCTCGTTGAGCTCTTCCTGAATGGCCGGCAGCGTCGCGTCATTCGCTGCCCGCATGCGGTCGATAAGCGGCGCGAGGAATGTCGTCTGCCCTATCTTCGCGGCGAATTGACGACGCTCCTCATCATATCCCGCGAGCACTCCCGAGTCATCATTGTTCAAGGCCACGAGAATGCGCCAGGACAGTGCGACCGCGTCACCGATACCGAGATTGAGCCCTTGCCCGCCGGCGGGCGTGTTCAAATGGGCGGCATCGCCGGCCAGTACGACATGGCCGGCCACCAGGCGTTCGGCGACCCGCAGGTCCACGGAATAGTGGCTCGTACGTATGGCCTGCGACAGCCGCAGACGACTGCCGAAGCCCAACGTCTCGATGGCATCGGCAATCTGGCTCCACGGCACTTCCGCGCCGCGTTCCAAGCTGAGTCCGGACACCACCGGTCCGGCCATGAGTACCTGGTCGTCGGGGAGCGGCATCATGGTGACCATGCCGTTCTTCCCGACATGCACGCCGACCTCGTTCCGGCCGACGAGTTCTTGCGGGATCCCCTCGACCAGGAGATAGCTCGTGGTCAGGCTGCGGCCGATCATGGGGATGCCCAGCGTCTGCCGCACAGCACTGCGCGGACCGTCACTGCCGAGAAGATACGTACAGCGGACGTCATCGTGGCCTTCGAAGCGGACCGATATGCCGGAGTCCTCCGCGTCGTGGGACACGTAGCTGACGCCGTATTCGATGTGCGCTCCGTATTCGAGCGCGTACTTCTCAAGCAGCCCCTCCAGTACCGGCTGCGGCAGGTTCCGATAGCCGTCCACATGGCTGTCCATGCCGGTCATGTCGGCGCAGAACTCTCCCGCCCCGCCAACGTGGAAGGCGAACCGCTCGAGCGGGATGCTGCGGGCGACCACATCGTCGAGGAGACCGAAGGAGTCGAGAAGCTCCAGGGTCGGCGCATGCAGCACGACCGCCTTGGGCCGGTCGCCGCGGTGGAGTCGGCGTTCCGCGACCAGTACTTTCACCCCCGCCCGCGACAGCAGGCCAGCCAGTACCAGGCCGGTCGGTCCGGCGCCGGCCACTACGACGTCGTAGTTCTTCATGCCTTCTCTCGTTCTCCTCAGGAACACGTCGCGTCGCGGGCTAGGAAGGCGACCCGATCCTTTTCGCGTCGTCGGTGGCTATCGCGGCCGTCAGCGCCGGCTTCGGATCAGGCTCCGGCTCCGGCTTGGTGAAGAAGCGGCCCAGAATGTTCGGGTTCGCGACCAGGACGATCGCGCCGCAGACGAGCACGGCCCCGAGGGTCTGCAGGGGGGTGAAGCGTTCCCCGATCGCCACCCAGCCGAGCAGGGCTGCCGTGACCGGGTTCATCAGGGTGAGCGGCGCGGTCAGGGAGACCGGCAGCCGCTGGACGCCGGAGAGATAGAGGGCGAAGCCGAGCGCGCCGACGACGAACGCGGCCCAGGTGAGCCCCAGCAGCTGCTCGCCGGTGAAGCTCGGCGGCGGGCCTTCGAAGAGGAACGCCAGCGGCAGCAGGAAGACGGCCGCCCCGAGCAGGGTCCACCCCGCCGTGGTGAGGCTGTGCACTCCCTCCGGACGGCCCCACTTGCGCGCCAGAACGGTGCCGACGCCCATGCTGGACGCACTGCCGATACCGGCCAGGACGCCTATCGCGTCGAGCGCCGCCGAGCTGCGCAGCACGAGCAGCGCAACACCGACGACACCGATGAGGCAGGCGATGTAGTGATGCGGCCGGATCTTCTCCTTGAGGATCACCGATGCGACCGCGATGGCCACCAGGCTGGACATCGCGTTCAGCGTGGCCGCGATACCCCCGGGCAGGCGCTGGGCAGAGATCAGCAGCAACACGGTGAACAGACCCATGTTGAGCGTGCCGAGCACAAGCGACTTCCACCACCAGGAGCCACGGGGCAGGCCCCGGCGGATCGCCAGCAGCAGGATGCCAGCGGGCAGCACCCGGAAGAAGCCGTCCCAGTAGGGCGTCGGCGGCAGGTAGTGGGCGGCGACGAAGAAGAGCGTCCCGCCGATGGCCGGACCCAGTCCGGTGCGGATGAGAAGTACTGACTGTTTCATCTGGTGGGCTCCGTGGGGGGGCACTGCCGAAGTGCTGGATCTCGAGGTCACGCGGCGAACGCTTCAGCGATGGCGTAGCTGTCCTCGTACATGTGGTAGCGGCGGATGCGGCCCTCGGAGATCGTGAAGTGCAACGCGTAGTGATTGGTGAACTTCCGGCCCGTGGCCAGCACTCCGAAGACGCACCTGGCCATCACCACGGCGTCTTCGTCCTGTACGACGCGACCGGTGACCTCGAACGACTCCGGCGCAGTGAGGACCTTGCCGAACAGGCCGAAGAACTCGGCGAGTTGCTCCTTGCGGGTGCGCTCGCCCGTCCACGGGACGATCGGTGCGCCGGTGACGCGGAAGGCGACCTCGTCGGCGAAGAGCGCGAGGATCTGCGCGGTGTCGCCGGAGCCGAAGGCGGTGAAGAACGCGTCGACGGTGTCGGCAGTGGTGGAAGTGGTGGAAGTGGTGGAAGTGTCAGTCATGAGGGGTTTCCTCCCGTGCGTGGTGCGGTGATGGCCGAGACTCAGGCGACGCCGAGGGCCTCGCGGCCCGCCAGGACGACAGCCGTGTGCTTGGCCACCCGCTCGCCGAGGTGCTCGGCGGTGGCGATGTCGGCCTTGGAGACCCCCTCTGCGGGCAGGTCGGCCGGGGTGCTGGCCGCGGCGCCGTTGAAGTAGCCGAGGCGGTTGAGGTCGTTCTCGCTCTCGGTGCTCGTGTGCCAGCCCGGGAGCAGGCCCAGGTTGATCCAGTTCATCTGGTGCTGCGCGGCGAGCGTGGCGAAGTAGGCGAGGGTGGAGTGCTTGTCACCGGCCTTGCAGGCTGCGTTGGTGAAGCCCGCTCCGAGCTTGTCCCGCCAGGCGGCCGAGGCCCAGCGCTTGCTGGTGGACTGGGCGAACACATGGAAGTCGCCCGAGGCCGAACCCATGTAGGTCGGCGAGCCGAAGACGATGGCATCCGCATCGTCGAGCAGCTGCCACTGCTCATCAGTGATCTTGTCGACGCGTACGAGGGCGACATCGGCCGCTCCTGCTTCGACAGCGCCCCGCCTGACCGCTGCGGCGAGCACATCGGTGTGGCCGAAGCCGGAGTGATAGGCGATGACGATGGACGGCTTCTTGGGCATGAAGGGATCCCTCCCGGGATGACGTAGAAAGAGCGAGCGATAAAGGGAGCGATGGGGAGAATTGACGAGCCGGGGCTGTGCGCCCCGATGTCAGGCGGCCGTTGCGACGCGCTCCGTCTCCAGGCGGAAGTCCTGGGCCGCGTAGTCCTGGCGGGCGAGCTCGATGGCCTCGTCCAGGCCCAACACGGGCTTGAGGTCGAACAGTTCACAGATCCGCGTCAGACGCTCCGACATCGTGCCCCGGACGATGTAGTACGGGATCTCCAGCTCGTCCAGCGTCTGCAGGAGCATTTTGTCGATCGTCGCCCGGAAGCCATCGTTCATCGGCCGGTGTCCGTCCGCGGCGATGGGCAGCTCGTGCTCCAGGTGCACATACGCGTCATAGGTGCTCTTCACGTGGCTCTTCAGCGCGAGCGCGTACTGATCGACGGCCTTGGCGAAGAACTGCATCTCCTCGTCCTGCACGACCGCGCGCCCACCCGCGTTGCCCGCATTGGCATTCGGGTTCATGCCGTGGATGACGCGCCCCGCACCGTACAGCCACTCCTGCAGCGAGGAGCCGTCGGAGATGAAGTGGTCGCCGAGCAGGGCTTCTTGTACGGCTCGCCCTGTGTGCCGACGCAGCATCAGCTGCAGGAACTCCGCGGGCGTGACCTCCGCGAGGGCCTTGCCGGGCACGGCCTCCGGCAGGATCTCCCGGATCGTGCGGGCCAAGGTGCGCGGGACCCCGGTGTAGCGGGACAACGCCATGACCGTTGACGTCTTGCCGGCCGAATATGTGCCGGAGATAGCGATCTTCACGTGCCTGATGGCCTTTCCGTGGAAGAAGTTGAGGACCTGGAACTGCACCGGAGCCTTGACCTGGCTCGGCCGTCCTTGACGGCTGTGACGACGCACAGGGATGGAGAAGCCGAAGACCTCGACCGAGTCATCCAACCAGTTGGTTGGAAAGATCCTTACATAAGCCGCAAATCCGAGTCAACCAACCGGTTGGGTTGAGAAGTATCGTGGGGCGCATGGCAAGAGACGCAGCAAAGACCAAGCGCCTACTCCTGGACGCCGCCCGGGCGGAGTTCAGCAACTACGGCATCGCCGGTGCCCGCGTGAACCGCATCGCCGAACAGGCCGGCGTCAACAAGGAACGCATCTACGGGCACTTCCACAGCAAGGAAGGCCTGTTCAACGCCGTGATCGCCGAAGCCATGACCGAACTCGTCCAGGCCGTACGCCCGGGCGAAGGGTCGATCGGCGACTACGTGGGCCGGATCTTCGACTATCACCGCAACGACCCCACCCTGCTGCGCTTGCTCATGTTCGAGGGCCTGCAGGACGGGCACCTCGATTACGACCCTGCCGGACGGGCCGCCTGGTACACCGACGCGGCCCAGTCCCTGGCCGCGGCCACCGGCTGCTCAGCGGATGACGGCGGACACCTCCTGCTCACCCTGATCGGCCTGGGCGCCTGGCCGGTGGCGATGCCGCACCTCAGTCGGCTGTGCCTGGAGGCCACCGGCGAAACCGCGGACCTGAACCCGCTGAGGGACTTCCTCATTTCCTTCGCCGAGCGGGGAGCCGGCGCCCACCCTGAATCCAAGCCCTGACCCGCACCACATCCCCCTCCGCGCCTGCGCCGCAGGCGAGAACACGCCACGCGCCCCCACACCGAGAACTCGTATCTGGACTTCGATCCATGAATATACGCAGAGCCATGCTTACCCTGTGAGGTACACAAGTGTGATCTAGGCCTCAGCCAGAGCGCTTCGGCGCATGACCGGAAAGCCACCAATAACGGGACGAAGGCCATCATTGCCACCAGCGCAGGGAGGTCACCCGCCTCCGACTGGAGGGCAAAGTTGTTCTGGGATATATCTTTGCCCTCTTAGTGCTCAAGGGGAGGGCAGGCCACGGACATGGGTCAGGCAACGAGCGATTCCGCCATCGCGGTCGTGGGGATGGGGTGCAGGTTTCCGGGGGCGTCCGGAGTGGACGCGTACTGGAAACTCTTGATGGACAACGGGGATGCCGTGACACCGGTCCCCGCCACCAGATTCGCCGTCGACGAGGAGCGGTCCCTCTCTCGTCATGGCGGCTTTGTCGACGACCTGTTCGGGTTCGACGCGGCCTTCTTCGGGATATCCCCGCGCGAGGCGCAGGTCATGGACCCGCAGCAGCGCATTCTGCTGCACGTCGTCTGGGAGGCCCTCGAAGCGGCGGGGATCCGGCCGTCGTCCCTGGCCGGAAGCAGTGCGGGCATCTTCGTGGGACAGGCGACCGCCGAGTACGCCGACGCGCTGGGCCACGCCGCCACCGCCGACGTCCGCACCATGGCGGGTGCGCGACTCAGGGCCGTGACCGCCGGCCGGGTGTCGTACGCCCTTGATCTCCGCGGCCCCAGCCTGGTCCTGGACACCGCCTGCTCCTCATCGCTCGTCGCAGTCCACACCGCACGCCGGAGCCTGTTGACCGGCGAGTGCGACCTGGCGATCGCGGCGGCCGTCAACGCCGTACTGTCCCCGCTGGATGCAATCGCCTACTCGCAGGGCGAGATGCTCGCGCCGGACGGCAGATGCAAATTCGGGGACAGCTCCGCCGACGGCTTCGTGCGCAGCGAGGGCGTAGGCGCTGTCGTGCTCAAGCGACTGACCGATGCCCTCGCCGACGGCGACCCAGTGCTGGCCCTGCTCGCGGGCAGCGCGGTCACCAACGACGGCAAGGGCAGCGGCCTGCTGCTCCAGCCCGCTGTCACCGGACAGGCCGCGATGCTGCAGGCCGCGTGGCGGGACGCTGGAGTGCGCCCGGGGCAGGTGGACTACGTCGAGGCGCACCGAACCGGAACCACCGTCGGTGACGGAGTCGAACTGCGCGCACTGGCACAGATGTTGACGTCCGACGGGCCGTTGGGCCGGCGGCTACCCGTCGGTTCGGTGAAGACCAACATCGGCCATGCTGAAGCGGCGGCGGGGATGGCCGGACTCATCAAGGCCGTGCTCATGGCGCGGCACCGCACCATTCCCGCCTCACTCCACCTCCGCTCAAAGCACCCGCTGCTGGCTGAGGAGAGCGCACCCATAGAGGTGGTACGCGCCAATACGCCGCTCACACCCGTCGGGGAGCAAGCCGTTCTGGGCGTCAGCTCCTTCGGGCTCTCCGGCACCAACGCCCATGTCGTGGTCCGCGAGTACACCCCCGAGCCACCCGCCGCCGAGCCGGCGGCCACGGACAGCGGGGAAAGCCACCTGCTGACCCTCACGGCGCGCTCCCTCACCTCGCTGCAGCGGCTCGCGACCCGGTACGCGGAATACCTCGAGCCCGGCGGCGCGGGACACTCTCTCGCCCTGCCCGACATCTGCGCCACCGCGGCCACCCGGCGCGATGCCCACCCATACCGACTGTGGGCCGTCGGTGTCACTCATGACGAACTGGCCCGTGTCCTACGCGCGTTGGCAGCGGACGAACAGTGCCCGGACGGCGGGATCCACGAGGCGGGATTCGGTGAGGCACGCGATGTCACCTTCGTCTTCCCCGGGCAGGGCTCACAGTGGCGGGGCATGGGACGCGAACTCTTCGCGCACTCCGCGAGCTTCCGCGCCGCCATGAAGGAGTGCGACGCCGCCGTACGGGAAGAACTCGGCTGGTCCGTCGTGGAGTTCCTGCACGACGGCGGCGAGGAAGGCGCCGAGGCAGCCGACGCCGTCGACGTGGTGCAGCCCGCCTTGTGGGCCATGGAGGTGTCGCTGGCGGCCCTGTGGCGGGCCCGCGGGGTCGAGCCGGCCCTGTGTGTCGGACACAGCATGGGCGAGGTGGCGGCCGCCTGCGTGGCGGGGGCCCTCTCCGTGCGCGACGCTGCCGCGGTGATCTGCCGCCGCAGCACTCTGATGCAGACGGTGGCCGGGCGCGGCGCCATGCTCGCCGCCGACGTCACCGCTGACGCCGCCCGCGACCTTGCGGCGGCCCACGGAGATCTGGTGTGCGTCGCGGCTGAGAACGCGCCCGAATCGACGGTTCTCGCCGGTGACGAGACGGCGCTGCGGCTGATCGCCGAGCAGCTGGACGCGCGGGGGGTGTTCTGCCGGTCCGTCAAGGTGAACGTGGCCTCACACTCGCCCGTGATGGACGAACTCCGCGACGATCTGCTGGACCTGCTCGCGGACCTGCGGCCGACGGTTCCGCGCACCGCCCTGTTCTCGACCGTTCGGTGCGCCCCTGTGGTGGAGGCCGAACTCGATGCCCGCTACTGGATGGACAACCTGCGTGAGCGGGTGCGCTTCGCGGAGTCAGTGACCGAGCTGGCCAAGCGGCACGACAGCGTCTTCCTGGAGATCAGCCCTCACCCAGTCCTGGTCCCCGCGGTCCAGGACGGACAGGAGTCGATCGGGACGCCGTCCACGGCAGTCCCGACCCTCCTCCGTGGGCTCGACGAACGCAGGGCCGTGGCCCGGGCGTTGGGCCAGGTCTTCGCACTGGGCGGGAAGGTCGACTGGAACCGCTGGTTCGACGGCGCGCCCCGCCAGGTGCCGCTGCCGCTGTATGCCTGGGACACGGAAGACTTCCGGGACCAGCCGGCCGCCCAGCCGGACCGGCCAACCCACTACGTCCGCGAGGTCGGCCTGCCCCGCCTGGGCGCGCAGGCCCTCGGCGCGGGGGTCGCACTGCGCGGTCTGACCCCCGTGCCGCCCGTCCTGTACTTCGACGCTGTCGCGGAGGCAGTACGCGACCTCGCCGGTGATGGCCCTGTCACGCTGGAGAACCTGCGGTTCGGCGACGCCCCTCTCGCGCTGGCCGACGTCCTGCAGGCCTCCCTTCGTATCGTCATCGAGCCCTCGGCGGCGCCAGGTTCCTACCGGTTCACCGTGGAAGCGCTGTCCGTCACCGGGGCGAGCCGGCCACTGCTGTGCATCGAGGGAGAGGCCCGTCACGGCCATCCGCAACCTGCCGGCATCGGCGCGGACGAGGTGGACCTCGCGCTGACCCGGTGCACCGAGTACGTACCGGCCCCTGAGTTCTACCGCCGGGCACAGGGCCGCGGCTACCGGGTCGCGCATGAGCTGCGGTCAGTACGCCAACTGTGGCGCAGGGACGGTGAGTCCGTGGCCCTGGTGCGCACCTCGGGGACGTCGACGGCCGCGGCGCTGGAGGCGGGACTCTTGCCCATGATCGCCTCCTGGCCGCACTCGGCCGTGCCGGACGGCGCGGAGTCCGCGTATGTCACGGTGGCCTTCGGGTCGGTGTATCTGGCCGGGGAGCTGGGCGACGAGCACTGGAGCGTTGCCGAATTCACGCCACCGCTGTCGGCCCCTGGCCGACGGGACGAAGAGCCCCGGGCACACTGCAGCGTCACGTTGATCGCGCCCAACGGGTCGGTGCTGGCCGCGTTCCAGGCCCTGTCCCTGCGCACGCTGCCGCCGCAAATGCCCCTGGCCGGCTCGACTCCCACCCCCTCCCCCGCGCCCGCCGCGGAGCCCGGGCCGGCCGGTGTCGGCCACCCCACCGCGGACGCCATCGTGGCACTGGCCGCAGGCGTGCTCGGCATCTCGGCCAGCCGGCTCGACGTGCGCCGCCCGCTGCGCGACATGGGGCTCGACTCCCTTATGGCGACACAGCTGAGGCGACGACTCCAGGGTGATTTCGGGCTGACGGTACCGGTCGGTCGCCTCCTGGGGGCGCAGAGCCTCGCCGGGCTCGCGGCGGCGCTGGCAGAGGGGTCGTAGCGATCACACTAGTGATGAACTGGAGACTACTAATGAACTTTGATATAAGTTTCTTGGTAAAGAAAGCCAGACTCTGGGGAGCGGGTACTCATGACCGACGACGACGCAACGGTGCGTCCCCTCGGCAGGCGTGAGCGCAGCAAGGTTCGCATGAGGAACCTGCTGTACGAATCTGCGCTCGCGCTCTTCGCGGAGCAGGGCTACGAGGGCACGACCATCGACCAGATCACCGAACGGGCCGATGTCGCGCGAGGCACGTTCTTCAACCACTTCCAACGCAAGGAAGACCTCGTCAGCAGCTGGGCGCAGCAGCGCAAGGAGCAGCTCATCGCCCAGATGGCAGAGTCCCTAGCGTCGGGGGACGACGTCACCGTGCAGCTGGAGCGATGTATGGCGGCACTGGCGAAGTTGAACGAATCCGACCGCGATCTCACCTGCGTGATGCTGACGGCTTGGGTCAAGTCGGGCCAGCCGATGCTGGAAGAGCCCGCGTACGCGGGGCATGTGTTCGCCGACATCGTCCGCCTCGGCCAGGGGCGCGGCGAGGTCACGGCCGACGTCGACCCGTTCCTGGTGGGCAATCTTTTGCGGGATTCGTACCTGGGAATCCTCTACCGCTGGTCCCAGGCCAAGGACGGGCAGGTGCCGCTGGCGGTCGAGCTGCGTGCGTTGCTGAGGGTCGTCCTCAGCGGCGTCCGCGCCTACGACCAGCGGAGCTGATCACTGCCGAGCACAGGCGGAGGTCAAGTGCTAGTGATCGGCAGCACGTCGGGCAACAGCGCCGCCGCGCTCGTCATGCGGCGCCGATGACGCGGCCCGGGCGACCACCGTGTCCCCGTCCGTGGCGATCAGGACGTACTCCGGCAGCTCGGCCACCATGCGCGGATACAGCAGCCAGGCCAGCGCGTCGTGCTCGGCGAACGCGGGCCACGAGTCCTTCATGCCCCAGAGCCGGCCGGCCAGTTCGGGCCGCTCTGCGATCGTGGTGATGAGGACGCCGGTCATGATCGCAGGCCAGGCGCGGCGCGAGCCGGGATCCAGGCGTTTTACACGGGGGCTTGCAAGGAGAGGTGCCAGCGCCCGGACCAGCCCGTCAGTGTCATCGTCGACAGCGGCCGGACGTCCACGTTCCAGTAGGTCAGCGGCGGCGCCTTCAGCGCGTAGACCAGCGCCGCCCGGACCACGGAGGGCTCCGCCACCGCCACGATCGCACCCCCGTCGTCGGCGGGCCGGCTGTCGAGCCAGCCGCCGACCCGGGAGATGAAGGCGAGCAGGGACTCACCGCCGTGCGGGGCGGCGCGCGGGTCGGTGAGCCAGAGGTCCACCGCCCCCGGCTCGTGCGTGGTCACCTCCCCCAGCGTCAGCCCCCGCCAGCGGCCCATGTCGCAGTCGCGGAGCGCGGGCTGGGCGAGGGGCGCGTACCCGAGGGCTTCGCCGGTGGCCCGGCTGCGCGGGGTGGGCGAGCAGTAGCGCAGCTCGGCCGCGCCGAGCGGAACGAGTCCGCGCGCGGCGGACTCCACCGCCCGCCATCCCGCGCCGTCGAGCGGCCGGTCGTCGTCGAAGCGCTCGGCGAGCAGCGAGGAACCACGGGCTGCGGCGACGAGCGAAACCCGAACATGCATGCGGAGATGGTGAGCCGCCCGCCGCGCGGGGTCAAGCGTCTGGACCGACCCCGCCGACCTGGCCGACCTGGCCGGCCCGCAGCCGCTGGACCGCCTCGACCAGCTCGCCCGGGCCCGACACACCGGCGAAGCTCATCCGGACGTACGGCCCCGGCGGTTCCGCACAGAAGTAGGGGCGCCCGGGCGCTACGGCGACCCCGGCGCGCAGGGCCTCGGCCGCGAAGGCGGCGTCGTCTCCCCCGCCGGCCATCCGCACCCACAACTGGTAGCCGCCGGACGGCACATGGGGCAGCTCCAGGGCGGGCAGCTCGCGCCGCAGGGCACCCGCGAGCACGTCCCGCCGGTGCCGCAGCTCGGCGGCCACGGTCCGCAGGTGGCGCGGCCAGGCGGGTGCGCCGACCAGTTCCAGGGCCGCTTCCTGGAGCGGCCGGGACACGAAGAAGGTGTCCACGACCTGGATGGCGCGCAGCCGGTCCAGCACCGGGCCGCGGGCGGCCAGGGCGCCCACCCGCAGACTGGGGGAGGTGGCCTTGGTCAGCGAGCGGACGTGGACCACCACCCCGTCGGGGTCCTCGGCGGCCAGCGTCGCGGGCAGCGGCCCGGCGTCCTCGTGGGCCAGGGACCGGGCGTAGTCGTCCTCGACCACGAAGGCCCCGGCGGCCCGCGCGATCCGCAGCACCTCGGCCCGCCGCGCGGGAGCCAGCACCGCCCCGGTCGGGTTCTGGAACAGCGGCTGGCATACGAAGACCCGCGCCCCGGTCGCTTCGAAGGCGGCGGCGAGCAGCTCGGGCCGGACCCCCTCGGCATCCACCGGGACCGGCACGGGCCGGCATCCGGAGGCGCGGGCGATGGCCAGCAGCCCGGGGTAGGTCGGCGACTCCACCAGGATCGGCGCCCCGGGCGGCGCGAGCGCGCGCAGGGCGGTGGCCAGCGCGCTCTGCCCGCCCGCGGTGACCAGTACGTCGGCGGCGGCGACGGCCCCGCCGATCTCCCGCGCGAACCAGTCGCGCAACTCGGGCAGCCCCTCCATGGGCGGCCGGTCCCAGGCCCCGGGGCGCCGCCCGGCGCGGGCCAGCGCGGCGGCCATGGCCCGCTCGGGCTGGAGGGAGTGGTGCAGGTAGCCGCTGTTGAGCCCGATCACCCCGGAGGGCGGTGCGGCCAGGCAGACCAGTACCCCGGAGGCGTCCACGGAGCGCGGCACGACCTCGCCGGCGCCCTCCGCACTGAGGGCGACCTCCTGCCAGGAGGTGTCCCCGGGCGCGGGCTCCGCCGTGCGGGGCCGGGCCCGGAACACCCCGGCGCCGGGCCGGGTGACGACGAGGCCTTCGGCGGCGAGCTGCGCGAGGGCCCGGGAGACGGTGACGGGGCTGACGCGGTAGCGCTCGACCAGGGCCCTGCTCGACGGGAGCTTTCCACCCACCGAGTAGCGGTTGAGTTCGGCCCGTAGGGATTCTGCCAGCTCCACCACACTGCTACGCTCGTACATGACAGCACAGAATAGCGCTACTACCCACAGGACGATAGCGGTTGAGGGTTCAGCGACCGGGACCGCGTCAGTGGCAGGGATGCTGACCGCGACCCGGACCGCGACCCCCACCCGGGCCCGGGGCACCCTCCTCGCCTCGCTCGGCGTCGTCGCCTTCTCGCTGACCTTCCCCTCCACCGCCTGGGGCCTGGAGAGCTTCGGCCCCTGGTCGCTCGTCGCCCTGCGCAGCGTCCTCGCGGCCGTCATCGCCGGCGGCTTCCTGCTGGCCCTGCGGGTACCGCTGCCCGCCCGCGAGCACTGGGCGGGCCTGGCTGTCGTCGCCGCCGGCGTGGTCGTCGGCTTCCCGCTGCTCACCACCCTCGCGCTGACGACCTCCACCACCTCGCACGCCGCCGTCGTGGTCGGCCTGCTCCCCCTGACCACGGCCGCCTTGTCCGCGCTGCGCACCGGGGCCCGGCCCTCGCGCCGGTTCTGGGCCGCAGCCCTCGCCGGGGCGGCCGTGGTCCTCGGCTTCACCGTCGCGCAGAGCGGCGGCTCCCTCTCGGCCGGCGACGCCTACCTGTTCGGCGCCCTGCTGGTGTGCGCCGCCGGGTACACCGAGGGCGGGCGCCTGGCCCGGGTGCTGCCCGGCTGGCAGGTGGTCGGCTGGGCGCTGGTGCTGTGCCTGCCGCTCAGCCTCGCGGGCTCCGCGCTCGGGCTCGCGTACGAGCCGGTGCACCTGACCGGGCACGGGCTGGCCGGCCTGGTGTGGGCGGCGGCCGGCTCCACCTTCCTCGGCCTGTACGTCTGGTACCGCGGCATGGCCGAGATCGGCGCCCCGCGGGCCAGCCAGCTCCAGCTCGCCCAGCCGCTGCTGACCCTGGTGTGGTCGGTGGCCCTGCTCGGCGAGCACCTGTCCCCCGCCGCACCGGCGGCCGCCTGTGCCGTCCTGGTCTGCATCGCCGTGACCCAACGGGTCAAATAGCGGCAGAACGACCTAAACTGCTAGCACCGGATCGGACCGCCACCGAGGAGGTCAGTTATGCGCGCGACCGAGGGCGACCAGCTGGTGCAGCACGGCAGGATCGTCGGACAGCACGACAAGGTGGGTGAGATCACCCAGGTGCTGGGCGAGAACGGAACCCCCCCGTACCGGGTCCGTTTCGAGGACGGGCACGAGGCGCTGATGGCTCCCGGCCCCGACTGCGTGGTCCGTCACCCCGACGAAACCCAGCACTGACCTGGGCGGGCCGACTCGAGCGCTGACCGGGGCACCGGCTCAGCGCGGGGGCACGACCGATCCGTAGTGGTCGGCGACGACCCTGGCCATCGCTCCGTTGGGGTCCGCGGCCACCTGCTTCGCCGAGAAGTAGGCGTGGCCGCGGACCTCCGGGTACTGGCGGGCGAACCGCACGTGCCGGGACAGCTCCGCCGGATCGCGCCAGGCCGCGGTCGGGCTGTGCGCGTCGCAGCGGTACAGCGCCTCCCCCACGTACAGGTCCACGCCCGTGCCCGCGACCGTCCGCGCCCACCACGGAACGATGTCGGCGTAGTCGGCGGTCGGGTGCCCGATGTGCCAGTAGGCCTGCGGGACGATGTAGTCGATCCAGCCTTCGGTCACCCACTTGCGGGTGTCCGCGTACAAGTCGTCGTACGTGCCCAGGCCCGCGCGCGTGGGTGAGCCGCTCGGGTCCCGGTCGGAGTTGCGCCAGACGGCGAACGGGCTGACCCCGAACCGGGCCGCGGGCCGGACCTTCCGCAGCCGCTCCGACATCTCGCGGACCAGGGTGTCGGTGTTGTCGCGCCGCCAGTCGGCGCGGGAGGGGAAATCGGCCCCGTACTCCTCGTACGCCTCGTCGTCGTCGAAGTACTCGCCCTCCGCCGGGTACGGATAGAAATAGTCGTCCCAGTGCACCCCGTCCACCGCATAGCGGGAGACCGCGTCGAGCATGGCCTCCTGGACGAAGAGCCGCACCTCGGGCAGGCCCGGGTTGTAGTAGAGCTTCCCGCCGTACTCGACCGCCCAGTCGGGGTTGCGCCGGACCGGGTGCTCGGGCGCCAGCAGCTCGGGATCGGTGTGGTTGGCCACCCGGTACGGGTTGAACCAGGCGTGCAGTTCCAGCCCGCGGGCGTGCGCTTCGGTGACGGCCGTGCCCAGCGGGTCCCAGCCGGGATCCACCCCCTGCTCCCCGGTCAGCCACTGCGACCAGGGCTCCAGCTCCGAGGGCCACAGCGCGTCGGCCGCCGGCCTGACCTGGAGGATCACGGTATTGAGCCGGCGCCGCACCGCGCTGTCGAGGAGGCCGATCAGCTCCGCGCGCTGCTTCTGCGCCGGCAGGCCGCTCTCGGAGGGCCAGTCGACGTTGGACACGGTGGCGATCCACATCCCGCGGAACTCGGCGGCCGCCGCCCTCCCGGAGGGCCCGGGCGCGTCCCGGTCGCCGGCGGGCCCCGGCCGCTGCGCCGCCCGCGCCGGGGCCGCCCGGCCCGCGGTGACCGCGGCCAGTGCTCCGGCGGCCCCTGCCAGCAGCCCCCGCCGTCCGATGTGCGCCATGTGACCACTCCGTTCCGTTGCGTGACATTGCTCTGCGTGCGCCCAGCATGCCCGCCCCGGCCCGCCACCGAGGCCAAGGTCGGGGGTAACGTCGGGGGGCGTGGCGGGCGCCGGAACGCAGTTACCACTGACAGGCCCGGGGGACCCGCGATGGATGAGCAGCGAAAGGCACGAAGTGACGGACCTCTCTACCCTCCCGACCGACATCGCCCGCGTCGGCGTAGTGGGCTGCGGCCAGATGGGCGCGGGCATCGCGGAGGTGTGCGCCCGCAGCGGTCTTGAGGTGAAGGTCGCCGAGACCACGGGCGAGGCCCTGGAGATCGGGCGCACCCGGCTGCACAACTCCCTGACGAAGGCCGCCGAACGCGGCAAGATCACGGAGGAGGAGCGGGACGCCACCCTGGCCCGCCTCAGCTTCACCACCGACCTCGGCGAGTTCGCCGACCGCGACCTCGTCATCGAGGCGGTCGTCGAGAACGAGCAGGTCAAGACGGAGATCTTCCAGGTCCTCGACCAGGTGATCACCCGCCCGGATGCGATCCTCGCCTCCAACACCTCCTCGATCCCGCTGGTCAAGCTGGCCGTCGCGACCTCGCGGCCCGACCAGGTCATCGGCATCCACTTCTTCAACCCGGCGCCTGTCCAGCAGCTCGTCGAGCTGATCCCGGCGCTGACCACCGGTGACGAGACGGTCAAGCGGGCCGAGGCCCTGGTGCGGGACGTGCTGGGCAAGCACGCGGTCCGCGCCCAGGACCGTTCCGGCTTCGTCGTCAACGCGCTCCTTGTCCCGTACCTGCTCTCGGCGATCCGGATGTTCGAGTCCGGCATCGCAAGCCGCGAGGACATCGACAACGGCATGGAGCTGGGCTGCGCCCACCCGATGGGTCCGCTCAAGCTGTCCGACCTGATCGGCCTGGACACCATCGTCTCGATCGCCGATTCGATGTACGCCGAGTACAAGGAGCCGCTGTACGCCGCTCCCCCGCTGCTCCAGCGGATGGTCGACGCGGGCCGCCTCGGCCGCAAGACGGGCTCGGGCTTCTACCCCTACGGCTGACGCCGGCCGAGCCGCAGGTGGTGCAGCAGGAGCAGCCCGGCCGCCATGTTGGCGGCCGGGACCTGCCCGCGCGCGATCATGTCCGGCACGAGTTTCAGCGGGACCCATGCACGGCGTGAGGACTCGAAGTCGTCCTCGGGGTGACCGATGTAGGTGGCCCCGTCCGCCCAGTAGAGGTGGTGGCGGGCGTCGGTCAAACCGTTGGACGGCTCGACGGTCATCAGGTGGTGGAGCGGGCCGGGGCGCCAGCCCGACTCCTCCTCCATCTCCCGCGCGGCGGCCGCCTCGACGGACTCTCCGTCCTCGACGACCCCGGCGGGCAGTTCCCAGCCCCAGCTGCCGGTGATGAAGCGGTGCCTCCACAACAGCAGCACCTCGTCGGCCTCGTTGACGGCCGTGGCGACGGCGACCGGGCGCAGCCGGATCACGAAGTGGTCCAGGTGCCGGCCGTCGGGGAGTTCCACGTCGGCGAGATTCACGTCGAACCAGCGGTTCTTGTACACAGTCTGCTCACTCAGGTTCATCCACTGCACGGCTGCGCCACCTTCCGATCGGGTTGGTGGCAACATGGCAGCAGTTGGAGCGGTCACAGGGGAACGCGCAAAGCCCCGTCGATGAGCCGGGCGGTCTCCCCCGCACCCGAACAACCGCTGGTCAGCAGCTGTTGACGGACCGCCCGCAACCGGTCGCGCAAACGCAGCGACTCCATCCCCTTGGCCCGCTCGGCCATTTCGGCCGCGGCCGCCACCGCCCGGTCCGCCTCACCCTGGCGCAGCTGGATCTCGCACAGCATCGCCAGGCGGTGCACCCGGCCGCGGTCGTGCGCGGGGGTGCCGACGGCGGCGGTCGCCTGCTCATGGGCCGCCGCGAGGTCCCCGAGGCTGAGCAGCGCCTCGGCGACCTGCACGTTGACGAGCCCGGGCTGTACGTAGCCGGTCTCGTCCGGTTCGGTGCCCGGGCGGATCCGCTCGGCGGCCTCCTCGGCGTGCCGGATGCATGCCAACGCGGTGCGGGCATCGCCGAGTTGTGCGTACGCCTTGGCCTGCATGGCGTACAGGTCGGCGGCCAGGGCCGGGGTGGTGTGCCGGCCGGCGGCACGCAGCGCGGCCTCGGCGAAGGCGACGGCCTGGCGGTACTCGCGCAGGTGCAGGCACTGGTTGACGATCAGCGCGATGACGTACGCCCCGAGCCCGCGGTCCCCGCTCGCCTTGGCCAGGCGCAGGGCCTGGTGGAAGTAGCGCTGGGCGAGCCCGTGGGCGTCGGAGTCGTACGCGCAGATGCCCGCCACCGCCACGAGGGACCCGGTGGCCCGGTGCAGCCGGCGGCCGAGCGCGTCGGCGTAGCTCCCGCGCAGCATGGGGGCCGTCTCGCTGCCGAGGAAGCGCACGATCCGGTCCCGGGTGGCGACCCCGCCGGCCCGGCGGTACATCAGCTCGTAGTGGGCCCTGGCCGCCCGCAGGATCTCGATGTGCTCGGGCCCGATCCTGTCAGGGCCCTCGCGGGAGACGTCGGCGTCCTCGGGCGGGTTCTCCCACTCCCAGACCGGAATGACCGCGGGCGTCCCGGTGACCGCCTGCGCGGTGAGCAGCTGGGGCCGGGCCTGCCCGTCGGAACGCCACAGGGCGGCGGCCCGGTCCACGAAGCCGCTGAGCGGGGAGGCGTGCGGGGACGTCGGCAGGCCGGGCACGCCGAGCCCGATGTCGTCCAGCCCCAGTGGCCGCCGCAGCCGGCCGCCGAGCACCTCGCAGATCAGGTCGGGGACCTGGCCACGGGGGCGCTGGCCCTTCAACCACCGGGCGACGGCGGTGTGTTCGTAGCGCAGGGCGAGTCCGCGGGTGCGACCCGCCTGGTTCACGTAGGCGGCGAGTCCGGCGTGTGACATGCCCGCCTCGGCGAGGAGGGCGTCGAGCAGGACATTGGGCTGCATGGGCCGCTCCAAGGGCTCGTCGGTCTCAGGCTAATGGGTGCGCGGTTCACACCGGGTGTACTGCATTGAATTCACACAGGGTGTGAACCGCGTACGCGCATAAATGCGATTCGCACTCTGCCGCCGGGGCCCCCGCGAGCGCTTCACTTAAGGGCCTCGCCAAGAGGCAGCCCGGGTCGTCGGCTCCCCCTCGTACAGTGCGACGACCCGTCACCGCGCCGCCCGTTCTGCTGTCTGCCCGACACTCCACGGCAGGCGGGCGGCGTGTTCCCGGCTCCGCCGGGGCCCGGTTGGTCGCCGGGCTCCCGCAGGAGCCGGTCCGAACGCGCGCCGGGCCCACCCACCGGGCCCGGTGCGCGGTTCGGTTCCGTTCGGTTCAGGACCGGTCGCTGTCGTCGCGCAGCACGAGGAGGGCTACGTCGTCGGCGAGTCGTCCTCCGGTGTGCCGCAGCAGTGCGGCGTGCACGCCCGCCACCAGCCGCGCGGGCGTGAGCGGTGCCGGTGCCTCTGCGAGGACGCTCCGCAGGGGGAAGAACGCGCCGGCGGCGTCGCGGGCCTCCTCGGCGCCGTCCGTGTGCAGGAACAGCGTCTCGCCGGGCCGCAGTCTCCCGACCGGATGCGGTTGGGCGTCCGCCGGTACGGGGACCACCCCGAGCGGCGGCAGCGTCTCGCCGTCCAGCACCTGCACGTGCCGGGCCCGCTGCGCGGAACGACCGGGCTCTGCACCGGCCCGCGCCTCACACGCCGGCGGGGCCGGCTTCTGCCCGGCACCCTGCAGCGCCGCTGCGGGGGCTCCGCCCCCACACCTCTGCGCCTCAAACGCCGGCGAGGCCGGACCCTGCTCGGCGCAGCCGGACGCGCCCTGCGGCGCCGCTGCGGGGGCTCCGCCCCCGAGCCCCCGCGCCTCAAACGCCGGCGGGGCTGGAATTGCCCTGCGGGCAATCCAGCTCGCCCGGCTCTGGATTGCGCTGCGCGCAGTTCCAGGCCGGCAGTCACCCTCATCCAGCCCCGCCGGCGTTTGAGGCGCGCGGTCCGGGGCGGAGCCCCGGTCTGCGGTCTCGGGGGCATCGTCCGCACGATCCAGCCCCGCCGGCGTTTGAGGCGCGGGATCCGGTGCCGAGCCCCGGCTGCGCGGAGCGCCGTGGTCCGGGGGTGCCGCCGGGCGGATCAGGTAGGGCCAGGGGTGGCCGCAGTTGAGGGCCAGCAGGGTGCCGCCCGGGCCGATCTGGAGGAGCAGTACCGTCACGAACTCCTCCGCCGCCGGCGACTCCGGCTCGGAGGGGCAGGACGCGGGGTGTTCGGACCGGGCGCGGTCGCGTACGTGGCGGCCCAGCGCCCGTTCCATCCGCCGCAGCACGCCGCCCAGCGACGGCTCGTCGTACGCCGCTTCGCGGAACGCGCCGAGGACGGCCGCCGCCGCGGCCAGCGCCGGCAGCCCGTGGCCCCGTACGTCCCCGATGACCACCCGCACCCCGTACACCGTCGGCACGGCCTCGTACAGGTCCCCGCCCACCACCGCACCCCGGCTCGCGGACAGCTGCGCCGCGGCCAGCGTCAGGCCGTCCATCCGCCCCGGCAGCGGCCGCAGCAGCGCCCGCTGCGCCGCGCCCGCGATCTCCTGCGAGCGCCGCAGCTCGGCCAGCAGCCCGCGCCGGATGTGCAGGGCGCACCCGGTGGCCAGGATCAGGAAGGCCGCGCACGTCGCCAGGCTCGGCACCAGCCGCCCGGGGGTGGACAGCTCCCAGGACACCGCGGCGCCGCCCCACGCCAGCACGCACACCCGGCGCAGCTGGGGCATCTCCCCGCGCGTGAACATCCGTAGGACTCCCCTCCGGCCCCGACGATTGTTGCGACCGGCCCACGCCCCCGGACACGGGTCACCGGCGTTATCACCCGAATGAGTGAGGGGCGCACCCGGTGGTCCGGATGCGCCCCTCAACTGGCCTTACGGGTGCGCTACGCGCCCCGGAGCACCGCCCCGGTCCGCTCGCCCGCCAGGGCCACCGCCGCGTCGCGCGCCGCCGTGGACTCCTCGGCGGTCAGCGTGCGGTCGGCCGCGCGGAAGCGCAGCGCGTACGCCAGGGACTTCTTGCCCTCGCCGACCTGCTCACCGGTGAACACGTCGAACAGCCGCAGGGACTCCAGCAGTTCGCCCGCGCCCTTGCGCAGCGCCGCCTCGACGGAAGCCGCCGGGACCGACGCGTCCACGATCAGCGCGACGTCCTGGGTCGCCACCGGGAAGGAGGAGATCCGGGGCGCCTGGAGTGCCTCGCCGCCGGCCGCCGCGAGGCGGTCCAGGTCGAGCTCCATCGCGCTGGTGCGGGCCGGCAGGCCCAGCGCCTTGACCACGCGGGGGTGCAGCTCACCGGCGTGGCCGATGACCTGCTCGACGCCGTCGAGGGTGACGACCAGCTCGGCGCAGCGGCCCGGATGCCACGGGCCGTACTGGCCCTGGCGCACCACGAGCTCGGTGCCGGCCTCGACGGCCAGCGAGCGGGCGGCCTGGATCGCGTCGGCCCAGTCGGCCGGGTGGCCCTTGCCCCACCAGCCGGCCTGCTCGCGCGCACCGGCCAGCACGACCGCGGCGTACCGCGGCTGCGCGGGCAGGGCCGCGTTCAGGGTGGCGATCTCCTCGTCCGTGGGACGCCGGTCGACGGGCAGCCGTACGGCGACACCCGGCTGCGCGGCGGCCCGGAAGACCGAACCGGTCTCGAACAGCGCGAGGTCGTGACTGCCCCGGCTGTCGTTGCGGCGCAGCGCGCCCAGCAGACCCGGCAGCAGCGTGGTGCGCAGCGCCGGCTCCTCGTCGGAGATCGGGTTGACCAGCTTGACGACCTGGCGGCTCGCGTCGTGGGCGGGCAGCTGGAGCTGGTCGAAGACGCCCTCGCCGATGAACGGGTAGTTCAGCGCTTCGACGTAGCCCGCGCCGGCCAGCGCGCGGCCGACCCGGCGGTGCAGCTGCTGCCGGGCGGTGAGACCGCGGCCGGAGGGCACCTGCGGGAGGGTCGAGGGGAGGTTCCCGTAGCCCTCCAGCCGGATGACCTCTTCGGCGAGGTCGTTCGGCGCGGCGAGGTCGGGCCGCCACGACGGGACGGTGACGACGAGCTCGTCCTGGCCGTAGACGTCGCAGCCGATCTCCTGGAGGCGGCGGACGACGGTCTCGCGGCCGTAGTCCATGCCCGCCACCCGGTCGGGGTGGTCCGCGGCCATCGCGATGGTGCGCGGGGCGCCCGGGGCGACGACCTCGGTGACCCCTGCCTCGGCGGTGCCGCCGGCGAGGAGCACGAGCAGGTCGACGGTCCGCTGCGCGGCCGCGGCGGCGGCCTGCGGGTCGACGCCCCGCTCGAAGCGCTTGGAGGCCTCGGAGGAGAGCTTCATGCGGCGGGCGGTGCGCGAGATCGACACGGAGTCGAAGTGCGCGGCCTCGATGACGACCTCGGTGGTCCCGGTGACGGCGCCCGTCTCCGGGTCCGTCACCGAGTCGGCGATCTCGGTGTTGGCGCCGCCCATGACACCGGCGAGGCCGATCGGCCCGCTGTTGTCGGTGATCACCAGGTCCTCGGCGTCGAGCGTGCGCTTGACCCCGTCGAGGGTGGTGAACTTCTCGCCCTGCTCGGCGCGGCGGACACCGATGGTGCCGTCGATGCTGGAGCGGTCGTAGGCGTGCAGCGGCTGGCCGAGCTCCAGCATCACGTAGTTGGTGATGTCGACGGCGAGCGAGATCGGGCGCATGCCGGCCTTCTGGAGGCGGCGGGTGAGCCAGATCGGGGAGCGCGCCTCGGGGTCGAGTCCGGTCACCGTGCGGGCGGTGAAGCGGTCGCAGCCGGCCGGGTCGTCGATCGTGACCGGGTAGCCGTACGAGTTCGGCGCGGGCACGTCGAGCAGCGCCGGGTCGCGCAGCGGCAGGCCGTACGCGGTCGCCGCCTCGCGGGCGACACCGCGCATGGACATGCAGTAGCCGCGGTCCGGGGTGATGTCGATGTCGAGGACCTCGTCGACGAGCTGGAGCAGCTCGATCGCGTCGGTGCCGACCTCGTGCTCCGGCGGCAGCACGATGATGCCGTGCGTGCCGTCGTCGCCCATGCCCAGCTCGTCGCCGGAGCAGATCATGCCGTGCGAGGTGCGGCCGTACGTCTTGCGCGAGGCGATCGCGAAGTCGCCGGGCAGCACGGCGCCGGGCAGGACCACGACGACCTTGTCGCCCACGGAGAAGTTCCGGGCGCCGCAGACGATCTCCTGCGGCTCGCCGGTGCCGTTGGCCTGGCCGACGTCGACCGTGCAGAAGCGGATCGGCTTGCGGAAGCCCTCGAGCTCCTCGATGGTCAGCACCTTGCCGACGACGAGCGGGCCCTTGAGCCCGCCGCCGAGCTGCTCGACCGTCTCGACCTCGAGGCCGGCGTCGACGAGCTTGGCCGCCACGTCGCGGCCGGTTTCACCCGCGGGGAGGTCGACGTACTCCCGCAGCCAGGAAAGCGGGACGCGCATCAGATCTCACTCCCGAACGGCCGGGTGAAGCGAACGTCACCCTCGACCATGTCTCGCATGTCTTCAACGTTGTGGCGGAACATCAGCATCCGCTCGATGCCGAACCCGAAGGCGAACCCGCTGTACTTCTCGGGGTCCACGCCGCAGGCGGTGAGCACCTTGGGGTTGACCATGCCGCAGCCGCCGAGCTCGATCCAGCCCTCGCTGGAGCAGGTACGGCACGGGCGGTCGGGGTTGCCCACCGACTCGCCGCGGCACACGTAGCACTGCATGTCCATCTCGGCGGACGGCTCGGTGAAGGGGAAGAAGTGCGGGCGCAGGCGCGTGGTGGTGCCCTCGCCGAACAGCTCCTGGACCATGTGGTCCATGGTCCCCTTGAGGTCCGCCATGGTCAGGCCCTCGTCCACGGCGAGCAGCTCGACCTGGTGGAAGACCGGGGTGTGCGTCGCGTCGAGCTCGTCCGTGCGGTACACGCGGCCGGGGCACACGATGTAGACGGGGGGCTTGCGCTCCAGCAGCGAGCGCGCCTGCACCGGGGAGGTGTGGGTGCGCAGCACGACACCGGACTCGTCGCCCTCGGTGCCTGCCGGCCCCTGGACGAAGAAGGTGTCCTGCATCTGGCGTGCCGGGTGGTCGGGCGTGAAGTTGAGGGCGTCGAAGTTGAACCACTCCGCCTCGACCTCGGGGCCCTCCGCGACCTCGTACCCCATGGCCGTGAAGATGTCCGCGATGCGGTCCATCAGCGTGGTCAGGGGGTGCCGGGCGCCGGCGGGGGTGCGGTCGTAGGGCAGCGTGACGTCCACCGCCTCCTCGACCAGCACCCGCTCGTCGCGCTCCGCCTCGAGCTCGACCGTGCGGGCCCCGAAGGCCTTGTTCACGGCGCCGCGGGCCTGTCCCACGCGCTTGCCCGCCTCGGCCTTGGCCTGCGGGGGCAGCGCGCCGATCTCGCGGTTGGCGAGCGCCAGGGGCGAGCGGTCGCCCATGTGCGCGGTCTTCGCCTCACGCAGCGCGTCGAGGTCGCCGGCGGAGGCGAAGGCGGCGAGCGCCTCGTCCCGCATGCGCTCGATCTCTTCCGGTTTCAGTGCCTCGACCTCGACAGGGTCGTACGACTTGTTCGGTGCCGACATCTCTTCCCGTACTTCCGATGGCTGGCTGGTGGGTCCCCGTACGACTCGATCGGCACAAGGACACAAAGGTGCCAAAGGACGAGTCTAAAGGTCGTCGGGGGTGAAGGAGCCCGTGGGCCGCCTGGCGAGACGCTCCGCAGCTACTGCGTGAGGTAGGCCGGGGCGCTCACGGGCAGGATAAATCGGAACTCGGCGCCGCCGCCGGGGCCCCGGCCGACCGCGATGGTGCCGCCGTGGGCCTCCACGATGCCCTTGACGATATACAGGCCCAGGCCGGTGCCGCCGCGCTTGCTCCCCCGCCAGAAGCGGGTGAAGACGCGGCCCATCGACTCCTCGGGGATCCCGGGGCCTTCGTCGGTCACGGTGACGGCGGTTCCCTTCTCATGCGGCGATACGTCGATGGTGACCGTTCCGTCTCCGTGGCGCACCGCATTTTCGAGGAGGTTGCCGAGAATCTGGTCGATCTTGTCCGGATCGGCCCACAGGTCGGGGAGCGGGCGGCTCACTCGTACGAGGAACCGCTCGGGGGCCTGTCCGTTCGCGGTGAGCGCCTGGACGTGGCGGCCGACGGCGGTGGCGATGTCCACGGGCTGGCGGCGCACCTCCAGGCGGCCGGAGTCGATGCGGGAGATGTCGAGGAGCTCGGCGATGAGGCGGGTGACGCGGTTGGCGTCGGCGTCGACGGTCTCCAGCATCAGCCGCTTCTGGTCGTCGGTGAACCGCTCCCACTTGGCGAGCAGGGTCGCGGTGAAGCCCTTGACGGAAGTCAGCGGGGAGCGCAGCTCGTGCGCGACGGTGGCGATCAGCTCGGCGTGGCTGCGCTCGGTGCGCCGGCGGGCCTCGGTGCCGCGCAGGGTGACGACGAGGCGGCGCAGCGGGCCCCTGGGGTGGGTGCGGACGTAGCTGGCGGAGACGAGCACCTCGCGGCCGCCGGGGAGCAGCAGGTTCCGCTCGGGCTGTCCGCGGCGGGTGGCGAGGCCGCCGTACGGGTCGGTCAGCGTCCACCAGCGGCGGCCGTCGAGGTCTTCGAGCGGCAGCGCGCGCTCGATGCGGGTGCCGAGTGCCTGCGCGGGGTCGGTGGCGGTCATCCGGGCCGCGGCCCGGTTGAAGCAGATGACGAGCCCGGTGTGATCGGCGACGACGAGCCCCTCGGGCAGATCGTCGGGATCGATCCCGAACCCCTCGGGGCGGGCCTGGCCGCGCGGACGCGCCGTGGGTGCCGGCTGCTGCGGTACGGCCTCGGCCGCGTCAGCGGCCCCCGGTGAGCTGTTCGTACCGACGGTCATTCCCCGTACCCCACATCTCCGAGTGCGCAGTGGGCCCCCGGGCCGCCACATTACTAGCTGGGGGTCACGGAGCGGCACCCTCCGGGCGCCCGCTGTGCACGCGCGGACGCGTACAGGCACACCGCGGCGGCCGTCGCGAGGTTCAAGCTCTCCGCCTTGCCGTGGATCGGGACCCGTACGACGGCGTCGGCCAGCGCCCGCGTCTCCTCCGGCAGGCCCCAGGCCTCGTTGCCGAATACCCAGGCCGAGGGGCCGCCCATGGTGCCCGCGTCCAGCTCGGCGTCGAGGTCGTCCTCGCCGGCCCCGTCGGCCGCGAGGATCCGTACGCCCGCCGCCCGCAGCCCCTCGACGGCCTTCTCCACCGGGACGCCGACGGCGACCGGGAGGTGGAAGAGGGAGCCCACGGAGGCCCGTACGGACTTGGGGTTGTAGAGGTCCACCGAGGCGTCGGTCAGCACGACCGCGTCCGCCCCGGCGGCGTCCGCGCAGCGCAGCACCGTACCGGCGTTGCCGGGGTCGCGGACGTGCGCGAGGACGGCGACCAGCTTGGGCCCGGCGGCCAGGATGTCCTCGAAGGGCGAGTCGAGGAAGTGGCAGACGCCGACGAGCCCCTGTGGGGTGACGGTCTGCGAGACCTCGGCCAGCACCTCGTCGGAGGCGTAGTGCACCCGGGCGCCCGCGTCCAGCGCGGCGTCGATGATCTCGGAGTATCGCTCGGCGGCCTCGACGGTGGCGAACAGCTCGATCAGGGTCGACGCGCCGCCTGCCCCGCGGTGCTCGACGGCCTCGCGGACCGCCTGGGGGCCCTCGGCGATGAACCGGCGCTCCTTGGTGCGGAAGTTGCGCCGCGCCAGTCGCCTGGCGGCGGCCACCCGCGGGGATCGGGGGGAGATCAGCTCGGCGGGGGTGCCCATGGTGTCTGCGGTTCTCTCTCGGGTCCGGAGCGGTGCGGTGCGAAGCGGTGCGGTGCGCAGCGGGAAGCCCGCTGACGGGAAGCCCGCTGAGGGGAAAGCACACGGACCCGCAGGCGAATGCCTGCGGGTCCGTGGGGGCCGGCCGTGTGGAACGGGCCGGCTAGCCCTTAGGCAGCGACCTTGGGGGCGTTGACGTCGGCCGGGAGGGCCTTCTGCGCGACCTCGACGAGGGCGGCGAACGCGTTGGCGTCGTTGACGGCCAGCTCCGCGAGGATCTTGCGGTCCACCTCGATGTTGGCGGCCTTCAGACCCTGGATGAGGCGGTTGTACGTCATGCCGTTCTGGCGGGCAGCGGCGTTGATGCGCTGGATCCACAGCTGACGGAAGTCGCCCTTGCGCTTCTTGCGGTCGTTGAAGTTGTAGACCAGCGAGTGGGTGACCTGCTCCTTGGCCTTGCGGTACAGGCGCGAACGCTGACCGCGGTAGCCGGAGGCCGCCTCGAGGATCGCCCGGCGCTTCTTGTGGGCGTTTACTGCCCGCTTGACGCGTGCCACTTTTTAACTCCTTGTAGCGGGGTCGTGGGTGTCTTCACACGGCCCGAATTCGATGGGGTCCCGGTCTTGACGTCCCGCTCCCGGCAGGGAGCGGAGGACGTCACTTGCCGAGAAGCTTCTTGATCTTCGCGGCGTCGCCGGGGGCCATCTCCGCGGTGCCGGTCAGGCGGCGGGTGACACGGGACGACTTGTGCTCGAGCAGGTGGCGCTTGCCGGCGCGCTCACGGAGCACCTTGCCGGAGCCGGTGATCTTGAAGCGCTTCTTGGAACCGCTGTGCGTCTTGTTCTTCGGCATAGCGCCGTTATCTCCTCGTCGGTGGCGCTCCCACCGGTCCGGTTGGGGACCGGCGACGGGAGCGTCATGTTGTGTCGGTGATTCGAGACAGGCCGCCTCGGAATCAGGCCTCGGCGTTCGCCTCGTCGGCGGCGGCCTCGGTGACGTCGGCATCCTCGGTGGCCGTCGCCTCGACTGCGTCGGTCTCCTCGGAAGGAGCCTCCTCGTCGGTGGCGGCGACACCCTGGCGCTCCGCCTTGCGGGCGGCCTGCGCCTCGCGGGCTTCGGCCATCGCCTCGGTCTTCTTCTTGTGCGGACCGAGGACCATGATCATGTTTCGGCCGTCCTGCTTCGGGCTCGACTCGATGAACCCGAGGTCTTCGACGTCCGCGGCGAGACGCTGAAGCAGTCGGAAGCCGAGTTCCGGCCGGGACTGCTCGCGACCACGGAACATGATCGTGATCTTGACCTTGTCGCCCTGCTTGAGGAACCGAACGACGTGACCCTTCTTGGTGTCATAGTCGTGCGGGTCGATCTTCGGCCGGAGCTTCATTTCCTTGATGACCGTGTGCGCCTGGTTCTTGCGCGCCTCACGGGCCTTCATGGCCGACTCGTACTTGAACTTGCCGTAGTCCATGAGCTTGCAGACCGGCGGGCGTGCGGACGCCGCGACCTCGACCAGGTCGAGGTCGTACTCCTGCGCGAGCTCAAGCGCCTTGGCAAGCGGCACGATGCCGACCTGCTCGCCGCTGGGACCGACGAGTCGTACCTCGGGAACGCGAATCCGGTCGTTGATGCGGGGCTCGGTGCTGATGGATCCTCCTCGGTAGCACCACACGACTGTCTGGCAGACAGCCGCTGACGTGTATTTCCGTCAGACCGACCACAGCGGGGAATGAAAAAAGCCCCGCCGGGCACAGGCAGGGGCTCCAATACAACCGGAGCACCGCCGCGTGCGAACCGCGGGGCGCAGACTCGGGCAGCTTTCCATCGTCCGTACGGAACGATGGATGCCGCCTGACCGGTGACCCGCCGCCCCGGAGGGTGGTCGGGTGGGAGATCGGAGCCTCCACTTGTGGGCCGGGGACACAGGTCTCCGGCCGGTCGTAGCCCAATATAGCATTCCGCGCCAGAGCCGCTCACCCGGTGCCTGCTCCCCGATGCCAGGGGCGGGGGCGTCCCGGGCCCGGCTTATCGTGGGGAGCATGACTGACGCGACCCTCCCTGCCGACACCGCCGCCGACGAGGCCCCCGATTACGACGCCATGACCCGCGACATCGCGGACGTTCCCGCCGTCGAGGTGATCACCACGGTGGCCGTGCACCTGCTGAGCGCCGCGGCGGTCAACCTGGGCCTGGACAAGCCGGACTCCGAGTACAAGGACCTCGACGAGGCCCGCAAGCTGATCACCGCCCTGGCTGGCCTGGTCACCGCGAGCGCCACCGAGATCAGCTCCTTCCACGCCGCCCCGCTGCGGGACGGCCTGAAGTCGCTCCAGCTGGCCTTCCGCGAGGCCTCCGTGGTCCCGGACGAGCCGGGCCAGGGACCGGGCGAGAAGTTCACGGGTCCTGTCTTCGCCTGATCCCCCACCGCTCGCGCGAGAGGCTGCCGGGAACGTTCCGGCAGCCTCTTCGTATTCGCTTCGCCGTGGGGCAGGAGAGCCGCTCAGCGGGAGAACAGTGCCTCGCCGGGCGGGGCCGGGGCCTCCGCCGGCAGCAGCGCCAGGTCCAGCCCGCGCACCAGCCGGGCCCGCAGGGTCTCGTCCGCCGCCAGGGCCTCGGCCACCCGGCGGGCGGCTGCCGGAGCCTGCTCGCCGGCGGCCAGCACGATCGCGAGGGTGCCGTCGGCGTCGGCGCCGCCCGGGCCCAGGTGGGCGCGGAGCACGGCCGGCTCCGCGGACACCGCGGCCCGTACGGCCTCCCGTACGGCGGGATCGGCCAGCGGGCCCGCGTCCGTGCGGCCCTCGGCCAGGGCGAGCAGGGCGGAGCCGGTCAGCTGGTAGGTGACCGGGCCGGCCAGGTCCAGGACGACGGTGTCGGCCTTCTCGTGCGCGGCGGCCGCCAGGGCCTGGTGCAGCGGGACCGCCACCGGCCGGGCCGCCGGGTCCCAGAGCGCCAGCGAGGCGATCGAGGTGAAGGCGGGCAGGGCCCGCCGGTCGCCGGCCCGCAGGGTCGGGACGGCCATGTCGCTGGTCTTCTCGCGCTTGAGGCCCGTCTCCGGATCGGTCTCCACCTCGCCGAGCACGGCGACGACCGGGACCAGCAGGCGGGCGTCCTTGAGGGCGGCCAGTACCTGCGGCTCGTGCGCCCGGTCCTTCGACCACGCGGCCAGGGCCGCGCTCAGCCGCGGATCGGCGGAGCCGTCGTCGTCGGAGAAGCCGGGGTCGGGAATGTTCTTGTTCGCCATGTTCGCCACAGTTACCCGACCCTACTGTGCCCGGGGCGGCTGTGCCGCGAGGGGTGGGCGGCCCCGGGCCCGGGTGCCCTGCCGCGGGCGCCGGGCCAGTACGGCGGCCACTACGAGCAGCGCCGCCCCGGCGGCCGCGGCCGCCGGGGCACCCAGCCGGGCGTCGCGCTCGGGCCGGCGCACCGGGTCGGGGCCGGGGCCGAAGTAGGACCGCGCGGCCGCGGCGGGCACGGGCAGGGCCGCCTCCGGCTGTACGGCCTCCGCGGCTTGCAGGGCGGCGACGGGGTCCACCAGTCCGTGGCCGCGGCCGTCGTCGCGGCCTGCGGCGGGGCTGTCGGAGGCGGTGTCCTCCAGCAGCTTCTTGATCTGGGCCGGGGAGAGGTCCGGGTGGGCGGCCTTGACGAGGGCCACGGCGCCGGAGACGAAGGCCGCGGCGGCGCTGGTGCCCCAGCCCTCGTAGTACGAGCGGTCGGGGTCGGCGATGACGATGTCGACGCCGGGTGCGCTGACGGTGGCGTACCAGTTGCGGGTGGAGAAGCGCGCCTTCCTGCCCTTGCGGTCGACGGCGGTGACGGCGATGACCCCCGGGTAGGCCGCCGGATAGGAGACGCGGTCGCCGCTCTCGCCGCCGTTGCCCGCGGAGGCGACGACGACCACGCCCTTGCCGAGGGCGTACTGGACGGCCTCGTCCTCCCCCGCCTCGTGGTGGGCGGAGTCGCTGTCGTCGCCGAGGGACAGGTTGATCACGTCCGCGCCGTGGTCGGCGGCCCAGCGGATGCCCTCGGCGAGGGCGCCGCCCTTGCTGTCGCGGGCCTGGGCCCGGCCCGGGTCGCCCTCCTCCAGGATCACGCGGACCGGCAGGATCCGGGCCTGCGGGGCGACGCCGAGGACGCCCTGGCCGCGGCTGGAGCCGTGGCCGTGCCCGGCGATGATGCCGGCCATGGCGGTTCCGTGGCGGGCCCAGGCGCGGCCGCCGCGGCCGGCGCCGATGCCGACGAGGTCGGTGCCGTCGAGGACCTGCCCGGCGAGGTCGGGGTGGGAGTCGTCGACGCCGGTGTCGAGGACGGCGACGGTGACTCCGTCGCCGCGGGTGGTGCCCCAGGCCTCTTCCGCGCGCAGGGCCAGCAGGCCCCACTGGCGGTCGCGGATGGTGTCGGCGGCCGCCGGGGGTGCGGCGGCGACCGCGAGGAGGGCGCCGGCGGCCAGCGCGGCGGCGCCCTGCCCGAAGGCGCGGCGCAGGCGGGCGGGGTGGGACCGGCGGGGCGTCATCGGGTGATCTCCGGAGCGGGCGTGACGGGCGGTGACTGCCCGAAGGCGCGGCGCAGGCGGCCGGGATGGGACCGGCGAGGCGTCATCGGGTGATCTCCGGAGCGGGCGTGACGCGCGGTGACTGCCCGAAGGCGCGGCGCAGGCGGCCGGGATGGGACCGGCGAGGCGTCATCGGGTGGCCTCCGGAGCGGGCGTGACGGGCGGTGCGGCGAGGAGCGCCAGGCCGTTGCCGATGCGGTCCGCGACGGCCTTGGCCTCGTGGCCGAGGCCCGCCTGGGCCACGGCTCCCCTGGCGTCCTTCTTCATCGCGTCCTCGGCGGGTTGGGGCGCGTCGAGGGGGCGGCCGTCGGCGAAGGCGGAGACCGTGTAGACGACGGCGGGGGCCTCGGCGCGTACGGAGGCGGTCCAGGCGGCGCGCTGGGCGTCGGCGAATCCGTAGGCGGGCGGGGCGGTGAGCCGGCCGGTGAGGGCGGCCATTGCGGGGGCGTCCGCGGGGGTGAAGACCATGCCGACGGTGATCAGGGAGCTGCGGGTGGCGTCGGTGTAGGTGGCGCGGAGCACGCGGGTGCAGCCGGCGCCGGTGGCGGCCAGCAGTCCCTGCCAGTCGGCGGCGAGCGCGGCCGGGCAGTCGGCGTCGGGGGCGAGCGCGATCCGGGTCCAGACGCGGTCCGATCCGCCGGGGCCGGTCGCCTGGCCGGCGAGGACGGGCGGGAAGAGGCTGTCCACCGGGGCGGAGTGCCACAGCGCACCGGCCTTGCGGTAGGCGGCGTCGGCCGGCAACGGGCGGTGGGCGGCGCGCTGTTCGACCCACGTGCCGATGCCGGCTCCGCCGAGGAGACCGGCCCCGAGGAGCCCGCTCAGGACGGCGGCGAGGACCCGGCCGGGATGCCGCTTCGTCCCGACGGGCGGGGGTGGGGGCGGGGGCGGCGGATCGGGCTCGCCCAGGACCGCGGTCCGCGGTGTCGTCGTGGTCATCCGGCGGCTCCGCCCCCCGTTCCGTACGGCTGCCTGCGCGTACTCTACGGGGTCCTCGCACATCCCCGACCGGCCGCCGGCCTCAGCTCCAACGGCCCACCGGCCGCCCGGAGCTCCCCCGTACCGGCCGACCGCCCACCCCACGGCAACGGCCCACCGGCCGCCCGGAGCTCCCCCGTACCGGCCGACCGCCCACCCCACGGCAACGGCCTACCGGCCGCCCCGGGGCTCCGCCCCGGAACCCCGCGCCTCAAACGCCGGCGGGGCTGAAATTGCCCTCCGGGCAACCCAGCCCCCAGGCGTACGCCGGTCTTCGAACCGCACCCACCCAGCCCGCCAGGCACACCCAGCCCCTCCGGCGTTTGAGGAGCGGGGTCCGGGGCAGAGCCCCGAATCTCTGAGCCCCACTGGCAACTGAGCCGCACCCACCCAGCCCCGCCGGGCACATCCAGCCCCGCCGGCGATTGAGGCGCGGGGTCCGGGGCGGAGCCCCGTGCCGCAGGGCCGCCGGACCCGGCCCGGGCAGCGGTGGCCGCGGCCCGGACCCCTACCCATCGGTAGAGCGGTCTGGCAAGCTCCCGCCATGAACTCCCCCGCCGCCGACCGCGCCCGGTACGACCGGGCGACCGCGCACCTGGACGCGCCGCTGGCCCTCGTGGATCTCGACGCGTTCGACGCCAACGCCGACGACCTCGTGCGGCGCGCCGGCGGCAAGCCGATCCGGGTGGCCAGCAAGTCCGTACGGTGCCGCGTGCTCCTCGAACGGGTCCTCGCCCGGCCCGGTTTCGCCGGGATCATGTCGTACACCCTCGCCGAGTCGCTGTGGCTGGCCCGCTCCGGGTTCGAGGACGTGCTGCTGGCCTATCCCTCCGCCGACCGGGCCGGTTTCGGCGAGCTCGCCGGCGATCCCAAGCTGTCCGCCGCCGTCACCGTCATGGTGGACGACCCGGCCCAGCTGGAGCTCATCGACCGGTCCCGGGACGGCGGCACGCAGGAGATCCGGGTCTGCCTGGAGCTGGACACCGCCCTGCACCTGTTGGGCGGGCGGGTGCGCGTCGGGGCACGGCGCTCGCCCCTCCGGGAGCCCGGGCAGCTGGCCGAGCTGGCCCGGACGGTCGGTTCCCGGCCGGGATTCCGCGTGGTGGGGCTGATGGGGTACGAGGGCCACGTTGCCGGGGTCGGGGACGCACTGGCCGGGCGGCCGGTGCGGTCGCGGGTGATCCGGCTCATGCAGAGCGCGGCCCGCAAGGAGCTGGCGGCGCGCCGGGCCGAGGTGGTGCGGGCCGTGCGCGCGGTGGTGCCGGACCTGGAGTTCGTCAACGGCGGCGGCACCGGGAGCGTGGGGGAGACGGCCGCCGAGGACGCGGTCACGGAGATCGCCGCCGGGTCCGGGCTCTACGTGCCCCGGCTGTTCGACAACTACACCTCCTTCCGCGGGCGTCCGGCCGCGCTCTTCGCCCAGCCCGTGGTCCGGCGGCCCGGCGTGGGCGTGGTCACCGTGCTCGGCGGCGGCTACCCGGCTTCGGGCGCGGCGGGTGCCGACCGGTTTCCGGTGCCGTACCTGCCGCAGGGGCTGCGCTACGACCCCCAGGAGGGCGCCGGCGAGGTGCAGACCCCGCTGCTCGGCAGCCCGGCCGACGACCTGCTGATCGGCGACCGGGTCTGGTTCCGCCATGCCAAGGCGGGCGAACTGTGCGAGCGCTTCGACACGTTGCACCTCGTCGAGGGGGACCGGGTGACGGCCTCGCCCCCGACGTACCGGGGCGAGGGCCGCACCTTCCTCTAGGAAGCCGGCATTAGAAGACCGTGTCCGTCTGGTCCGGGATGACGCTCGTGTCACCCCGGCGGACGGGGCCGGCCGCGCCGTCGTGGTCGACGTAACCCGTCGTGGAGCACGGGTAGGGGCCGCTCTTCTGCTTCTTCGGCTCGATGAACATCGGGTTCACGATCCACTTGCCGTCGCTGTTGTCGTAGGCGCGGCACATCAGCTCGTTCTTGTTGCGGTTGACCACCAGCCGCAGGGCGGTGGCGTCGCGGAGGAACGAGATGTCGGTGTCGGAGTCGCCCGCGGCGAACACCTGGCGGCGGGCGGCCGGCTGGACCTCCTCGGCGGCCGCGCCGCGCACGCCGAAGATCTCCTTGTTGATCCAGCAGCGCTTGCCGTCGATGTACGTGATCATCGTGTCTGCGCCGTCCGCGACGGATCCGCAGCCCTGGAGGTGCGCGGTGAACTTCCCGCCCCGGGTGGTGGTGTTGCGGATGCCGATCACGTGGTCCGCCGGGACGCCGACGTCCTGGGCCCAGACCTCGACTACCGGCTGTGGCGAGGCCGAGCTGATCCACACGTCGAAGCCGGCCTTCCGCAGGGCGCCGATGAGGTCCCTCTGCTGGTCGTAGTAGCGCACCCAGCCAGTGGCGGTGCCGGTGCCCACCTGCTGCTTGGCGCCGATGGGCGCGGCCAGGTTCTCGGTGCGGGCGGCGGCGGCGAAGCCGCGGATCTCGCGGGTGGTCCAGCCCTGCATCAGCTGGGGCAGCCAGGCGTACGAGGGCTCGGTCGTGCGGCGGTCCCAGCCGGCGAAGGCCGCGGCGCCGCCGGTCCGGGTCGCGCCGGTGCCGTAGACGGCGGCCAGTTCGTCGGCGCAGGCAGCGCCCTCGGGGGTGCCGGTGGGCAGCGGGGCGCCGGGGCGGGCGAGGGTGCCGCAGGCGTCGTCCAGGGCCCGGGCGGCGGCCGGGGTGAGGTGGCGGCTGGTGGTGGACCAGTCGCCGCCGGCGGGTTGGCGGACCTTGCCGTTGCGCAGCAGCCAGTACAGCGTGGCGTCGCCGACGTCGTTCTTGACGACGGTGTTGTCCCAGTCGAAGACGGCGACGGGCTTGGTGCGGCGGCTGCGGCCGGTCCGGTACGGGGTGCAGCGGCCGTACTGGTCGATGAGCTGCTGGAGCCGGGCCTGGTTGTCCCCGTACCAGCCGGCCTTGACCTGCGGGGTGGTACAGGGCGCGCCGGGGCGGGCCGCTTCGGCGGCGGGCGCGGTGGCGAGGAGGGTGCCGGCGGTTATCGCGGCGGCGGCGACGGCCTGGAGCCGCCGCGTGGCGGGTCGTGGGGTCACTGGGGTGGACGCTCCTTGCTGATGACGATCGTCGCGGACGGTAGAGCACGACAGCCGGGCGTCGTGCGACGCCCGGCTGTCGGGAGGGTGGAGCCCGGATGAACGCTTGCGGTGCCCGTCGGCGCCCGGCGGCGCGGCGGCCGCGGCCGGCTACAGGGGCGTCACGTACGCCCCGGAGATACCGCCGTCGACGAGGAAGTCGGTGGCGTTGACGAAGGAGGAGTCGTCGCTGGCGAGGAAGGCGACGGCGGCGGCGATCTCGGTGGGCTCGGCGAAGCGGCCCAGCGGGATGTGCACGAGCCGGCGGGCGGCGCGCTCCGGGTCCTTGGCGAACAGCTCTTGGAGCAGCGGGGTGTTGACGGGCCCCGGGCAGAGCGCGTTGACGCGGATGCCCTCGCGGGCGAACTGGACGCCGAGTTCGCGGGACATGGCGAGGACGCCGCCCTTGGAGGCGGTGTAGGAGATCTGGGAGGTGGCGGCGCCCATGATGGCGACGAAGGACGCGGTGTTGATGATCGAGCCGCGGCCCTGGCGCTGCATGTAGGGCAGCGCGGCCTTGCAGCAGAGGTAGACAGAGGTGAGGTTGACGTCCTGGACCCGCTTCCAGGCCTCCAGCCCGGTGGTGAGGATCGAGTCGTCGTCCGGGGGCGAGATGCCGGCGTTGTTGAAGGCGATGTCGACGGAGCCGTAGGTGTCGAAGGCGGTCTTGAAGAGGGCCTCGACCTCCTCCGGGCTGGTGACGTCGACCTTCACGAACGTGCCGCCGACCTCCTCCGCGGCGGCCTTGCCGGCCGTCTCGTCGATGTCGCCGCAGACCACGTTGGCGCCTTCGGAGGCGAGGCGGCGGGCGGTGGCGAGGCCGATGCCGCTGCCGGCTCCGGTGATGACGGCGGTGCGGCCGACCAGGCGGCGGCAGACGATCTCTTCGTTCTTCTCGTTCGACATGCGGTTCAGGCCTCCGTGCTGATGAAGACGTTCTTGGTCTCGGTGAAAGCGGTGAGGGCGTCGGGTCCGAGCTCGCGGCCGAGTCCGGACTGCTTGTAGCCGCCGAAGGGGGTCCAGTAGCGGACGCTGCTGTGGGAGTTGACGGACAGGTTGCCGGCGGCGACGGCGCGCGAGACGCGCAGGGCGCGGCCGATGTCGCGGGTCCACAGGGAGCCGGAGAGGCCGTATGCGGTGGCGTTGGCCAGGCGTACGGCGTCCTCCTCGTCCTCGAAGGGCAGGACGACGGCGACGGGGCCGAAGACCTCCTCGGCCGCGACGGGCGCGGTGGGGGCGACGTCGGTGACGAGGGTCGGCGGGTACCAGAAGCCGGGTCCTTCGGGGGCCTTGCCGCGGAGGGCGGTGAGGTCGGCGGTGACGTACGACCGTACGCGGTCCAGTTGTGCCCGGGAGATGAGCGGGCCCATCTGGGTGTTCTCGTCGAGCGGGTCGCCCACGGCCACGGATTCGATGGCGGGGGCGACGAGCTCCAGGAAGCGGTCGTAGACGGAGCGCTGTACGAGGATCCGGGTGCGGGCGCAGCAGTCCTGGCCGGTGTTGTCGAGGAAGGCCATCGGCGCGGCGGCGGCGGCCGCTTCCAGGTCGGCGTCGGCGAAGACGATGTTGGGGCTCTTGCCGCCGAGTTCGAGGGTGACGCGCTTCACCCGGTCGGCGCACTTGGCCATGATCTGCTTGCCGACGCGGGTGGAGCCCGTGAAGACGATCTTGGCCACGCCGGGGTGCTCGACGAGCGCGTCTCCCGCGACCGCGCCGTGGCCGGGGAGCACCTGGAAGAGGTGCTCGGGGATCCCGGCTTCGAGGGCGAGTTCGGCGAGGCGCAGCGCGGTGAGGGGGGTGGTCTCGGCGGGCTTGAGGATGACGGCGTTGCCTGCGGCGAGGGCCGGGGCCAGGCCCCAGGCGGCGATCGGCATGGGGAAGTTCCAGGGGGCGATCACGCCGATGACGCCGAGGGGTTCGAGGAAGGTGACGTCGATGCCGCCGGCGACGGGGATCTGGCGGCCGGAGAGCCGTTCCACTCCCCCGGCGGCGAATTCGAGCAGGTCGCGTACGTTGCCGGCTTCCCAGCGGGCGTTGCCGATGGTGTGGCCGGCCTCGCGGACCTCCAGCTGGGCCAGTTCCTCGGTGTGGCCGTCGACGACCGCGGCGAAGCGGCGCAGCAGCCGGGCCCGGTCGGCGGGGGCGGCCGCGGCCCAGCCGCGCTGGGCCGCGGCGGCCCGGGCGACTGCGGCGTCGACATCGTCCCGTGTGGCGGCCGGGACGATGGCGACGGTTTCCTCGGTGGCCGGATTCAGCACCTCTAGAGGGAGGGGGGCCAGCTCATCGGACACGTGGTGCCTCACAGACTTCCGGTCGGTTCGGTCGGTTCGGTCGGTTCGGTCGGGGCGGTCGGTTCGGTCGGTTCCGTCGGTTCCGTCGGTTCCGTCGGGTTACAGGCGTTCGAAGGAGCGGCGCAGCTCCCAGTCCGTCACCGCGGAGTCGTACGCGTCCAGCTCGACGCGGGCCATGTTGCGGTAGTGGGCGACCACCTCGGGGCCGAAGGCGGCCTTGGCGATCTCGCTGTTCTCCCAGAGCTCGGCGGCCTCGCGCAGGGTGGCGGGGACGTGGGCGTAGTCGCCGGTGTACGCGTTGCCGGCGCAGGCCTCGGGCAGTTCCAGGCGGTTCTCGATGCCGTAGAGCCCGGCCGCGACCAGGCCGGCGACGGCGAGGTGGGGGTTGACGTCGCCGCCGGGGAGGCGGTTCTCGAAGCGCATGGAGCGGCCGTGGCCGACCACGCGGAGCGCGCAGGTCCGGTTGTCCACGCCCCAGGCGACGGCGGTCGGCGCGAAGGATCCCGGCCGGAAACGCTTGTACGAATTGATGTTGGGGGCGTAGAGAAGGGAGAAGTCGCGCAGCGCGGCCAGCTGACCGGCCAGGAAGTGCCGCATCACCGGTGACATTCCGCCTGGCCCGTCCCCGGCCATCGCGTTGCGTCCGTCGGCGTCGTTGAGCGAGAGGTGGATGTGGCAGGAGTTGCCCTCGCGCTCGTCGTACTTGGCCATGAAGGTGAGCGAGACACCCTCCTGGGCGGCGATCTCCTTCGCCCCGGTCTTGTAGACGGCGTGCTGGTCGCAGGTGGTCAGCGCCTCGTCGTAGCGGAAGGCGATCTCGTGCTGGCCGAGGTTGCACTCGCCCTTCGCCGACTCGACGATCAGCCCCGCGGCCTGCATCTCGTTGCGGATGCGGCGCAGCAGGGGCTCGATGCGGCCGGTCCCGAGGACGGAGTAGTCGATGTTGTACTGGTTGGCCGGGGTCAGGCCGCGGTAGTTGGCGTTCCAGGCCTGCTCGTAGGTGTCCTGGAAGACCATGAACTCCAGCTCGGTGCCGACCATCGCGGTGTACCCGTGCTCGGCGAGGCGCTCCAGCTGGCGGCGCAGGATCTGCCGGGGCGCGGCGACGACGGGCGAGCCGTCGTTCCAGGCGAGGTCGGCGAGGAGGAAGGCGCTGCCGGGGTTCCAGGGGATGCGGCGCAGGGTGGCAGGGTCGGGGTGCATGGCGAAGTCGCCGTAGCCCCGGTCCCAGGAGGACATCTCGTATCCGTCGACGGTGTTCATGTCGGTGTCGACGGCGAGCAGGTAGTTGCAGCCCTCGGTGCCGTGCGCGAGGACCTCGTCGAGGAAGAACTGTGCGGCGAACCGCTTGCCCTGGAGGCGCCCCTGCATGTCGGGGAAGGCCAGGACGACTGTGTCGATCTCACCGCTGGCGACGAGGGAGCGGAGCTCCTCGGTCGCGAGCGGCGGCTTGCGGTCTACCACGGGGATCTCTCCTTCGGTGAGCCGAGGAGGCCTAAGGTATTGAACAGAACCATTGCTTGGGAAGGGGAGGGGCCGAGATGACCGACACGGCGAGCGAGGGCGACGCGATGGCGCGGCTGAATCCCGTGCTGCGGCAAGTGCGGGCGGGCAACGGTTTCGAGGAGGCGCTGGAGCAGATCCTCCAGGTGGTCCGGCTGGGTCTGGTGCCGGGCGGCGAACGGCTTCCGCCCGAGCGCGAGCTGGCCGAGCGGATGGGCATCAGCCGGGTCACGCTGCGCGAGGTGCTGAAGGTGCTCCAGGACCAGGGGCTGGTGGAGGCCCGGCGCGGGCGGTACGGCGGAACGTTCGTCCTGCCCCGGCCCGACACGCCCGCGGACGGCGCCGAGCAGGAGCTGCGCCGGCGGGTCGCGGGGGTGGACATCGAGGACGCCCTGCGGTTCCGCGAGGTCCTGGAGGTGGGGGCGGCCGGGCTGTGCGCCTCCCAGGGGCTGACCGACGAGGACGCCGAACGGCTGCTCGGGGCGCTGGCCGCCACCCACGACGCCCCGCTGGCCGACTACCGCCGCCAGGACACCCTCTTCCACCTGACGCTGTGCGAACTGGCCGGCTCCGCCACCCTGACGGCCCAGTACGCGGCCGTCCGGGCCACGGTCAACGACCTGCTCGACTGCATCCCGCTGCTGGTGCGCAACCTGGAGCACTCCCAGCAGCAGCACACCGCCCTGGTGGAGTCCGTCCTGGAGGGGGACGCGGCCGGGGCGCGCGAGACCATGCGCGAGCACTGCTGCGGCACGGCGGCGCTGCTGCGGGGGTTTCTGGCCTGAGCGCGACGGGGAGGCCTGGGGAGGTTTTCGTAACGCCTGTTTAACGCGGGGGTCTTGCGCACTCCACTCCATTGCGGCAAAGGTACGCCCCACAACCATTGCCCCGAGGCAGGAGCGCACGATGGCCGACGACATCGAGGCACGGCTGACAGCCGTGCCCCCAGCCGCCAAGTCCCCCGAGGGCGGCGGCGACCAAGCGGACCACCACGCGGACGACTACCTGGAGCGCCGCACCCTGCGCCGCGGCAGCGCCGGCTGGCTGCTGCTCACCGGCCTCGGCGTCGCGTACGTCGTCTCCGGCGACTTCTCGGGCTGGAACGTCGGCCTCGACAAGGGCGGCTTCGGCGGCCTCGCCATCGCCACCGTCCTCATGGGCGCCATGTACGCCTGCCTGGTCTTCTCGCTGGCGGAGCTGTCCACCATCCTGCCCACGGCGGGCGGCGGCTACGGCTTCGCCCGCCGCGCGCTCGGCCCCTGGGGCGGCTTCCTCACCGGCACCGCCATCCTGATCGAGTACATCCTGGCCCCGGCGGCGATCGTCATCTTCATCGGCGACTACGTCGAGTCCCTCGGCCTCTTCGGCCTCACCTCAAGCTGGCCCGTCTACCTCGGCTGCTTCGTCGTCTTCATCGGCGTCCACCTCTGGGGCGTCGGCGAGGCCCTGCGCTTCAGCCTCGTCGTGACCGCCATCGCCGTGGCCGCGCTGCTCGTCTTCGCAGTGGGCGCCCTGACCGGGTTCGACGCCGGCAGCCTCGACGACATCCCGGTCGACCCGACCGCCTTCGGCTCGAACTCCTGGCTGCCGCTGGGCGTCCTGGGCATCTGGGCCGCCTTCCCCTTCGGCATGTGGTTCTTCCTCGGCGTGGAAGGCGTACCGCTGGCCGCGGAGGAGGCGAAGGACCCGGTCCGCTCCATGCCGAAGGCCCTGGCCATCTCCATGGGCATCCTCGCCCTGCTGGCGCTGCTCACCTTCTTCGCGGCGACGGGCGCGCAGGGCGCGGACGCGGTCAGGACGGCCGGCAACCCGCTCGTCGTCGCGCTGGAGGGGGACGGCGGTCCGACCGCGCTGAGCCGCTTCGTGAACTACGCGGGCCTCGCCGGCCTGGTGGCCTCCTTCTTCTCGCTCATCTACGCGGGCTCGCGCCAGCTCTTCGCCCTCTCCCGGGCCGGGTACCTCCCCCGTTTCCTCTCGCTCACCTCGAAGCGCAAGGCCCCGTACCTGGGCCTGGTCATCCCCGGCGCGATCGGCTTCGCGCTGGCCGCGGCCACCGGCAACGGCGCGCGGATGCTCAACATCGCGGTCTTCGGCGCGACCATCTCGTACGCCCTGATGGCCCTCTCCCACATCGCGCTGCGCCGCCGCGAGCCGAACCTGGAGCGCCCGTACCGCACGCCCGGCGGCATCCTGACCTCCGCGGTGGCCTTCGTACTCGCCCTGTCGGCCCTGGTCGCCACCTTCCTGGTGGACAAGGACGCGGCATTCATCGCACTGGCCGTGTACGCCGTCGCCCTCGCCTATTTCGCGATCTACAGTCGCCACCACCTCGTGGCCTCGGCCCCCGAAGAGGAGTTCGCGGCTCTGGCGGAAGCCGAGGCGGAGCTGAGCCGCGACTGAAACGCTGAACCGATCTCCCCTGACCGCTCCTGACCGCCCTTCGGAGGTAAGAACGTGCCCAGGCCGCTCATCGGCATCAGCACCTACGTGGAGGAATCCACCCGCTACGGGGTATGGGACCTGCCCACGTCCCTCGTGCCCGCCGGGTACTACGAACTCGTCCAGGCGGCGGGCGGCGCGGCCGTCCTGCTGCCCCCGGACGAGCCCGGGGCGGCGGCGGAGGTGCTGAGCCGGGTGGACGGTCTGGTCGTCGCGGGCGGCCCGGACGTGGACCCGGTCCGGTACGGCGCCGCGCGCGACTCCCGTACCGGCGCCCCGGCGACGGTCCGCGACGAGTGGGAGCTGGCCCTGATCGCGGCGGCCCTCGACTCCTCCATGCCGGTGCTGGGCATCTGCCGGGGCATGCAGGCGCTGAACGTGGCCCTGGGCGGCACGCTGATCCAGCACATCGACGGTCACTTCGACACGCCGGGCGCCACCTCCTGGCACCCGGTCCGCCCGGTCCCGGGCACCCGGTACGCGGCGCTGGTCCCGGAGGAGGCGGACGTCCCGACCTACCACCACCAGGCCGTCGACCGCCTGGGCCGCGGCCTGATCGCCTCGGCCCACGCCCTCGACGGCACGGTGGAGGCCATCGAACTGCCCGACCCGGCCGGCTGGGTACTGGGCGTCCAGTGGCACCCCGAACGCGACAAGGACACCCGCGTCATGGCGTCCCTGATCGAGGCGGCCGCCGTTCACGCGATGGTCCCGGTGTCCTGAGGGACACCCTCCGCGTCCGGGACTCGGGGCTCGGAGGGGACGGCGGCCCGGCGTCCACCGTCCCCGCCGGGGCCTGTCCGTCGGGTCAGCGGCTGAAGACCACCGACCGCAGCGCCAACCGCGCCGAGCCGTAGCCGGTGCGCGGCCTCAGCGTGAAGTAGTCGCCCTCGCAGTCCGGTTCGGTGAACACCGTCGCCGTCGCGTCGGTCCGGTTGCGCGGTGAGTGCGCCGGGGAGCTCGAGTCCGGGTCGGCCACCTCGGGGAGCGTGATGCACTCCTCGCTGGGCGGGTCCGTCAGAACCGCCACCTGGGGGCTTCCGTCCAGGCCGCTGTACGTGTAGCGGAACTCGCCCGTCGCGGCCGAGGCGGACGTCGGAACGGTCAGGAGGAGCGTCAGCGCCCCGAAGGCGGCGACGGTGGCGCGGCGAAGATGCATGGCGGGGGTTCCCTTCACGACGGACAACAACGTGCAGGAGCCACCTTTCCGCCGGCCCGGAACCAGGTCACCGCCCGACGTGCGCCGAATCGATCCCTCCTCGCCCGAACGGCCCAGCCACGCCAACCGGAGCCGCCCCGGGCGACCCCGCGAAGCCCGGCAGAGCCCACCCCAGCCCGCCGGCGCAGGCCGCTGCCGGATCCACCCCAGCCCCCGCCGGCAGGCCGCTGCCGGATCCGGGCAGGCCCCACCCCAGCCCGCCGGCGTAGGCCGCTGCCGGGACCGGCGGGAGCGCACCCCAGCCCGCCGGCGTTTGAGGCGCGGAGTCCGGGGCGGCCGCCAGGCCGCTGCCTGACCGGGCAGAGCCCCCGTTACCTTTTTCGTG
>NZ_JAGGOZ010000092.1 GCF_018614075.1 Streptomyces sp. ISL-94 | reverse complement strand
TTCAGGCGCAGCACACTAGTGATGGAAGCCGGACCGCTGGGCGGCGGCCGGTTCCGGCGGGGGCGCGGCCGTGAGGTGGTCCACGGCCCGGCGCAGGTCGTCGATGAGCAGGGCGATCTGATCGCGGGTCACGCCGTGCCGGACGAGGACGCGCTGGATGACGGTGTCGTCCCGGTCGGCCGGCAGCGGGTACGAGGGCACCTGCCAGCCGCGCATGCGCAGCCGGTCGGAGAGGTCGTAGAGGGTGAAGCCCGCCGCGGCCGGGTCGGTGAGCGCGTAGGACACCGCGGGGAGGGCGCCCCGGCCGTCGTAGAGAAGGGTGAAGGGGCCCATCGCGGCGATTTCGCCGGCCAGGTACTGCGCGGTGTCGGCACAGGCCTGCTGGACGCGGCGGTAGCCGCTCCGGCCCAGCCGGAGGAACAGGTAGTACTGGGCGATGACCTCGCCGCCGGGGCGGGAGAAGTTGAGGGCGAAGGTCGGCATGTCGCCGCCCAGGTAGTCCACGTCGAAGACGAGTTCGGCGGGCAGCAGGTCGGCGGTGCGCCAGACGATCCAGCCGACACCCAGGGGCGCGAGCCCGTACTTGTGGCCCGAGGTGTTGACGGAGGCCACGCGCGGCAGCCGGAAGTCCCAGACCACGCCGGGATGGAGGAAGGGGGCGACGAACCCGCCGCTGGCCGCGTCGACGTGGATCGGGACGTCCCAGCCCCGCTCGGCCTGGATCCGGTCGAGTGCGGCGGCGATGTCGGCGACGGGCTCGTAGTCGCACGTGTAGGTCACGCCGAGGATGGCGACGACGCCGATGGTGTTCTCGTCGACGTACGGGGCGAGCTGATGGGCAAGCAGGCCGGTGGCGCCCGGTTCCAGGGGGACTTGGCGCAGCTCGACGTCGAAGTAGCGGGCGAACTTCTCCCAGCAGATCTGGACGGGGCCGCACACCAGGTTGGGGCGGTCGGCGGGGAGGCCCGCGGCCTGGCGGCGGGCTCGCCAGCGCCACTTGAGGGCGAGCCCGCCGAGCATCGCGGCCTCGCTGGAGCCGGTGGTGGAGCAGCCGGTGGCGGCGGTGCCGGCGGGGGCGTTCCACAGATCGGCCAGGATGTTGACGCAGCGGGCCTCGATCTCGGCGGTCTGCGGGTACTCGTCCTTGTCGATCATGTTCTTGTCGAGGCAGGCGTTCATCAGGCGGTGGACGCCGTCGTCCGACCAGGTGGTGCAGAAGGTGGCGAGGTTCTGCGCGGCGTTCCCGTCCAACAGGAGTTCGTTGCGGAGGAGTTCGTAGACGACCTCGGTGGGCGAGTGGCCTTCCGGCATCCGGTACTTGGGGAGGATCTGGCCGCTCAGGGCGGACGCGAACACGTCCGTCGCGGCGTCCAGGCCGGGTGCGTCCTTCGTCTCATGAAGAGCCATATCGGGACTATAGGTGACGAGTCGTCCGATTCACCGCGGAAACTTCCGGCCGACTCTGCGGTGTGACCCCCTCCATAGCGACCCAGCGCATCCGAAGAAATTACTGCCGAGTAGGCTTACATCCGGAGATCTTCCCGTTCGGGCCACTGGAGACGGTCCGCGCGGGAAGATAATCCAACTAGTTCTACGGGCAACTTATCCGCACATGTCCGGATACCGGCCAGGACTCTCCCCTGCCCTGATACCTCTTCGGGCCATGAACAAGATCACCCGCCGACAGGCTTTGGGGACCACTGCCGGTGCTCTCACCGTCCTTGGCCTCACCGCTGCCGCCACAAGCGCAAGCGCCGCCTCGGCCTCCGCCGCGACCACACCCTCCGCCGCGGGCACCGTCGACGAGGTCTACCAGGGCCGCCGTATCCAGATCACCCCGGGCGGAGGCGGCCACCACGGCGGCCACCACTCCCCCGGCCTGCCCACCGTGCGAATAGACGGCCGCGAGCTCCACGTGATGCGCAACGCCGACGGCAGCTGGATCAGCGTCGTCAACCACTACGAGACGTACCCCGACCCCGCCTCGCTCGCCCGCGCCGCCGTGCGCGAGCTCCAGGGCGCCACCCTCGCGCCGTTCGCACCGATGGGAGGCGCGGCATGACCGTCCGCAAGAACCAGGCCGCGCTCACGCCCGAGGAGAAGCGCGCCTTCACCGCGGCCCTGCTGGAGCTCAAGCGCAACGGCAGCTACGACCGCTTCGTGACCACCCACAACGGGTTCATCATGGGCGACACCGACTCCGGCGACCGGGTCGGCCACCGCTCCCCCTCCTTCCTGCCCTGGCACCGGCGCTTCCTGCTGGAGTTCGAGGCGGCGCTGCAGAAAGTGGATCCCGCGGTATCGCTCCCGTACTGGGACTGGACGACCGACCGCACCGCCCGCTCCTCGCTCTGGGCCGCCGACTTCCTCGGCGGGACCGGGCGGGCCCGCGACGGGCAGGTGCTCGAGGGGCCGTTCTCGTACGCGGCGGGCAAGTGGAACATAAACGTACGGGTGGACGGGCGCGCCTACCTGCGCCGGGCGCTCGGCACGGGCGTCGCCGAGCTGCCGACCAAGGCCGAGGTGGACGCCGTCCTCTCCATGCCGGTGTACGACATGGCCCCCTGGAACAGCGCCTCGAACGGCTTCCGCAACCACCTGGAGGGCTGGCGCGGCGCCAACCTGCACAACCGGGTGCACGTGTGGGTCGGCGGCCAGATGGCCACCGGGGTCTCCCCCAACGACCCGGTGTTCTGGATGCACCACGCCTTCGTGGACAAACTGTGGGCCGAGTGGCAGGCCCGGAACCCGAAGTCCACGTACCTGCCGGCGGCGGGCACCCCGAACGTGGTGGACCTGGGCGACACCATGCGGCCGTGGAACGACGTGACGCCGGCCGACATGCTGGACCACCGCAAGTTCTACACCTTCGACACCGAGCCGCCGGCGGCCAGCCAGCGGTAGTGCAGTTCGGGGCGGCCGACCTGGCCGTACCGGGGGGTGCGGTCCGCGCGGCCGGTGTCCACCAGGTGCTCCAGGTAACGGCGGGCGGTGATCCGGGAGGTCCCGGCCGCCTCGGCCGCCGCCGCGGCGGTCAGCCCCTCGGGCGCCGCCCTCAGCAGGGCGGCGACCCGGTCCAGGGTCGGCGCGCTCAGCCCCTTGGGGAGGGCGGCAGGGCGGGGTGCGCGCAGGGCGGCCATGGCCCGGTCCACGTCGTCCTGGCCGGCCGCCTCGCCCGCCGCCGCGCGGAACTCCGCGTACCGCAGGAGCCGTTCGCGCAAGGTGGGGAAGGCGAAGGGTTTCAGTACGTACTGGACCACGCCGAGCGAGACGCTCTCGCGGACCACGGCCAGGTCCCGCGCCGAGGTCACCACGATCACGTCGACGGGGTGCCCGGCGGCCCGTAGCCCGCGCGCGAAGCGCAGGCCGTGTCCGTCGGGCAGGGTCAGGTCGAGCAGCAGCAGGTCGACACGGGTCCGATCCAGGGTCCGGGTGGCCTCGGCGAGGGAGTGCACGGTCCCGACCGCGGTGAACCCGGGCACCCGGCCGACGTAGAGCGCGTGCGCGTCGGCGGCGACGGGATCGTCCTCGACGATCAGCACCCGCACCTCGGGCGCGCTCACGCCGTTCCCCCCGGCGCCGAGTCGCCTGCGGCGGGCGCACCAGGAACGGCCCCGGCCTCGATCTGCCCTCCGGCAGCGGGCCGAGCCCCAGCAGAGTCGTGCATGGTACCGGCGGACCGGCCGGCACCCTGGGGGCTCTCCTGACCCGACGCGGGGACCGGAACCCCCGCGCGATCGTCCACAGTTCCGGCAGACCGGTCGGCGCCCCCTGGGCTCTCCTGACCCGACGCGGGGACCGGAACCCCCGCGCGATCGTCCACAGTTCCGGCAGACCGGCCGGCGCCGTGCGGGGCGGGGACCGGCTCCGGGCCCGGCGTTCCCGGTCCTGACCCCGGCACGGGAACCGGCACGGGAACCGGCACGGGAACCGGCACGGGAACCGGCACGGGAACCGGCAGGCGCACCGTGAACTCCGCTCCGCCGGCCGGCCCGGGGGCGGCGACCACGGTGCCGCCGTAACGGTGCGCCACCTGGCGGACCAAAGCCAGGCCCAGGCCGCGGCCCTCGCCCTTGCCGGACCACCCGCGGCGGAACACGTCCACGCCCTCGGGCAGGCCGGGGCCGTTGTCGGCGACCCGCAGCAGCAGTTCGCCCCCGCCCTCCTCCGGCCGCAGGGTCACCGCGATCCGCGCCCCCGGGACGGCGGTGACCGCGTCGACCGCGTTGTCGATGAGGTTGCCGAGCACGGTGACCAGGTCGCGGGCCGGCGGCAGCCCTCCGCCGTCGGCGAGCCGGCGGCTGTCGGGAGTGACGACCAGCTCCACGCCCCGCTCGTGCGCCTGGGCGGCCTTGCCGAGCAGCAGGGCCACCAGCACCGGCTCCCCGACGGCCGTGATGACCTCGTCGGTGAGGGCCTGCGCCAGTTCCAGTTCGGCGGTGGCGAACTCCACGGCCTCGTCCGCGCGGCCGAGTTCGATGAGCGAGACCACCGTGTGGAGCCGGTTCGCCGCCTCGTGGGCCTGGGAGCGCAGAGCCTGGGTGAAGCCCCGTTCGTGGTCCAGCTCTCCGGTGAGCGCCTGCAGTTCGGTGTGGTCGCGCAGGGTGACCACGGTGCCCCGGCGGCCGCCGCCCGCGACGGGCGAGCTGTTGACGACGAGCACCCGGTCCGCCGTCAGGTGCACCTCGTCCACCCGGGGCCGGTCGGCGAGCAGGGCCCCGGTGAGCGGCGCGGGCAGCCCCAGGTCGGCCACTCCGGTGCCCGTCATCCCGTCGCGCAGGCCCAGCAGGTCGCGCCCGGCGTCGTTGACGAGGGTGATCCTGCGCTGTCCGTCGAGCATCAGCAGCCCCTCGCGCACCCCGTGCAGGGCCGCCTGGTGGTAGTCGTACATCCGGCTGAGCTCGGCCGCGTTCATCCCGTGGGTGTGGCGGCGCAGCCGGGCGTTGACGATGTACGTGCCCGCACCGCCGAGGGCCAGCGCACCGGCCGCGACCCAGGCGAGGGCGGCGAGCTGTTCGGCGAGGCGCGCGCTGATCGCGCGGACGGTGATGCCGGCGCTGACCATGCCGACGACCCGGCCGCCGTCCGTCAGCGGGGTGACCACGCGGATCGAGGGGCCGAGGGTGCCGGTGTAGGTCTCGCTGAAGGTCTCGCCGCGCAGGGCGGGGGCGGTGTTGCCCATGAAGGGCTCGCCGATCCGGCGCGGGTCCGGGTGCGTCCAGCGCCGCCCGGCCGGGTCCATGATCGTCACGAAGTCCACCCCCGAGTCGACCCGCACCCGCTCCGCGTACGGCTGGAGCCGGACCGTCGGGTCGCTCCCGCGCCCGTCCTCCCGTACGGCCTCCTGGACCGACGGGGAGTCGGCGACGGCACGGGCCACCGCCCCGGCCTGGCGCCGGGCGGCCTCCTCGGCCTGGCCGCGCGCGGTGGCGTACGCGAAGACGGCGCATCCGGCGACGACCACGGCGACCAGCAGCACCTGCATGGCGAAGAGCTGGCCGGCGAGGCTGCGCGGTGGCCGGGGCAAACGGAACATGGCGCTCAGTGTGCACCCGGCCGTGAACTCAATGAACGCAAGGGTGACCGGGGTCACAGCGCCGGGCGATGGTCCTCCCGGGACGTATTCACCACAGGAGGCATCGTGGCCGCCAGGCGCGACAGAACGCACTATCTCTACATCGCGGTGATCGCCGCGGTGCTCCTCGGCATCGCCGTCGGCTTCGCCGCACCCGGCGTGGCCGTGGAGCTCAAGCCGCTGGGCACCGGCTTCGTCAACCTCATCAAGATGATGATCTCACCGGTGATCTTCTGCACGATCGTGCTGGGCATCGGCTCGGTCCGCAAGGCCGCCAAGGTGGGGGCGGTGGGCGGACTCGCCCTCGGCTACTTCATGGTGATGTCCACGGTGGCCCTCGCCATCGGCCTGCTGGTCGGGAACCTGCTGGAACCGGGCAGCGGGCTGCACCTGACCGAGGCCGCGCGGCACGCGGGCGAGGCGCAGGCCAAGGCGGGCGGGGCCGAGAGCACGCCGGAGTTCCTGCTGGGGATCATCCCGACCACCCTCGTCTCCGCCTTCACGGGCGGCGAGGTGCTCCAGACCCTGCTGGTGGCGCTGCTGAGCGGGTTCGCCCTCCAGGCCATGGGCACGGCGGGCGAGCCGCTGCTGCGCGGGATCGGGCACGTGCAGAAGCTGGTCTTCCGGGTGCTGGCGATGATCATGTGGGCAGCGCCGGTCGGCGCCTTCGGGGCGATCGCGGCGGTGGTCGGGGCGACCGGCATCGACGCGCTGAAGTCCCTCGCCGTCATCATGATCGGCTTCTACACGACCTGCCTGCTCTTCGTGTTCGTGGTCCTGGGCACGCTCCTGCGGGTGTGTACGGGGGTCAGCGTCTTCGCCCTGCTGCGCTACCTGGGCCGGGAGTTCCTGCTGATCCTGTCCACCTCGTCCTCGGAGTCCGCGCTGCCGCGGCTGATCGCGAAGATGGAACACCTGGGGGTGTCGCGGCCGGTCACCGGGATCACGGTGCCGACCGGGTACTCCTTCAACCTGGACGGGACCGCGATCTATCTGACGATGTCCTCGCTCTTCGTCGCCGAGGCGATGGGCAAGCCGCTGGCGCTGGGCGAGCAGATCTCGCTGCTGCTGTTCATGATCATCGCCTCGAAGGGCGCGGCCGGCGTGACCGGAGCGGGGCTCGCCACGCTCGCCGGCGGACTCCAGTCCCACCGGCCGGAACTGGTGGACGGGGTCGGTCTGATCGTGGGCATCGACCGGTTCATGAGCGAGGCGCGGGCGCTGACGAACTTCGCGGGCAACGCCGTCGCCACGGTGCTCATCGGGACGTGGACGAAGGAGTTCGACCGCGAGCGGGCCACCGAAGTCCTGGCCGGACGGCTGCCCTTCGACGAGACCACGCTGATCGACGACGGGCACGGCGCGCCGGAGGCCGCCGCCGTGCCGGTCCAGTCGGCCGGCGACAAGGACGGCGTACCGGTCTGACCGGGACGCCCGTACGGACCGGCCGGGCAGGGTTCGCCCCCACGGTGCCCAGCCCGGCCGGTCCCGACTCGTCCCGAGAGGGACGGTTTTCGGCCACGCACGCGAGAATGTGCCTGCGGTAAAAGGTACTTCCATATCGGGGCACGCGTCTGACATCTTGCGTCCACCACTCGTTTCGTACGGCCCGGTAGGTGCCACCCGCACCACCGGGTCATCGGAGGACGCATTGATACCCCACATATCCAGCCGACCTCGCCGCACCCTCGTGCTGGCCGCCACACTCGGCGCCGCGCTGGCCTTCGGGGCTCCCGCCGCACTCGCCGGCACCGCCCCGGTCTCTCCTTCCGGTTCCCCCGCCTCCGCGCCCGCCGCGGCGGCGCCCAAGGCCGCGGCCCCGACTTCCCAGAGTGCGACCTGGGTTGCCGGCACCCGCTCCTACCTCGTGATCACGGCCCCCGGTGACAGCACGGCGGTCCGCAACGCCGTCGCCGCCAACGGCGGTACGGTCTTCGCCAACTACGACGCGATCGGCGTGATCGTCGCCCACTCGGCCTCCGGCACCTTCGCCGCCACCATGCGCGGCGTCAGCGGGGTCCAGCAGGTCGGCGCCACCCGCACCTCGGACGTCCCGGCGGACGCCTACAACCCGGCGCTGCCCGCCAACCCGGCGCAGGCCACCACGCCCACGGGCGAGCCGGTCCGCGCCGACATGACGCAGATCAAGGCCGACCAGGCCTGGGCCGTCACCACCGGCTCCGCCTCCGTCAAGGTCGGCATCCTGGACACCGGTGTCGACGACCAGCACCAGGACCTGGCCCCGAACTTCAACGCGGCGGACTCCGCCTCCTGCGCCTACGGCAAGGCCGACACCCGTGCGGGCGCCTGGCGGGACGTGGACACCCACGGCACGCACGTGGCCGGTACGGTCGCGGCCGCCAAGAACGGCAAGGGCGTCATCGGTGTGGCCCCGGGCGTGAAGATCTCCTCGGTGCGCATCGCCGAGCCGAACTCGACGCTGTTCTACGCCGAGAACACCGTCTGCGGGTTCGTGTGGGCCGGTGACCACGGCTTCAAGGTCACCAACAACAGCTACTACACGGACCCGTGGCAGTTCAACTGCCCGGACAACGCCGACCAGGCCGCGATCATCGAGGGCGTCAAGCGCGCCCAGGAGTACGCCGAGGGCAAGGGTTCACTCCAGGTCGCCGCGGCGGGCAACGAGAATTACGACCTCGCCCACAAGACGACCGACTCGGCGAGCCCGAACGACTCGACCCCGGTCACCCGCACGATCACCAATGCGTGCATGGACATCCCGACCGAGCTCCCGGGCGTGGTCACGGTCGCGGCGAACGGCACCGGCGTCACCAAGGCCTCGTTCTCCAACTTCGGCCAGGGCGTCATCGACGTCGCGGCCCCGGGCAGCAACGTCTACTCCACCGCGCCGGGCGGCGGTTACAGCACCAAGAGCGGTACGTCGATGGCCACCCCGCACGTCGTGGGCGTGGCGGCGCTGATCGCCAGCGCCAACCCGGGCATCACGCCGGCGCAGATCCGCGACAAGCTGGCCACCCAGGCCAATGACATCGCCTGCCCGTCGGACAGCCGCTGCACCGGCACCACGGCCAACAACGGGTTCTTCGGCGAGGGCCAGGTCGACGCCCTCAAGGCGGTCGGCAGCACCCCGCCGCCCGGCAAGTACTTCGAGAACCTCGGGGACTTCGCCATCGGCGACAACACCACCGTGGAAAGCCCGATCACCGTCAGCGGTGTGACCGGCAATGCCCCGGCCACCCTCAAGGTGGGCGTGAACATCGTGCACACCTACATCGGTGACCTGAAGGTGGACCTCGTGGCCCCCGACGGCACGGTGTACACGGTGCACAACCGGGCCGGCGGCAGCGCCGACAACATCAACACGGTGTACACCGTGAACGCCTCCGCCGAGGTGGCCAACGGCACCTGGAAGCTCCGGGTGAACGACAACGCCGGCGGCGACACCGGCAAGATCGACTCCTGGAACCTCACCTTCTAGGTCCTGGGAGCGGAGCACATCCGCGAGCCGGTCTGCCGGGTGGCCATCGGGGAGCAGGCAACTGCGCCCCGATGGCCAACGCGCGGTCCTACCTGGTGCGCAGCACGCAGTCCCCGCAGAACCCGCCCCCGGGCACCCGGTAGTAGAGGCAGCAGCTGCGCCGCACGAAGGCCACCCCGAGCCCCTCCTCGTGGAGGAAGGTGCCGGTGCCCGCCAGGGCTCCGCCGTCGGCCAGCAGGGCGGCAGCCAACTCCACGGCCGGGCCGGCCGGGACCCGGTCGATGAGCACCCGCAGGGCCCCGACCAGGCCAGAGGCCGCATTGCCCCGCAGGACCTTGGGCGAGACCCCGAACCGCTCCCGCAGACCCGCGTCGAGCACGGCCAGGTTCGCGAGGACGGTTTCCCCGAGTGCCCCGGCCGGCAGGTCCGCCGGCTCGGGAAGCCACAGTTCCAGCGATCCCGCGGCGGGCAGCCGCCACCACACCCGGTCGGGGGCCAGATCCGGCACCCGCCCGGCGAGGGCGGCGCAGCCCAGCCCGAGCGACCAGAGCCGGGAGGCGATCCCGAGCTGCGCGGTCGAGGCGGCCACCCGGCCGGGGCCGCTCCCGATCCGCCGCCCCACCTCGGCGACGTACGGCCCGAGGTGCTCCCCGTACAGCACGGAGAGCGGCCGGAAGCCGGGCCCGGGCGGCTCCTTCCCGTACGGCACGGTGAAGAAGGGCCCTACGGAGGCCAGTTGCCGCAGTACGCCGTCCACGTCAGGCACCGCGTCTGCCGTCGTGCGCGCCCAGTTCCTCCACCAGGTCCATGCCCGAGATGATCTCAGGCGGCGGCGTCGGCGCGCCGGGGGAGTGATGGACGTCCCGCATCAGGCGGGGTCCGGGGTCGCTCCTTCGACGATCTCCAGGTAGTGCGGATTGTGCATGATCCCCAGCACGTTGCCGAAGGGGTCGGTCACCGACGCGGTCACGAATCCCGCGTCGCCCCAGGAGGTCACCGGCTGGTACTCCTTGGCCCCCAGGTCCAGCAGCCGCTGCCGGGCGGCCGCCACGTCGTCCACGTGCCAGTACGCCACGGCCCCCGCGGCGGCTCCGGTGGCGGCCCCCGGCGGGGCGTAGGCGGCGTCGATGATGCCGAGCTCGTGCTGGTAGTCGCCGATGCGGAACTCGATGTATCCCGGGCGCTCGAAGTACGGCGCGAAGCCGAACAGCCCGGTATACCAGCGCTTGGCGGCTGCCAGGTCGTCCGCCCAGAAGCTGATCGTGGCGAGGCCTCGCAGCATCGTCTCTCTCCTTGTCAGGTGCATGCGTTCAGGACGACCGTACGTCGGCCCGTGCGGGCCCGCCGCCCGAACGCACCGACTCCGCCCAGCGCACCGCGGGCCCCATGCCGTACGAGGCGGCCGGCAGCACCGCACCGAGCAACAGCCAGCCCGGGTCCCCCACACCAGCAGCAGCGAGGTCGGCACCAGCGGGCCGGCGGTCCTGGCCACCGGGACCCCCGTGCCGAAGAACCCCTGGTACTGGCCGATCCGGTCGGCCGGGGCCGGCGAGAAGCCGATCTGCCAGGACCCGGCGGACTGCCGCATCTCGGCGTCCACCTGGAGCGCCGCGCCCGCCACCAGCAGCGCTGCGGCCACCCAGCCCGCTTCGGGCAGCGCGGAGAGCGCGAAGACGGCGCACGACGCGGCCATCACCAGACCCGACACCCGCAGCGCGCGGCGCGCACTGTCCAGGTCGGCCACCGGCCGGGCCGTGCGCACCTGGAACAGCATCACGGCGACGGTGTTCAGCACGAACAGCGCCGACACCAGCCAGCCGGGAGCCTGCGTGCGCTCCACGATCCAGAGCGGGATGGCCAGACTGAGCAGCGGCATCCGCAGCGGCAGGACCGCGTTCAGCAGGGTGACCAGCGCGTAGGGCCGGTCCCGGAGCACCGCCGGCCGCGGCTCCCCGGCCGCCCGGCCCGCGACGGGCGCCACCACCGGCAGCCGCAGCAGCACGGCGGCGCATACCAGGAAGCTCACCGCGTCCAGCACGCAGACAGCCAGGTAGGCCCGCTGGGTGTCGGCAGCCAGGGCGAGCCCGCCGAGGGCGGCGCCGAGCGCCGGCCCGCCGTTGAGCATGGACTGCAGACGGGCCGGCACGCCGGTCCGCTGCTCCGGCGGGACCAGCCCCGCGAGCAGCGCCTGCCGGGAGGCCGCCAGTGGGCCACTCGGCGGCCCGGAGAGCGGTCAGAGCCCGGCCAGGAACTCCAGCAGCACCCGGTTGAAGGCCTCGGGCTGCTCCACGCCCGGCAGGTGGCCGGCCCGCTCGATGACGGCGAGCACGGAGTGAGGCATGAGGGCGTGCAGGGCCTCGGCCTCGGCGACGGGGGTGTAGACGTCGTCCGCGCCGACCACCACCAGGCAGGGCTCGGCGGCCCCGTCGAGCACCGGCCGGTAGTCGGGGCGCTCGGCCCGGCCGCGCAGCGCGGCGGCCGCCCCCTCGGGATCGGTCGCGCACATCATGGCGCTCACGCGCGCGGCCGCCTCCGGCATGCCGGCGACGTTGTAGGGCGCCAGCATCTTGTCGATGACCTCTTCGGCATAGGGCCGCATGCCCTCGGAGAGCAGCCGTTCCGCGAGCTCCCGGCGGAACTTCTGCCCCTCCTCGGTCTCCGGGACCGGGGAGGTGTCGGAGAGGACGAGGGCCCGTACCACACCCGGGTGGCGCAGCCGCATCTCCATCGCGATCTGCCCGCCCATGGACACGCCGCCGACGACCACGCGTTCGAGGCCCAGGCGGGCGAGGAGAGCGGCGATGTCATCGGCGAGATCGGCGAGCAGGGCCTTGCCCGGAACCACCGGGCTTTCCCCGTATCCGCGCAGGTCAGGAGTGATCACACGGTAACCGGCGGACGTCAGCGCGGCCGTCTGGGGGGCCCACATCGTGCGGTTGAACGGATGTCCGTGGATCAGGATTACGGGCGTTCCGCGACGGGGACCCAAGTCGTCGAAAAAGAGGTTCACGCCATTGCCAAATTGGGGGTTCATGAGAGGACTTTAAGGGGCTACATTGAGCCACTCGCGTTCACCTGACAGCCCGTTGCCTTTCACCCGTGTTGTGCACGGGGGGCGACGTCAGAGACGCAGACTGTGCAACCACCCCACCGCCCAGAAGGACCGAAGGCTCCGTGCCCGTACCCGTACACCTCGCGGGCCGCACCGTGCGGCTCGAGCCCCTCGCACCCCACCACACCGAGGCCCTGGCCGTGGCCGGTGCCGAGGATCGTACGACTTACGCCTTCACTCCCGTACCCCACGGCGTGCAGGCGTCCCACGAGTACATCGACCGCGCCCTCGCCGATCAGGCGGCGGGTCGATCGCTCCCGTTCGCGGTGGTCAGAGCCACCGACGGCCGGGTCGTCGGTTCGACCCGGTTCCTCGATCTGGACTACTGGCAGGGGCCGCTGGTGTGGCCCGCCGTGCCGGGCGTCCCGTTCGGTGATCCGGCGACGGCGATCCCCGATGCCGCCGAGATCGGCAATACCTGGCTGTCTCCGGGCGCCCAGGGGACCGGCATCAACACCGAGGCGAAGCTGCTCATGCTCCGCCATGCCTTCGAGACCTGGGGCGTGCGGCGGATCTCGCTGCGCGCGGACGCCCGCAACGGCCGTTCGCGGGCCGCGATGGAGCGCCTGGGCTTCACGTGTGAGGGGGTCCGCCGGGCCCATTCGCGGGGGCTCGACGGTGCGGTCCGCAGTACGGCCTTCTATTCGATCCTCGACGAGGAGTGGCCGGCCGTGCGGTCGGTCATCGAGCTGAGGCTGTCGGCCGGCGCGCAGCGCAAGCGGCGCCGCAAGACCCTCGTCCCCGCCTAGCCCCGGGCTCATCCCGCGCATCCGGCGTAACGGTCCTGCGCCGGTCCTCCCCCGGCCTCCTCGATCCCGCTCAACCGAGGAAGGCCGGGGCGAGGGCCGACGCCATGAGCCGTGCGGGGGCGCCGCTCCCGTCGGCCGGTACGGAGTAGAGGTCGGCGCCGAAGTCCCCCGGCAGGGAGTAGACGACGGTCCGGTCGTCCGTCCACACCACCTGGTCGTCCACGCTGCGCTCCTCGGCGAGCGGGGTCTGCGCGCCGGAGGCCAGGTCCAGCGCGTACAGCCGCCACGGTGCCTCGGCCGGCAGGTCGGGCAGCCGCTTCTTGAACACCACCCGGGTCCCGTCGGGTGACAGGGAGGGGCACTCGACGTTCTCGCGCAGGGTGGTCACGGTCCGCCCCGCCAGGTCCCCGCGGACCAGGTGGGTGCGGCCGCCGGTGGCCAGCGTCGCGTAGAAGGTCCGCTCGTCGGCGGCGAAGGCGACCCCCCAGAAGTTCACGTCGGCGCTGCGGTACGGCGTGCCGTCCTTGAGGATCGTGAAGTCCTCCAGCGAGGCGTCGAGTTTCCCGGTGCGCAGGTCGAGCACCGAGGTCCGCGTGGAGAAGTTGGTACCGGCGTACGAGTCCCCGCCGACGAAGACCGTCCAGGCGGCGAGGTGCCCGCCGGGCGAGACCCGGGCTCGGGTGGGGATGCCGGCCAGCGGGTGGGCGGAGATCTCCTTCAGGCCCGCGTCGAGGACGACGGCCCGGTAGCCGTCCTGGACCCCGCCCTTGTCGGCCTGGAGGCAGATCCCGGTGCCCGCCGCCGAGTGGAAGCGCAGGCAGCTCACCCCGGAAGCGGTACGGGCCCCCTCGGGCTCGGCGGCGGGAACGGTGGCGAGCTCGTCGCGGTGCGGGCCCCACGCCATGTTGCGGAACACGATCCGGCGGCCGCCGTCGCCCGGGGCCAGGGAGACCTCCCCCCGGCTGGTCTGCGGTCCGCCCGCCTGGGCCTGGTTCTTCTCGTCGGCCCGGGAGGAGGCCCGCAGCACGGCGAGCACCCCCGCGGCGGCGAGCAGGAAGACGGCGACGGTGAGGATCAGGATCCGGCGCTGGAGGGTCATGGGGGGCCTCTCGGTCGTGCGGGGAGGGGGATCAGTCGGCGGATCAGTCGGCGGCGGGGCTCAGCCGTACGCACACCGCGGCCGCCGCGGCGAGCAGGACGGCGGCGACGGCGAGCGCGGGGCGCGCGCCCCACACGGTCCAGGCGGCGCCGAAGCCGAGGGAGGCGGCGAAGCGCGCGAGAGCCTGGCCGGTCTGGACGAGGGCGAGGCCGCCGCCGCGGTGCTCCTCGGGCACGGCTCCGGCGGCCGCGGCCATCAGCACCCCGTCGGTGGCGGCGTAGAAACCGCCGTGCAGCAGGAGCACCGCGTAGGGCAGGGCCGGATGGTGGCCGCCGACGAGGAGCAGCCCGTACCCGGCCAGGAGCGCGAGGTGCCCGCCGAGGAAGACGCGGCTGCGGCCGATCCGGTCGGCGAGCCGCCCGAGCGGCAGCGCGAGGAGGAAGAAGGCGGCGGCGGTGCCGAGCGGCAGGAGGGCGAACCAGCGGTCGGCGATCCCGGTGGCGCGCTGGAGCAGCAGGAAGACGAAGCCGTCACTGACGGTGCACAGTCCGAGGAGCAGCGCGCAGAGGCTGATCCGGCGCAGGTCGGGGCGGCGCAGCAGGCCGAGGGCGGCCCGCAGGGAGACGGGCTCGGCGTCCCGCGCCGGCCGGGTGCGGCGGCCCGGGACGAAGAGCACGAGCACCAGGACTCCGAGGGCGGCCACGCAGGCGCTGACGGTGAAGACGGCGTCGTAGCCGTCGGCGGCGCCGCGCAGGATGAGGAAGGCGAGGACCGGCCCGATGAGGGCGCCCGCGGTGTCCATCGCCCGGTGGGCGCCGAAGGCCCGGCCGCGCTCCGCGGGGGCGACGGCCAGGGAGATCAGCGCGTCGCGCGGGGCGGTGCGCAGCCCCTTGCCGGTGCGGTCGAGGGCGAGGACGGCGCCGATGGCGGGGAGGGTGTGGGCGAGCAGCAGCAGCGGCTTGCACAGGGCGGAGAGGGCGTAGCCGAGTCCGGCGAGGGCCTTGTGGCGGCCGAAGCGGTCGCCGAGGTGGCCGCCGGTGAGCCGGACGAGGGCGCCGACCCCGTTGTAGAGGCCGTCGAGCAGGCCGAATCCGAGCGGGGAGAGCCCGAGTCCGGCGACGAGGTAGAGCGGGAGCACGGCCGTGACCATCTCGGAGGAGACGTCGGTGACGAGGCTGACCGTGCCGAGGGCGAGCACCGTGGGCGCGAGCGCGGCGCGCCGCCCCGGGCTGGTGCCCGGGGCGACGGCCGGCGGCTCGGGTGTCACGGCGGGCGCGGGGGTTCCGCGACTGTCCGCAACGTACATGGTCAGGAAGCCCAGATCCCCGTGATGTCCTTGGCGGTGGCCGCGTTCCCGGCGTGGGTGGTCAGGCCCGCCAGGCCCTCCAGGGTGCGCAGCAGGTCGTAGTGGTTGTAGGTGGTGCCCGATGTGGATCCCGGGGTCACGGGCCGGCCGTAGAGGACGGTCGGGATCTTGTTGCCGGAGAGCCGGTTGTCCTCGTCGAAGGTGACGACGAGGAGGCTGTTGTGGCTCTGGGCCCAGTCCGCGTAGGCCTTGAGCTTGTTCTTGAGCCAGGTGTCCCCGGTGCCGACGGAGCAGTCGTGCATGTCGTTGCAGAGGTTCGGGACGACGAAGGACACCTTGGGGAGGGTCGTGAAGTCCGTCGGGAACTGGGTCAGGGTCTTCGCGGTGCTGGTGGGCACGTTGGAGAAGGCGAACCAGGGGTTGTGCTTGCGGGCGTAGTTGCCGCTGCTGCACGTGGTGGAGCCCTGGCTGGACAGGGTCTCGTTGTAGCTGGCCCAGCTCTTGCCGGCGGCTATCAGCTCGGAGGCCAGGTTGGGTGCGGAGCTGAAGCCGGGGGTGTAGCAGCTGTCGCTGGTGATGCCCTGGTGGGAGCCCGAGAAGAGCTGGAGGTAGTTGGGCTGGCTGGGGTGCGTGATCCCGTACGACTGGGTGAGGTTGGCTCCCCCGGCCTTCAGGGAGTTGATGTAGGGGGCGCTGGAGCTGCCGATGACCTGGCTGTAGGCGTGGTTCTCGAAGACCACGACGACGACGTGGTCGGGGGCGGGCAGGGTGGCCGCGTGCGCGGGCTGGGCGGCACCGATGCCCGCCCACAGGGCCGTGCCGGCGGCGGTGAGGCCGAAGGCGGCGGCGAGGGCGGTCCTACGACGGGACTTTGGCAGGCGCATGCCAAACACGGGTACCTCCGGGCGCGGAGTGGGGGTTCTGGGGGCGGCGCGGACGCACGATACCCAGCGGCATGTGCAGGGGCCAGGGATAGTCGGCGAACAGAAGGGGAACTCCCCGGGCCTTGCCGGCGTCGGGCAACGGCTTCCTCCAGATCACCCCAAGAGAAGGAAAAATATGGAACCCTGGCAGACTTTCGTTCATCCTTCGAACGAAGGATCATGCCGCCAGACCACCCGCCCCCCTGGGGCAGCAGCAGCCGGAGAGCCACCGCACATGTCGTACGCACCCGACGGGCAGCAATACCAGCCGTACCGGCCGGAAGGGCAGCAGCCGCAGCAGCCCTACGGCGACCAGTACGGCCGGCCGTCGTACGGACAGCAGCAGCAGCCGTACGAGTCCCAGGGCGGGTACCAGCCGCCCTACGGACAGCAGCAGCCCCCGTACGGCCGGCAGGAGGATCCCTACGGCCAGGATCCGTACGGCCAGGATCCGGAGCCGGAGCCCCGGCGGAAGTCCCGGGTCAAGCGCTGGGTGATAGCCGGCGTCTCCGTGCTCGCGCTCGGCGGCATCGCGGCCGGAGTGCTGAACTACTACGAGATACCCCCCTTCACCGACAAGGGCGCGGCGGTGTCCTTCGGGAAGCCGCCGGCCGGTGGTGAGAAGAAGGGCGACACCCCCCAGCAGCCCGCGAGCTCCAAGATGCTGATGCCGACCGGCCCGGCCGCGGACTTCAAGAATTCGATGACCCTGCCCGACGGGACGCACGTCGCCGTCACCACGCTGGACGGCAAGAAGTCCGGCTTCAAGGGCAAGGTGTGGGTCTGGGCGCCCAAGGAGTACAACGACCCGAAGTTCGCCAAGAGCGGCTTCCCGGTCATGATCGCCCTGCCGGGTGGCGCGGGCTACCCGAGCAACTACTGGATGGGCACCGACCTCGGCCTCCAGACCAGCATCGCCAAGTGGTACACGGAGGGGAAGAGCAAGCCCTTCATCCTGGCCATGCCGGTGCTCAATCCGGCGCCGGACGACAAGGGCATCTACTGGGACGGCTCCGACATCCCCGACCAGCCCAAGATGGGCACGTGGCTGACCGAGGACGTCCCGGACCTGGTGAAGGCGAACTTCCGCACCGTCAAGTCCCGTGACGGCTGGGCCTTCATGGGCTCCTCCACCGGCGGGTTCGCGGGCCTCAAGGCCGTCCTGAAGCACCCGGACAAGTTCAAGGCCGTGATCGCCTCCGGCCCGGACATCGTCCCGGACTCCTCCCTGTGGAAGGGCCACGACAAGGAGAAGGCCGAGAACAACCCGGAGATCCTCGCCAAGCAGCTCATCGACCGCAAGGGTCCGGACGTGTACCTCGCCTTCCAGGTCGGCGACAGCGAGAACAACAAGAAGACCCTGCCGGACGTGCAGAAGTTCATCGCCACCTTCGGCAACAAGGGGCCGGTCCACACCGACTTGAGGATCATCAAGGGCGGCCAGCACAACGCCAAGACCTACGTCCCGAACATGGGCGAGGGGCCGATCCAGTTCATCAGCAAGGTCATGGAAGGACCCGTCGAGTAAGCTCCGGCGCCTCCCCCGCCTGCACCGCCTGCACCGCCTCCCGCGCCTCCTGTTTGCGCTCCGGCCCGCCGAACACCTTCGGCGGGCCGCTGCCGTTCCAGGGCGCCCAGCCCGGATCCCCCGTCGCGGCGAAGCGGACCCAGGCCCCGTGCATCTCCTCGGCCAGCGGCTGCGGGGTGTCCGGCCCGGCCAGCCAGGACGTCTCCGGCACCCCGAGCGTGTCGAATACGAAGCCCAGCTCCAGGGCGTGGCAGGCGCCGAGCCCCGGTACGCCTGAGGACCAGGCGAACTCGTACAGGAAGCTCGGCGCCGCACGCCCCGGCCCGGCGAGCCTGCGCAGCGGGTCCCGCAGCAGCCGGTCGGTGAGCAGCTGCCCGGCGAGGTCCGCCGGGCCGGCTCCGGGCAGGGCCGCGCTCAGCTCCCGCACGGCCGCCCGGTCCTTGCCGCTGCGGAACAGGGCCAGCGCCACGGCGAGCGGGCCCAGCCGGTCCAGCAGCCGCATCCCGCCGGTGGGGGCGAGCCAGAGCCGGTACTCCTCGCTGGTCCACCCCAGCAGCAGGGGCACATCGACGGCGGCGGCGACCGGGTCGGCCGGGACCGTGGCGGGATCGGCGACCAGCCCGAAGGCGGGGCCGCCGAGCAGCGGGTTCGACCTGCGCAGCACGGCGGCCTGGGCGGCCAGCAGGTCGGGCAGGGGAACGGCGGCGAAGGCCCCTGCGGTCGCGGGCACTTTCAGCAGGGAGGCCATCCGCCGGACCATGGTGCGCACCCGGTCGCGCGGCAGCACCTCGGGGGCTCCGCTCTGGAGGACCGCCCGGGCGAAGAGCCCGGCGGCCTTCGGGGCGGCGAGGAGCGCGCCGATGCTGATGGCTCCGGCGGACTCCCCGAAGACGGTGACGCGGGCGGGGTCGCCGCCGAAGGCCTCGATGTTGTCCCGGACCCACTCCAGGGCGGCGATCTGGTCCAGCAGGCCCCGGTTGGCCGGGGCGTCGGGGAAGAGCCCGTAACCGAGGACTCCGAGGCGGTAGTTGAAGGAAACGAACACGACCCCGTCGCGGGCGAAGGCGGAGCCCTCGTAGACGGGGACGGCCGCGGAGCCGCGGGTGAGCGCGCCGCCGTGGATCCACACCATGACGGGCAGCCCGGCGCCGGGCGTCGGATCGGGGGTCCAGACGTTGGCGTTGAGGCAGTCGTCGCCGGGAATCTCGGGGTCGGGCAGCAGGCCGGCGAAGGGGTCGGGGTAGGGAACCTTGGGCGCGGTGGGGCCGTATGCGCCGGCGTCGCGTACACCGTCCCAGGCGGCCGGGGGCGAGGGCGGCGCGAAGCGGAGGGGGCCGACGGGCGGGGCCGCGTACGGGATGCCCCGGAAGACGGCGGTCCCGTGGGTCCCGGTCCGGCCCTCGACCACGCCGTGGGCGGTCCTGGCCCGGGGACGGGGCCGGCCGCTGCCGTCGCCCGTACCGCCGGCTTCGCGGTCGCCCTCGCCGCTGCCGCCCGCTGCGCTCATCCGTCCTCCTGAATCCGGTGGTGGGCGCACGGTCGCACAGCCTTCCGAGGGGTGACAAGGCGTGACTGCGCGACCGGGCTGAGGCCGGGTGCGATCACCCGAGTGGAGCTGGTTTTCACTTCCGTCGGTTTTTGACGTCACCGGGTAGGACCAGCGGCCGTGACCCTTGGGCCGCCGCCGCGTTGTATGCCATGTCAAATGCTGCAGATTCTGTGGCCCCCATATCTCACAAGGAGATCTTGATGTCGCGTCTCGCGAAGGCATTCGCCATCACCGCTGTCACCGGTACCGCCGTGGCCGCCGGTGCAGGTCTGGCCGTCGCCGATGCCGGAGCGTACGGTGCGGCCGTCGGCTCCCCCGGTGTCCTGTCCGGCAACCTGGTCCAGGTTCCGGTCCACGTCCCGGTCAACGTCTGCGGCAACACCGTCAACATCCTCCTCGGGGTGCTGAACCCGGCGTTCGGCAACACCTGCATCAACGCCTCGGGCCAGGACGGCCACCACACCAAGGGTGACGACCACCACACCGAGGACGAGGGCTACGGCAACTGATCGCCTGAGTGAAGGAAGGGGCCCCCGCCGTGCGGCGGGGGCCCTTCCCGTATGCCGTTCGCGTAGGCCCTGCGCGCGCCCTTCGGAGCGCGCAGGGCGGCGGGCCTCATTCGTAGCGGTAGATGCCCTGGTGGCCGAACATCTCGCGCGGGGTGACGTTCCACGGGGGCATCGGCTCGTCGAGGGAGATGACGCGGCCGCGCTGGGCGTCGCCGGGCGCCGGCGGGGCGGCGGGCAGGTAGCCGGACCCGGGGTGCTTCTGCTGCCAGCGGTCCCAGACCAGGTCCACGAAGGCGTGATGCAGCCAGAACGCCGGGTCGTTGGGCGCCGTGCCGCCCGTCATGTGGCCGCCGATCCACTGGTGGACCTTGTTGTGGTTGCGCCAGCGCTCGGCCTTGGGGGCCGCCCAGCCCTCCAGCTTGTTGCGGAAGCCGGCGGCGGTGGAGTCCCAGGGCGAGACGTCGTAGACCGGATCGTCGATGGCCCACTGGAGTTGGGCCCGGGTGGGCAGGGCGATCGGGTTCTGCGGGCGGCCGAGGTTGCGGGTGAGGTAGGCGGCCTCCCTGACGCCTACGGTGACCGTCCAGTTGCCCTTGTCGTAGGCGAACGGGCCGGTCATCACCCGGCGGTCGCCGGACCGGCCGGTGCCGCCGAGGAAGTCCTCGGCCCACAGGGAGGAGACCGGGCTGGAGTCGGTGGTCCAGTCCCAGTACGGGACGGACACGCTCGGGTCGACCTCCCGCAGCTCCCTCTCGAACGCCAGCAGGTAGCACCGGTGCCACGGGAAGAAGGACGGTGACATGTGGCCGACCCGCAGCCGGCTGTCCCGGTCGGGCACGAAGTACTTGTCGTGGGTGCGCACGAGGGCGTCGTAGGTGCCGTTCCGCTTGAGCTCCAGCACGGCCGCCGTGAACCGCTTCTTCTGTGCGCTGGTCAGGTCCCTCTGGTTCTGCCGGGTGTACAAAGCAAGGCTCCTCTCGTCAGCCGTGGTGTGCGGCGGAGGCCAACGCCAGCTGTCCCGTCCCCAGTTCGTCGACGGCCGCACGGGCGAGTTCCAGCGGCGTCCCGAAGGACTCGAAGTGGTTGATCCCGCTGAGATAGCTGCCGTCGGCCCGGCGCATGACGTGCAGCGGGCGGCCGTCGATGCGGACCCCGGCGGAGTCGACGGCGATGTGCCGACCGCGGTACGTCTCCTCTTCGGCGAGCGGGGCCGGGGTGAGGGTCTGCCGGGGGCGCCGGGCGCGCAGTACGGGCGCCAGGGCCGCGGCCGTACCGGCGAGCACGGCGGCGGTGAAGGCCGTACGGAGAAACCCGCGGCGGGTCGGAAGTGCGGCGGCGGATGCGGCGGACATACGGTCTCCCTCGCTCGGTGGCCGGTGACTACCGTCTAACGCGGCGCGGCGGGCGAGGTCACTCTTGTGGGTGTTTGTAGAAGAGGGTGGTGGGACGCAGGCGGCCGGCCGGGTCGGTGGCGTAGTCGGGGATGGTGCCCGCCTCGGTCCAGCCCGCGGAGCGGTAGACGTGTTCGGCGCCGCTGCCGGTCTCGGTGTCGAGGAAGAGCAGCACGACCCCGGCGCGGGCGGCGGCCCTCTCGGCCTCGGCGAGCAGGGCGCGGGCGGTGCCGCGGCCGCGGGCCGCCGGGTGGACCATGAGCTTGCGCAGCTCGGCGCGGTGGCGGCCGTTGGGCTTGGACTCCCGGTACCAGCTGACGGTTCCGTCGATCCGGCCGTCGTCGCCCCGGGAGGCCCAGAGCGCGAGGGAGCCCTCCTCCACGGCGGGCAGCAGGGAGTCCCACCAGGCTGCGGCCTCTTCGTGGCCGAGGCCGGCGAGGAAGCCGAGCGAGGAGCCGCCGCCGACCACGTCGCGCAGCAGGGCGGCCAGTTCGTCGCGGTGGGCACGGAGTGCGGTGGCGGAGAGCGGGGTGATCGTTGCCGTCATGCGGCGAGGATAGGGATCCGCCGGCGGGGCGCCGGAGGCGGGTCGGGTGGTACCGGAAGGGAAGAACCCGCCCGCCCCGCCCGAGCCCCCCGGACAACCCCCCGGACGCCCGGACACCCCTCGGGGGGCCGGCGGATCAGGGCCGGAGAGCCCGGGCCGGGCGGGCCGGGCAGGCAGAGAGCTCGGACCGGGCGGGCCGGGCAGGCAGAGAGCTCGGACCGGGCGGGCCGGGCAGGCAGAGAGCTCGGACCGGGCGGGCCGGGCAGGCAGAGAGCTCGGGCCCGGGCGCCGGAGAGCTCGGGCCCGGGCGGGCCGGGACGTGATCCGCCGGAGCCCCTAAGGTGCCGGGAGTTCCGCGAAGTCGGCGACCAGGCCGCGGTGATGGCCCGTTGTGCCGAGGGCCAGGGAGTCGGCCTTGGCCCGCTTGAGGTAGAGGTGGGCCGGGTGCTCCCAGGTCATGCCGATGCCGCCGTGCAGTTGGACGCACTCCTCGGCGGCGCGGACGGCCACGCCCGAGCAGTAGGCCTGGGCGACGGCGACCGTGAGGGGCGCGTCGGGGGCGGAGGTGGCGAGGGCGTCGGCCGCCGCCCTCGCCGCCGCACGGGCGGAGGCCACGTCGAGCCAGAGCCGCGCGAGGCGGTGCTTGAGGGCCTGGAAGGAGCCGACGGGCCGGTTGAACTGGTGGCGGCCCCGGACGTATCCGACGGTCTCCGTCAGGCACCACTCGGCGATCCCGAGCTGCTCGGAGGCGAGCAGCCCGGCCCCGGAGAGCAGGGCTCCGGCGACGGCCGCCCGGGCCGTGGCGGGGTCGGCGATCAGGGTGCCGGCGGCGGCGTCGAGGGTGACGGTGGCCAGGGGGCGGGTCAGGTCCAGCGGGACCAGCGCGGTCAGTTCGGCCGAGGCGGCCGGGACGGCGTACAGCCCGGTGTCGGCGAGGACCAGCAGGACGTCGGCGGCCACGGCGTCCGCGACGGCGGTGACCCTGCCGGTCAGGACGCCTCCGCCGGAGTCCCGGACGGCGGCGGGCAGGCGCGCGCCGGGGGCGAGGGTCAGCGGCACGGCCGGTACGCACACCCGGCGCCCCGAGGCCAGCTCCCGCAGCAGCGGGGCGACCTCCGCGCTGTCCCCGGTGTCGCAGCCGAGCAGGATCTCCGTCGCGAGCACCGCGCTCGTCAGGTACGGGACGGGCGCCACGGCCCGGCCCAGCTCCTCCAGGACCACGGCCGCCTCGCGGTGGCTCGCGCCCTGGCCGCCCAGCTTCTCCGGTACGAGCAGTCCGGCGGCGCCGATCCCGACGGCGAGGGTCTGCCATACGGCCGGGTCGTGCGGACGGCCGGTCTCGGCTCGGGCGAGGACGCCCGCGCTGTCGCAGCGGTCGGCGAGGAGGGACCGTACGGCGGAGCGGAGCTCCTCCTCCGTCTCGGAGTACAGCAGATCGGTCGGTGCCGTCATCGGGCCAGGTCCTTCCAGGGGAGGTCCTTGTCGTCGCGCGGCTCGGGGGGCAGGCCCAGCACGCGTTCGGCGACGATGTTGAGGAGGATTTCGCTGGTGCCGCCCTCGATACTGTTGCCCTTGGCGCGCAGGTAGCGGTAGCCGGCATCGCGGCCGGTGAAGTCGACCAGTTCGGGTCGCCGCAGGGTCCAGTCCTCGTACAGGAGGCCTTCCTCGCCGAGGAGCTCCACCTCCAGGCCGCTGATCTCCTGGTTGAGGCGGGCGAAGGTGAGCTTCATGCCCGATCCCTCGGGGCCGGGCTGCCCGGCGACCAGCTGCTGGCGCAGCCGTTCCCCCGTGAGGCGGGCGACCTCGGCCTCGACCCACAGTTCCAGCAGCCGCTGGTGGAGGGCGTGGGTGCGCAGTTCCGGGCGCTCGCGCCAGGCGGCGGCGACCGGGGCGATCATGCCGCCCTCGCGGGGGATGCGCATGCCGCCGATGGAGACGCGCTCGTTCATCAGGGTGGTGCGGGCGACGGCCCAGCCCTCGCCGACGGCGCCGAGGCGGTGGGTGTCGGGGACGCGGACGCCGGTGAGGAACACCTCGTTGAACTCGGCCTCGCCGGTGATCTGGCGCAGCGGCCGGACCTCGACGCCGGGGGCGTGCATGTCGCAGAGGAAGTAGGTGATGCCCTGGTGCTTGGGCAGCGCCGGGTCGGTGCGGGCGATCATGATGGCCCAGCGGGCGGTGTGGGCGCTGGAGGTCCACACCTTCTGGCCGTCGACCACCCACTCGCGGGTGTCCTCGTCGAGGACGGCGCGGGTGCCGAGCGCGGCGAGGTCGGAGCCGGCGCCGGGCTCGCTGAAGAGCTGGCACCAGACCTCCTCGCCGACCCACAGGGGGTGCAGGAAGCGCCGCTTCTGCTCCTCGGTGCCGTACGCGAGGATCGTGGGCGCGGCCATCCCGAGGCCGATGCCGATCCGGCGCGGGTCGTTGTCGGGGGCTCCGGCGGCCTCCAGTTCGGCGTCGACGACGGCCTGGAGGGCACGGGGGGCGGCGAGGCCGCCGAGGCCCTCGGGGTAGTGGACCCAGGCGAGGCCGGCGTCGAAGCGGGCCCGCAGGAAGTCGGTGCGCGAGGTGGCCGCGGGCGGGTGGGCGGCGAGCAGCTGCCGGGTACGGGTGACCAGGTCCTCGGCGGTGAGCGTCATCGCGAGGCACCTCCGTCCAGGGCCGGTACGACGACCAGCCGGCCGGTGGTGGTTCCGTCGGCGAGGCGCTGCACGGCGTCGGCGGCCGCGGCGAGCGGGACGCGTTCGCTGACCAGCGGCTTGACGGCGCCCTCGGCGGCGAGCCGGGTGAGCTCGGCGTGGCAGGCGAGGATGGCGGCGGGTTCCCTGGCGGCGTACAGGCCCCAGTGCAGGCCGAGGACGGAGTAGTTCTTCACCAGCGCGTGGTTGAGCGCGGGGGTGGGGATGGTGCCGCTGGCGAAGCCGACGACGACGATCCGGCCCTCGAAGGCCACGCATTTGGCGGAGGCGGTGTAGGAGTCCCCGCCGACCGGGTCGTAGACCACGTCGGCGCCGTGCCCGGCGGTGAACTCCTTGACGCGGGAGGCGATGTCCTCGGCCGTGCGGTCGATGACCAGGTCGCAGCCGAGCTCCTCGGCGGTGCGCGCCTTGGCCTTGCCTCCGACGACGCCGATGACGGTGGCGCCGGCGGCCTTGCCGAGCTGGACGGCGGCGCTTCCGACCCCGCCGGCGGCGGCGTGCACGAGGAGGGTCTCGCCGGCCTGGATGCGGGCGCGGCGGTGCAGGCCGAACCAGCCGGTCTGGTAGCCGATGTGCAGGGCGGCCGCCTCGGCGTCGTCGAGGCTGTCCGGGGCGGGCAGCAGGGCGCGGGCCGGCGCGGTGGCGTACTCGGCGAAGCCGCCGTTCGGCAGGCTCGGGGTGGCGATGACGCGGCGGCCGTCCTCGGTCTCGGCGCAGATCTCGACGCCGGGGGTGAAGGGGAGCGGCGGGCGGATCTGGTACTGGCCGCGGACGAGCAGCGCGTCGGGGAAGTTGACGTTGGCGGCGAGCACCCTGAGCCTCACCTCGCCCTCGCCGGGGACCGGTTCGGGAACCTCTTCGAGGCGCATGGCCTCACGGGGTTCGCCGGGGGTATGTACTCGCCATGCCTGCATCCGGGGCCTCCAGCCGCCGTCGGGGAACCGCGCTCCGCGGGCATACTAAGCGGTCGCTTGCCCTCCTGTGAACCACCGGGACGCGCGGGAAAGGAGGCGGCCCTTCCGGGGCCTCGGGTTGAGCAGCGCGGCGACATCGTCGACACGGTCACCGGCTCGCACTACGACGCCGACAACGACATCGAGGTCACCAAGACCTTCTACTGGTCCGGCAAGGGGGCCCCGAAGGCGCTCCCCTTCCCCGCGGCCGCCCCGGGCGAGGTGCCGCTCACCCGCGCCTTCGCCGCCACCGACGACGACCGGGTCGGCGGCACCGTCGTCGACCGGCAGACCCGGACGGGCAACGCCGTGCTCTGGACCTGCGCGAGCAAGCAGGCCTACACCCCGCAGGGTTGATTCCGTCCGGGGCATGGCGATCTCGGCGTCCGCGCGCTATCGATGCCCCATGAAGCACGAGATCCCGCGCGGCCTGCCCGCGCCGCCGCCGCTCGGCGCCGCCGCCCTGCCCCCCGGTACGTACGCCGGGCAGGTGGTCCTCGTGACCGGCGGCGGCACCGGGCTGGGCAAGGCCATCGCCGCCGAGTTCGCACGGCTCGGGGCCGATCTGGTGATCGCGAGCCGGCGCGCCGAGCAGCTCCATGCGGCGCGCGAGGAGCTGGCGGCCGTCCCCGGCGCCGGCCGGGTGACGGCCGCCGTCTGCGACATCCGGGACCCCGAGCGGGTCGCGGACGTCTTCGACGCGGCGCAGGCGGCGCTCGGCCTGCCGGATGTGCTGGTCAACAACGCGGCCGCCAACTTCCCCTCCCCCGCCGAGGACCTCTCCCCCAACGCCTGGCGGGCGGTGGTCGACATCACCCTGACCGGCACCTGGTTCATGACCCGCGAGTTCGGCCGCCGCCACCTCGCCGCGGGCACGCCGGGCTCGATCGTGAACATCGGTGCCTCGTACGCCTGGACCGGCGGACCGGGCTTCGCCCACAGCGCGGCGGCCAAGGCCGGGGTGAAGAACCTGGTGGAGACGCTCGCCGTCGAGTGGGGCCCGTACGGCATCCAGATCAACGGCCTGGTCCCGGGGCTGTTCCCGCACGCCGACATGACCGAGGACATCCGCACCGGCCTGGACCGCGCCGCACCGGAAGCCCGGAACGCGCGCCAGCCCGCCCTGCGCGTGGGCGCCCCGCGCGAACTGGGCTGGGCCGCCACCTTCCTGGCCTCCCCCTACGCCCGCTTCGTCACCGGCCACACCCTGGTGGTGGACGGCGCGAACTGGCAGCGCCGCACCCTGGTCAACCCCGAGGTCGTGCCGGTACGGGAGCAGCTGGGCCGCGGACCGTTCGGCGCGTGACCTGCCGAGGCCGTCGGCCTCCGGTTCGTGCGCTCATCCGCGCGCGCGGAGGTACGCCTCCAGCTCGGCGGCCCCGGTCAGCATCGCCCGCGCGCGGGCGGACAGCCGCCCGTGCCAGTCGCCCAGTGCGGCCTCGAGCGGTTCGAGCCCGCCGGCCGCCCGCACCTGGGTGATCAGCGGGGCGATCTGCTCCAGCAGGTAGCCGCCCCGCCTGAGTTGGTGGGCCAGCCGGACATCCCGTACGTCGGCCTCGTCGTAGACGCGGTACCCGGTCAGCGGGTCGCGGCGCGGGCGGACCAGCCCTGCGCGCTCCCATTTCCGCAGCGTCGCGGGCCGGATTCCGAGCTCCCCGGCCAGCGGCCCGATGAACGTGCCGCCGGGCCCGGACACCGACGCGCCGGGTCCGGACGCCGCAGCGGGTTCGGACGCCGCAGTGCGCGCCAGGTCGCGCAGGGCGTCCTCCACGGCCCGGAGCGTCCGCCGGTCGTCGAGCAGCCGGGCGTGGCTCTCGTCGATGAGGCGGAACGCCTCGTCGACCGCGCCCTGGTTCACGGCCCGCATGATCGACGTCGCGCTCTGGTGGCTGTGGCCGGGGACCAAGGCGAGGAACGCGCCCAGGGCCCGCGCGTGCAGCGGGGTGTAGGTGCGGTAACCGGAGGGTGTGCGAGTGGCGGCCGGGAGGATGCCGGCCTCCTCGTAGTTCCTGATGGCCTGGGTGGACAGACCGTGCCCACGCGCCAGGTCGATCGGCCTCAGCTGCCCGTCGCTTTGAAGGTTTCGTCGCACAGCCCCGAGGCTACCGCGAAAAAATTTCCACCGAAGGTTCAACGATACCGTTGAGGGCATGGCTACTGACATCAAGGACATCACCCATGCCGTCGAGCCCGCCGCCGTCATGAAGCTGCTGGGGTCCCGGCCTCGGCTGCTCGCCCTGGGCGAGCCCACCCACGGTGAGGACACTCTGCTCGACCTGCGCAACGAGCTCTTCCGGCAGCTCGTCGAGCAGGAGGGCTACGGGACGATCGCGATCGAGAGCGACTGCCTGATGGGCCTGGTCGTGGACGCGTACGTCACCTCGGGCACGGGCACCCTCGACGAGGTCATGGAGCGCGGGATCAGCCATGGGTGGGGCGCGTCCGCGGCCAACCGCGAACTCGTGCGCTGGATGCGCGCCTACAACGACGGCCGGCCCGCGGCCGAGCGGCTCCGCTTCGCCGGTTTCGACGGCCCGCTGGAGATCACCGGCGCCGCGAGCCCCCGTCAGGCCCTCACCGCACTCCACGGCTGTCTCTCGGCCCGGGTGGACGCGGGTCTGCTCCCCTGCACCGCGGAAACGCTCGACCGCCTGCTCGGTGCCGACGACCGGTGGACCAATCCCGCCGCGATGAGGGACCCGGCCCAGTCCGTGGGGCGGTCGGCCGAGGCCGGGGAGCTGCGGCTGCTCGCCGACGATCTGGGGGCGCTGCTCGACGAGCAGACGCCGCACCTGATCGCGGCGACATCGCGGGACGACTGGGAGCGGGCGCGCCTGTACGGGCGCACCGCGACCGGCCTGCTGCGCTACCACTCCTGGATGGCCGACACCTCACCGGCCCGCATGACCCGGCTGGTGGGCGTGCGGGACCAGATGATGGCCGACAACCTCCTCGCCGCCGCCGCTCGGGGCCCGGTGCTCGTCCACGCCCACAACTCCCATCTCCAGCGGGAGAAGAGCACAATGCGGATGGGCGGGATGCCGCTGGAGTGGTGGAGCGCCGGTGCGCTGGTGAGCGCCCGGCTCGGCGCGGAGTACGCCTTCCTGGCCACGGCCCTCGGCACGATCCGGCACCAGGGAGTGGACACGCCGCCGCCGGAAACCCTCGAAGGCCTCCTGTACGCGCTTGGGGAGAACCGCTGCGTCGTCGACGCCCGCCGGCTGGCCACCGCCCTCGGCGATACGGGGCCCGCGCCGCGCGTATCCCCCTGGTTCGGCTACGCCCCGCTTGACCCGGCCCACTTGGCGGACAGCGACGGCATCGTGTTCGTCAAGGACGTCCCGCAGAGCCAGGAGGTGATCAGCCTCCCGTGAAGCGGGGCGGGCGGCGGGCCGCCTTGGCGGTGTAGCCCTCGCGGCAGTCCTCCGAGGTGAGGGTGAGGGCCGCGGTCATCGCGGCGCGGTCGAGGGCCGCGGGGAGGGCGGCGTCCGCGTAGGCGTCGACCGAGCGTTTGATGCCCTGGACGGCGAGGGGGGCGTTGGCGGCGATGTCCGCCGCCAGGGTTCTGGCGGCGGGCTCCAGTTCCGGGCCGGGCAGGACCAGTTGGACCAGGTTCAGGCGCCGTGCGGTCGCCGCGTCGAGGCGGCGTCCCGTCAGGGCCAGGTACTTGGCCCAGCCGGCGCCCGCCTCGCGGGCGATGCGCAGGTCGCCGCCCGCGTCCACGGCCACGCCCAGCTGTGCCTCCGGCAGGGCGAAGACGGCGTCCTCGGCGGCCACCCGGATGTCGGCCATCAGCGCCAGTTCGAAGCCGAAGCCGAGGCAGTAGCCCTGGACGGCGGCCACCACCGGTTGCGGGAGGCGGGCGAGGACCGCGAACCGCTCGTGGACCCAGCGGATGCCCTCGTAGTAGTTGCGGGTGCGTTCGGCGGCGGATGCGCCGGTGATCGCGCCGCCGGGGGCCGTGACGTCGATGCCCGCGCAGAAGGCCCGGCCTTCGGCGCGCAGCAGCACGGCCCGTACCGAGGGGTCGAAGCGGATCCGGTCCGCCAGCAGGCCCAGCTGGCGGGTGGACTCCCAGCTCCAGCCGTTGAGTGTGTCCGGGCGGCACAGGGTGAGCACCGCGATGCCGTCCGCGACCTCCAGCCGGATCCGCTCCTCGCCCGCGGCGATCTCCGTGGTGATGGTGTCGATCACCCTGTACCGCACCCCCCCCCGCCGGTAACTGACGTACCGTCAGCTTAGGGGTGGCGGGTCAGCGGGGGAAGACCTCGAACGCGACCGCCGGGGCGCCGCCGAACCGGGCCGCCGCCCGCTGGACGTTGGCATCGAGGAAGGTGCGTACGTACTCCTCGGGGTCCTGGTCCGTCAGCACCTCGATGTAGGCCTTGTGCTCCAGCAGGGACTTCACCGAGCGCTCGAAGCCCGGACCGGCGTCGGCCGCGTGGGTGGGCGTGCTGGTGCCGGCCACCGCGACCCAGCGCACGCCGTCCCACGGTTCGAGGCCCTGCTCGGAGATGAGTTCGGGGAAGATCCACCGGTTGCCGGCGTCGGCCGCCGCGTCCAGGGTGGCCCGGCCGACGGCCTTGTGGTCGGGGGTGTTCCAGTAGCCGCCGCCCTCCTGCCCGCCCCACGTGTCACGGTGGTTGAGGGTGATGACGAGCTCGGGGCGATACCGGCGGATGGCCGCCGCGATGTCCCGGCGCAGGTCGAGGCCGTACTCGACGATGCCGTCGCGGTGGTCGAGGAACTCCACCTGGGACACGCCGACCACGGCCGCGCTCGCCCGCTGCTCCGCCTCGCGCAGCGGGGCGCAGTCGGCGGGGGCGATGGTGTCGATGCCCGCCTCGCCGCGCGTGGTGAGGAGGTAGACGACCTCGCGGCCGCCGTCCGTCCAGTCCGCGATCGCGGCCGCGCAGCCGTACTCAAGGTCGTCCGGGTGGGCGACCACGGCGAGGGCGCGCTGCCAGTCGGTGGGCATGGGCTGCAAAGAGACAGTCTGTTCAGGTTGTTCAGTCATATGGCGCACCATAGGCGACCGGACGGACAAGGGCCGGTGGCGGCGCAGTTGACCCGCGCCGCCGCGAAGCACCGCCGCGGAGCGGTGCCGCCTCAGGCCTCGTCGCGTACGAGGGCCAGGAGGCGGTCCAGGACGCGCGGGCCGCCCGCGCGGACGCCGTCGTGCTCGAACTCGTCCGTCACCCAGGTCCGCAGGCCCCGAACGGCGCGGGCGGTGTGCAGGGAGTGGGCGGTGTCGACGTACATGTCGTCGTGGTAGACGGCGGCGGCCACCGGCACCTCGTTCGCGGCGAGCCGCTCCGGGTCGTAGAGCGGCCCCCAGCCCGTGCGGGCGGCCAGCAGTTCGGCGGTCTCGCGCAGCGGGGCGAGGGAGGGGTCGGCGGTGAAGTGCCAGGGGTGGATGGTCTCGCCGGTGAAGAGGAGCGGCTCGTCGCCCGCGAGGGTCTTGGCGGCGTCGAAGCGGGGGTGGCCGGCGCGCACCCGCTCGGCGGCCCAGGCGGTGGGCACGGCCGGGTCCTGGGCGTAGATCGCCTCGTGGACCAGCGCGTAGAGGGGGTGCCCGGCGAAGGAGAGCAGCGCGCGGGCACCCTCCAGGAAGGCGTCGGAGAGGGCGGGGCCGGCGGGCGTCGGGACGAAGGCGTCCTCCAGCAGGTAGTGCAGCTGGTGGCTGCCGTCGCCGGAGCCGAGGAGGAGGCCGAGGGACTGGAAGGCCTCGACGGTGAGGCGGTAGCCGCCGGGGAGTTCGGCCGGGCGCTCGGCGAGGTGGGACGCGATGCGGCGGGCGCGCTCGACGTCCATCGGGTAGCGGGCGTAGTGGGCCAGGTTCTTGCGCTCGACGCGGGGGTACGCGGCCTCGTACACCTCCTCGGCGGTGGCGGCCAGCGACGGGAGGCCGCCGGTGATCAGGGCCGCGGCGAGGCCCTCGGGAGCGGTGGAGAGGTAGTGGGTGGCGCAGAAGCCGCCGAAGCTCTGGCCGAGCACGGTCCAGGGGGCGCCGCCGGTCAGGCCCGGGCGGATCGCTTCGGCGTCGCGCACGATGGAGTCGGAGCGGAAGTGGGCTAGGTACTCGGCCTGTTGCGCGGGCGTGCCGCGCAGGGGCAGGGTCTGCCGGTTCACCGGGGTGGAGCGGCCGGTTCCGCGCTGGTCGAGCAGGAGTACGCGGTAGTCGGCCAGCGCCCGCTCCAGCCAGGCCTGCCGGCCGATGAACCGCCGGGCCCCGAAGCCGGGGCCGCCCTCCAGGTACAGCAGCCAGGGCAGCGTCGCCGGGTCCTTGCCGGAGGCGACGACCTCCCGGGCGTACAGCTCGATCCGTTCGCCGTCGGGCCGCGTGTGGTCCAGCGGGACGGTGAACCGGTGGTCGGTGAGGACCGTACCGGGCTGGCGGTAGCTGTGGGCGATGGTCACGGACGGCCCCTGGGGTACGAGGTGCGGTGACCCGTGCCCCGGCCGGATCGCGGCCGGGGCACGGGTATGGCGGTCCGTCGGAGTCTAGTACGGACCCCAGCGCTGACCTGGGGCTTACGGAAACTCGACCACGGAGCGGAGGACTTCGCCGCGGTCCATGCGGGCGAAGGCGGCTTCGACGCCGTCGAGGGGGATGGTCTCGGAGACGAAGGCGTCCAGGTCGAGCCGGCCCTGGAGGTAGAGGTCGACAAGGACCGGGAAGTCGCGCTCGGGCAGGCAGTCCCCGTACCAGGAGGACTTCAGGGCCCCGCCGCGGCCGAAGACGTCGAGGAGCGGGAGTTCGAGCTGCATGTCCGGGGTCGGCACGCCGACCAGGACCACGGTCCCCGCCAGGTCGCGGGCGTAGAAGGCCTGTCGGTAGGTCTCGGGCCGGCCCACGGCGTCGATGACGACGTCGGCGCCGTTCCCGCCGGTCAGGCCCTGAATGGCCTGGACCACGTCCTCCTTGCGGCCGTTGACGGTGTGGGTGGCGCCCAGGCCCCGCGCCCACTCCAGCTTCCGGTCGTCGAGGTCGACGGCGATGATGCGCGAGGCGCCGGCCAGCCGGGCGCCGGCCACGGCGGCATTGCCCACTCCCCCGCAGCCGATGACGGCGACGGAGTCGCCCCGGCCGACGTTGCCCGTGTTCAGGGCAGCGCCGAGGCCGGCCATCACCCCGCAGCCGAGGAGTCCGGCGGCGGCCGGGGAGGCGGCCGGGTCCACCTTGGTGCACTGGCCGGCCGCGACCAGGGTCTTCTCGGCGAAGGCGCCGATGCCGAGCGCCGGGGAGAGCGGGGTGCCGTCCTCCAGGGTCATGGGCTGGGTGGCGTTGTGCGTGGCGAAGCAGTACCAGGGGCGGCCGCGGCGGCAGGCCCGGCACGTCCCGCACACCGCACGCCAGTTGAGGATGACGAAGTCGCCGGGTGCCACGGAGGTGACGTCCGGGCCGACGGATTCGACGATCCCGGCGGCCTCGTGGCCGAGCAGGAAGGGGAACGCGTCGTTGATGCCGCCCTCGCGGTAGTGCAGGTCGGTGTGGCAGACCCCGCAGGCCTGGACCCGGACGAGCGCCTCGCCCGGTCCCGGGTCGGGCACGAGGATCGTCGTGGTCTCCACCGGCGCGCCCTTGCTCCGGGCGATGACCCCTCGTACGCGATGCGTCACGTTCGTTCTACCCCGCTCTCGTTGAGTTCCGTCCGAACGTACACGGGCTCCGCGCGGTACGGGAGTTGCCTCACTCCGCGGCGTGCGATCTGGCCAAGTCGGCCGGTACGCAGGCGCGCAGGGCCGCGCCGAAGGCGGCCACGGCCGGGTGGCGGGCGGCTCCGCTGCGGAAGGCGAGCAGCGTACGGCGCTGCATGCGCAGGCGGGTGAGGCGGACGGCCGGTTCGGCGGGGGCGGTGATGCCGAGCTGGGGGACGACGGCCACGCCCTGGCCGGCGGCGACCAGGGCGAGGACGGTGGAGAACTCGTCGACCTGGTGGCGGACCCGGGGCGTGAAACCGGCGGCCTGGCAGGCCCGTACGGTCATGGCGTGGCAGAGGGTGCCGGGGGTGGCGGTGATCCAGGGGTCGTCGGCGTGCGTACGGAGGACCGCGCCCTGGTCGGGGGCCGCGGCCTCGCCGGGGCCCGGACCTGGCCTTGGCCCCGGCCCCTGGTCCGGCCCCGGCCCCGGCCCGGGATCGGCGGTCGGCTGCGGGGCCTGTTCCGCGGGCTCGGCGAGGTACATCGCCTCCCCGTACAGCGGCTCGGTGGCGAGCCCGGGCTCCCGGGCGGCGGGCACCAGGTCGTACACGTGGACCAGCGCCACGTCCAGGTCCCCGGCCCGCAAGGCGTGCGCGACCGCCGCCGGGTCGGTCTCGCAGACCATCGGCTCCAGCCCCGGGTGGCGCCGGGCGAGGGCGACCAGCGCCGCCGGGACGATGGCCCGGGTGGCGGTGGGGAAGGCCCCGATCCGCAGGGCGCCGGCCAGGCCGCCGCGCGCCTCGGCGAGGTCGGCGTCGGCCTGTTCCAGCCGTTCGAGGACGGCCTCGGCGTGGCGGACCAGGTTCTGCCCGGCGGGGGTGAGCCGGACCCGGCGGCCGGTCCGCTCCAGCAGCGGCAGCCCGGCTTCCCTTTCGAGGACGCCGAGTTGCTGGGACACCGCCGAAGGGCTGAATGCGAGGGCTTCGGCCACGGCGGCGATGGTTCCGCGGCGGGCCAGTTCGCGCAGCAGGCGCAGGCGTCGTACGTCGAGCATCGGCTCAGCTTACGAGTCGGGTAAGAAAAGCGCACTGGATTTGGGGCTCGGGGCGGGTGAGGCTCGGAGACATGACACAGGACACCGCACGCAACCTCACCGCCACCGACCTCATCGCACCGCACGCCATCGCACCGCACGCCATCGCCTCGGACGCCGTCCCCGCGGCGCCCCTCACCGCGGACCTCCCGCTCCACGGGGTCCACGTGCCGCTGGTCACTCCCTTCACCCGCGCCGGGGACGTCGCCGCCGAGGCCCTGGAGGCGCTCGCCCACGAGGTGCTCGACGCGGGCGCCACCGGGATCGTCGCCCTCGGCACCACCGCCGAGACGGCCACCCTGGAAGAGGCGGAGCGGGACCTCGTCACCGACGTCTGCGCCCGGGTCTGCGGGGAGCGGGGCGCTCTGCTGACCGTGGGGGCGGGGGCGAGCGGGACCCGGGCCGCGGAGGCCTCGCTGGCCCGGCTGGCCCGGTGGCCGCAGGTGCGGGCGGCGCTGGTGACGGTGCCCGCGTTCGTACGGCCTTCGGCGGCAGGGGTGTTGGCGCACTTCGCGCGGCTGGCCGAGGTGAGCCCCGTACCGCTGGTCGTCTATCACATCCCGTACCGGACCGGGCAGCCGTTGGACGCCGCCGCGCTGCGGGGGCTCGGGTCGCTCGCGGGGGTCGCCGCGGTGAAGTACGCGGGCGGCGGCATCGGCCAGGACACGGTGGAGCTGCTCGGCGACCTGCCGGAGGGGTTCGCTGTGCTGGCCGGCGACGACGCGTACCTCTCGCCGCTGCTGGCACTGGGCGCGGCGGGCGGGATCCTGGCCTCGGCGCATCTGGCGACGGCCCGCTTCGTGGAACTGGCGGCCGCCTGGCGGGCGGGCGACGTGGCGCGGGCGCGCCCGCTGGGGCACGCGCTGGCCCGGATCTCGGCGGCGGCCTTCGCCGAGCCCAATCCGGCGGTGGTCAAGGGCGTGCTGCACGCCCAGGGACGGATCCCGGATCCGGGCGTACGGCTCCCCCTGCTGCCGGCGTCCCGGGCGGCGGTGGCGGCCACGCTGGAGCGGCTCGCGGAGCTCTGAGGCGGTGACGGCGGGGGCGGCAGGGGCGGTAGGGGCGGCAGACGGGACATCAAGGACTCGGGAATGCCGGAAAGAGTCCTTGATGGGCGATTCGCAACCAACGCGCATATCGCCCGAATGAGGCATAGGGAGAGAGGACTTGTCCGTCTGCCCGACCGTACCGCGACCGGCTCTTCAAACCGTGATGTGAGTCACTCGGGGGGTATCAACATCATTTCCCCGCAGGGGGCGGATTCCCTTTTCCCGGAAAGAAAGTTGACCCTTGCGCAAAGGTATCGCCAAGGTCAATTTCCGGGCGGATAGCAGGAAGTCGATCTACCGGTGCAATTCGGGCCTTGTTCCGGCCCCGCGGGCTCGCCTACGGTCACCCTCACTCCCGGTGGCAACTGCCGAATCCGGCCACCTCCGGGACTCTCCCGTACCCCCCACGTGAGGAATTCCGCCATGCCCGCAAAGGGTAAGCACCGTCGGCCGAAGCACCACCCGATCGCCCGCAAGCTGGCTCTCGCCGGCACGGGTGGCGCGGCCCTCACTCTTCCGCTGATCAGCGCGGCCACCGCCGGGGCGGTGGAGAAGACCACCGCTCCCGCGGCTCACACCGCCACCCCCGCGGCCCGCACCGCCGCTCCCACGACCTATTCCGTGGTCGCCGGCGACACCCTTTCGGAGATCGCCGCGGAACATTCCGTGAGCGGCGGCTGGAAGCAGCTCTACGCGGCGAACCGGAGCGTCATCGGCGAGAATCCGGCGATCATCCGGCCCGGCATCACACTGAAGCTGGGCACCCAGGCGGAGGCCCCCCGCGCGAGCAGGTCCGCCGCCCGGCCCGCCACCCTCTACCCGAACAATCTCGACGGGTGGATCCGTGAGTCCCTCGACGTGATGGCCAAGCACGGAATTCCGGGCAGCTACAACGGAATTCACCGCAATGTGATGCGGGAGTCCTCGGGCAATCCCCTCGCCATCAACAACTGGGACATCAACGCCCAGAACGGCATCCCCTCCAAGGGTCTGCTCCAGGTCATCGACCCGACGTTCCGCGCCTATCACGTGCCCGGCACCTCGATGAACTCGTACGACCCGGTCGCCAACATCACCGCCGCCTGCAACTACGCGGCCGCCCGCTACGGCTCCATCGACAACGTCAACGGGCCCTACTAACGGCGTGGTGCACGACT
>NZ_JAGGOZ010000091.1 GCF_018614075.1 Streptomyces sp. ISL-94 | reverse complement strand
CCCTCCGGCGGCCGCTCCCGCCCCTGGGGCGCGCCGCCCCCCCCACCCCACGCCCCGCCGGGCCCCCCCCGCCGGCGTTTGAGGCGCGGGGTCTGGGGCGGAGCCCCAGGTCCTTCTCCCCGCCGACGCTTGTGGCGCGCACCCGGGGGCAGCGCCCGATCCTCAGCCCCGCCGGCGTTTGAGGCGCGGGGCCCGGGGCAGAGCCCCGGCAGCGGCGCCGCACCGATACCCCACCCACCCCCGCAAGCGCAGCGCACCGGCAGCGGCGCCGCACCCGATACCCCACCCCCAAGCCCAGCCCAGCGCAGCGCAGCGCAGCGCCCGCCAGAGCACCCCCACGCCCGGCCAGGGCAAAGGCCCCCTAGGATGACCCCCGGCGGACCACACGGCCCGCCGTCGCCGAGGACGGCGACATGGGAGGAAGCCCGGTGCGATTCCGGCGCGGTCCCGCCACTGTGAACCCGCCGGCCCCACGGCCGAAGGGTGAGTCAGGAACTCCCGCTGTCCTCACTGCCCGGGGCGCGGAAACCCCGAGGAAGGCCTGCCGCCGCATGATCCTGCTGCTGTCGACGTCCGACACCGATCTGCTCAGCGCCCGCGCCGCGAACACGGCGGACGGCCCCGTCCCGTACCGGTTCGCGAACCCCTCCCGCCTTCCCCTCGACGACCTCCCCGGCCTCCTCGACGGAGCCGACCTGGTCGTCGTACGCCTCCTCGGCGGACTCCGCGCCTGGCAGGACGGCCTCGACCTCCTCCTCGCCCCCGCCCAGACCCGCCCGGTCGTGGTCCTGACCGGCGAACAGGCCCCCGACGCCCAGCTCATGGAGGCCTCCACGGTCCCCATCGGCATCGCCGCCGAAGCGCACGGCTACCTCGCCCACGGCGGCCCCGCCAACCTCGAGCAGCTGGCCCGCTTCCTCTCGGACACGGTCCTCCTCACCGGCCACGGCTTCGAACCTCCTGCCGCCTCCCCCACCTGGGGCCCCCTGGAGCGCACCGCCCGGCCCGGCCAGGGCCCCCGCGTCGCCGTGCTCTACTACCGCGCCCACCAGATGAGCGGCAACACCGCCTTCGTGCACACCCTGTGCGAGGCCATCGAGGCCCAGGACGCCCAGGCCCTCCCCCTCTACGTCTCCTCCCTCCGCACCCCGGAGCCGGAACTCCTGGCCGAGCTGGAGGGGGTCGACGCCATCGTCACCACCGTCCTGGTGGCCGGCGGCACCCGCCCCGCCACCGCCTCCGCCGGCGGGGACGACGAGTCCTGGGACGCGGGCGCGCTCGCCACCCTCGACGTGCCGATCCTCCAGGCCCTGTGCCTGACGGGTTCCCGTTCCACCTGGGAGGAGAACGACGAGGGCCTGTCCCCCCTCGACGCCGCCACCCAGGTCGCGGTGCCCGAGTTCGACGGCCGCCTGATCACCGTCCCGTTCTCCTTCAAGGAGCTCGACGAGGACGGCCTGCCCGCCTACGTGGCCGACCCCGAGCGGGCCGCCCGGGTCGCGGGGATCGCCGTACGCCACGCCCGGCTCCGGCACATCGACCGCCGCGACAAGAAGGTCGCCCTGGTCCTCTCCGCGTACCCCACCAAGCACTCCCGCATCGGCAACGCGGTCGGTCTCGACACCCCGGCCAGCGCCGTGCACCTGCTGCGCACCCTCATCGCCGAGGGCTACGACTTCGGCCCCGTCTCCGAACTCCCGGGCCTGGTCTCGGGCGACGGCGACGAGCTGATCCGCGCCCTGATCGAGGCCGGCGGCCACGACCAGGACTGGCTGACCGAGGAGCAGCTGGCCCGCAACCCGGTCCGCATCCCGGCCGCCGACTACAAGCGGTGGTTCGCCGCCCTCCCCGCCGAACTGCGCGAGAGCGTCGAGCGGCACTGGGGCGAGGCCCCCGGCAACATGTTCGTGGACCACTCCTCGAACCCGGAGGGCGACATCGTCCTGGCGGCCCTGCGCCGCGGGAACCTCCTCATCCTCATCCAGCCGCCGCGCGGCTTCGGCGAGAACCCGATCGCGATCTACCACGACCCGGACCTCCCCCCGTCGCACCACTACCTGGCGGCATACCGCTGGATCCAGGCCTCGTCCTCGGACGGCGGCTTCGGCGCCGACGCCATGATCCACCTCGGCAAGCACGGCAACCTCGAATGGCTGCCGGGCAAGAACGCCGGCCTCTCCGCCGCCTGCGCCCCGGACGCCGCCCTCGGCGACCTCCCCCTCATCTACCCGTTCCTGGTCAACGACCCGGGCGAGGGCACCCAGGCCAAGCGCCGCGTGCACGCCACCCTGGTCGACCACCTGGTGCCGCCGATGGCCCGCGCGGAGTCGTACGGCGACATCGCGCGCCTGGAACAGCACCTGGACGAGTACGCCCAGATCTCCGCGATGGACCCGGCGAAACTGCCCGCCATCCGCGCCCAGATCTGGACCCTGATCCAGGCCGCAAAGCTCGACCACGACCTGGGCCTGGACGAACGCCCCGACGACGACGGCTTCGACGACTTCCTGCTCCACGTCGACGGCTGGCTGTGCGAGGTCAAGGACGCCCAGATCCGCGACGGCCTGCACGTCCTCGGCGGCGCCCCGACCGGCGCCGCCCGCGTCAACCTGGTCCTCGCGATCCTGCGCGCCCGCCAGATCTGGGGCGGTACGACGGCCCTTCCGGGTCTGCGCGAAGCTCTCGGCCTGGACGAGTCCGCGGCCACCCGCACCTCGGCGGACGCCGTCGAGGAGCAGGCGCGCGCCCTGGTCCAGGCGATGGAGGACGCGAACTGGGCCCCGGAGGCGGTGGCTTCGGTCGCGGCCGGATACTCGGCGGACGTGGCGGCCGTACTGGACTTCGCGGCCCGGGAGGTCGTCCCCCGCCTGGCCGGCACCACGGACGAGATCGCCCACGTGGTCGCCGCCCTGGACGGCCGCTTCATCCCGGCGGGCCCCTCCGGCTCCCCCCTCCGCGGCCTGGTCAACGTGCTCCCCACCGGCCGCAACTTCTACTCGGTGGACCCGAAGGCCGTCCCCTCCCGCCTGGCGTGGGAGACGGGCCAGGCCCTGGCCGAGTCCCTCCTCACCCGCTACCGCACGGACAACGGCGAGTGGCCGGCCTCCGTCGGCCTGTCCCTGTGGGGCACCAGCGCGATGCGCACCTCGGGCGACGACGTGGCGGAAGCCCTCTCCCTGCTGGGCATCCGCCCGGTCTGGGACGAGGCCTCGCGCCGCGTCACCGGCCTGGAGCCCATCCCCCTCGCGGAGCTGGGCCGCCCCCGCATCGACGTCACCCTCCGCATCTCGGGCTTCTTCCGCGACGCCTTCCCGCACGTGATCGGCCTCCTCGACGACGCGGTCCGCCTGGCGGCCTCGCTCGACGAGCCGGCCTCGGAGAACTACGTCCGAGCCCACGCCCAGGCGGACCTCGCCGTGCACGGCGACGAACGCCGCGCCACGACCCGTATCTTCGGCTCGCGCCCGGGTACGTACGGGGCCGGCATCCTCCAGCTCATCGACTCCCGCGACTGGCGTACGGACGCCGACCTCGCGGAGGTCTACACGGTCTGGGGCGGCTACGCGTACGGCCGCGGCTTGGAGGGCCGCCCGGCCCGCGCCGAAATGGAAACGGCGTACAAGCGCATCACCGTAGCCGCCAAGAACACCGACACCCGCGAGCACGACATCGCGGACTCCGACGACTACTTCCAGTACCACGGCGGCATGGTGGCCACTGTCCGCGCCCTGCGCGGCACGGCCCCGGAGGCGTACATCGGCGACTCCACCCGCCCCGAAACCGTCAAGACCCGCACCCTGGTGGAAGAAACCTCGCGCGTCTTCCGCGCCCGAGTGGTCAACCCGAAGTGGATCGAGGCGATGCGCCGCCACGGCTACAAGGGCGCCTTCGAACTCGCGGCGACGGTCGACTACCTCTTCGGCTACGACGCCACGACGGGCGTGGTCGCGGACTGGATGTACGACAAGCTCACGGAAACCTACGTCCTGGACCCGGAGAACCGCGCCTTCCTGGAGGAGGCCAACCCCTGGGCCCTGCACGGCATCGCGGAACGCCTCCTGGAGGCCGAATCCCGCGGTATGTGGGAAAAGCCGGACCCCCAGATCCTCGAATCCCTCCGCCAGGTCTACCTGGACACGGAAGGCAACCTGGAAGCCGAATCCGGCTAAGAGCCCCAAACGATGGGCGACGCCCTGCGCGCCCTGGACACGGGCGACCTCCCAAAGGCCCGCGCCCTCATCTCGGACATGCAGGCCGTCCTCCTCGCCCACTGGAAGGGTGAGGAGGACGGACCAACCTTTTCGCAGTCATGTCAACGGACCCCGAGTACGCGGACTACATCGCGGCGCTGACGTCGGAACACCGCGACCTGGCGGCCTTCCTCACGAAGGTGGACCTCTCGTCCCCGTTCGGAGCGAACGAGTTCCGCGGCGCGATGGACGAGCTCCACCACATCGCGAAGGATGAGGACGGCCTCTTCCCGGCCTCCCTCACCGCCCTGGCGGGCGACGAATGGGACCGCTCCCTCGCCGGCTGGCGTACGGCCCACCCGGACCACGAGCTGCACGCCGCCGGCTGATTACGCCTTGGTGGTCTGATTCAGCGCAACGAGCGCGTGCGCCCACCGCGCGTACTTCAGCTGCCCGAAGTCGGCGACGGTCCTGACCCCGAACGCCTCCTGAAGCAGCTCACCGTCCTTGTCGGTGACCCCCTTCAGCGCGGCCACGGGCGCGGAGAGGATCTCGGCGAGCGGCTTGTCCTCCCAGGCCTTGTCCAGAACCTTGCTCAGATCGATCGTCATGCCTGTCCCTCCAGGAACACCGGAATCACATACGACCGCAAATCTAGTCTAATCGGACAATCAACCCGCGTTCCGACGCGCCGTCCAGGACGAGAACACCGACGGCCTCGCCAGGCTGCCCGGCGGGCCGAGGCCGGGCCGTGGTCGGATGCGCGATGACCCCCGCCGGATGGTGGGGGCCAATCGCCGTTCCCCTGGAACTGGCCGGGGGTACCGTTCTGGTGTCGAAGGGAGAAGGACCGGGACGCCGCAGAGGCGCATCTCGGCGAGGCGAGCCGCATCGCGGAGCGGACGGGGCCGGCGGAGAAGGTCCACTGGTTGTCGTTCGGGCCGACGAACGTCGGTGTGCACCGGGTGAGTGTGCTGGCTGAACTCGACCTGTATCCGGAGGCAGTGCGGACGGCGGAGGAGACGGTGATTCCGGAAGGGTGGCCGCCATCCCGGCTCGCGCATCACCACGTGGAGGTGGCTCGGGCACAGATGTGCACCGGCCGGACCGACACAGCGTTCAAGAGCCTGCTGGCCGCGCGCAAGCTGGCGCCACAGCAGACGCGGTACCACCCGACGGCGCGCGAGACGTATGCCGGGCTGGAGTCGGCCAGGCGCAGGATGCCGGAGAGCTTCAACAGCTACGGTTCATGGCTCGGTATGTGACGGAACGTCAAGCAGTGGCCGGGGCTATCAGCGATGTCTGATAGTTCCGGCCTCCTGCTGTCGCCACGATGCAAGGGTCGGAAGACCCCCGCGACCGTGGTGGACGGTCCGGGGGCGTGGCCAATGCCTTGTAGGAGCGTCGACATGCCGAACTGTATCGCCCATGCCTTCAAGCTGCTGTTGTTGCGGCTTCCCTCCCCTGCTGCGGGCCATAGCCGCTGCGCCACGGGTGGAACGGGGGTGACCGCGTGAGCCTGACGGGTGATGTCAGGCTGCTGCCGTGGGTCGGAGCCGAGGGCAAGCCGTGCTACCTCGCGGGCGACGGGACCGGGTTCTTGTCACGCCTCGCGGACAACATGGAGGCCACTCAGCTCGGCCTGGCCGGCGACCTCATCGAAGAGGCACAGGACGTCCTTGAGGAGCGCGCCTGGACCCCCGGGGAACTCCAGCTCCTGGCAGTCCAGCTCACCGAGGCACTGATCGCCGTGCACCGGATCGCCGTGAGTCGGGGTGCCCGCCTGGCCTCTCCGGCGAGCAACGACCTCGATGCAATCGACGGCACGGATGATGAGGGCGACCTGAGGCCGTAGTCGAGCCAGGGCCGGAAAGTCCCTGGAGGCAGTAGCCCCCAAGGACATCTGTCCTTCATAGGCGCTCGCCGCGCTCCACAAGCTCCACCCGCTCTTGCAACTCCTCGATCTGAACCGTTCCGACTTCTCTGCCGCTCCGTTGTGACGGGGACTGTAAAACGTTCGGCTCTGTTCCGTAGTCGGTGGTGACGGTGCGTCTCTGCCTGGCATCATGAGGCATGGATAGCGTCAACTCCCTTGTCGCTGTGGTGTTTTCCGGGTTATCCGCGCTGGTCATCGAAGATGTGGCGGATGGTGGTGAGGCAATCCGGGTCACGGCCCGGACCCAGGATGTTCCGGTGCCCTGCCCGATGTGCCGGGTGCCGACGGGGAAGGTGCACGGGTACCACCACCGGACGGTGGCGGACGTGCCGGTGGATGGCCGCCGCGTCGTGGTCCGCGTCCGGGTCCGGCGCCTGGTCTGCCCCGTCCTGGGCTGTCGGCGGCAGACCTTCCGCGAACAGGTTCCAGGGCTGCTGGAGCGCCATCAACGTCCCACCGCGCGTCTGACAGGCCAGGTGTCGAAGGTGGTCAAAGAGTTATGCGGCCGGGCGGCGGCCCGCACTGCAAGATGTCGAACTAATCTTGTCCGCCCTGCCGACGAGTGCGGAGAGTTCGGCTATCTCGGGGCATGCGGTGGTGAGGGCTGCCAGGAGCGCGGTGTCCTTGGTCCACAGGTGTTACGCGAACAGGCGATGACGGAATCCGAGACTCGGTACACGCAAGCGCGTCCGCGTCTACGGCACCAGCCGCAAGGAAGCCCTGGCCAAGCTCACCGAGAAGATCGCCACCAGCAACCGCGGCGTCCCCGTGCCGTCCGCACAGGGCAGTGTCAGCGCGTACCTCACGTACTGGCTGGAGAACGTCGCCGTCCACCACCTCCGCGAGAACACCCACACCCGCTACACCGCCTGCGTGCACCAGCACCTCATCCCCGGCCTGGGCAAGAAGAAGCTCGCCAAGCTCACCGCCAAGGACGTCCGCACCTGGCTCAACCAGCTCCGCACCGCCTGCCAGTGCTGCGCCCGAAGCATCGACGCCCGCCGCGATCAGCCCCGTTGCTGCGACGCCGGAACGTGCTGCTCCAAGCCGCTCTCCCCACTGACGCTGGCGTACATCCACTCCGTACTCAAGTCGGCCCTGGAGCACGCCGTTCGCGAGGAGGAGATCATGCGAAACGTGGCCCGCAACGTCCGCACTGGCACACCACGCCCGCGCCGCTTCGAACCACTCACGGCCGACGAAGCCCGCCAGTTCCTCACCGCCGCCCGCAGCAACCGCCTGCGCGCGCTGTACGAACTCGCCCTCCGCACTGGCCTCCGCAAGGGCGAACTTCTCGGCCTTCAGTGGGACGACGTCGACCTCAGTGCCGGCACTGCCAACATCCGCCGCACCCTCCAGCGCACCCAGACCGGCGGACTGACCACCCTGCCCACCAAAACCCGCGCATCCGAACGGCGCATCGCCCTCCCCAGCGAGGGCATCCACTCGTTGAAAGAACACCGTGAAGCGCAGGAAGCAGAACGTCAGGCAGCAGCGGAAGGCTGGAAGGACAGCGGACTCGTCTTCACCACGCCGGCGGGAGGGCCGATCGACCCCGCGAACCTCAATCGCAGCTTCCGTGCACTCCTCGATCGGGCCGGGCTCCGCCGCATCCGCTTCCACGACCTACGGCACTCCACCGCCACCCTGCTCCTGGAGCAAGGCGTCGAACTCGTCTTGATCAAAGAGCTCCTCGGTCACGCTCACATCGGCGCCACCGCCACCGTCTACGCCCACGTCCGGCTCCGCCTCCAGCGCGACGCCGTCGACCTCCTCGGCCACACGCTCCACAACCCCACCGAGGCCACCACCGGTTCAGATGCCAGCGCTGGCCCACCGCCTTGCGCAACGGCCGTCTGCTGATGTTGCCGTCAACTACTGCCGTCAGACACCCCAGCGGCCCCACCGGAAACACATCCGGTGGGGCCGCTGGACGCTGTAACGGTCGACAGCGCCTTATTTCGCGTGGAACGGAAATCCAGGGCGCATACTCAACTTCACTTACCCACCTCCTCGGCTATGCCGGACACACTGATGTGAGTCTCTACTCCTTCGTTACATCAGCATCAAACACATCTTGCGAGGGAACTATCAGGCCGATGCATGCGATCACCCGCGTAAGATCAGCACTGAGGAACACCATAAAGCGATACCCTCCCCTCTTTCGGTCATCGATAAACCCGACCAGAAGTTCCTGATTACCGATTTCCGCGAGGCTGGCCACCGCCTCCTCGAAACCCAATGATGGGCGCTCGAGTTTCTGCAGTCTCCGCAACCGCCGGGCGTAGGTGTGATGTAGTCTCGCCGCAGGCATTCTTGCTGGCCAGATTTCGAACGGCGCCCCAGCGGCAAGAGCACTCTTAGCCTGCGAGTTGACAGCGGATTCGACAGCGAACGCTTGCATCAGCTCATCTCGCTCCACGTGCACCCCTATTGTGATCGCGGATTGAACCATGGGCCATTTCCTATCCTGATCTCCGCCGCTTCAATGATCCCTTCGAGTAGATGCTCCTCCTCGAAGAACCCGGAGTCGATGTCCTTGTCATGAACCCGAATATCCCTACTCGGATCCACATCGGAGCGTCGGATTCGCATCACCACTGAGCCCGGTCCCCAATCGTCAACCTCCTCCTGGGCTCTCCCCTCGGCATGGCTCCAGGAAGTGTATGGACTGTCAGTATTGTTGCCACCTACGTGACTCGCCGGAGTGGACGGACCGCCGATCGGAACAGCTCGACCTTCTAGTCCCGTACTTCGCAGGTCACCCGATCGTGAAGATCAACCGGTCACAGTCGGTCGAGGATCGGTCCGGTCCGCAATGGCCATCGCACCGCCGGTCCGGTCCGATCGGGTCCGAACGTCGAAGGGCCGTCCCGGCGAACCTTTTCAGCTCATATAGATACAGCCTGACACTGCCCGACCCCGCAGAAACCGGGCTACCGGCCTCTCTGGGTCGACCGCACAGACTCATGCCCTCTGGGAATCCCACCTGGGGACTTGTTTCAAGGCGTTCACCTAAGAATCCGGAAGATCCCCAGTTGACCCAGTTGATTTCACCCCGAAACAAGCAACGACCGAACCAAATTCTGGATCCAGGAAGAGCTGGAAGTAATATCCACCTCGGCGCCGATCATCGATGAACCCTATTGCAAGCTCGGCACCACCATAGGCGCGAAGTGCATCGAGCGCTTCAGCGAAGCCAAGTGAAGGTTGTCCAGAGCGCCGGGTTCCACGCTCTCGCCTCTCGTAGATAGAAACGAGACGCCGGGTTTCGACCGCTTCAGGCCAGACCTTGTAATCGACGCCTGTACCGAGGGCAGCTCGCGAAAGAAGCCGCACTTCATCAGCCCCGGCGAGGAGTTGTGCAAGGCGACTTCTTTCCACGAACCTCTCCAATGAATCTGCGAACTGCCTGATCTCAGATGGGAACCCTGTAGCGGGCTATCCGCCACCGCCCGGCCTGAACCACGGCCCTCTATTGATACTGATCTCTGCGCCTTCAATCACTCCACGCAGCGCATGCTCCGACTCTTCATAAACTTCATGCTCAGTTCCACGAATACGAACGTCTCTCCCGGCCGGGACGCTGGCGTGAGGAATCCGCATTACGATGCCTCCCGGACCGAGCTCCTCGGCCGCGTCGAGAGCAACGTCCTCGTAGTCGTGAGTCCACGAGGTGAATTCGCTGTTGGTGTTGCCACCCGCATGCCGACCCGGATCGGAATGCCCACCAAGCGGGACGGCTCGCCCTTCCAGAGCATCGTCATACTTGTAATGCTCGTTCGGGACTCCGCGGTAAAGATAACCATCCCCGTCGCCGCAATTGTGAACGAGTACGGGCGTGGCTCCTGCCAGCACATAGTACGTGTGCGGGCTGAGGTGTCGTCATCTGCGTTTTTGCAGGTCAACGCAATTCGGCCAGTCCGTGGATGTGCGTGGAAGTGCCCTCTTGTGCCTCCCTGTTGCCGTCGGCGTTGCCGTCAGACGGCTATGCGCGTGAGGGCGGTGGAGTGGGCTTTGGCCGGTGTCCTGCCCGGGTTGGGGTCGGGCATGGTCAGGGGGCCGTACGCTGGCCGGCAACTCGGGCAGGCTTTGATCCTGCCCGGAATTTGAACGAGTGGCCCCCTGGCCTTGCCCGACGCGGGCCCCGACCCGGGGAGGTGGGTAAAGCCCACGGAGCCGACCGACCCCACCCGCAAGCTGCGCCCCGGCCGACTCCCCGCCGCTCCGCCGTCGGCTTGGCGCTCCTCGTGCGGGTGCGTCCTACTCCCTTGCGCTTCCTGCCGTCCGCTGTGCTGTCTTGCGCGGCCTGGTCGCTGGCCGGCCCGCGGTGGCGGAGCCGAGAGCGGGCCGGGTGGGCGGCCGTGCCGCGCGCGACCCGCGTCAGCGGGTCGCCTTGAAGACGTATAGAAAGTTTGGACGCATCCCTCTTCGGCGGTACGCCGTGGCTGCTGGCGAAGCTGTGGGGCTGGGGCCTGGTGCGTCGGCTCGCAGGAGTGGGTTCAGGTGCGTGTGACCTTCGCGTGGTCGGTGACGATGCGTCGGAAGAGGTCGTGGCCGGTTCTTCCGGTGTGCCGAAGTGCCCAGTCCCGCGCTGCTTCCTGCTCGTCGTGCGGCCGGATTCCGCGTTGCAGCCCGCGGTCACGCAGAATGCTTCGTAGGTGACGCCGCCTTCGGGGACGTGTCGGATCGTGTGGGGCACGTGCCGGTATACGGCGCGGGTGCTCACTGGTGGCCTTCGGGGTGGCGTCGCATGTAGACGTTGCAGTCGGTCACCGTCGTCATGTCGCCGACTACGCGTGCGCGGTCGCGGACGTTGGCCAGTTCGGTGCAGCCTGCGCAGCCCTCGACGGGTGTCGGTTCCAGTGTTCGAGGCGTAGCGGTAGTTCAACAGGTGCGGTGGAGTACCTGGTCGGTTCACTCATGGTGTGTTGCCACCCTTCGAACGTCACATGGCTGACCTGTTGACAGGTCGGTGCTCTAGTTCAGTATTCGAGTGGCCGAAGCACTCCCACTACGGTTCGTAGTGCACTAGTGTGCTCTCACTGACAGTGCGTCAACTGACTGGAGGGGCACACCTCATGCCCAGTACCAAGACGTTCACGAAGATCGCGGATCACTTCCGGGAGCGGATCCTGGCCGGGGAGCTTGAGCCAGGTGCCAAGCTGCCGACGAATCGCGAGATCGCCGGGCAGTGGCAGGCAGCCGCCGCCACGGTGTCGAGGGCTCTGCAAGCTCTCCAGGTGGAGAACTTCATTCGCACCACTCCCAGGGGGACGTTCGTCGCTGATGACCCGAGGTGGACCCTGTCGGCGCGTGATCGGCTGGCCAGGGTTCAGCGGGTGAAGTCGTTCCTCGCGGAGGGCGAGACGAGCCGGGTGACGGCCGCCGAGCTGATCGCCCCGCCGCTGTATGTGGCCGAGATCTTCGACCTGGAGGCCGGAGACCAGGTGGTGCGGCGCGAGTGGCTGGCCGGCCGGGGCATGACGAGGACCGTGTTCGCGGTCACTTGGTACCCGGCGCCGTTCGCCGCCTTGGTCCCCGACCTGCTGAACACCGCCCCGGGGCGCAATCACGGGCTGTCCGCCCGGGTACTGGAAGCCACTGGGCGCACGATCACCCATGCCCGCGACGACATGCACGCCCGCCCCGCCGACGCCCGCGAGGCCAGCGCCCTGGGGCTGCCCGTGGGTTCCCCGATCCTGGCCGGTGCCCACCGCTGGTCGGACGCGGAGGGGATCATCGAGTACGGGGAATGGTGCCTGCCGCCCCGCTTCACCATCGGCTACGAGTACCAGCCCTGACCGATCAACGCGAAGTGTCCCCGGAAGCCTGTCCGTGGCCTCCGGGGACGCTTCGTGTTTGGGCGACCGTCTCAGTCGGCGTCGCGGCCTTCGAGTCGCTCGACGCGTTCTTCCAGTTCTTCGATCCGTTCCAGGGCGCGTTCCAGTTTGTAGGTCAGGTCCGCAAGCCCAGCGGACGCCGGGAACTCCCGGGCGGCCGGAGCAGCCAGTGCTTCATCCTGCTCGTTGATCGGCTGCACCGCGACCGGCACCTCGGTGCCGAACTCTCCGCCCACAACGGCATAGGCCGGCACCCCATCCGGCCGGTGGACCTTTTTGACCCGGCCTTCCAGGGCGAGGAAGGTCAGGGCCTGGTCCGCGGCTTCGGCGTTGCCGCCGATCGTGTCGGCCACTTCGTTCACGGTCAGGGTGGTGCCTCTGGGCAGTGATCCGTCCCTGATCTTCCTGACCAGCCGGCCGTGGATGAGCTGCGTGGCGAAGCCGTGGTCGTCCCAGTCCCCTACGTAGACCTCGTCGCCGGGCAGCTCGCCGGGGTAGCGCAGGAGGAAGTTGCCGGCCAGTAGGGCCATGGCGTTGGTGACCACGTTCAGCGGCACCGAGTAGTGATCAGCCAGAACCTCGCGGGTTGGAAGTCTGTCTCCCGGTGCCAATGTGCCGGAGTAGATCTGCTGCTGGAGATCACTGGCGACGTTCTCGAAGGCTTCCTCGAAGCCGGCCGAGCGTGTGACGAACGTGCCGCGCCCCTGGCGGGCGATGACCCAGCCTTCGTTGCGCAGGAGACGGATGGCCTTCTGCACGGTCAGGCTCGACGCCTTGTACTCCTGCATGAGCTGGCTCTGCGTCGGCAGCAGCTGGCCCGGCCGCAGCTTCTCCTCCCGGATCTGCTGCCGCAGGTCGTCCGCGATGCGTTCGAACGTCAGGCGCGCGTCGTCAGCAGGAGGCATGTCCATCCCTGGTCCGGGTCCGAGTTTCACAGGTTGCAGGCCGGCCGCCGCTCCCATGTTTGACCAGCTCAGCCGCCCGCGATGCCAGGGTAGCGGCCCCATGGATGGACCACCCCAAGAACGGATGGAGTGCGATAGGGATGGACTTCGGATGGAATGAATGCATGGTTGCGGCACCTGATCACCCACACGGGTGGTGCGCACCCCTCTCACCTGGAGGTTTGCCGTGAAGACCATGCCTATCGACCAGTCCCAGGCGCTGGAGATCCTGGCATCCGAGCCCAGGCCGCGGTTCAAGGACCGTGACGGACGGGAGGCCGCGATCGACCGGGCCACCGGTTCCCAGCTGCACCAGGTGGACGTGATGTTCGCGTTCAACGGCCGCGCCGAAGTGATCACCGTGAACGTGCCCGAGCCCGGCCTCGGCAAGGGTCTCAAGATCGGCCTGCCCGTCGTCTTCACCGGTCTGGTCGCCTCGTTCTGGGAGAACGCGATCAACGGCAAGGACCGCCACGGCATCTCGGTTCGTGCGGACGCCATCACCGTCAGGACGGCCTCCTGATGCCGACGAGTGCACTCGGTCTCGTGCTGTTCGTTGTCGTCTGCCTCGGCGTGGCGGGGCTGCTCGGGTGGGGAGGCTTCTGCTTCGTCCGCTGGTACCGGGCCGACGGAGAGACCCGTATCAGCCTGCGGCAGGCGCGGCGGATCCGGTGGGGCTGGAAGCGGCTCGCCCCGATGCTGGGCCTGGCCGTCAAAGACGCCACACCCACCGTGCTCCAGCAGTACGGCCCCCAGGAGCAGCCGTCGAAGCCGAGGGTGCTGGCACCGCGCCTGCACACCAGCGCCGACCCGTTCGGCGTCACCGTCACCGCAGATGCCCTCCCGCAAGTGGGCTTGAGCGCCTGGCAGGACGCAGCCGAAGGTTTGCGTGACGCGTGGGGAATGCGGCGCATCCGGATCTCCCAGCCCAAGCCCGGGGTGATCACGGCACGCGGATTCCGGCGCGAGCCTCTGGAGGCCGTGATCCGCTCACCGCTGCTCCACGCCGACGGGTCTCCGGCCTGCCGTCCGGGCCAGTTCGTCTCCACCGATGACGCGCTGCTCGGGTGGGGCGAGGACGGCACCCCTGTGGTGCTCAACCTCGCCTACTCCGCACACGCCTTGATCGCCGGCGTCACCCGGGCCGGCAAGTCGATCACCGTGAACACCCTGCTCACCTACGCATCTCTGATGCGGGACGTGCGCCTGATCGTCATCGACCCCAACCTCGGAGCGGTCGCCCCCTGGTGGCGTACCGCGTACAAGGTCTCCGACTCAATCCACCCGGACGAGCCGACGGAGATCCTGCGCTGGGTGCGGGAGGAGATGCAACGGCGGGAGCGGCTGTTCTGGTCGGGGCGGACCGACCGCATCACCGCGTTCAGCCCCGAACTGCCGCTGATCGTCTTGGTGATCGACGAGGTGGCGAACTACACCCGGCACCCGGACCGCAAGGCCCGCGAGCGTTTTGAGGCCGAGCTGCTGGCCATCGCCAGTCAGGGCGCCAAGTTCGGGATCCGGCTGTGGCTGCTCACTCAGAAACCCTCCTCCGACGTGCTCACCACCGCCGTACGCACCAACCTGTCCGCCCGGATCTGCCACCGCGTCGACACCACCGAGGACTTCCTGCATCTGTTCCCCGACGGCCGGGAACTCGACATCACCGCCGCCGACCGCGAGATGCCGCCCGGAGTGTCGATCGCCTCAGTTGGCGACATGCGCACTCCCGTCCGGCTCCGCTCCGTCTACCTGCCCACCGAAGCTTGCTGGCAGATCAACGACCTGATGTGCACAGAGGGGCTACAGATCCGCGAACTCCCCGACCACATCAACCTGGACAAGTCCGCGTGAACCCCGCCGGCCGTCCGCCCGGACGGCGAAGACCCCGGCTGTCCCTGTCTCGCATCGCAGTGATCCCCGGCAGAGGCGTGTAGTCGCCAAACCCTCGCCCCTGCCGGGGCCTTCATCCCCTTCACCCACGGCACATGCGTGTGCCGGAACGCAGAGAGGTCCTGCCAGCATGCCATCGCCCGACCACACCACAACAATCCCCCGGCCCCAGCCGAGCACCCCCGGCCTCCCGACGTTCACCACCTACCGGGACCTGCCAGGCCTCGTCCAGCAACTCACCTCCCTCGGCGGCTGCGCCCAGCCCATCCGCCTCGAAGGCCACCGAACCGAGATCAGCACCACCACCGGCGAGATCCTGCGGGAACTCAAGTCCACGAAGATGCCCGCCGGGCACCTCCTGGTCCGCTGCGGCAACCGCCGCACCACCCGCTGCCCCTCCTGCGCCGAGCTCTACCGCCAGGACACCTACCAGGTCATCGCCGCCGGACTCCGCGGCGGCAAGAGCATCCCGGAACAGGTCGCTGCCCACCCGCGCGTCTTCGCCACCCTCACCGCCCCGAGCTTCGGCCCCGTCCACGGTCGGCGCTCCAGCGCCTCCGCTCGCTGCCGCTGCGGACGCACCCACACCAAGGACGACCCGGCTCTCGGTACCCCACTCAACGCGGACCGCTACGACTACACGGGCGCGGTCCTCTGGAACGCCCACGCGCCCGCACTGTGGGCCCGCTTCATGCTCCACCTGCGACGCGAGATCGCGGCCGTGGCCGGGATTCCCCAGCGTTTGCTGGCGAAGTACGCGCGGATCTCGTACGCCAAGGTCGCCGAATACCAGCAGCGCGGGCTCATCCACTTCCACGCCGTAATCCGCCTCGACGGCCCCAAAGGCGCCTACACCCCGCCACCCGCCTGGGCCACCCCCGACCTCCTGGCGGACGCCATCCGCACCGCCGTCACCCGTGCCCAGGTTGAAGGGCCGGAGATCGACGGCCGTTCCCTCACCTTCGCCTTCGGAGAGCAGCTCGACGTCAAGGCCATCTGGTCCGCCGACTTCCAGGACGGCACCACGATCACCGAGGGCAAGGTCGCCGGGTACATCGCGAAGTACGCCACCAAGGGCACCGAGAGCGCAACAAGCACCCTCGACCGCCGCCTGAAACTGATCGCCGAACTCGGCCAGGAGAACATCCCCGACCACGCCGCCCGCATGATCCGCACCGCCTGGACCCTCGGCGCTCGACGCGACCTGAAAGACCTGAGACTGCGGGCCTGGGCACACATGCTGGGCTTCCGCGGACACTTCTCCACCAAAACCCGCACCTACTCCACCACCCTCGGTGCGCTCCGCTACGCCCGCGCCGCCTGGCACCGCCGCCACGCTCCCGCACTCGAAGCCAGCACGCTCGTCATCGCCCACTGGGCCTTCGACGGCATCGGCCTCACCCCCGACCTCGAACGCCTCGCCACCCTCATCAGCGGCCAGCCCCACTCCGAGGCGGTGACAGCCAGTGCATGACGACGAACTCCTCACCGTCCCCGAAGCCATGGCCCGCCTCAAGATCGGCCGCTCCGCCCTCTACAACCTCCTGCGCGCCCGCCGCCTAGCCTCGCTGACCATCGGCCGCGCCCGACGCATCCCCGCCCACGCCCTGAACGACTACATCCAGCACCACCTGGAAGAGGCCACCCGATGACCGCCCCCAAGCGCAACAAGGCCCGCGCCAACGGCGAAGGCACCATCTACCAGCGCAAGGACGGCCGCTGGGAAGCCGCAGGCTACGTCCTCGCCGCCAACGGCACCCGCAAACGCGTACGCGTCTACGGCACCACCCGCAAGGACGCCGTCGACAAACTCACCGAGAAGATCGTCGACAGCAACCGCGGCCTGCCCGTCGCGACCGCCGACAGCACCCTGGGCGACTACTTGACGTACTGGCTGAACAGCGTCGCCATCCACCACCTGCGGGAGAACACCCAAACCCGCTACGCCACCTGCATCCGCCTCCACCTCATCCCCGGCCTCGGCACGAAGAAGCTCTCCCGGCTCACCGCACGTGATGTGCGGACCTTCCTCGACCGCCTTCGCACCACCTGCCAGTGCTGCACCCACGGGCTAGATGAGGCCCGGCGGCGCTGCTGCGCCATAGACCAGTGCTGCGGCAAGCTGCTGTCACCGCTGACCCTGACCTACGTCCACTCCGTCCTCAAGTCAGCCCTGGAACACGCCGTCCGTGAGGATGAACTGCCCCGCAACGTTGCCCGGAACGTGAAGACCGCTGCGCCCCGGCCCCGCCGCTTCCAGCCCCTCACAGCGGCCGAAGCCCGGCAGTTCCTTGCGGCAGTGCAGGAGGACCGGCTGCACGCGCTCTACGAACTCGCCCTGCGTACCGGACTCCGCAAAGGCGAACTCCTCGGCCTGCGCTGGGAAGACTTGGACCTCGACGGCGGTACGGCGAGCATCCGGCGCTCGCTCCAGCGCACTCGGACCAAAGGTCTGACCTCCCTGCCCACCAAGACCCGCGCCTCCGAACGTCGCATCGCCCTCCCCCGCGACTGCATCCGCTCGCTCAACGAACACCGCGAACATCAGGAAGGAGAACGTGAGGCGGCAGGGGTGGGCTGGAAGGACAACGGCGTTGTCTTCAGCACATCAACGGGCGGACCACTCGACCCCGCCAACCTCACCCGCAGCTTCCGCGGCCTCCTCAACCAGGCAGGGCTGCGCCGTATCCGCTTCCACGACCTCCGCCACTCCACCGCCACGCTCCTTCTGGAACAAGGCGTCGACCTCGTCGTGATCAAGGAGCTGCTCGGCCACGCCCACATCGGCGTCACGGCCGGCGTCTACGCCCACGTCCGCCTCCGGCTCCAACGCCAAGCCATCGACACCCTCAACGACGCGCTCGGCGGGGCCGCCGACTACCCTGACGACCCACCCACCACGGCAGTCGTCCGCTGACGTTGCCGTCGGCGTTGCCGTCAAACGGCTCAGAAGCCTCCCCCCGCAAGTTCCGGGGGGAGGCTTCTGATATTTGCTGGTTCATCTAGCTTGGAAAGTCATCCATTACGGAGACGCCAGCTTCGCGCGTGCATCGGACCACCTGGTCATGCAGATCGTCGTCATCGACCAGGAACACGGATCGGCCAGCGATGTCATAGATCACGAGACCGCCGTCACCGGCTGATTCGTCGACCCTGACCAAGACGTACTGGTCCTTTGCCGATTCCCAAAGATCTCGCAGTTCTTCCAAATTCACCGCTCGAATACCCCATTTCTCAACCAACGCCCTCCGTATCTAATAGCGGCGCCCTGGCCGCCACCGGCCACCACAAAGCATCGACCAGCCCGGCCCCCGTCGGACCCTTCCACCTGGGCCGCTTCAAGGACGCCGGGGCATACGCCGCCTCGCGCTTCAGCGGCGGCATCAGCAATTTCGCCGCCTAACCCTACGCCGCGCCCATGACCGCCCCGCAGGCCACCGGGCCCATCCACCTGACCCAGTCCGCCGGCAACTGCGTGGACAACGACTCCAACCTCCTCGAGGACGGCAACAAGATCGAGATCGCGGGCTGCAACGGCACCCCGGCCCAGCAGTTCCAGGTCCACAACGACGGCACCATCCGGAATCAGGGCATGTGCCTCAACGCCACGAACGCCGGTGTCGACAACCGCACTCCCATCGAGCTGCGCACCTGTGACAGCAGCGCCGGCAGCCAGCAGTTCCTGCCCCGCGCCGACGGCGGTGTCTACAGCCCCGCCTCCGGCCGCTGCCTCGACCTCGGCGGCTTCAACACCACCCCGGGCACCCAGCTCTGGCTCTTCGGCTGCAACCCCAGCGCCGCCCAGCGGTGGACCGTCCCTGCCCTCGGCACGGCACCCCTCCCCGTCCCCGTCCCATAGCCGCACACACTCACCAGACGGAGGCCGCCTTCCCACCCAGGGAGGCGGCCTCCGCCCTTCCCGTTCGGGGATGTAGCGAAGCCGCGCAATCCCTCGAAGGGGGGCCTCGCCACCTCCGGGTGGTTCGAACGCCGGGTCACGGGGCGTTGGCCGGGCGGGGCTTGGGGTCCGGGGGCGGGTCGCAACTGCGTGCGAGGAGTCGCTCCCGGCGGCCCGTGACGCCGCCCTGAGCAGGCCCGTTCTTCCGGCGTCCAGTTCGCAGCCGCTGCGCCTCGGGAGGAAACTTGCGATCCGTGCACGTTCATGTGGTGTTCGACCCGGCACCGGGCGGAGGTGGCCGCGCATGAGGCTCCTCAAGCGGCCCGCGCCCGCCGAGCCCGCCGTCTCCGAGAGCGAGCGCCGCCTCTTCGGCGGGCCCCTGCGCTACGACGCCGGCTGGTCCAACCACGATTACGCCCGGCTGGAGAGCCGGCTCCTGGCCACCCTGCGCTCCATGCCCCGCATGGCCGGCGGGACCCTGCGCCTCGCCTGGGACACCGACCGGCGCGCCCTGCTCACCGTCGCCGCCTGCGAGGCCGGGCAGGGGGTCGCCTCCGCCGTCGGGCTGCTCGTCCTCAGCGAGGTGCTCCGTACGCTGCTCGGCGCGGGCAGCGCTGCCGACCGGCTGCACTCGGCCGTGCCCGCCCTGGCCGCCGGCGCGCTGGTCGCCGTACTGGGCGCCGTACTGGCCTCGCGGTCGACGGCGGCCGCCGGGCGGCTGGAGCCCAAGGTGGAGCGGGCCGCGTACGAGCAGTACCTGAAGGCCGCCGTGGAGGTGGAGCTCGAAGCCATCGAGGACGGGGAGTTCCGGCGGCTGCTCGACAGCGCCCAGTGGGGGCCGCCCTCGGCCCGCCGGACGGTGGGGGCCTGTGTGGCCACCCTCGGCGGGGTCATCTCGCTCCTCGCCACCGCCGGCGTGCTGACCGTGCTGCACCCGCTGCTGCTGCCCATGCTGCTGCTGATCGCCGCCCCGCGCGGCTGGGGCGCCATGCGGGTGGCCCAGCGCCGCTACCTGTCCGTGATCACCTGGGTGGAGCACGCGCGGGCCGCCCGGCTGATCGGCCAGCTGCTGATCTCCCGTACCTCGGCTCCCGAGGTACGCGTGCACGGCGTCGGCCGCTACCTGCTGGGCCACTACCGCAACATGGCCGAGCACGCCGAGGGCGAGGCCACCCGCCTCGCCAAGGACAAGGCCGGCACCGAGCTCCTCGCCGCCGCGCTCTCCGGCGCCGCCGCCCTCGTCACCTACGGGGCGATGGGCGTGCTGATCGTCTCCGGCCGGATGGACCTGGCCGTGGCCGGGACGGCCGTGATCGCCGTGCGCACCGGCTCGGCGAGCCTCGGCGCCCTGGTGAACACCACCAACACGCTGCACGAGGAGTCCTTGTACGTCCGGGACTTGGAGCGGTTCGTGGCCGCGGCGGGCCGCCGCGCCATCCCGTCCGGCGGGCTGCCGCTGGCCGAGCGGCTGGGCACGCTCCGGCTCGACGACGTGCACTTCAGCTACCCGGACCGCGACGAACCCGTCCTCGCGGGGGTCTCCCTCACCTGTAGGGGCCGCGTGGAACTGAGCACTGTCAGCTCTATGACCTGGGTGGTGCCGCTGCAGTCCGCACCCTTGAACAACACCGTCATGCATGCCTGATGAGCAATCCCTACCGGAACAGTTTTCGTACAACGCGCTGCCAGGACAGCGCCCAGGCACCCTGCACTCTTCCTCCGAAGACATGACTCCGTTGGTGATCTTGGATGGGGGCTGACGGTTGGCGCTGGTGGTGGTTGGCTGACCGCAGCGGGGTCGCGTCAGCAGCAGTGGCGGAGAGGATGCCGCCACGGCGGGAGAGTCATCAGCAGAATCCGGCGAGGACGGTGCGGACAGCCCGGACGACATGTCCGCGGGGCACGCCCGCGATGCTGATCCGGGACCGGCTGGATGCGCTTTTCGAGGACGAGGTTTTCGCGGACCTGTTCTCAGTCGACGGCCGACCGGGGCTCTCGCCGGGGCAGTTGGCGATGGTCAGCGTGGTGCAGTTCGCCGAGAACTTCTCGGACCGCGCCGCCCCGAACGCGGCGACCTGGACAGGCGCACGATGAGGGGCAACCGGCAACCTGTTCACAGGGAGCATCAGTAGGGACACATACGGCGTGCCGGTCACCCGGGTTGTCGACCAGGTACCCACAGCCTCACGTTCGCTAAGCAGCCCCGCCGCTCTTGAGGTGGTCATGGATCGCCTCAGCGAGAACGGAAGGGTCGTCAAGCCAGGGGAAGTGACCTCCCGACGGTTGAACGAACGATTTCCCGTGGGGAAATACGGCTGCGAGCCGTTCGCCGGTGCTCGGCGTGGGGAAGGGGTCCAGCTCACCGGTGATCACCAGTACGGGAACGGGCAGCTGCCGCAGAGCCGTGCGCAGGGATGCAGCGTCGAAGTCGAATCCCTCGTAGAAGCCCTCGGCCGCGGCGAGGCTGATCTGCTCCGGTTCGCTCTCCGCATGCGTCCGCGCCGCTTCGTCCCAACGGCCGTAGTAGAAGGGAGCCGCAGGCACTCGGTAGGGCAGGGATTCCGCCATGGTGCTGGAGCCGACCCAGCCGTCGATCGCCTGGCGGGCCTGCAAGTACCACTCTTCGTGTGTCCGCAGCAACAGCGCTTCGTGGAAGTCCTTGACGTCGATGCCCACGAGACGGCTGCTGGGAGCGACAAGGATTAGATGGGAGACCCGGTGAGGATGGCGCAGAGCGTAGAGCATCGCGGTGTTGGCGGCGGATGAATGCGCGAGCAGAACGGGGCGCTCGTAGTCGAGGTGCCTCATCAACGCCTCAACATCGTGGACCGAGGCGGCGGCACGATACGTCGCGGGGTCATCCGGGGTAGCGGATTGCCCGGTGCCACGGTTGTCCAGGCGGATGACGGTGCTGCCGGGGAGGCCGGCGGTGATTCCGGAGAGATAGGCGGACGCTCGTCCGGGACCTCCCGCCAGACAGACGATCGGTGGCCCCTCCCCGGATATGTGGTAGGTGAGTTCGAGGCCGTCGAAAGACGGGAACGTGGGCATGCGCGCGACTCCTTCTGGTTGTTCCTGCTTCCCGCATGGTGCTACTTCCCTAGGGAACCTCAGGCCCAGGTCTTCAGGTGTTCGCGATCAATGGGAGGTTTCCGTGAGCTGCTGCACCAGTGAAATGAACTGGCGGGCTGTCGAGTTCCTGTAGAACTCCCTGGGTGAGACCTTGGGCAGTCCTTCGGCGCGGAGCGCGGCCAGGGCTTGGACCACCATGAGTGAATTGCCGCCCAGCTTGAAGAAGTTGTCATCCAGTCCGACCTCGGTCTTCAGGAGGGCGCTCCAGACGCGAATGACGGTTGCGGCCGGGGCGGCAGGGGCGACCCGAGCCGTCTGCGGTGCCACTTCCGCGGAAACCGTCGAGAGGCGAGTGGCGGCAGCGCGAGGATCAGGCAGCCTGGTCGTGTCGAGCTTGCCGTTGATGGTCAGAGGGATCTCGGTGAGCCTCGTGAAGGTGGACGGGACCATGTAGTCAGGCAGCACGGCTCGGAGATGGGCTTGCACCGCGTCCAGGTCCAATGTGTCCTCCGCTGCGGCCACATAGCCGTCGAGCCGCCTGCTCGCTGGGTTCACCGGGTCGTCCTGACGCACGACCACGGCCGCTGCGGAAACGCCGCCGGAGTCGATCAACGCGGCCCGGATTTCGTCCAGCTCAATGCGGTAGCCGCGCACCTTGACCTGGTTGTCCAAGCGGCCCAGGTGGTCGAAGCTGCCGTCGAGCCGCATCCGCCCCTGATCTCCGCTTCGGTAGATGAGTTCGCCCGTGACAGGGTCGTGCACGAAACGCTCTGCGGTGAGGTCTGGCTTGCCCAGATAGCGGTCGGCCACTCCCGCGCCCCCTACCCAGAGTTCGCCGATCGCCCCCGGGGGGAGGAGCCTGCCGTGCGCGTCACGGACGGATACGTGCCAACCGGGCAGAGGTCTGCCGACCGAACGGGACCCGGAGGCGACGTCCTTCGGTGTCAGGGTGTGGGAAGTGACATGCACAGTGGTCTCAGTGATCCCGAACATGTTCACGAGTCGGCAGTGCGCGGGCGAACGGCGGGCGTACCAGGCTCCCAGCATCCCGGTGTCGAGCGGTTCACCACCGAAAATGATCAGCCGGAGCGCCGTATCGCGTTCGTGCAATCTGCCCGCGTGGAGGAGCTGGGAGAACGCCGAGGGCGTCTGGTTCAGCACGGTGACCCGCTCGGTGAGAACAAGCTCGCAGAATTCGTCGGTGTCCCGTGTCACCCAGTACGGCACCACCACCAGACGTCCACCGGTGAGCAGGCATCCCCACATTTCCCAGACCGAGAAGTCGAAGGCGCTTGAGTGGAAGAGGGTCCAGGTGTCGTCCGGGCTAAGGCGGAGATCTGCTGTCGTAGCCTCCACCAGGGCAACGACGTTGCGGTGCGGCACGACGACGCCCTTGGGACGTCCCGTCGAACCCGAGGTGTAGATCACGTACGCCGTGCCCGCCGCCCCGCCGGCCGAGGGCTCCAGCTCGGTCGACGGCGCGGCGGTGCCTCGTTCGGCTACGTCGGCGGGGCTCACCAGTACCGCTCCGTCCGGTGCTGGAAACGGTTCCAGCGTCGTGACAACGACGCACAGGCCCGCGTCCGCAGCCGTGTATCGCAGTCGTTCGACCGGGTGTCGGGTATCCATCGGGACGTAGGCGGCCCCGGCCTTGAGGACGGCCAGCAGAACCACGACGAGGTCTGCGTCGCGTTCGAGGCACACACCCACCAGGTCCCCGGGAGCGACTCCCAGGTCGCGGAGTCCGGCCGCGCAGATCTCGGCACGGCTGTCGAGCTCCTGGTAGGTCAGCCGGGTGGAGCCGGCCGTCAAGCACGTGGCATGAGGCGACCTCCGGGCGATCTCCGCGAAGCGCTGGTGAATCGCCCCATCCGACGGGGGAGCCGTGGTCCCCAGTCCCCCCAGGGCGAGGATGTCACGTGCGGTGTCACCGGTCAGGGGGTCAACCTCAGTGAGCAGCCGCCGCCCTGTCCCGGAGCCTAGCTGCGCGGCGACCCCAGCCAGATAGGAGCAGAACTGTTCGGCGATGGTGCGGGAGACGGCTGACTCTTCGAATCGACAGGTGGCGTCCAGCGTTCCGTCAGCCCGTTCGGTAACGCGGAGGGTGAGGGGGAACAGCGGCCCCAGTGTGGGCTCGTATTCTTCCCGACCCTCTCTGGTGTGGATGATGCCCACACTCGGCAGAGGTTCGTGATCCGGTCGTTCCTCGGGGCGGGCTGCGGCGCGGGAGAGCAGGTCGGACACGTCGTGACGGCCCTCATACGTCGTGAGGGTGATGACGCGCGGCTCCGGATGTTCGGCGGGGTCCAGGGTGCCGAGCCGGACGGTCTCCTCTCCGCTGTACCGAGCCACGGTCAGCGCCATGGCCCCGATGAGGGAGGTCCTGTCGATTGCGCTCTCCAGCGCGAGGTTCAGCGAGGCCCAGCCGGTCGGTGATGCGTCGTGGTGGTCGGGGAGTCCCCATGCGGGCCGAAGGGCGTCCCCCCGGCCGGAGTCCGGGGAAGGCTCCGAGAGCATGTCGCAGGCCAGGACCGCACCAGAGGCGGAATCTTCGGACGTCAGCAGAGATGTCAGCACAGCGGCGGCCTGGCGCAGGCTCGGAAGCGCTACGCGGGAACGGTCCGCCACCAGGATGAGATCGTGCGCGTCGTCGTAGCGCAGCAGCACCGCACGCAGCGGAGCGACTCCTGCGCGGATCGGACGCGCCGCCTCAGCAGCTCGTCTGCGCTGTGCCTCGGGTGCCGCCACCCGCGCGTGCACGCGGGTGATCCAGAGCTTCGCCCCACCGTACACAGTCTGCATATCGGCTTCGGCGAGCCGTTCGCGTGTGCGCTCGGCTTCGAAGCCGTGCGCGAGCCTGACAGCGAGGCTGTGGCATGCCGCACCCGGCTGGAGCGGCACGGTATCCGTGGTCGTGCGTATGGTCATGAACGGCCCTCCGCCGGTGCAAAGGTGAATGGGAGTGGGTATCGTCAGCGAGCCGTGAAGCCGCCGTCGACCGTGAGGACGGTGCCGGTGACCTGGCGGGATTCGTCGCTCGCGAGCCACAGGGCGGCATAGGAGACGTCGGCGGGGTCGATCAGGGCGTTCATAGGCTGGTCACGAACGAAGATCGTTTCATGTTCCGCCACGGACACATCCAGCGACCGTGCGATCTCGGAGAGCATGCGGCCCTCTCGCGCCGGGTCGTCGTGCACCGATCCCGGGCAGAGGGCGTTCACGCGAACCTGCGCGGGCGCGTAGTCCAGTGCCGTGGCCTTGGTCAGACCGATCAGTCCGTGTTTGGCCGCGACGTATCCGGCGAAGCGCCGGTACCCGACCAGGCCTGCGGTGGAGGAGACGTTGACGATGCTGCCCGAACGCTGCTCGGCCATATGGGGAAGTGCCGCCTTCATCATGCGCCAGGCGCCGGAGAGATCGACGTCGATCATGAGCGACCACTCCGGCTCGGTGATGTCCTCCATGAGCTTTCCCGAAGGCGCGGCGATGCCCGCGTTGTTGACAAGGACGTCCAGGCGCCCGAAGCGTTCCAGGGCGGCGGCGACACCGGCATGACAGTCGTCCTGGCTGCGCACGTCGGCCGTGACGGCGACGGTGCAGGCACCGGCCCGTTCACATTCCTGGGCCGTGAAGTCCAGTTGAGCCTGCGAACCGAGGGAGTACGGGACACCGTCGATGTCCCGTCCGATGTCGAGGAGCACCAGATCGGCGCCCTCTGCGGCGAATCTGAGGGCGCAGTCGCGTCCCAGGCCGCGTGCTGCGCCGGTGATCAGAGCCGTCTTGCCTTTGAGCCTCATGACGTCGTCCCCTTAGAGCCGTGTGCCGGACAAGACTCGCAGCAGCGGGTCAGGGCTTTCGGCCAGGTACATGTGGCTGCCAGGGAGTTCCTGGTAGGAGAAGGTGCCTTGTGTCCAGTCTGCCCATTCACGCGCCTGCCGAGCGGACACCAGGAGATCGTCGGCGCCGCGCAGCGCGGTGATCGGCGTGGACAGCGGTTCGCCATCGGCCGGCTGGTAGTTCTCGTGCATGGCGACGTCGGCGCGCAGGACGGGCAGGAGTATTTCGCGTAGTTCCGGCACATCGAACGCCTCGTGACGATACCCGGCGAACTCGTAGACACGGGCGAGGAATTCCTCATCGTCGAGGCCGGTGGCTCGCTCGACGCGGCCTCCCTGCGGCCCCGGAGACCCGCTCACGTATAGGTGGCTGAGGCGGCCGGGGTGTGATCGTTCGATGGCCCGGGCCATCTCGTACGCGACTAGTGCGCCCAGGCTGTGCCCGAACAGAACGAGGGGCGTGGAGGGATCGGCTTCGTCGAGTACGTCAGGGACGAGGGCTGCCCCGGCTGACTGGACGTCGTCGAAGGGCTTCTCTCCGAACAGCTCCTCCCGCCCGGGAAACTGAACGGCCAAGACGCGGCCTGGGCCGTCGAAAGGAGCTGGTGGCCAGGCGCGGTAGAAGGATGCCCCGCTGCCGGCGAAGGGGAGGCAAACGAGGGAGAAAGGCTGGTTCGTCATGTTCCTGGAGTTGTTGTGGAGCGACCCGAGCGGTCAGCTCGGCCGGTCGGGTATCAGCTGTTGGGTTGAGTGGGCACGGCTACTCACAGCGCGATCTGCTGTCGGACCCGGGCGGTTACCGACGCCATGTGATCGTTGACGTAGAAGTGGCCGCCTTCTAGAAGGTGCACCTCGCCGAGGCCCGTCGTCAGTTCTGGCCAGCGCGCGACATCCTCTGGGACGGCGGCGGCATCGGAGGTGCCGCCGAAGGCCACGATCGGAGAGTCCAGCGTGCGGTGCCGTTCCCCGTAACGGTACGACAACGTGATCTGACGGTCGGAGCGGCACGTTTCGAGGACCAGTTCCATGAGTTCGGGGTGTTCGAGGGCTGCCGGGTCCATTCCGCCGCGGTCTACCAGGGCCTCGATGAGCTCCGCGTCGGTTGGTTCGCTATCCGGTGCGAGTACGTCGCGCCGGATGTGTGAGGCGGGGGCGGCCGAGGGAAAGAAGGCCCTGACCGGACGTCCCATGCGTGCCAGGCGCCAGCACACCTCGAAGCCGAGCATGGCGCCGAGACTGTGGCCGAAGACGTGGAGCTCCTCCTCCGCTGCGAGGGCTTCGGCTACCGGGTCGGCAAGATCGGCCATCGAGAGAGCGGCGCGCTCCGCGAAGCGGGCGCCGCGACCGGGATACTGTACGGCGATGAGCCGCACGTCGTCGGGGAACCACTGTGCCCACTTGGCGTATCCCTGAGCCATCCCGCCGGCATGCGGCAGGATGGCCAGTGTCGCGCGCGGTGCTGCCGCGGACGGCCTTGGCTCCCACAACCACTTGTTCAGGTTCTGACCAAGGGCATCGGCGTTCGCCGCACTCATGAAGATCCCTCCTCTTCGCTAGATTCGGTGCGCGATTCCCTGTCAGCGGGAAACAGCAGAGAATCCGGCTGATACGCGAACCGGACGGGCATCGCTGCCAGCTCCTCGGCCAGTTTCCGCAGCGCAGACTCACTCACCCGCTCGGGGTCAAAGTAGAAACGTCCCTTGAAGCAGCTTTCGGACAACTCGACCATCAACGTGAGGTCGAACCGGGCCGGCGGGACGAAGAGCCATGGGTCAGCGCACACCACAGCCCCGTGCACCGAACCCGGATCCTGCGGCTTTTCCTCCACGGAGAACGCCACGTTGCACAGAGCCGGTGCACCAGACCCACCCCGGGCCGGAGCTACGGAGCGGACCACATACTGGAACGGGATGTCCTTGTGGACCAAGGCCTGCACCGTTACATCGCTGACCTGCTCTACGAACTGCGCGGCGGTAACGGCGGGTTCCGCGTCGATACGGACCAGCAACGTGTTATCGAAGGGACCGATGAGGGCCTCGAACTCCTCTGTAGGGCGTTCGGTGACCGGCGTGCCAATGATCAGGTCCCGAGCGCCGGTGTGGCGTGCCAGCGACGCGGCGAACGAGGCCAGCAGCACCATGAACGGGGTAGCCCCCAGGTCAGCGCAGGCCTGCGCGGTAGCGTGCGCGGCGTCGGGCGGAAAGTCGAACTCGACCACCCCCCGCGTGGGTTCGTCAGTGGAGGTTGGACGGGGGACCGGTGCGGTGATGTTCAGCGGTGCGGGCGGATCGAGAAGCTGCTGTGTCCAGTAGGCCAGCTGGGCAGCCGCGTCTGCACCATCAAGCCAGTCACGTTGCAACCGGGCGAAGTCGCCGTAAGCGGCCGCCAACTCAGGTAGAGCCGGGTCTTTCCCGGAGGCGTAGGCATCATAGAGGTGCCAGAGCTCCCTGGTCAGGATAGGGCCGGACAGTCCGTCGAAAGCGCCGTGATGGACGATGACCAGCACAATATGGACTGCCCCCGGCAGACTCACGACCTGCAGGCGGAGCAGGGGCCCCGTGCTTAGGTCGAACGGCCGTGATGCCGCCTCGTACCGAAGCCTGTCCAGGGTACGGCCAGGGCCGTCTGCTTCGGCTCGTTCCACGTCGACCCAGACGCCGTCTGGCGGTATCAGTCTCCCCACGGGCATGCCCATGGTGTCGTCGAAGCGAGTGCGCAGGGCGCCGTGGCGTCTCGTCACCGACTGTGCTGCCCTGTGCAGAGCGGCGCCGTCGAGAGCCCCGGTGAGCCGGAAGCACAAGGCGACGTTGTAGCTGCCCTCAGGCGCCAGCTGGTCCACGACCCAAAGACGTTCCTGCGTTGCAGACAAAGCAACCGGATCTGCGGTGTCAGGCATGTGTCTCTCCAAGGTGCGGTGCAGCGTGGCTCAGGCCGGGGCCGAATCCAGCCCCGTGCGGTTGTTGCGAAGCGGGCCCGAGGCCAGTCCCAGCAGCCCGACAGCGACGGTCACAGCAGCGCAGACGGTGAGGGCGGTTACCGCACTGCTGAATTCGGCGAGGTTGCCCAGCACATTGATCATGAGCAGCAGGGCGAGACTCTGGACGAGAACGAGCACCGCCTGGATGCGTGAAAGGTGACTGTTAGGTGTCACCGCGAGGACCAGGGGCATGATGTGTGCGGCGAAAAGGCCGTTGCCGATGCCGACACCGAAGCTGGCAACAAGTACAGCTCCGGCGCCGGGTGAGAGCGCAATGCCCAGGACACTGGCACCGGCCACGATGAGACCGCATGCGGCTAGGAGCCCGGGTCGGCCCAGCGCTCCGCGGCGCAGGACCAAGAGCGTGACTGCTATCATGCCGACCCCTTGCGCCCCGATCGCCAGGCCAACGGTACTCGCGTCCCAGTGCTGCTCTCGCGCTAGGAGCGGGAGCAACAGGGGAAGGACCGGCAATAGGAAGCCCGCTGCAGCACCGGTCATCAGCAGCCCCGGACGCAGAACCGGATGGGCGAAGGCGACGCTCACACCGTCCCAGGCGTCCTTGACCAGATTGCCGCTCCTCGGCGCGGGGGGTGGCTCGTGCTGAGGCCGGATCACGATCAGTACCACCAGGACGAGCGCGAAGGTGACGGCGTTCACCAGGGCCGCCCCCGCCAGCCCGGCTAGGCCTACCAGTATGCCACCCAGCGGCCCGCCTCCCATGTTGACAACCTGACCGCCTACTTGGCGCAAGGAGAGCGCACGGGGCAGCTGCTCCTTGCTAACCAGGCGGCGGGGCATGGATCCGGAGGCAGGAAGGTAGAACGCGTCGGCGACGCCGACCACAATGCCGGCCACGATGAGCACGGCGGGTGAGGCCCCGAGGTTATAGGCGACAGCAGCCAGGATGAGGGAGAAGGCCAGCATCGCGGCGTCACCTGCGATCAGGACGCGACGCGCGCTGAACCGGTCGCTGACGGCACCACCGATGAGGAGCAGCAGTACCCTTGGCAGGGTGATGGCGCTCAGGGCCAGTCCTGCGACCGCACCGCCATTCGCGCTTGCTGCCCAGCCGATCGCGAAGTAGAAGACCGCGTCCCCGGCAAGCGACGCCAGAATGCCGGTTAGCCACAGCAAGTAGGAACCCGGCAGTCGTGCCGCGCTCCTGGTGCCTGCAGTCGACACGGTCGGCGAAGAGCCGGAGGGGCTCGTGTGGCGAGTTGAGATAAGAGGCTCCTGGGCTGAGGTTGGAGTGTCGGCGGAGGATCAGGCGTCGGCCGGCTGGGTGGCGACCAGTTCGTCGATCTCGGCTGCCAGCGCTCTGACGGTTCGGGAGGCGAACAGCTGGCGCATCGTAAGGCGCACGCCAAGGCGGACGCGGAGCATGGCGACTACGCGCGTGGCGATCAGTGAATGACCTCCGAGCTCAAAGAAGTCCGCGTCAGCGCTTTCGACCGGCACCTCAAGCGCGGCGGCCCAGACCTCGGCAACGAGTTCCTGTGTCGGAGTATCGAGGCCAGATGCTGGCGTCGTCTGGTCGGCTTCCTGGACCAGCCTCGCCAGCTGGGTCACATCGGCCTTGCCTGCGACGGTCTGGGGTATGCGGTCCAGACGCAGGATCCGAGACGGCACCAGATGTTCGGGTAGTTCTACCCGAAGTGCATCCAGTACCGCTTCGGGCTCCAGCACCCGACCGGCCTCGGGGACCACAGCCAAGGCAAGCACGGAGCCACTGGCCACAGACGCGGGGAAGGCCACGGCGGTCCGCACATCGGGCAATGCTCGCGCGGCACTCTCAACCTCGCCGGGCTCCACGCGAAAACCCCGTATCTTGAGCTGGCTGTCGGCCCGCCCGACGTATTCGAGTGCTCCGTCGGGACGGCTGCGCACGAGGTCGCCAGTGCGGTACATCCGCTCGCCATCTCCGGATGGGTCGGGAGAGAAGCGCGCGGCTGTGAGGCCAGGCCGATTCAGGTAGCCGCGCCCTACACCGGCACCTGAGATGAACAGTTCACCGACCTTCCCAGGCGCAACCGGACGCAGCCGTTCGTCCAGGACCTGAACGCGGTAGTTGGGCAGAGGCCGGCCGATGGTGGACGGGTCGTCTCCAGCGTCGGTATCCGCCCATGTCGCGCAGATCGTTGTCTCGGTCGGTCCGTAGGCGTTGATGAACCGCCGTCCGCTCGCCCAGCGGGCCGCGAGGTCCGGCGCGCAGGCCTCACCCGCAGAGACCACGACCCGCAGGTCCGCTTCCGGTGCTGGCGGATCGTTGACGGCGAGAAGTGAGGGGGTGGCCGTTATGAAGGCTACCTCGCCACGAAGGAGCGAGCCGTCCTCGTCCCGTGGGTCCGAGAGCACAACGCCCCGCCCGTTCACCAGAGGGATGAGCGTGGACCAGAGCCAGCCGTCGAAGGAGGGGGCCAGTACGTTGCCGCCCTCGAGGCCTTCGTCCGGCGCAAGGGTGTCGACGGCAGTGAGTAGATTCGTGATGTTTCCGTAGGTGATACAGACACCCTTGGGAGCGCCGGTCGTGCCCGAGGTGTAGACGATGTAGGCCATGGAATGAGGGGACAGCGGGCCGGAAGGAACGGCTGACGGCGATGCGCTGGCGACTGCCGGGTCGATGTGTGCGATCTGGCTGGCCACGAATGCAGCCTTACTGCGGGACACGACCGCTGCGACGCCGGAGTCCTGGACCAGGGTGGACAGTCTGACGTCTGGATGGCCCGGGTCGAGCGCTACGAATGCGGCGCCGGCGCGCCAAGTGCCGATGAGCGCGGCCACCAGATCGCGGGACCGGTCGAGATGCGCCCCCACGGCCGCCTCCGGGCCTACGCCCAAGCGCAGCAGTTCGGCGGCGATCGCGTCCGCCCGCTCGTTCAGCTCCCCGAACGTGTAGGTGCCGTCATACGCACGCACAGCCACGGTTCCAGGCGTTCTGTCAGCGTGTACGGCAATTGCTGCTGCGGGATCGAAGGAAGCTCCGGCTGTTGTTCGTTCGGAGCCGTACGCTGTGATATCGGCGACACTCTGCCGTGCAGTCATTGCCTGAAACCCACTTCCGTCACTGAGTGAAGGGAACCTTTTCATGAGCGCTCAACTGTGCGTCTCGCGCGCGAGAGACATTCGGGGGTAAATCCCCTCACCTTCGCGACGGAGCGTGCAAGGTGCGTAGTTCATACGTACTTCGGTGGCCGCCCTAGCGGCATGAGTGCTGGATCGATTTGCAGTAGATCATGCTTGCTGAGCAAGATCAAGAGTGGATTTTCTGGCGACTTGCTCATAGCGTTTGGCTCAGATGCGTCGGGGCCAGGCATGTGTCACTCCCGCTTCCGGTGAAAGTGATTGCAGTGCGTTCTCGTCGAGCTCGGCTTCGCTGCGATAGCGGCCACCGACGCCCACTGGAGACCACTTTGGATCCATATGTTCCTGCCCTCAGTCACTGGAGCGACTCATGGCCGACGCCATCACTCTGACCTGGACCGTTCTCGTCAACTCGGAGCAACAGTACGGGCTGCACCCCGCTGAACTGCCGGTTCCCATGGGATGGCAGGATGCTGGATATACCGGCACAGAAGAGGATTGCATGCTTCATGTGGATGCCGTCTGGACGGACATGAGGCCGCTGAGTCTTCGAGAAGCACTTGGTTCTTCCGTGGCCTAATGGGTTTGCTAGTCCAGGGTATTTCCCTAGAAGGGTCGCGGTAATGCAAGCAATGAAACTCCCTAACGGGCTGACGGTGAGCCATGTCAATGCAGGGGAGACCGCCCTCCTGTACCGAGACATATTTGCCGAACGCTGCTATATGCAGCACGAAATATCGCTCCGCCCTGGGGATACGGTGGTCGATGTCGGCGCAAATATTGGCATGGCCTCGTTGTTTCTGCATCTGGAATGCCAGGGGCTGACTTTTCATGCCTTCGAGCCGGCGCCCATTCCGTATGCGGCGCTGAAGGAGAACTTTTCCCTGCACGGCATCAAGGGGCATGCGACGCCCTGCGCGCTCTCCGATCATTCGGGTGCCGCCATTTTGACCTATTACCCGGATTCGACTTCGATGTCGGGCTTCCACGCCGACCCGGAGGCCGAGTCGGCCCTGATGCGCACATTCCTGATGCGCAGCGGGCTCGACGATGAGGACGTCGACGACATGGTCAGCGGTCGGCATGCGACGCAGGCCGTCGAATGTCCGGTGCGAACCCTGTCCGAGGTGATCGCCGAGCGCGGCATTACTTCGATTGATCTCCTGAAGATCGACGTAGAGAAGAGTGAGCTGGAGGTTCTACGCGGCCTGGCGGACGAGGACTGGCCGAAGGTTCGCCAAGTCGTCGCCGAAGTCCACGACATCGACGGTGCGCTCGAAAAGTTCACCTCGCTGCTGCGGAAGCACGGGTTCGCGGTCGCTCTCGAGCAGGACCCGCTGTTGGGCGGCACCGAAATCTACGAGGCCTTCGCTGTCCGGAAGAGAGTCTGAGCTGTGTCCGACATCATCGACGTCGCGGACCCCGGCCTTTACGAGTCCGGCGATCCGATCGCCGTCTGGGCGCAACTACGTGCCACGACACCTGTCGTCTGGACCGAGCACCCACCCGGCCCGGGATTCTGGTCCGTCATGTCTTACGAGCCAGCCCTCCAGGTCTACCGCAACACCACTGCCTTCACTTCCGAGCTGGGCATGCGGGTCGACTCCGACCCAGCCGCGGTTAAGGCTGCGGCCGGCAAGATGCTGATTGTCAGCGACCCACCCGTCCATCCTCGCCTGCGCAAGCTGATGAACGCGGCATTCGTGCCGCGGGTGGTGGCCACGCTCGAGGAATCCATGCGCCGGGTGATCGAGCCGCTGGTGGAGCAGGCGCTGGAGAAAGACAGTGTCGACTTCGTCGAGGAGATCGCCGCAGTCCTGCCCGCGGCGATCATCTGCGACATCATGAACGTGCCGCAGGCGGAACGTTCGACGATGATCGAGCTGACCAGCCAGGCGTTCGGTGCATCTGTAGGTACCTCCAGCGGGTGCCCTATGGACCAGCTACGGAAGACCGAAGCCCACGCGGAGATCTTCCTCTACTACATGGATCTCGTGGAAGAGCGCCGACGCAACCCCGGCGACGATGTGGTCAGCGCGCTGATCCGGGGCGACATGGGCGGACGCAACCTCACCAACGAGGAAGTCCTGCTCAATTGTGACGGACTTGTCACCGGCGCGAATGAGACGACCCGGCATGGCTCGTCCGCCGGGCTGATCGCGCTCATCGAGAACCCAGGGGAGTGGCAGCGCCTGAAGGCGGGCGAGGTCGACATCGAGTCCGCAGTCGACGAAGTGCTCCGCTACACCAGTCCGGCCCTGCACGTCATGCGCGTCGCCACGCAGGACGTGGAGCTCGGCGGGCACCACGTTCGTGCCGGCGAGGCCGTGGTGCTGTGGAACGCCTCGGCAAATCGCGACGAGAGCGTCTTCCCCGACCCGGACCGATTTGACCTCGGGCGTACACCCAACCGGCATCTCACGTTCGGGATAGGGCCGCATTTCTGCCTGGGGGCGCCTCTGGCACGGGTCGAGCTGAAGGTGCTGCTGCAGGTGCTGGCGGAACGGGTGGGGCATATGGAGATCACCGGCTCGGTGGAGCGTATGAGATCCAATTTCATGTGGGGTATCAACCGCCTTCCGGTTGCCCTCTCGAGGGAGACACGTTGAGCGACGAAACCGTCAGCCGCACCCGGGAACACGCAGCTACCGCATGGGCGGAGATCCTGAAGGGAGCCGTCCCGGCGGAGACTGACAACTTCTTCCAGACGGGCGGCACCAGCCTGAAGGCGCTGCGCCTCTGCGCACGCCTCAGTGCCCTCCTCGGCTGCAAGGTGCCGGTGAAGCTGCTGCTCAAGAACAGCAATTTTGGCGCATTCGTGAGCGCTCTGGAGACCGCAGACGCATGAAGAAACTGATCGTCGTCTACGACAAGGGCGCAGTAAACCCACTCGAGGCTTACGTGGGGCTGTCCGCCATTGCGCAGCCTGTATTCGCCATGGCCCCGTCGGAACATGGTGAGCGGGCCCTCAACGTGGTGGAGCGGCTCGGCGAGTCGGTGGTTCTCGGGTCCTCGGCGAGCCTGTCCGCTGATCGCTTGCGGAGGTTCACACCCGCGGGCATCGTGACGTTCAGCGAGGATATGGTGGAACCCACCGCCGAGCTCGCGAGGCACCTGGGCCTTTCCTACCATCAGGAACCGACCTTGGGATGCCTCAAGGACAAGTATCTACAGCGGCTGCGCCTACGCGAACGCGGTGTGGACGCGACCGTGACCCATCGCATTCAGAACCGCGCTGACGTCGCCGCGGCGATGGCAGAATTCGACGCTCCGGTCATCCTGAAGCCAGCCCGGGGTGGTGCGAGTCGGGATACGCATGTGATCAGCCACCCGGACCGGGGTGTGCAGCTCGTCGACGCGCTCCTCGATAGGTATCTCCCGGCGGGGCTGGTCATCGAAGAGCTGCTGGTCGGTCGTCGCATGCCCGCCGGGATTGGGGACTACATCTCGATCGAGAGTGCCGTCGTGGACGGGCGAATCACCCATCTGGCGGTGACCGGCAAGTTCGCCCTCGCGGCGCCGTTCCGAGAGGTCGGACAGTTCTGGCCCGCCTTGCTGGACGAGGACATCCGGCGCGCGTCATTGAACCTCGCAACCGCTGGCCTTACCGCATTGGACGTGCGTCGGGGCGTGACGCATACCGAGATCAAGTTGACACCTGACGGACCTCGCATCATCGAGATCAACGGTCGGCTCGGCGGCCACATCCACGAGCTCGCGCGACGCGCCGGCGTCCCATCGCCGATCGAGATCGCGGGGACCATCGCGCTAGGAGCGGATCCGGCGCCGTCGATGTTCCGTCCCCCTCCCGGGGTCTATTGGCAATACAACACGCCGGCCCCGCGGAGGTTGGCCCGATTGGTGGCGAACGCCCATGCGGCCACGGTCACTGGTCTCGACGGCGTCTCGAAATACACGCCCTACTACCAGAAGGGCGATCCATTGGACCTGGACGTAATGACCAATCCGCTCGATGTCATCTCTGGGTACTCGAATACCCACGAAGAGATGCTGAAGCAGGTGGACAGGCTCCTCGACCACGTCGTTTATCGACTTGATATGGATGGCACCGAATCCGCCGTGACAGCGCGGGAATTGGTGGATATGTGAATAGCCATGCAGATATGGCGGGAGCGACATGACCTTCACCACGCCCGTAGAGTCGACACCGTACCTCGCCGATCCCGCATTCCACGCGGGTACAGCCGCGCACGATCACCTTCGCCAGCTCCGGAGGCATGACCCGGTGGCGTGGCAGCCCGCCCGCGATGGCGTTCCGGGATTCTGGAACGTGACCAGATACACCGATGTCGTGCAGGTGTGCAGATCGGCCGATGTTTTCGTGTCCGGCCGGGGTAACGTGCTGAACACGCTGCTCGCGGGTGGTGATACGGCGGCCCAGCAGATGCTCGCGGTCTCGGACGGTCCGCGCCATGCCGCGATTCGCAAGCTGCTTTGGAGGGCCCTCACGCCCCAGGCGTTGAGTCACACGGCCGACCGTGTCCGGGCCAACACCCGCGACCTGATCCGTCGCGCGGTCGCCGACGGGTCGTGCGAGTTTGCGCATGACGTGGCGGCTCATATCCCGCTCATGGCCATCTGTGATCTCTTCGGCATTCCAGCATCGGACCGGGCGTTTATTCTGCGCCACGCGAGTTCGGCCCTTAGCTCGGATACCGAGGAGCACACGGCCGAGGAAACCATGCGTTCCAAGAGTGAAATCCTGCTCTACTTCACCCGCTTCGTCGCCGAGTGCTCTCGTCAGCCGTCGTCCTCAAGGTCTCCGCTGATGGATGTGCTTATCGACGGGACCATCGACGGCCAGAATCTGCGGGCTGAGGAGATCATCTACAACTGCTACAGCCTGATCCTCGGAGGAGATGAGACGACGCGACTCGCGATGATCAGTGGGGTTCTGGAGCTCGTCCGTCGTCCCGATCAATGGACGCTGTTGAAGTCAGGGACGCCCATCGACGCGGGAGTCAACGAAGTGCTCAGGTGGAGCACACCGGTCATGCACGTGGGACGCACGGCCAGCGCGTCGGTGACGCTGGGTGCACGTGAGATCGCTGAAGGCGACCTCATCATCGCCTGGCTTTCATCAGCTAATTTCGATGAGGCCGAGTTCAGCGATCCCGCGAGCTTTGACGTGACGCGGGCGCCCAACCGCCACGTGACGTTGTCCCACGGTCCGCACTTCTGTATCGGCGCCTATCTGGCGAAGATCGAGGTGGCGGCCCTGCTGCGGACGATGCGAGAGGAAGTGCGCGAGCTGGAACTGGCCGGCGAACCGCTCCCCATTTACTCGAACCTGCTGAGTGGGTATTCGAAGCTTCCCTTGCGGATGCAGTGACGAAGGATGGATATGAACCCTGAATCCAATGGCGCCCTCGACCTCAGTTTGACGGACATTCAGCGTGTCCTGTCTCAGGTATGGGCGGACGTTCTCGAGACGGAGTCTATCGGGCTCGACGACAACTTTTTCGCTCTGGGCGGTAACTCCATGCTCGCAGTTAGAGCCGTCGTCGGTGCTGAGTCGCACGGGATCGTCGTCACCCTCGTCGGCATGCTCGAAAGCCCGACGATCAGGGAGCTCAGCCAGGTGGTGTCAGCAGTCGAGGATGCACCCGACGGAGATTCGGCCTTCTCGGCACCGGGCATTGCGGCCGAGCCGGTGGTGGAGGGACCGCAGATCGGTCCGGCCAGCCTATTGCAGCAGGGCCTCCTCTTCGAGTCCGAACTGCGGCCGGGCGCTGTGTACCTGGACGTGGTGTCCCATCGCGTCCGGCTTCCGTTTGATGAGACCGCTCTGCGCTCCGCGCTCGACATCCTCACGGCCCGGCACGAAACTTTGCGGACCGGATTCAATCTGACCGACTACGACGAGGTGATGCGTGTAACGGAGGCGTCGACGACGATCCCCGTCCACGTGCACGACGCACGGACCGGCCAGCACGAAGTGGATCTCAACGATGACGTCGCGTGCGCCGGCCAGGAATTCGCGTTGACCACAGCGCCGCTTCTCCGAGTCTGCGTCTCAGTGCCGGATGACAGCTCGTTCTGGCTCACTTACGGATTCCACCACGCCATCATGGATGGCTGGAGCGAGACGGTGTTCGCCTCGGAGCTCATGTCCAGCTATGCGTCGATACTGCGGGGAGCGGTCCCGGATCTGCCGCCCGCCGTGGCCGGCATGGATGAGCTGGTCCGACGCGAGCGGGAGGCCCTGACCTCGCCCGATGCCCAAAAGTTCTGGTCGGCCTATGCCGAGTCCCTGCCCCGGGCACGCCCGCGGCCCGTCGGCGGCGCAACGGTGCGTACTCATGCTGACGTCGACTCTGAGGTTGTAACCGACCTCGTGCGCGCCGCGGCGCATACGGGACTTCCCGTCAAGAGCTTCGCACTGGCCGCCCACCTCGTGGCGTGGGGTGAGGTCCATGGTTTGGATGCCCCGTCGACGGGGGTGGTCATCAACGGGCGCCCACCCGTGCTCGGGACGGAGCGGATGGTGGGACTCTTCCTGAACCTGCTTCCGCTGCACTGCCGTGTAAACGCCACGGGTGCGGAACTGGTGCGGCGGGTCTTCGAGGCCGAACGCCAGATCACCACCTTCGGGAACTTCCCGTATCTGAAGATCAGGGAAATGGCCGGGCATGCGCTTTTTGACGGCGCCTTTAATTACGTCGAGTTCGAGAAGCGCCCGGAGGTCTGGATCGATGAATCACGCATTGTGGACGCGACGAGTCTGCCCCTCCTGATCGAAGTCGTTCACGAGGCAAGCCGCGGTGCGATGCGGGTGGAAGGCTCGGCCAGCGCTCACTGGTGGACGAACGAGGACCTAGAGGCGATGACGAGTGCCTACATCACTGCGTTGACCCGGCTCGTCAGCGACGCGAAGGGCCCTCGGTGACGTCGATGCACGACGATCAGGAACGCACGCTCACCGCTCGACGGACCATCCTCGTCGTCGACTACGTGGGCTTGAGGTCCGAGCCGCCGTTGACCGCGCTTCGCTTGGAGGACCACGGGTTCCGGGTGGTCGAGATCCTGCGACCGCCCTACGTCCGCGCTTTCGACGCCGCAGGCTACGCGTCCGCGCTCATCGAACCGCACACCTACGCGGGCTCCGAGGTGGCGGCGGTCGTCACCTACTGCATGGCCGGGTCGATCGCGCAGGAAGTGGCGGCGAGGCTTTCGTCACCTCACTACGACGTGCCCCTCGTGGTCCTGGACGGTGAGCCGTCGACGGGCGAGGCGATCCGAGAGCAATGGGAGATAGCCCTGCGACGTATCGCTCAGATGGTGGGCGCCGACGTCGCCGACGATGTGACGCGGGCACTCTCCGATGACGAACTGCTCGCTCAGCCTCGCGAGATCGCCCAGGAGATCCACGACTCGATGACGTCGATCGGTGCGCAACAGCGCCCCGACGGAGGGGTCCCCGGCATCGCCAGGGATGTCGAAATCTTCGCTGATTGGTTCTCCGACTGGCTGGTCTATCTGATTGCCGCTCATAATGCTCAGTGGCCTCATTGGGGTGGGGATGTACTCCAATTGATTTCGAAGTCGCATCCGGTAGCGGATTGGCTGGGAAGCCGCTCGGAGGAAGTCGTCGAGATCTCGACGGATCGAGACGGCTTGGTGCTCGATCCAGGTGCGAAAGCGGCCGTTCTGTCGTTCTTGGCCGAGAGGATCAGCGATGGTAGGGGGTAGACGATGAGCAGCAATCCGTTCGAAGATAACGAGGCGCAATTCCTCGTCCTGGTCAACAATGAGGGGCAGTACTCACTATGGCCGGCCTTCGCCGACAAGCCGACGGGATGGAAGCTCGTCTTCGGGTCGGATAGGAGGGAACCGTGCCTCGCTTTCATCGAGCGCGAGTGGACGGATATGAGGCCGCAGTCGCTTCGCGATATCGCGGACGAGGCGCTGGCGCGCCTAGCATGACGTGCCGTCAGACAGCTCTCAACCCTGCGAAGTGCGGTCTTCTCGTGCGTTGCAGTTCGTCGTCTATGAGGAGGATTTCAGATGTCAGGTGATCTGGTGGAGTCAGACATGATCAAGAATGACCGCGGCGTCATAGCGGAGAATTATTACGAATTGCATAGCATCGGCGCCATCGAGGCGGCTCGTTTGAGCATGACGGTACCGGGCTCCACACCCGAGGCGTTGCTCATCGGGCTCTATCAGTCATCGGAGATCGCCATGTACAACGTGGCCGATCTCCTCACGCGCGCCAGCGCAGATCTGGCATCGGGTGATGTCGATGCGTGTGCGATCAAGCTGCTGTGGACCCGGAGCTTCCATCGGCTGCTGGTGCGGTTGAGCGGCGACGCCTTGCGCATCAGCAGCGACTGGCCGGCGACCGCGCCGCGATGGCCACTCCAGGACACGCCTGCGTTCGCCGAGTTCACGAGGGCGCTCGAGTTGTTCGACGGCTCCTTGGTCGAGCTCGTCGACCGGGGGGAGTTGGACGCCAGGACCGTCATCTCCGAGGCATCGTTCACCGACAGCGCGTATACGATTCTTCACTGCGTGCGCGTCGTGAATCACGACGCGCGCGTGTGGGCCACGAATCTGGCTCGCGCGGTTCACCCCCAGCCCGCAGAGGCGCTGGAGGCAGCGCTCGCCTCCTCCCATCTGCGTCATGCCGTTGATGAACATCGTCTGGTCGGCGACACCTACTTCACGCAGTTCCGCGCATTGCATCAGATTCCCGAGCTCTTGGTCAGGGAGATCAACGATCGGCTCGAATTGGCGACCAAGGAGCTGCGCGACGGGGATCACGCGCGCGCGCTCGAACTGCTTGACGGCGCCGCGTCGTTGTATCCCGCGATCGAGGCGTCGTTGCCGCCGATCGTGGACAATCTGAGCACGTTCGATTACCACCAGATCCGCGAGAATCTGGGGATGACGAGTGGCAGCCATTCCGTCGCCATGCGATTCCACCTGTTCACAGATCTGTATGAACAATTCGCGCAGCAGGTCATGGCCCTGGAGGACACCGCCCCCGACGGGAGCGGCGTTGCCCGGCTGAGGCGTCACGTCGCCGATCTGCGCGTCTTCATCTTCTCGTGGCGAGACATGCACCTGCACCTTCCGCGGAACAATCTCGGCGGGACGCAGACGAAGTCCTTGACCGGGGCGCCCGACGCGGTCAGGACCGTGCAGAAGATGCGGGACAATGCGGCGTCCGCGGACCCGACGTGCCCGAAGACACGAGATCGTCCCGCAGCGGTCGCAGGACCTCTCGACGGCTATCTGGACGGCCCGAAGTCGTCGGACCAGCTACTCCTCTCGATCACCGGCGAAGTGACGCAAGCGAACTTCCGTGATGTTCAGGAGCGGCTGAACTACTTCTCCCAGAGGCCGTCCTTCACGCGCCCTCCGCGACGTGAAGTCTGACCACCGGTGGCCTCTCAGTCGGCCGCGCCCGAGGAGCGGCCGCGGCGTGAAGGGTTGGTTTTGTCGTGAGCACCAGTGAGGCACGGGGGCCCGTGCCGCCGAAGCAGGGGTCTGCCGGGCACGCCGTCTACTGGGCGAAGGAGTTGGCCGACGTGCCTCAGCCCCTGCCCTTGCCGATGAATCGACCGCGCCCGCCACATCGGAGCCTCGACGTCGGGGTCGTCGGCGTGGAACTCACCGCCGACGTTGGGGGTCGAGTCGAGGCGCTGGCCGCTGCGCAGGGGGTCTCCCCGGCGGTCGTCCTGCTGTCCGCATGGGCGATGACACTTCGGCGCCTCACCGGGCAGACGACGGTGACGATCGGCGCACGGAATGTGGGCGGCGCCGAAGCGTTTTCGGGCATGAGAGGCGGATCGAGCGATGACCGCTGGATACTGCGCGCCGATATGCCCGGCGACATCTCGTTCGGGGAGTTGCTCCGCGCGGTGCACGACCGATCCCAGGCGGCCCGACAGCACCGGGGTATGGCGCTGGACGACGTGGTCTCAGTTCTGGTCGTCGATCCACCGACGGCCCATCACCCGCTGACACAGGTGGGGTTCGATTGGCACGGTGTGGCCGACGGTCGCGGCGGCCGTTCGGCGGGACCCGCTCCGCAGCGGCCGGGGACCGCGCCGTTCGACGCGCGGATCGTCGTCTCGCCCCGTGACGGAGCGAGCCTGCGCGTGGACATCGTCTACGCCACGGACGTGTTCGACGCCGACACCGCGCGTCGGCTGGTGCGGTGTCTCGTGCGCGCGGCCACGATCGCGGCCGGCGATCCGACCGTGGCCGTGAACTCCGTCGACGTCATCGACCCGGCCGAGCGGCATCAGGTGCTCGATCTTGTGAATCAGACGCGCGCGCAGGTGAACCCCGGCACGATTCCCGAACTCTTCGGACGACGTGTCATGGCGAGTCCGGATGCCCCCGCCATCGTGTTCCGCGACGAGACGATCAGCTATCGCGATCTCGACGCCCGGTCCAACCGGCTGGCCCGTCTCCTGATCGACCATGGTGTGCGCACCGAAGTGGTCGTCGCCGTGATGGTGACGCGCTCTCCCGACCTCTGGACGGCGGCGCTGGCGGTCGCGAAGGCGGGCGGCGTCTACATGCCCGTGGACCCCGCGTATCCGGCGGAGCGCATCGACTTCATGCTGAAGGATTCGGGTGCGCACGTCATCATCGGCGAATCCGCGACGGCCGCACACGGGGCTGGTCGGTCGACGCCCGTCCTGCGGCTGGATGACCCTGCGCTGATCACCGCGCTAACGCACTCTGCGACGACCGCTGTGACGGACACCGATCGGCTGGTGCCACTGACGATGGCACACACCGCTTACCTCATCTACACGTCGGGATCGACCGGTACACCCAAGGGAGTGGCGGTCACTCATCGGGGACTGGCCAGCCTGCTGGCGGCGCAAATCGAGCGGCTGAGCGTCACGCCGGAGTCCAGAGTGCTGCAGTTCAACTCGCCGAGTTTCGATTCGTCGATATGGGAAATGTGCATGGCACTGTTCTCCGGGGCCACCTTCGTCGTCGACACGCAGGAACGGCTCGAACCCGGACAGCCGTTGGTCGATACGATCAGTGCGGCCGCGGTCACTCACGTCCTGCTGACGCCTTCCGTGCTCGCGGCGCTGCCGCTCGGCTCGCTGCCGAGCGTCTCCTGTCTCATCGTCGCGGGTGAACCGATCTCGCCGGAGCTGGTCACCGCTTGGGCTCCACATCGGCAGATGGCCAATGCGTACGGTCCGACGGAGACCACGGTCATGCCGACCATGTGCGCGCATCTGGCCGACGGCCGCCCGCCGTCTATCGGTCTTCCGATACAGAACAGTCGCGTGTACGTTCTGGACGAGCGAATCCAGCCGGTTCCCGTCGGCGTCGTCGGCGAGTTGTACGTGGCGGGAGCAGGTCTGGCCCGGGGCTATCTGGGGCGTCCCGCCATGACGGCGAGCCGTTTCGTCGCCTGTCCGTTCGGAGCACCGGGCGAGCGGATGTATCGTACGGGAGACCTGGTCCGTTGGAACGCCGGAGGAGATCTCGAATTCGTCGGTCGCGTGGACACGCAGGAGAAGGTCCGCGGGTATCGGATCGAGTTGGGCGAGATCGAATCGGCTCTCATGCGGCATCCCGCGGTAGCTCACGCTGTGGTCGTGGTGCGCGATGTCGCCGGGTCGGTGGGTAGCAGGCAGTTGGTTGCATATGTGGTCGGTTCCGACCCCGTGGGCGAGCCGTATGCGGACGAGACGGCGAACGGCGGCGACCGGCGCGACGCGTGGCGCGGCGAGCTGCGGCAGTTCCTGGGCCGGCACCTGCCGGAATTCATGGTGCCGCCGCTGTACGTGAAGCTCGATCGATTGCCGATGACCCCGAACGGGAAACTCGACCGATCGGCCCTCCCCGATCCCGGATCGCTCGACAGCACCTATCGCGCCCCGCGTACTCCCGTGGAGCAGATCCTCTGCACGGTGTTCGCGGAGGTTCTCGACCTACCGTTGGTGGGGGTCGACGACGACTTCTTCGCCCTCGGAGGAGAGAGCATCATGTCGATCAAGGTGGTTTCCAGGGTTCGCGGTCACGGGCTCGACCTTTCCCCCCGCGACATGATGGAGCAGCGGACCGCGGCGAAGCTGGCGCTCGTCGTGAGCGAGTCTGTGGTCGGCGGCGGCGCTAGGGCGCGTATCGAGTCGTGATCAACTTGCCGGATTTGGCCCCGCGGCGGGTCTTGGACCGGTAGATCTTCTTGTGTGACGCGAGTGCAACTGATTGATCCGGAGTGGGAGTTCATCGAGCCGTACCCGCCGATCGGCGAGTACGGCCCGTACCCCGAACGACTGCGGCAGCAGTTCGAGGGCGTGATCTGGCGGTTCAAGACGGGCGGGCAGTGGCGGTAGATGCCGACGGAGCTCGGCGCCTGGTCGACCGTTCATAACCGCTTCCGGCAGTGGCGTCACGCAGGCGTCTTCGAGGCCCTGCTGGAGGGCCTGACCGCAGAAGCCGCGAAGCGGGGCGAGGTTGATCTGTCCCTGGTCGGCATCGACTCCACCACCGCACGGGCCCACCACGACGCTGCCGGGATGCACCTGGACGAGGATGTCCTCACCGCCCTGGAGGAAGCCGCCGCCGAGGCAGAGAAAGCCAGGTCAAAGGGGCAGCTGCGACGAACAAAGCGGGCAGGAGGCCGAAAGCGATCCCGCGCGGGAAGAACGAAGACGCATCCGGCGTCGGCAGAAACTCCGGCTGAAGGCCGCCCTCCTGGGACGCTCCAGGGGCGGGCAGACCAGCAAGGTCCACCTCGCCGCCGACCGCAAGTGCCGCCGCCGGCGTTCATCCTGACCACGGGCCAGGCAGCGGACAGCCCGCAGTTCATCCCCGTCCTGGAGAAGGTAGGGGTACGCGGGCTCGTCGGCCGCCCCCGCACCCGGCCGGACGCGGTCGCCGGGGACAAGGCGTACTCGTCCCGCGGCAACCGCGCCCACCTGCACAAACGCCGCATCCAGGCGGTCGTCCCAGAGAAGAAGGACTAAGACCGACCGGCAAATGG
>NZ_JAGGOZ010000090.1 GCF_018614075.1 Streptomyces sp. ISL-94 | reverse complement strand
CCCATGCCAACAACGTAGGACACCCCTGACCCGCAACGGCGTCGGCCGGTCACCCCTGGGCGAGGCCCGCAGCGCCGCGCAGGCCGGCCCAGTCCGGGATCTTCACCGAGCGGCGGCCCAGCGAGCGCCCCAGATCGGCCTCGGCCGCCTCGATGGCCAGCCACCCCGGCCACTGCACCGGACGCAGGCCCGCCGCCTGCAACGCGTCCAGCGGATCCCCGGGCAGCTCGCGCCGGGCCAGTACCCCCGCGTCCTGGAGCAGCGAGGACGCGGTCTCCTTGGCGCAGGGCCGGTTCGTGCCGATCACGCCCGTCGGGCCGCGTTTGATCCAGCCCGCCACGTACTCGCCGATCGAGGCCCGGCCCGCGCGCAGGACCCGGCCCGCCGCGTGCGGCACCGTGCCCTTGGCCGGGTCGAAGGGCAGCCCGGCCAGGGGGACGCCCTTGTACCCCACCGAGCGCAGGACCAACTGCGCCTCGATGTCCTCGTACACGCCCGTCCCGGTCACCCCGCCGCTGCCATCGGGGGCGGTCCGCTCGAAGCGCATCCCGGTCACCCGGCCGCCGGGCCCGCCCAGGACCTCCACCGGGCGCAGGTAGAACCGCAGGTCGATGTGGCGCTCCGCGTCGCCGGGGCCCCGCTCCGCCCAGCCGCGCAGCACCTCCAGGTTGCGCCGCGCCACCGCGGGCAGCGCCGCCGCCGCGGCCGCATCGGTGTACATCGGGTCGAGGGCCAGCTCAGCGGGGTCCGTGCGGGCGTCCACCCCGGGCAGCGTGCCCAGCTCCCGCAGCTCCTTGGTGGTGAACTTGCCCTGCGAGGGGCCGCGCCGGGCCACCATCGCCACCCGCCGCACGCCGCTGTCCGCGAGTGCGCCCAGCGCCGGCTGCGGCATGTCGGTCGGCGCGAGCTCCGCCGGGCCCCGGGCCAGGATCCGCGTCACGTCCACCGCGACGTTGCCCGCCCCCACCACCACCGCCGAGTCCACGCCGGGCAGGTCGAAGCTCTCGCCCACGGCGTCCGGGTGTCCGCTGTACCAGGACACGAAGGCCGTCGCGGAATGCACCCCGGCCAGCTCCTCGCCCGGGATCCCCAGCAGTCGGTCCCGCGCCGCGCCCACGCAGTAGACCACCGCGTGGTACAGCTCCAGCAGCCGCTCCGTGGGCAGCAGCTCCCCGCCGACCTCGACGTTCCCGAGAAAGCGGATCCGCTCGTCCTCGAGCACGGTGCGCAGACTGCCCTGGAGCGACTTGATCTTCTCGTGGTCCGGGGCGACCCCGTACCGCACGAGCCCGTACGGCGCCGGCAGCCGGTCCAGTACGTCGACCCGCACTCCGGGCACCTCACGCTGCTGGACCAGCGTCTGGGCCGCATAGACCCCGCTGGGGCCCGATCCGACGACGGCGATACGAAGCACGGCGGAGCTCCTCCCGCGGGTGGTTTCAGCATGCCACCCGGCCGGGCAGCCGTCAGCCCCCCGCGCGCATACGGCGGAGCCGGGTCAGCCGCGCGGCGCAAACGTGCCGGCGGGCGGTCCGCCGGGCGGCGGGTCGCCGAGCTCCCAGTCCAGCCCGTAGCGCTGGAACAGCTCGGCCCGCAGCCGCGCCAGAGGCATCGGCGCGCCCGGCAGCAGGACCGCCACCACGGCGCCCATCAGCAGCGCCCGCAGGAGCGGATAGTCGGCGTCCACGTCCGGTGAGCCGTACCGCGTGACGGTGTCCCGCAACAGTTCGGCGAGCCGCTGCTGTTCGGGGCACTGCACGAACCCCTCGGCCGTGAGGATGCCCGCCATGTGGGTCCGCATCAGCAGCGGCTCGTCGCGGGCCAGCCCGAGGATCGCGTCCACCGCGCGCGCGAGCCGCTCGCGCCCGTCCTCGCTGCGCGGCTCGCGCTCGAGCGCCGCCTCCAGCGTGAGGTGCATCAACCGGTGCACGGCGGACTGGAGCAGCTGCCGCTTCCCCGGGAAGTAGTACGAGACCAGGCCGCGGGCCGCGCCCGCCCGGTCGGCGATGTCGCCGAGCGTCGTGGCCTCGTAGCCGCGCTTGGCGACGAGCTCGACCGTGGCCTGGAGCAGCCGCTCCCGGGATCGTCTGCGCAATTCTTCATTGACCGATGCGCTGCGCGGGGACATGCTTACTCCTGCGTTGACTGGCTCAGAGCCAATATACTCAGCGCACGGGGTCGCCTGCTCTGGGTGACACGGGGGATCGCCCAGAGCAGGCTCACCCACCGCCTCACCCACCGCCTCACCGTCCGGCGGAGCCGGATCCGCGCTGACGACCGGACCAGGACACCGCGAGAGCCACCAGGGCCGCGCCCAGCAGCCAGCCGCCCACCACGTCCGACAGCCAGTGCACCCCCAGGTAGATGCGGGTGAAGCCGACCCCGAGCACCGACACCGCCGCCGCGGCCCAGGCGGACCGCACGGCCCACTGCGGGGCCTGCCGGGGGAGCAGCCACAGCAGCAGCCCGCACACCACGGTCGCCGTCATGGCGTGGCCCGACGGGTAGGCCGCGAAGTGCGCAGAGTCCACCGGATCGGGCCACTGCGGCCGCGGGCGCCCCACCAGTGCCTTCAGCCCCTGCTGAACCACCAGGGCCACCACCATGGTCAGCCCTACCCACAGCGCCCGTTCCCGCTGCCCGCGCCACCACAGCGCGAGGCAGGCCGCGGCGGCCAGGGCCCTCATGGTCCAGGTGTCCCACACCCAGTCGGTGAGGATGCGCACCGCGTGGGTGACCCCGGGGTGGGCGACGGCATGGCCGTGAAGATCCCGGGCGACCTGGTCGTCGTACGAGTGGAGCGGGCGCCACCCCGCCACCACCAGCGCTGTCAGGACGGCCGCGAGCAGCGCACAGCCGATGCCCGCCCACCGCACGCGATCGCTCCGCATACGGGGATCTTCGCACTGCCCGCGAGCGGTCGGGCGCGGACACTTCCTACGCCAGGGCGCTCAGCCCCGGTACGAAGGCCACCAGGAGGGGAACCGCCGGGACCAGCGTGGCCAGTGCCGTCAGCCGCAGCCTGCGGGTCGCCGACAGGCGGGGCGCGGCCGCCAGCAGCCGCCGCACCCGCTGCTGGACGTGTGCCTGCGGGTGCGAGCAGGGCCCGAACACCCCGCGGTCCTCGTTCAGCCCGACCAGGGCCAGCGCGATCGTCAGCCGCCCGTACCGCCGCGAGGCCACGTCGTCGGCGGCCAGCTCGACGAGCCGGTGCATCTCCGCCTCGAAGGCCGCGAAGACCGGCACCTGCGGGAATCCTCCGGCCAGGGCCCGCGAGCAGTGCAGCAGCCAGTCGTGCCGGGCCGCCGCATGCCCCTGCTCGTGGGCCAGTACGGCGTCGAGCTGGCTGCCCTTCAGCCGGCCCAGCGCCGCCGTCGTGACCACCAGCTGCGGGGCCGCCCCCGGCAGCCACCACGACTCGGGCCGCCGGCCCTCCAGTACGACGAGCCGCGCGCCCGTGGGGTCCTCCCCGGGCAGCAGCGGGGCCCGCTCCCGCAGTTCGGCGCTCTGCGCGCGGCGGCCCGCCCGTGTCCGCAGCACCTCGCGGGCCAGCAGCGCCGCGGTCCACAGCGCACCGCCCGCCAGGGCGAGGGCCGTGCCCGCGGCCCAGGGGCCGCCGGACGCGCCGAGGGCGTACGCGTCGACCACCCCGCGCGGGGCGGCGGCGAACAGCCGGCCCCGTACGGCCTGCCAGGCGGCCGCCGCACTCAGCAGCATCGACAGCCCGAGACACAGGAGCACCGCACCCACCACGCACTGCCACACCCACAGGGCGACGACCGGTTCACGCTCGGGCCATTGGGCCCGGGCCAGCAGACGGGGGGCGAGCACCGCGGTCAGGGCGCCGAGCATCAGGAGAGCGGCGGGGACCATCATGGGCGCCAGCCTATGAGCGCGGGGCTACCTGCGGGTACGGCCTCGGGGGATTGGTGACGCAGGACACGTCGGCCGCCGCCGTCACATGGTGAGCAGCATGGCCAACATCCCGATTCCCATGGCCAGTCGGCAGGCCCGGGTCAGCTCGCCCGAGCCGCCCCGCCGGCCCGGCCCGGCCTGCGGCGGCGGGGCGGCGGAACCGCCGGCCGTGACCAGCCGTGCTCCGCCGAGGACCACGTATCCGGCGTAGTAGAGGAGGAGCAGCCCGGTCAGCAGTGGCAGTCCGGCCCCGTGTCCGTGGCCGGAGGCCGCCATGAGGGACATGTAGACCATCGTCAGGGAGCCCACCAGGTGGTGCGCGTGGTGCGCCCCGCCCCGGAGCAGCCACACGGCGTGCAGGGCGGCCCCGCAGAAGACCACCCCCAGCGCGGGGGCCTGCCATCCGCCGGCGCCCCAGAGGGGCACCGCCATCAGCGCCATGCCGAACCCCATCACGGCCTCACCGGCCGCTCCACCGCCCGCTCTGGGCACCTGCCGCAGGCAGTACGCGCCGCTCACCGCGCACAGCAGGACGAGCAGCCAGGCGCAGACGGCGGAGGAGAGAGAGGGGGACATGGCGGAACCGTGCACGGCGGAACCTCCCGGTTCGTCGGCGTCACGGGAAGAGATGCCCTTCTCACGCGGCGCTCACGCGGCCCCGGGATACGCTCTCTCTGCCCTACCCGGCATGTCATATGCCACCGCGTAGAACGGAGCCCCCCGATGTCGTCGACCGCCAACCCCGCAGCCCTGAGCTTTCGCAGCGCCGTAGAGGGGGACGTGAGCGAGCTGGTGGCGCTCGTCGAGTCGGCGTACCGCGGTGACGCGAGCCGAGCCGGCTGGACCACGGAGGCGGACTACCTCGACGGGCAGCGCACCGACCCGGACGGGGTCCGGCAGATCATCAACACCCCCGACAGCGTCCTGCTGGTCGTCGAGCGCGCGGGCGAGCTCGTCGCCTGCTGCCAGCTCGAACACCGCGGGGACCACGTCTACTTCGGGATGTTCGCGGTCCGCCCCGGGCTCCAGGGCGGAGGCCTCGGCAAGGAGATCCTGGCCGAGGCCGAGCGCCGCGCCCTGGAGGCCTGGGGCGCCAAGGAGATGCGGATGACGGTGGTGAACGTACGGGAGGAGCTCATCGCCTACTACGTGCGCCGCGGCTACCGGCGCACCGGCGAGCTGAGCCCCTTCCCGTACGGCGACGAGCGCTTCGGCGTCCCGCTCCGCGACGACCTGGCCTTCGAGCTGCTGGTCAAGCCGCTGTAGGCGGTTCCGTCACGGCCGGTGCCGCCGAGGCGGCGCCGCCTCGGCAGGCGGCGCCGTCACGCCGTGAAGCGGCCCGTGCTGCGGATCTCCGGGAGGCCGGTGGCCGCGCCGTCCAGCCCCAGTGCCCGCGCGAGCCGCAGCTGGTCCAGGGTGTCGACCGTCCAGCCGGTGACCCGGAGCCCGGCCTCGTGCGCCGCCTCCACCGTTTCCAGGGCGAGCCGCCGGATGTCCAGGGCGATCGTTCCCGCGCCCGCGGCCAGGGCCCGGTCCACGATGTCGTCCCCGTGCGGGCTCGCGTGCAGGACCGTCCGCACGCCCGGCACCAGCCGGGCCGTCTCGACGAGCACCGCGTCGTCGAAGGAGGCCACCTCCACGCGGGCGGTCAGGTCGCGGCGCAGGATCAGCCCGGCGAGCACCTCGGCCGCGGCCCGGTCGCGTACCGACACCTGGAGCGGGACCCGGACGGCGTCCAAGGCCTCCTCGAAGACCGGCACCTGTTCACCCTGGCCGGCGTCGAGGGCGCGCAGTTCGGCGAGGGTCAGATCGGCGACGGCCCCCGATCCGTCGGTGGTGCGGTCCACTTCGGGGTCGTGCAGGGCGACGAGTGCGCCGTCCTTGCTCAGTTGGAGGTCCAGAGCGATGACGTCCATGCCGGAACGTTCCGCGCGGACGAACGACCGGAGGGTGTTCTCCGGCTCGACACCCATGACCCCGCGGTGACCGATGGTGAGGAAAGTCAAGGTTCTCTCGCTTCCGTCGACGGCGGCTCCCCGCGCGGTCGCGGTGTCCCGACCGGCCGCGCGCGATGAGGACGCATGCTAGTGCGCCGAGGGTGCGAAGGGACCGCCTGTGCAGCGCCCCGGAAGGGTGCACCGGCCGCTTCCCGCCGGGCTTGTCCGCGCTCTTGACCCTCCTGTCGCGTCACCCGGGGGTGGGCGCGTCCCCCTCGGCTTGACGGCCCGGGGTACCGGCCTGCGGGGCGGTGTGCTCGCCGCCTTCGGTGAGGCCCTCCAGGTCGGCCAAGAGGGCTTGCGCCAGCTCCAGTTCGGCCAGGTGCTGCCGCTCGCTCCAGCGCAGCGCGAGGGCGGGGAAGGCCCATTCCGGTACCTCGGCCGCGTGCTCCATCGCCTCCCGTACGGCGGCCAGCTCCTCCCGGGTGCGCTCCAGGTGTTCGCCGACCATCGCGCGCAGCCGCCCGGGCTCTGCCAGGTGCCCGAGCCAGACCCGCAGGAGCAGCCCGTGCTTGAGCACCGGCGGGCCGGCCTCGGCGGTGTCGGCGGCCCAGCCGGCCAGCGCCTCGCGTCCCGCGTCGGTGATGGCATAGCGGCGCTTGGCCCGCGCCTCCTCGGGGCCCGAGCGGGCGGAGGAGGCGTATCCCAGCTCCTCCAGCCGGCGCAGCTCCGCGTAGATCTGGCTGATGGCCGGTGACCAGTAGAAGAAGCGCAGCGAGGAGTCCGCCCACTTCTTGAGCTCGTAGCCGGTCCGCTCCCCGGGAAAGGAGAGCAGCCCGAGCACCGCCCACGCGGTCGGCGGCAGCTCTTGCTTCTTCGCCTTCTGACTACTAGTCATATTTCGAATAGAAGTGAGACCCGGCACGGGACGCACACCTGGAGGCACAGTGGAATTCTCCGTGATCTTCGAAGCTCAGCTTGCCGACCCGACGGTGGAACGGGAGCACCAGGTCATCCGCGACTGCGTCGAGCAGGCCGTGCTCGCCGAGCGTATGGGTTTCGACCGGATCTGGGCCGTGGAGCACCATTCCCTGAAGTGGTACGCACACATGAGCGCTCCCGAGATCTTTCTGACGTGGGTCGCGGCCAGGACGAACACCATACGCATCGGCCACGGCGTCGTGTGCATGCCCTTCAACTTCAACCATCCGGTCCGGGTCGCCGAGCGGGCCGCCATGCTCGACCTGCTCTCGGGCGGGCGGCTCGACCTCGGGGCCGGGCGCGGCGGCACCGAGCAGGAGACCTCGCTGTGCGGGGTGGACAAGGAGCGCACCACGGCGCAGGTCGAGGAGGCCCTGAGGATCATCGGCAGGGCCTGGCAGGAGGAGGAGCTGGAGTACCACGGCGAGCTGATCGACATTGATCCGCACCCGATCCTGCCCCGGCCGGAGCAGACCCCGCACCCGCCGCTGTTCCTGGCGTGCAGCCGGGGGGAGACCCTGGTGCAGGCCGCCGAGCTGGGGATCGGGGCCCTGGTGATGGGCTTCGCCGGACCCGGGTCGATCGCCGGGATGCGGTCCGTCTACGACGCCGCGATCGCCGGGCGCGACGGCAGCCGGTTCGTGTCCTCCGTGGTCAACGACCATTTTTCGGTGCTCTGCCCCACCATCGTGCTCGACGATCCGGAGGAGGCGCGGCGCATCGGCATCCGAGGGCAGCGGTTCTTCGCCCAGTCCATCGGCCACTGGTACGGCGGGGCGGGCGTCCCGGACGAGGCCGTCGTCGCCGGCGCCGACGAGCCGGCGGAGATGCGCAAGGCCGCCGAGCAGGTGGTGGCCCGGCTGCACGAGCTGGACATCCCGGTCCGGCCGACCTCGACGGCCACCTTCAACGCCGACCACGCCTACGGGAGCGCCGACGACGCCATCGCATACGTGGAGCGGCTCAGGGCGGCCGGGGCGGACGAGGTCATGTGCCTGATCCAGATGGGCACGGTGGGGCAGGACGCCTGCCTGGAGACCCTGCGGCAGTGGGGCGAGAAGGTCATCCCGCACTTCCGGGGAATGTGATGTACCGCCCACGTCCACGCCCCCGCCGGCCGCACCCGGCACTGCCCGCCGTGGAGCCACAGGCCCGGCAGGCCTTGGCGCGCCTGGGCGGAGCCATCGGTTCCATCCTGGCGAACGGGAAGACTTTCGGTGAGGCGGGGGGTGTCGCAGGATAATTTCCCGAGTTTCCTCTTGAGCGGGAGAGCCTCGGCCGTTTACGCTGCCTTGACGTGAGGTTCTCCTGTGGAGGAAGTGACATGACGGAAACTCTTGTGCCGGGTGTCGGCGGTACCGTGATAGCCGCCGGGACGCGGGTGGTCGACGACCCCGCGTGGCCCGAGCTCAAGGCCGCCGTGGAGGAGATCCGCCCCTGGCAGTCCAAGGACGGCTCCATCGACTTCGAAGCGGAGGGCGCCCCCGCCCAGCACACCGCCGAGGCCGCCGTCGGGCGCGTGATCCGCGCCGTCGAGACGCTGTCCCCGCTGCTCCCGCACGCCACGGCGTACCACGAGGCGCTCGTGGGCGACCTGCGCAAGTGGGCCGCGGGCGGCTTCGGGGTGCCGGACTTCCTCGACTCCCTGCTGGCCTTCCAGCCGGCCGCCGAGCGCGCCGACGGGCTCCAGCACCTCGTCGTCTTCCCGATGTACACCCAGAACGGCAACCCGGACCGCAATCTGGAGGCCGTCGCGCTCAAGATGGTGTGGCCCGAGTGGCTCGCCGAGCTGGAGCGCACCCGGTACGACAACCCGCTCTTCCTCGGCATCACCTTCGAGGACTTCACCGCGGGTTACGACACCCACTCCGCCGTGCTGTTCCCGGAGACCATCGCCGTCCGCGAGGCCCCCGAGCGCTTCACCTGGGGCGGTATCTTCTGCGACCGCGAGGCGGCCCGCTTCCGCAAGGTCACCGAGGCGTCCGTCGACATCCTGGGCATCGAGCTGCCCGGCGACATCGCCGCCATGGTCACCGACCAGGAGCGCTGCGAGAAGGCGTTCGTCCTGTGGGACATGGTCCACGACCGCACCCACAGCCACGGCGACCTGCCGTTCGACCCCTTCATGATCAAGCAGCGCCAGCCGTTCTGGATGTACGGCCTGGAGGAGCTGCGCTGCGACCTCACCGCCTTCAAGGAGGCCGTGAAGCTGGAGTCCGAGGGCAACGAGCACGGCCGCGACGTCCAGTACGCCGTCCTCTTCGACCGGATGTTCCGCTTCCCGGTCTCGGGCGACCGCAACCGCAACTACGACGGGCTCGGCGGCCAGCTGCTCTTCGCGTACCTCCACAAGCACGACGTCGTGCGCTGGACGGACAACAAGCTGAAGATCGACTGGATGCGCGCCCCGCAGGTCACCAACCAGCTGTGCGCCGAGATCGAGGACCTCTACCGGGCCGGCATCGACCGCCCGAAGCTCGTCCACTGGTTCAAGGCCTACGAGCTGGTCTCCACCTACCTCGCCCCGCACCCGGGCTCCAAGTGGGCCAAGGGCCCCGACGCCCTCGACGTGACGCAGCCGCCGCGCAAGCTCGTGGACGACGTGCTTCCGGACGAGTTTCCGCTCAGCATGTTCTATGAGGCGCTCGCCAAGAAGCTCAAGGGAGTGATCGCCTCCACCAAGGGCATCACCGCCCTGAACGCAGAGCGCGCCGAGCGAGTCGCCGCGTGAGCACTCGCCCTCAGGAGGCTGCACAGATGAACGGCTCCGGGAACGGCAACGGAAAGCTGCACGGAGCGGTGGTGGCGGTGGCCGGGGCCGGCGGGCCCGCCGGCCGCGCCACCCTGCTCCGCCTCGCCGAGGCGGGTGCCGTGGTCATCGCGTCCGACGCCGATCCGGCGCGGCTCGCGGAGGCCGTCGACGCGGCGCGCTACGCCCACGGCGGCGCCACCGTCACGGGCGACACCGTGGACCTGCTCGACCTCGACGCGACCAAGGCCTGGGCCGAGCGCACCGAGAAGGAGTTCGGCCGCATCGACGGCCTCGTCCACCTCGTCGGCGGCTGGCGGGGCAGCAACACCTTCACCGACACCGACCTCGCGGACTGGGACTTCCTGGAGAAGCTCCTCATCCGCACGGTCCAGCACACCTCCCTGGCCTTCCACGACGGACTGCTGCGCAGCGACCGGGGACGCTACGTCCTGATCAGCCAGTCCGGCGCGCACAAGCCGGTCGCCAACAACGCCGCGTACAACGCGGGCAAGGCGGCCGCCGAGGCCTGGACCCTGGCCCTGGCGGACTCCTTCCGCAAGGCGGGGGGCGACGACGGGCCCGGCGCGGCTGCTGCGATCCTGGTGATCAAGGCACTGGTGCACGACGCGATGCGCGCCGAGCGCCCCAATGCGAAGTTCGCGGGCTTCACGGACGTCAAGGAGCTGGCCGAGGCCATCGCCGGCGTCTGGGAGCGGCCCGCCATCGATGTGAACGGACAGCGTCTGTGGCTCACTCCGCAACCGTGAGAACCGATGCCGGCAAGACCGACGCCCGGCGCCACCACGACCCGGCGGTGCGCGGTTTCGCAAGCGACAACTACGCCGGGGTGCACCCCGAGATCCTGGCCGCCGTCGCGCTGGCCAACGGCGGCCACCAGGTCTCGTACGGCGAGGACGAGTACACCGAATACCTGCAGAAGATCTTCCGCAGCCACTTCGGGCCGTACGCGAAAGCCTTCCCGGTCTTCAACGGCACGGGCGCCAATGTCGTCGCCCTCCAGGCCATGACCGACCGGTGGGGCGCCGTGATCTGCGCCAAGAGCGCCCACATCAACGTGGACGAGGGCGGCGCGCCGGAGCGGATGGCGGGCATCAAGCTGCTCGCCGTCCCCACCCCGGACGGCAAGCTCACCCCCGAGCTGATCGACCGCGAGGCCTGGGGCTTCGAGGACGAGCACCGGGCGATGCCGCAGGTCGTCTCGATCACCCAGAACACCGAACTCGGCACGGTCTACACCCCGGACGAGATCAAGGCCATCTGTGACCACGCCCACGGCCTGGGCATGAAGGTGCACCTCGACGGCGCCCGGATAGCCAACGCCGCGGCCTCGCTCGACATGCCGATGCGCAGCTTCACGAACGCGGTCGGCGTGGACGTGCTGTCGTACGGCGGCACCAAGAACGGCATGATGTTCGGCGAGGCCGTGGTGGTGGTCAACCCGGACGCGGTCCGGCAGATGAAGCACATCCGCAAGATGTCGATGCAGCTCGCGTCCAAGATGCGGTTCGTGTCGGTGCAGCTGGAGGCGCTGCTCGCCAAGGACCTGTGGCTGCGCAACGCCCGCCACGCCAACGCGATGGCACAGCGGCTCGCCGCCGGTGTGCGCGAGACGGACGGGGTCGAGATCCTCTATCCGGTGCAGGCGAACGCGGTGTTCGCGCGGCTGCCGCACGAGGTGTCGCGGCGGCTGCAGCGGCGTTACCGCTTCTACTTCTGGGACGAGACGGCCGGGGACGTCCGCTGGATGTGCGGCTTCGACACCCAGGAGGAGGACGTGGACGGCTTCCTCCAGGCACTGAAGGAAGAGCTGTCCCGCTAGCCGAGCCGTATGCAGTGATGAATATTTATACCTCCGGCCGTAAATCTATTGATCTACGGCCGGAGGTTTGCCTATGCTCCGGACCATGCAGCTGATCCAACAGAACCCCGACATCCATGCCTTTTTGGCCTCGGATGAGACGATCGACCACTGGCATCCCCTGGTCCAGGACGCCGCGGACGCGCTCTGGTCCGCTACCGGCGACGCATACTCATACGCCAAAGTCGCCTTCGAGTTCGTCCGCGACACCATCCCGCACTCGGCCGATTCCGGGGACCTGCGCGTCTCCTGGCGCGCCTCGGACGTGTTGAGGACGCGCAACGGCATCTGCTACGCCAAGTCCCACGCCCTCGTCGCCCTGCTGCGGGCCCAGGGCATCCCGGCGGCCCTGTGCTACCAGCTCCTCGCCGACGACGACGGAAGCAACCCGGTGATCCACGGGCTCGTCGCCGTCCGGCTGCCCGGGAGCGAGGACTGGGCCCGGATCGACCCGCGCGGCAACAAGCCCGGGGTGAACGCCCAGTTCAGCCTCGACGTGGAGCAACTGGCCTTCCCGGTGCGTCCGGAGCTGGGCGAGGCCGACTACCCCGAGCTGTACGCCGCCCCGCCCCCGGCCGTCCTCAAGGCCCTCAAGGAGTCCGCCGACCGGCCGGAGCTGTGGCGGAACCTCCCGACCGCTCTCTAGGGAGCACCATCGGCGGCGGTACGGGCCCCCGGGGCGCCGCCAGTACGTGCAGCAGAGCCGCCGCGAACTGCAGACCGGCGATCCCGGTCAGCAGCGTCCACGCGGGCGCGTCGGCCGCGAACCCCACCAGGGCCGCTCCGGTCGACGCCGCCGTCACCTTGAGCCCCGCGCCCAGGGTGAACACCTGCGTCCGGACCCCGTCCGGTGCGTGCTCCGCGCGGATCCGCAGCGTGGACGTGAGCAGCGGTCCGTCGCACACCCCCGCCACCGCGAACAACGCCGCCGTGACGCCGACGGACGGCGTGAACGCCGCCGCGGCCAGGGCCACCCCGGTCCCGGCCAGCGCCCACCGCACCAGGCGGCCCGGCTCCACGGACGTCATCCGGCCCAGCGTCAGCGAGCCGCCCAGTGCGCCCACCGCGAAGGCCGTCATCAGCACTCCGCCCGCGTCCGGGCTGCCGAGCGCGGCGGCCAGCAGCACCGCCGTGGTGGTCAGCGAGCCGATGCCGACGAAGGCCAGCGTCGTCGCCGCCGTGACCGCCCGCAGTTCCCGGACCCGCCACAGGGCCGCCAGCCCCGCGCCCAGCCCGGCCCGGGGTGCGCCGGCGGCCCGGCCGGCGGGCGGATCACCGTACGGGAGGGTGGCCGCCAGCGCCGCGGCCAGCGCGGCCGACACTGCCAGGACGGCCATCGCCGGACCGCCCGACCACAGTGCGGTGGCGAGGCTGACCGCCGCCGGAGCGGTGACGCCCGCGGCGTTGTAGGTCGAGGCGTCCCACCCGTACGCGCGGTCCCGGCCGGCCCCCGCCGGGACCAGCCCGGTGACCAGGCTGGACAGCCCTCCTGTGATCATCGGCCCGCAGCTGCCGCCGAGCACCGCCACCGCGAGCACCAGCGGCACCGGAGCCCGGCCCAGCAGCACGGCCAGGGCCGCCACGGCGGCCGCGAACCCGGCCAGGGCGCCGACGTGGAAAAGGCGCGGCCGGCGGGCCCTGGCCGCCGCGGCGCCCGCCAGTGGAGCCGCGAGGACGTGCGGAGCGAGCCAGGCGGTCAGGACGAAGGCCCCGTACGCCGCGCTCCCGGTGCGCTCCAGGGCCAGGAGCACCACGGCCATCGCCATGCCCTCCGAGGCAAACCGTGCGGCCAAAGCCGCTGCCAGATACCGGCCGAACCCGCTCATCCCCGACCCCCCGACCGATGTGCACGCGATAGTCGGACCAGACGTTACGTCAGCACCTTCGGCTGCGGAGCTGATAGGAAACTTTCTTGTCGGACATCGTTGTCAGCTTGGCATGGGCATGAATATCTTCGGCCACCGGAACCGCTCCCACCGGAAGGCGGCCATGCACGTCGCCGAGACCTCGAGGATCCAGGGCCGCGACCTGTACCCGCAGTTCTAGGACCGCTTCCGGCGCGCGCTGGGCTTCCACGCCGGCTGCGAACTCGGCGCGGCGGTGCCCTCCTGGCTCTGCGGCGGCAGCCTGGCCAAGGGCATCGGCCCGGCGACCGAGGTCGGCTACAACGCCCTGCACACCCGGCTCGGCGTCACCATGGAGAACACCCGCAGGCTCACCGAGGGGCGGCACCCCGCGGGCACCGAGAACCACTTCGAGGCCTGGGAGACCCTGACCCACGCCGAGAACCCCAACCGTCCCGACGCTGCGGAGCAGCAACGGCCCCGCACCGCGGGGCCGTTGCCCGTGTAGGCCGGACGGGTCAGCCGGCTTCCTTCACCTGGGCCGCCGTCGGGGCGGTGCCGCCCAGGTGGGCCGGCAGCCACCAGGAGTCGGCGGCGTCCTTGGGCTTGTCCGGGTAGGTGCGCTGCGCCGCGTCCAGCAGCTCCTGCACGCGCTCGCGCAGGCGGCGCGTGATGGCCCCCGCGTACTGGTCCGCCGGCGCCTCCAGCGGTTCGCCCACCCGCATCGTCACCGGGATGTGGCTGCGCTTGAAGTTCTTCGCGCGGCCCTTGGTCCACAGCCGCTGGGTGCCCCACAGGGCCACCGGGATCAGCGGAACGCCGGCCTCCTGGGCCATGCGCGCCGCACCCGACTTGAAGCTCTTGAGCGTGAAGGACTGGGAGATCGTGGCCTCCGGGAAGACGCCGATGATCTCGCCCGCGCGCAGCGAGTCCAGGGCGTGCTGGTAGGCCGTCTCACCCTGCGTGCGGTCCACCGGGATGTGCTTCATCGCGCGCATCAGCGGGCCCGACACCCGGTGCCGGAACACCGACTCCTTCGCCATGAAGCGCACCAGGCGCTTCTGCGGCCGCGCGGTCAGGCCGGCGAAGATGAAGTCGAGGTATCCGATGTGGTTCGACACCAGGACCGCCCCGCCCTTGCGCGGGATGTTCTCGGTGCCCTCCATGTCGATACGGATGTCCAGCGCGCGGAAGAGCCCGTGCGCGGCGCCGATCACGGGAGGGTAGACGAGCTCAGCCATGGTGGGGGGACCCCGCTTTCTGCCTGGGGAGGTGCTCCCGGTCGGAAGTTACGGAAGCGTAGGTACGCGACCATGGGATCGTGCCCCATACGCGGGCTGCTGGCCAGCCCAGATGCCCCCGCCCGGCGAGATTCTCGTCACGCCGGGAATGCCCCCGGGGTCCCGGGCGCTGCGCCCAGCGTATGTGCCTGCGGGAATGATGGACCCGTACGGATGGCGACGAGGGGAGCAGGGGTGCTCGGGCAGGACGACGGGCGGGCCGTGCTGGGCGCCGCGGAACTGGGCGAGGAGCCGGGGGAGCGGGCCAGCCTGGTGCAGTTCTCCAGCGCGTTCTGCCAGCCCTGCCGGGCCACGCGGCGGATCCTCGCCGACGTCGCGGGGATGGTGGAGGGGGTCGCGCACATCGAGATCGACGCCGAGGACCGGCTCGACCTGGTGCGGGCCCTGGGGATCGAGAAGACCCCGACCGTGCTCGTCCTGGACGCTGCGGGCCGGATCGTCCGGCAGGCCGCCGGGATGCCGCGCAAGGCGGATGTGATCGCCGCCCTGGGGGCCGCCGTATGACGACGCCGTACGGGGTCGCGGCGGGAGAAGCGCCGGTGCACGCGCCCGCACGCGGCGTGACGCGCCTGACATCTGACGGATCCCGCTTGACTGTGTACACGGGAAATCGCGAGGCTGGCGTCATGCGGTATGAACTCCTGCTCTACGGACGGGTCCACGTGGACCTCGTCCGCTACGCGAGCGCGCGCTGTTGGGATCACTGAACGCCCCCGACCCCTGATCCCCGACCGTGCCCGCGCACCGCGCGGCAGAAGGAAGACCCCGATGACCGCTCCCGCGGCCCCGATGGCTCCGTCCCCCCGATTCGGCACCGGACTCCCCGGCTCGCCCGACCTCCTGCGCTCGGTGTTCCGGCAGCATGCCGCCGGAGTCGCCGTGATCACCGCCGAGACCGGCGGACGGCCGGCGGGCTTCACCGCGACCTCGCTCAACTCCGTCTCCGCGGACCCGCCGCTGCTGTCCTTCACCATCGGCACCGGGGCCTCCAGCTGGCCCGCGGTGCGCGACAGCGAGTACCTCGGCGTCCACATACTCGGCGAGCACCAGCGGGAGCTGGCGGGCCTGTTCGCCCGCAGCGGAGCCGACCGCTTCGGTCCGGCCACCGCCTGGAGCGCCGGACCGCACGGGGTCCCGGTGCTGGACGGCGTGCTGGCGTGGCTGGTGTGCCGGGTGGCGGCCCGGGTGCCGGCCGGAGAGCATCGTGTGATCATCGCGGAGGCGGTCGCGGGAGATCCGGCCGGGGAAGGCCGCCCCCTGCTCTACCACCAGGGTCGTTTCAACGCGTTGCGCGACTGAATCGTGCCTGCTGGGGCATGTCGGGTGGCGTTGGACAGATCACAGTTCACCGGCCTTGCACCTGGGGAAGACCCACGGTGTACTGACGAGTAACATTCCCTTCGGAGCGCGGGCCGCCCCGACCGGGATCCGCCCGACAAGGCGCCTATGCTGCCTCCACAAGGCGGTACCAGAAAAGACGATGCGGTAGGAGAGCCGGCGTGAGCCTGAGGATCGTTGTCTGTGTGAAGTACGTGCCCGACGCCACCGGCGACCGGCAGTTCACCGAGGACTTGACCGTCAACCGTGACGACGTCGACGGCCTGCTGTCGGAGCTCGACGAGTACGCCGTCGAGCAGGCGCTGCAGATCGCCGAAGAGGCCGACGACGCCGAGATCACCGTCCTGACGGTGGGCCCCGAGGACGCCAAGGACGCGCTGCGCAAGGCGCTGTCGATGGGCGCCGACAAGGCCATCCACGTCGAGGACGACGACCTCCACGGCTCCGACGTCATGGGCACCTCGCTGGTGCTCGCCAAGGCGATCGAGAAGGCCGGCTACGACCTGGTCATCACGGGTATGGCCTCGACCGACGGCACCATGGGCGTGCTCCCGGCGATCCTGGCCGAGCGCCTGGGCGTCCCGCAGGTCACCCTGCTCTCCGAGGTCAAGGTCGAGGACGGCACCGTGACCGGCCGCCGCGACGGCGACACCGCGAGCGAGACGCTGGAGGCCTCCCTCCCCGCGCTCGTCTCCGTGACGGACCAGTCGGGCGAGGCCCGCTACCCCTCCTTCAAGGGCATCATGGCCGCCAAGAAGAAGCCGGTGGAGTCCTGGGACCTGGAGGAGCTGGAGATCGAGGCCGACGAGGTCGGTCTGGAAGGCTCCTGGACCACGGTCGACTCCGCGGCGCAGCGCCCGGCGCGCACCGCCGGCACGATCGTCAAGGACGAGGGCGAGGGCGGCAAACAGCTGGCCGAGTTCCTGGCCGGCCAGAAGTTCATCTAAGAGCTTCGGCCAACCCCTCAATAGCCCCCAGACACTTCGCAATAGCAGGAGAGCAGTCCCATGGCTGAAGTTCTCGTCTACGTCGACCACGTGGACGGCGCCGTCCGCAAGCCCACCCTCGAGCTGCTGACGCTGGCCCGCCGCATCGGCGAGCCCGTCGCCGTCGCCCTGGGCGCCGGTGCGGCCGACACCGCCGCCGTGCTCGCCGAGCACGGTGCCGTCAAGGTCCTCACCGCCGACGCCCCCGAGTTCACCGAGTACCTCGTCGTACCGAAGGTGGACGCCCTCCAGGCCGCGTACGAGGCGGTGTCCGCCGGGGGCTCCCTCGCCGCCGTGCTCGTCCCGTCCTCCGCCGAGGGCAAGGAGATCGCCGCGCGCCTGGCCGTCCGCATCGGCTCCGGCATCATCACCGACGCCATCGACCTGGAGGCGGGTGACGAGGGCCCGGTGGCGACGCAGTCCGCCTTCGCCGCGTCCTTCACCACCAAGTCCCGTGTCTCCAAGGGCACCCCGGTCATCACCGTGAAGCCGAACTCGGCTCCGGTCGAGGCCGCTCCGGCCGCCGGCGCCGTCGAGGCGCTCGCCGTCACCTTCGGCGCCCTGGCCACCGGCACCAAGGTCACCGGCCGCACCCCGCGCGAGTCGACCGGCCGCCCCGAGCTGACCGAGGCCGCGATCGTGGTCTCCGGCGGCCGCGGCGTCAACGGCGCCGAGAACTTCCCCATCATCGAGGCGCTCGCGGACTCCCTCGGCGCGGCCGTCGGCGCCTCCCGCGCCGCCGTCGACGCCGGCTGGTACCCGCACTCCAACCAGGTCGGCCAGACCGGCAAGTCGGTCTCCCCGCAGCTGTACATCGCCTCCGGCATCTCGGGCGCGATCCAGCACCGGGCCGGCATGCAGACCTCGAAGACCATCGTGGCCATCAACAAGGACGCCGAGGCCCCGATCTTCGACCTGGTCGACTACGGCGTGGTCGGCGACCTCTTCGCGGTCGTCCCGCAGCTGACCGAGGAGATCAAGGCGCGCAAGGGCTGACCTGCGCTTCTCTTCGTAGCCTGACGTTCTCGGGGCCGTGTGGTGTTTCTCACCGCACGGCCCCGAGTCGTTTGTCCAGGAGAGCGGAGGGACCATTGACTGAGCGGAACCGCGTGACTAAATTCTGCAATGCGGATCTAAGCTTCCGTGAAGCGGAAAAGAGGAGAGTGCACGATGGGTCAGCAGGAGAAGGTGGCGACGAGCCTCGCAGGCGCGGTCAGTGAGGGCATCAGCGCCTCCCTCGCGCCGGTGGACGCGGAACTCGCGCGCCACTACCCGGGCGACCCCGGCACCCGCCAGCCCATCCACACGGTCTACGTACCCGGTGACGTCTTCGCCGCGGACACCATCCGCTCCTGGGGCGACCAGGCCCTCGCCGCCCTCGACCAGCACGCCCCGGACGCCGCCACCTTCGCGAAGGTACTCGGCATCTCCGACGAGCTGGCCGTACCGGTCTACGACCGCGTCCGCGCCAAGCTCCTGCGCGAGCCGATCGAGGACCTCCGCGTCGACTTCGAGGACGGCTTCGGCGTCCGCTCCGACGAAGAGGAGGACCAGGCGGCGGCCCGCGCCGCCCGCCTCGTCTCCGAAGCCTTCTCCAACGGCACGAACGCCCCGTACATGGGCATCCGCATGAAGTGCATGGAGTCCAACGTCCGCGACCGCGGCATCCGCACCACCGACATCTTCCTCTCCGGCCTGCTGGAGCACGGCGGCCTCCCCGACGGCCTCGTCCTGACCCTCCCCAAGGTCACGTACGCCGAGCAGGTCAGCGCCTTCGTCAAGCTCCTGGAGGCCTTCGAGGCCGCCCGCGGCCTGCGCCCGGGCCGGATCGGCTTCGAGATCCAGATCGAGACCAGCCAGTCGATCGTCGCCTCCGACGGCACCGCCACCGTGGCCCGCATGATCGAGGCCTCCAAGGGCCGCGCCACCGGGCTGCACTACGGCACCTTCGACTACAGCGCCTGCGTCGGCGTCTCCGCCGCGTACCAGTCGAGCGACCACCCTGCCGCCGACCACGCCAAGGCGATCATGCAGGTCGCGGCCGCCGGCACCGGCGTACGCGTATCCGACGGCTCGACGAACGTCCTGCCCATCGGCACGACCGAGCACGTCCACGAGGCCTGGAAGCTGCACTACGGCCTGACCCGCCGCGCCCTGGCGCGCGCGTACTACCAGGGCTGGGACATGCACCCGGCGCACCTCCCGACCCGCTACGCCGCCGTCTTCACCTTCTACCGCGAGGGCCTGGAGACCGCTGCCGCGCGCCTGAAGGCGTACGTCGCCAAGATCGAGGGCGACGTGATGGACGAGCCCGCCACCGCCAAGGCCCTCGCCGGCTACCTGGTCCGCGGCCTGGACTGCGGCGCGGTCGGCGCCGAGGAGGTCACCGCCCTCACCGGCCTGACCCGCGCCGAGCTCGACGCCTTCGCGATCCCGCGCCGGTCGGCGACGCTGACGGCGACTGCCTGACCGCTGATCGCCTGACCGCTGACCGCTGACCGCCGTAGCGGCGGCGTCCGAGGCCCGGCCGAGGGGAACCCCGGCCGGGCCTCCGCCGTTCTACAGCGGGCCGGTGATCCACCGGCGCAGGGTGCCGTCCTGGCCCGCCGTGGCGAGAGCGCTGCCCTCGCAGCGGTCCCGAACGTGGCCGAACAGTACGGAACAGGTTCCGCGTTCCGCCGAACACCCTGTGCGTTCCGCGGGGTTCGGCGATGATCCGGTGTGGTCGGCGTCGTTCCGTCCGTACCCGTCAGCGCAGGGCCCGGCGGTGGAATCGGGGTATGTCCGCATCGCCCGGCGCCGAGCCGCCGTTCCTGTCCGTGCACGCCGCCGTCGTGTTCGTCATCGCCCTGCTCACCGGCCTCGCCGCCGGCGGGCTGACCTACCTCGGCGGTACCGGCGTGGCCCTGTCCGTGCTCGCCGGACTGACCGCCGCGGGCGTAGCCGTGCCCGTGCTGCGCGGGCTGATCCGGTGAGCCTCAGGCGGAGGGGGCGATCTCGCCCGAGCCGCGTGCGACGAGGCGGGTCGGGAGTTCGATGCGGGTCGGCGGGAGGTTGGTCCCCGCGAGGCGCTGGAAGAGGCGGTCCGTGGCCACCCGGCCCAGCGTCGCGGCGTCCTGGGCCACCACCGTGACGCCGGGGCGCAGCAGGTCGGCCAGCTCGAAGTCGTCGAAGCCGACCAGGGCCACCGGGCGGTCCCGGTCGGCCAGGACCCGTACCACCGTGACCGTCACCCGGTTGTTGCCGGCGAAGACGGCGGACACCGGCTCAGGGCCCGCGAGCATCGCGCGGGCCGCCGCCGCCACCCGCTCGGGCGCCGTGGAGCCGAGGGAGACCCAGGAGTCGGCCACCGGCAGGCCCGCGTCCGCCATCGCCGCACGGTAGCCGCGCAGGCGCTCCGTCGCCGTGTGGATGCGCGGGTGGTCGCCGATGAAGCCGATCCGGCGGTGGCCGCCCGCGATCAGGTGGGCCACGCCGTCCCGGGCGCCGCCGAAGCTGTCCGAGAGGACGACGTCCGCCTCGATCCGGCCGGCGGGGCGGTCCACGAACACCGTGGCCACGCCCGCCCGGATCTCCGGCTCCAGGTAGCGGTGGTCGTCACCGGCCGGGATCACGATCAGCCCGTCCACCCGGCGCGCACACAGCGCGAGCGCCAACTCCCGCTCCCGTTCCGGGTCCTCGGCGCTGGAGCCGTTGATGAGCAGGGCGCCGTGCGCGCGGGCCACCTCCTCCACCGCACGGTTGAGCGGACCGTAGAAGGGGTCGGCGAGGTCCTCCAGGATGAGGCCCACGGTGGCGGTTCGGCCCTTGCGCAGCACGCGCGCGCTGTCGTTGCGGCGGAAGCCGAGGGCGTCGATGGCCTCCTGGACGCGCCGCTCGGTGTCGGGGGTGACGCCCGGCTCGCCGTTGACCACCCGCGACACCGTCTTCAGGCCCACGCCCGCCTGGGCCGCCACGTCCTTCATGGTCGGCCGGTTGCCGTAACGGGGATCGGACGGGCGGCGGTTGTGGGGCACGGTGGGAAACCTCCGGAGGTATCGGGCAGCGCTCTGACCTTGAGGATAAGCAGTAGGCCGATGGCGAGGTTTCCGTGGCAGGGTGGTGCGGGCAAGCCACTGGGGGCTCGGGACGAGCCATGGGGAGAGGGGTAGACGTGATTGTCTGGATCAACGGCACATTCAGCGCCGGAAAGACCAGCACGGCCCGCGAACTGACCGGAATCCTGCCGGACAGCACCCTGTTCGACCCGGAGTTGATCGGTGACGCGCTGCGCGTGCTGCTGCCGCGCAAACGCCTGGCGGAGGTCTGCGACTACCAGGACCTGCCGAGCTGGCGGCGCCTGGTGGTGGACACGGCCGCGGCGATGCTCGCGGAGGTGGGCGGGACGCTCGTCGTACCGATGACCCTGCTCCGGCAGGAGTACCGGGACGAGATCTTCGGCGGGCTGGCGGCCCGTCGGATCCCGGTGCGCCATGTGCTGCTGGCCCCGGCAGAAACGATCCTGCGCGAGCGGATCGCGACTCGGGAGGAGCCCGGGGCGCCGCAGGAGGTGGACCTCCGGGTCCGCCAGTGGGCCTACGACCACATCCCGGCCTACCGGCAGGCGCTCGGCTGGCTCACCGCCGACGCGCACGTCGTCGACAACGGCGCCCTGACCCCGCGGGAGACGGCGGAGCGGATCGCCGAAGCCGTCCGGACGGACGCGGCCCGGGTCAGCGAGATCGTGCAGAGCCCGGAGCCCACGCGGGAGACGGTGGCCTCCGGCGTGCTGCTCTTCGACGAGCAGGACCGGGTGCTGCTCGTCGACCCGACGTACAAGGCGGGCTGGGAGTTCCCGGGCGGGGTCGTCGAAGCCGGAGAGGCACCGGCGTGCGCGGGCGTACGGGAGGTCGCCGAGGAACTGGGCCTGGAACTGGACCGGACGCCGGGTCTGCTGGTGGTGGACTGGGAGCCCCCGCAGCCCCCCGGCCACGGAGGGCTGCGCCTGCTCTTCGACGGCGGCCGCCTCCCCGACGGCGCGGCCGAGCGCCTGCGGCTGCCCGGCCCGGAACTGCGGGCCTGGCGCTTCGTCACGGAGACCGAGGCCGCCGGCCTCCTCCCGCAGCACCGTTACGAGCGCCTGCGCTGGGCCCTGCGCGCCCGCGAACGCGGCCGCCCCCTCTACCTGGAGGCGGGCACCCCGATCGGGTGAACCCGTCGGCCACAGCCCTAGGCGGGGGTGTCGGCCGCCGCCTCGGCCAGCGCGGCCGCGGTGCCGGCCGTCAGGGGATCGCCGTGGCCGAAGCTGGCCGTTGACGGGGAGAGCGCGGCCAGGCGGTGGAAGGACTGGACGGCCCGGGCGCGGTCCACGTTGAAGACGCCCAGCATCAGCGGGCCGACGGCGGCGATGCAGTCCCCCGCGAACAGCACGCCGTGGCGCGGCAGATGGATGGCGATGCTGCCGTCCGTGTGGCCGGGGGCGTGGACCACGTACGCCCCGTCCCCGAAGCCCAGCGCCTCGCCGTCCTCCAGCTCCCGGTCGACCGGGGTGGGCGGGGCTTCGGGGACGGTCAGGCCGTGGGCGTAGAGCGGGATCTCCCAGTCGAGCAGCACCGGTTCGGGCACGGGCCGCTCGCCCCGGACCACCGGGGCGTCCAGGCGGTGCGCCAGCACCCGCGCCCCCCAGCGGGCGGCGAGTTCGCCGGCCGCGCCGACGTGGTCGCGGTGGCAGTGGGTCAGGACGATCCGCTCCAGGCGCTCGGGCAGCAGTCCGAGGGAACGTATCGCCCCCTCGATCTCGGCGGCGGCCTCGGCGTTGCCCGCGTCGACCAGGGTGAGGGATTCGCCGTCCTGCCAGAGATACGCCTGGCCGATCGGGAAGCGGAGCATGTGGAGCCGGTTCGGGATGACTTCGACGAGATCCATTCGGCGAGCGTACGGACGGGCGCTCGCGCGGGGCACGCGACTTCGCCGGGAGCGGAGTACGCCCAGGGCGCACTCCGCCCTGGGCGTACATCCGTAGCTCAGCGCATCCGGTAATCCGTGCGTGAGTGCGTGAGTGCGTGAGTGCGTGAGTGCGTGCATCGGTGCATGCGGCGCACGGCCGGGTGGGGTCAGCCGCGCTTGGACTCCGCGTAGTTGACGAGGAAGAGGGCCTCCGCCACCGACAGGCGCTCCAGCTCCTCCGGCGACACGCTCTCGTTGACCGCGTGGATCTGCGCCTCCGGCTCGCTCAGCCCGATCAGCAGCATCTCCGCCTGCGGGTACAGCTCCGTCAGCGTGTTGCACAGCGGGATCGAGCCGCCCATGCCCGCGACCTGCATCTCCTGGCCCGGGTACGCCGCCTGCAGCGCCGCCGCCATCGAGGCGTACGCCGGGCTGCTCGTGTCCGCCTGGAAGGGCTGACCCTGGCCGACGACCTCCAGCTGCAGGCGCGCCTTCCACGGCGTGCGCGCCACCAGGTGCGCCTCCAGCAGCTTGATGGCCGCCGAGGTGTCCACGCCCGGCGGCACCCGCAGGCTGATCAGCGCGCCGGCGCTCGCGTGCACCGACGGGGTCGCGCCGACCACGGGCGGGCAGTCAATGCCCAGCACCGTCACGGCCGGGCGGGCCCACAGCCGGTCCGCGATCGTGCCGCCGCCGATCAGCTCGACCCCGTCCAGCACCTTCGCGTCGGCCCGGAAGTCCGCCTCCGGGTACTGCAGGCCCTCCCACACCGCGTCCGAGTCCAGCCCGTCGACGGTCGTGGAACCGTCGGCCGCGCGCAGCGAGTCGAGTACGCGGATCAGCGCGGCCAGCGCGTCGGGCGCGGCGCCGCCGAACATGCCGGAGTGCAGGTTGCCGCCCAGCGTGTCGATCTTCACCTTCAGCAGGGTCATCCCGCGCAGGGTGGCGGTCACCGTCGGCAGGCCGAGGCGGAAGTTGCCCGCGTCGCCGATGACGATGGCGTCCGCGGCCAGCAGCTCCGGGTGCGCCTCGGCGTACTGCTGGAGGCCGCCCGTGCCCTGCTCCTCGGAGCCCTCGACGATCACCTTCACGCTCACCGGCACGCCGCCGTTTGCCTTCAGGGCGCGCAGCGCCAGCAGGTGCATGATGAACCCGCCCTTGCAGTCGGCGGAGCCGCGCCCGTACCAGCGGCCGTCGCGCTCGGTCAGCTCGAAGGCCGGGGAGATCCAGGCGGCGTCGTCCAGTGGCGGCTGCACGTCGTAGTGCGCGTAGAGCAGAACAGTCGGCGCGCCCGCGGGGCCGGGGAGGAAGCCGTACACCGACTGGGTGCCGTCGGGAGTGTCGAGCAGCGCCACGTCCTGGAAACCCTCGACGCGCAGGGCGTCCGCCACCCAGTTGGCGGCGGCCTCGCTCTCGCTCTTGGGGAACTGCGCCCAGTCCGCCACCGACTGGAAGGCCACCAACTCGGTGAGCTCCTGCTTCGCGCGGGGCATCAGCGAGGCTATGGTCTCGGCGATCGGATTCTGGGACATGGGCACGCTCCTCTTGGGTGCGACGTTGTTCTCAGTAGTACGCCGCCCGGATCCGCGGGGTGGGCGTATGCCGGGTACGGCGAAGACAGTCCCGATCCTCGCACAACGGGGCGGGGCGGAGTCTCGCCGTAGGATTTGCCCGGCATCGGAGCAACCGGGTGATCAGGAGCAGCAGCACATCGTGAGCAGCGACGACGACGTACGCGACGCAAGCGCAGGACAGGCCGCGCAGGGGGACGGGGACGAGGCGGCCGGGGGGACGGCCGACGTGTGGGACGTGGTCGTGGTCGGGGCCGGGCCGGCCGGCTCCTCTGCCGCGTATGCGGCGGCCACGGCGGGGCGGCGAGTCCTGCTGCTGGAGAAGGCCGAGCTGCCCCGGTACAAGACCTGCGGCGGCGGCATCATCGGCCCCTCGCGCGACGCCCTGCCCCCGGGGTTCGTGCTGCCCCTCAAGGACCGCATCCACGCGGTGACGTTCTCGCTCGACGGGAAGCTGGCCCGGACCCGGCGCTCGAAGCAGATGCTGTTCGGGCTCGTCAACCGGCCGGAGTTCGACGCCGGGCTGGTCGCCGAGGCCGAGAAGGCGGGCGCCACCATCCGTACGGGTACTGCTGTGGCCCGCGTCGAACAGCACGGGGCGGCCGTGCCCGACCGGCGCACGGTGGCCGTGGTGCTCGCGGACGGGGAGACCGTGCTGGCCCGCGCGGTGGTCGGCGCGGACGGGAGCGCGAGCCGGATCGGCGGGCACGTCGGGGTCGAGATGGAGCAGGTGGACCTCGGCCTGGAGGCGGAGATCCCCGTCCCGGAGACGGTGGCGGAGGACTGGAAGGGGCGCATCCTGATCGATTGGGGCCCGCTGCCCGGCAGTTACGGCTGGGTCTTCCCCAAGGGCGACACCCTCACGGTGGGGGTCATCTCGGCGAAGGGGGACGGCGCCGCGACCAAGCGGTACATGGACGACTTCATCGCCCGGCTCGGACTGGCCGGCTTCGAGCCGGCCGTCTCCTCCGGGCACCTGACCCGCTGCCGCAAGCCCGATTCGCCGCTCTCGCGCGGCCGGGTGCTGGTCGCGGGCGACGCGGCCGGGCTGCTGGAGCCGTGGACCCGGGAGGGCATCTCCTTCGCGCTGCGCTCGGGGCGGCTGGCGGGGGAGTGGGCGGTGAAGATCTCCGAGGCTCAGGACGCGGTGGACGCGCGCCGCCAGGCGCTCAACTACGCCTTCGCGGTGAAGGCGGGGCTGGGTGTGGAGATGGGCGTCGGCAAGCGGATGCTGAGCCTCTTCGAGTCCCGGCCGGGGATGCTGCACGCGACGATCACCGGTTTCCGGCCGGCGTGGCGGGCCTTCGCCCGCATCACGCGGGGCTCGACGACCCTGGCCGACATGGTGCGTACGTACCCGCTGGCGCGGAGGGTGCTGAACCTCCTGGACGCCCGGCAGGCGGCCCGCGGAGCCGGCAGCGGCAGCGGCGGGCAGGGCCCGCAGGAGCCGTAGGCGTCGCCGCCGAACACGGGGTGAGGCGGCTGGCGAGGCGGCGACCAGCCGGAACAGGTGGCTGCCCTTCTCCCCGACGGGCAGCGACAGCCGGTGTGTGATCGTCTTGACGCCTGCTTCGAGGTTCTGGACGTGCGCTGCCTGGCCGCGCCGGGCGAGTGCCCACTGGTCGTGGGTGGCCTTGGTGATCGCCCCGGCCCACCGCGACGACGAGAGCGCCGTCAGCTCCCGCTTCCGGACCGCCCACGTGTCGCCGGAGTGCTCCAGCCCGTCCGCGCACCGCGTCCTGAGGTCCTTCGAGGCGAGCGAGCCCAGGTGCGCGCCCACCAGGGCCAGCACCTCCTCATCCCCAGCCGTCAAATCCTTCAGCCGGGTCCGTACCGCGACACCCGTGGGCCCGAGCGCGACGAACGGCGCCGACAACTCCCGCAACCCACCCACCACCCAGCACCCACCCCGGTACCGAAAGAACCCATCCCCCACCCAACGACCACCCCCAACAAAGGTCACCCATTCGATACAAGAACCTCCGTTCCCGCCCGGCATCGACCCACCACCACGGACGTTCCCTGCGCTGCGCGCCGGGGGCCGGACGCTGCTTGACGTGGCCGTGTCCTGGGGAGTGG
>NZ_JAGGOZ010000089.1 GCF_018614075.1 Streptomyces sp. ISL-94 | reverse complement strand
CTGGAGTTCATTTCTTCGGGGGTGGTGGTGGTCCATTCGCGCCAGGCGTGGAGGATGTCCTCGACGTGTGGGGTGTCGAAGTAGAGGCCGCCGCCGTAGATCCGTTCGACGGGCATGAGGGCGATCTCCATGCCGGTGACGATGCCGAAGTTGTCCTTGCCGCCGAGCAGTGCCCAGAACAGGTCGGGGTCGCTGTCGGGGGTGATTTCCTTGATCCGGGCGTCGGCGGTGACGACTTCCATGCGGCGTACGTGGTCTGCGGCCCAGCCGTAGGTTCGGCCCAGCAGGGCCAGTCCGCCGCCCAGGACGTAGGAGACGGCGCCCACGTGGGGGGCCGAGCCGTTCAGGGGGGCCAGGCCGTGGCGGGCTGCCTCGGGCACCACTTGCTCCCAGCGCACACCGGCTTCCAGCCAGGCGGTCTCCGCGGCCGGGTCGATCCGTACCCCCGACATCCGCCGTGTGGAGACGAGAACGCCGCCGTCCATCGCGACGGACAGGCCGTGGCCGGTGGCCTGTACTGCCACCGGTAAGTCCCGCTCACCGGCGAACTCCACCGCCGCCGCCACGTCCGCGGCTGATACCGCGCCCACGATCACATCCGGCCGGTGCGTCACCGCACGCTGGAAACCGATGCGTTCCGCATCGAAACCGTCCCCGCCCGGCAGGAACACCTCACCCTCGACACGCGACACCAACCAAGAGAACTCACTCATAAGACAACCTTTAGACTCGGCGCTTATGGAACTGCGCCAGTTGGAATATTTCGTCGCCGTGGCCGAGGAGGCGAGCTTCACCAAAGGCGCCGCTCGCGTCCATGTGGCGCAGCCAGGTGTAAGTGCTCAAATCCGTCGACTGGAGCGCGAATTAGGACAGAAACTACTCGACCGGAGTGGTCGGCAGGTGCAGTTGACGGACGTGGGCGTCGCCGTGCTGCCGTACGCTCGTGCAGCTCTGGCCGCCGTGGCCGGAGCCCGGCTCGCCGTCGACGACCTCACCGGGTTGGTACGGGGTCAGGTCTCCATCGGGACGGTCGCCTCCTCCTCCCACTTGTCCTTGCCGAAACTGCTGGCTGAGTTCCACAAGCTGCACCCGTCCGTCGACATGTCCCTGTCCGAGGGCAACTCGGACCACCTGGCAGAAGGCCTGCGGTCGGGCCGGATCGACGTCGCGGTCATCGGCATGGCGACCGAGCCGCCTACGGGTCTGACCATCCAGGTCATCGCCGACGAACTGTTCGTCGGTGCGGTCAGCGCTGACCACCCGCTGGCACGCCGCGGGCGGGTGTCCGTCGAGGACGTGCGCGACGAGACGCTCATCTGCCTGCCGCCGGGCACCGGTCTGCGTACGTCCGTCGAGGCGGCCTGGTCAGCGTCGGGCGCGACGCCCCGCATAGCCTTCGAGGCCAGCGACCCGCTGGTGCTGGTGCAGCTCGCGGCCCGGGGCCTGGGGCTGGCCCTCCTCCCACAGCCGTTCGCCCGCGCCCACGCGCGGCAGCTGCGCACGGTGGTCATCGACAACGAGCACCTGAGGGGCCGACTGGCGCTGGCATGGCGCTCCGAAGGTCCGACCAGCCCGGCAGCGCGCGCCTTCATCGAACACGCCCGCCAGGGTCTTGCGGAGCCGGCCGGCTGAATCCCTGTCAGCGGGCCACTGCGTCCAGGTCGAACCTCGTACGCCGGAACGGGTACCCGGGCAACCGGACCCGATGGCTGCCGCCCCCTGGGTGCAGACCAGCCCAGTCCAGTTCTGTGCCCGCGATCCAGAGTCGACCGAGGGCCGTCAGTAGGATGCTCAGTTCGGGCGTCTCGTCCGCTGGGTGCGGAAGGGTATGGAGCATGAGAAGGTCCGGGCCCTCCAGCGCGGGGTGGCGCCGGGCGAGAGACGTCAGCGTCATCCCCGGCCCCACCTCGAGCAGGATGCCCCCAGGAACCTCCGCAACCGTGCTGAGGGCGTCATCGAACCGTACGGTGTGGCGCAGGTGCCGTCGCCAGTAGCCGGGAGTCGCGATGTCGCCCGGGTCGGCCCAGGACCCGGTCGTGTCCGAGATGACGGGCACCTCCGACCTGCCGAGCGTAAGGCCGGCCACGTATGCCTCGAACTGGTCGAGAATGGGCTCGACGAGGGCTGAGTGACCCGCTGTGGCGATCTTCAGGAGCTTCACCTCGACGTCCTCACGCGGGAACTCCCGGACGAAGCGCTCCACGAGTTCGGTCGGCCCCGAGACGGCCACCTGCCGCGGCCCGTTGACGGCACCGATGCCGAGCCCCTCCGGCAGCAGCTCAAGCACTTCGGACTCGGACATCCCGACGGCTGCCATCGATCCCGACGGAAGGCTCTGCAGCAGCCTGCCCCGTTCCACTACGAGGGCGAGCGCGTCGGGGAAGGAGAACACGCCGGCGACGCAGGCGGCGGCGTACGCACCGAGACTGTGCCCGACGACCGCCGCCGGCCTCACACCCCACCGCCGCAGGGCCCTGGCCAGTGCGTACTCGACCATGAAGACGGCGGGCTGGCCGACCTCGATGGTCGCGAGCGCACGGTGCGCCCGCTCGTCCTCGTGGTCGCCACCCGGGTCGACGACGGACCTCAGGTCGAATCCGAGCGAGGGCCCCGCCAGTTCGGCGCAGGCTTCGACGTCTGCACGGAAGCCGGGGTCGACCCGGTAGAGCGTGCGGGCCATACCCACGTGCTGGCCGCCCTGGCCCGGGAAGGTCAAGACGATGGGGCGAGCTGCCTCCGGAGCCGTACCGGACGGGGTCAGACGGCGCTTTCCGCTGGTCAGCGCCGCCGCGGCGACATCCGTTCCGGGGGCAACCACGAACCGGCGATGCGAGTGCCGGGCCCGCCCGGTCTGGAGCGTCCACGCAACGTCCCGCATGCGCTCCTGGGGTAGCCGTGCCAGATGCTGCCCGAGCCGGACGGTCAGGTCGTCGAGGGCCGTTGCGTCACGCGCCGAGAGGGGTAGCAGCTGCCAGTCTTCCTCCCCCTCCGGTTCGGGCTGGGCGCGGTGGGCGCGCGGCGGCCGCGCCACCACGACATGGGCGTGAAGTCCGTGCGGCCCTGCGGCACTCACGCCGATCAGTCTTGGTGCGTCGGCGTCGGCGGGCGCTGTGTCGGGCGCCACGGCCAGCACGGCGTCAAGGAAGGCGGCGACGCCGGGCATGGTGTCCGTTACTGCCCCGGGAGCCTGCGAGGGGTCGGCCCGCAGGGCCGCGACCGCTTCGGCCTGCACTTGTGCGACCGCGCGGGCCTGCCGCGCGACCCGTTCGGGGTCGTTCCCGCTGCCGACCGCCGTCCCGCGGACGACGGCATGGACGCGGTCGCCCGCTTCGAGCGCCGCCCGCAGGGGCTTGAGCACGACGACCCCGCAGCCGCCCACCGACTGCCCACGGTCCGCGGCTGCCGGGCGGATGGTGACCGCTCCAGCCAGCGCGATGTCGCAGTCGCCCGCGAGGAGCGCCTGCACCGCGCTGTGCACGGCCAGGAGCATCGTGGCTCCTGCCGCCTGCACCGTCACCGCGGGCCCAGCCAGGCCCAGCTTGTACGCGGGGCGGGCGGCGAGGAAGTCCACGCCCGTAGCGATCCTGATCTGCCAGTTGTCCGCGAAGGGCAGCCTTCGAATCTCGCGCCGCAGTCGTGCGGCATACGACGTACCGCCGCATCCGGCGTAGACGCCTATGACGCCTGGCTCCCGGGCTGGATCGCAGGCCGCGTCCTCCAGGGCGTGCTGGGCGCATTCGAGCAGGACCCGCTGCTGCGGATCCGTGATGAGCGCCTCACCGGGCGAGACCCCGAAGAACGCGTGGTCGAAGGCGTCCGCGTCCTCCAGTACCGGTCCAGGTCGGGAGCCCGGCCGGGATCGGGCCTGGTATGCGGCGATGCCGTCCGCCCGCGGGAACCGGACGGCCATGCCGACGATGGCGACGGCAGAATCGTCGTGGTCCAGGTCAATCGCGTTCATGTCGCACTCCTCCCTTGTCCTGCGCATGTGTGTTTTCCCCACGATCACGCCACTGGTACGGGCTGACGTGTGATGCGGCCGGCCCCTCCGCCGAGCACGGAATCGAGGGTGTTCGCCACCAGTTCGTGCGCGGCGCCCAGACGTACGGCGCTGGCTTCGTCGAGTAGCCGCAAGGAAGCTTCTTCGAGGGTCACGTCCAGCACGGACAGGTAGGTCTCCAGCTGGTCGACGCTGCGCGGGCCGATGATGGGCACCACGGCGGTCGCGGCCGAGCGGGCCCGTGACCGCAACCAGGCCACCGCCACCTGGGCGGGCTCCAGCCCCGTCGCCGCTGCCACCGAGAGGACGGTGTCGACCACCTCCACGCGCTGCGCGCAGTCCTCCGTACGGATGCCGCGGCCCTCCCAGTCACTGAGCCTGCCCCGTCGGCTCTCCCGGTACTTTCCGGTGAGCAGCCCGCCGCCCAGCGGGGCCCAGAGCGCGGTGCCGAGGCCCAGTGCCTCCGCCATCGGCAGCAGTTCCCGGTCTGCGCTGCGCTCGGCGAGGCTGTACTCGAACTGGATGCCCGCCAGTGGGCTCCAGCCACGCAGTTCTGCCGTCGTGACCGCGCGGGACACCCGCCAGGCGGGGAAGTTCGACAACCCGGCGTACAGGATCTTGCCGGCGCGGGTCAGATGGTCGAGGGTGGTCAGGATCTCCTCGACGGGGGTGACGGTGTCCGGCAGGTGGGCCCAGTAGAGGTCGATGTAGTCGGTGCCCAAACGCTTGAGGCTCGTGTCGACCGACCGGATGATGTTCTTGCGGCTGTTGCCCGTGGTGGATACGTGGGGACGCGTGTTGCCCAGCGAGAACTTGGTGGCCACCACGAAGTGGTCACGGTCGTTGCCGATGAGCTCTCCGAGGAGCTGCTCCGACTGGCCGATCTGGTAGCTGTCAGCGGAGTCGATGAACGTGCCGCCTGCCTCGGCGAAACGCTCGAATATCTTCCTGGACTCGTCCCGGCTGGCCCCGCCACCCCAGGACGAACCGAAGTTGGCCGTTCCCAGGGCCAGCTCGGACACCCGTAGACCGTTGGTGCGTCCGAAGGTCGTGTAGCGCATGGCGCCTCCTCTGTCGCTCAGTGCTCGGTGCCAAGCGCCCGGTGGACGTGGCGCAGCAGCTCTCGCCGCTGTTCGGGGTCGCGGAAGTAGAAATGACCACCGCGCAGGGTGCGGTGCTCGAAGTCCTCGCAGGTATGAGCCCGCCAGCCGGTCAGGTCGCTGTCCTCCTGGTCACCGACGAAGGCGGTGACGGCGACGGCGAGCGGGGGTTCCGGGACGAACGCGTAGGTTTCGGCGATCTCCATGTCGGCCCGGAAGTAGCCGAGGACGATGTCGCGCAATTCGTCGTCCTCGTGGACGGCGGCGGGCAGCGCTCCCCACCGGTACTCGATCTCGGAGAGCAGCTCGGCCTGGGGCAGGCCGTGCACCGGTCGCCGGCTGACGATCGGCGGAGGCTGTACGGACGACACGAAGAGCCGCGTCGGCTTGGGTCGGCCGGCGGTACGCAGGGCACGGGCGACCTCGTGAGCGACGAGCCCGCCGAGGCTGTGGCCGAAGAAGGCGAAGGGGCCGGGCCCGAAGTCGACCTGTTCCACCAAGGTGGCCACCAGGTCGGCCATGCGGGTGAAGGGCGGCTCCTTCTCCCGGGGTGCCCGCCCGGGCATCTTCACGCCCAGCACCCGCACCCCGGGCAGGTCACCGGACCAGCGCAGGAACTCGCCGACGGAGCCGCCGGCGTGGGCGAAGCAGTACAGCTCGACCGTGGCGCCGGGCTTGCTGTCCCGGCAGGCGAGCCAGCGGGTCCCTACGGGGCCGGTAGCCCGGGCGGCCGGGGTGGGAGGGTGCGGCACGGTCACTCCTGCGTTCCGTGGGTGGACGGATCGCTGCCGGAGAGTCTCGCATCGAGGAATTCCGCGAACTCAAGAGCCGTGGGTGCGGCGAACAGGGACTTCACGGTGATCTCAACGGGCAGGTGTTCGCGGACCTCGGCCAGGACCCGGGCGGCGATCAGCGAGTCGCCGCCGAGGTCGAAGAAACTGTCCTCGGGGTCGACCTCCGACAGGGCCAGAACTCGGCGGAACAGGTCCAGGACCAGCGGGAGGGTGCCGCCATCGGGGCCGCCGCTATCGGCTGGCCCCCTCGTGGTGGCGTACGCAGGCGCGGTGGCGGACCACGGAGCACCGGGGACGGGGCCGGCAGATCCGGGACCGACGACCGGCTCCGGCGGCCGCAGCAGGTAGGGGCGCCGTTCGAACGGATAGCCCGGCAGGTGCACCTTGGCCCTGGGGACCCCGTCGTGGAAGCCGCTCCAGCCGACGGGGACGCCGTCGGCCCACAGCCGCCCGAGCGTACCCAGTACGGAGGCAAGCGCCTCGCCTTCGCTCCCGCTATCGCCGAGCGGGGTGAGCGGCGACCGCCCGCCCCAGGCCGAGGGCGACGGAACTGTTCCGGGCCCCGGCTGGAGCAGCACCCGGTCCTCAGCCAACAGTGCGGCGAGCGCGACGTCCCCCCGCTCCGAACCGGACCACTCCCGTGCCCACCAAGCGGCGTCGGGCGCCGCACCGGCCGCGTCGTACCAGCATGCGTCCTGTGCGGAGAGCAGGGGGATCCGGGGTTGCCCGACTCCGAGCCCGGCGACCAGGCCGTCGAGGGTCGGCGCTCCCCCGGACTCCGCGCAGTGGGCCCGGGCCACCAGCAGACGCAGAGCGTCAGGCAGGTCGAGTACGTCCGCCAGGACGGCCGCAACGAGGGCTCCCGTCCCCGTTCCGAAGACGCCGGCCGGCCGCACGCCCCAGCGGATCCACAGCCTGGCGAGTGAATACTCGCGCGCGAACACGCAGATGTCGTGGACCGCAAGGTCGGACGGCCGGTCCTCACGGGTACCGGAGAGGGCTTCGTGCACGGCGGCGGCCTGCTCGGGGGCGAGAGCGTCGAGGCAGGCGGCGAAAGACCGCTCGTACTCCGGCTCGGCAAGCGGGTGCCACCCGGGGCCAGGACGCCCACCGGTACCGGGAAGGAGCAGAACGACCTCGCGGTCGCGTGCTGTTGCGCGTATGACATCCGCGGCGCCGCCCGCCAGGGCGGTCAGTGCGGCGGCCGCGTCGGCGGCCCGGTCGGCGACGGTGAAGGCACGGTACGGATGTTCCTGCCTGCCGGTCTGGAGGGTCCACGCCACATCGGCGAGCACCGTCTCCGGTGCCCTCCTCAAAAAGGCGGCAAGGTTGGCTGCGGCGGCGGACAGGGCCGCCGGTGTCCGCGCGGACACGACGAGGAGCTGCTCCGACCGAATTGGGGCCTCGGACCGAGGCGCGGGGGCCTCTTCCAATACCACATGGGAGTTGACCCCACCGATACCGAAAGCGCTGACCCCTGCGCGTCGGGGGCCGACACGGGGGCGCCACGGGGTGTACCGGGTGGCGACACGAAAGGGGCCAGAGGCGAAGTCGATCTCCCTGTTGGGTTCCTGGAAGTGAAGGCTGGGCGGGATCGCCGCATGCTCCAGCGCGAGGATCGTCTTGATGAGGCCGGCCGCGCCCGCGGCGGTGTCGGCATGTCCGATGTTGCTCTTGACGGATCCGATGGAGCAAAAGCCAAGTTCGTCGGTGTGCTGCTGGAACGCCCTGGTCAGTGCGGCCACTTCGACCGGGTCTCCGAGCGGGGTCGCCGTGCCGTGCGCCTCTACGTACGTGATGGTCCCGGCGTCCACCCCGGCGGTGAGCTGAGCGGCTCGGATCGCGGCCGACTGACCCTCGACACTGGGGGCCGTGAAGCCGATACGTGCGGAACCGTCGTTGGTGACGGCAGAGCCACGGACCACGGCGAGGACCTTGTCGCCGTCGGCGAGAGCGTCGGTGAGGCGTTTGAGGACCACGATGCCGACGCCGCTGCTCGCCACGGTGCCGTCGCCTCGGGCATCGAAAGTGCGGGTCACTCCGTCGGAGGAGAGGATGCCGTCCTCGCTGTACCCCGGCTGTTTCGGTGGGACGTGCACGGCTACACCGCCGGCTAGGGCCAGGTCGCAATCGCCGCCGAGCAGCCCCTGGACGGCCAGGTGGACTGCCACGAGAGCGGTGGCACAGGCGGACTGCACGGTCGTCGCGGGTCCGCTCAGGCCCAGCCGCTCGGCGGTACGGGATGCCAGGAACTCCGGTGCGGCAGCGAGCAGAAGGTCGTCGTCGGTCAGGTCGGGGAACCGTTCCCGATGGTCCTGCACTGTCTGTAGATGGGCGGTCTCCGTCGATCCGCCGTACACACCGACGGGTCCCGGGCATCGGTCGGGATCCCGACCGGCGTGTTCGAGAGCGGCTACGGCGCACTCCAGGAAGACGCGGAACTGCGGATCGAGGACGTGAGCTTCGTCGTCGGAGTAGCCGAAGTACCCGGCGTCGAACCACTCGGGGTGCTCCAGCAGGCCTCGGGCCGGCACATAGGTCGGGCCGTCCGCGAACGGGACGGCGCCGGTGCGCACCGGCCGGACCGGCTCCCGGGTGATGGTGTCGAGGCCCGAGGCGAGGTTGTGCCAGAACTCGTCGATGTCACGGGCGCCCGGGAAACGGCCGGCCATGCCGATGACGGCGATGTGGCCGCTCTCGTCCAGGTTCTGGCCGAAGTCAGTCACTCGTGCCTCCCCGGAATGCCGCCCGGCGGTCGGCGAGCTGGGCGCGGCCGCGCGTCCGGGGCTTGACCGCGGCGCGTGTGGCTGCGCCGGTGCTGCCCTCGTCGAGGTACCGGGCAAGGTCGCGGACCGTGGGGTGGGCGAAGAGCTCGACCAGCGACACGTCCTTGCCCAGCCGCAGGGCGATTCTTTCGCGGACCACGCTCAGCAGGAGGGAGTGCCCACCGAGATCGAAGAAGTTGTCCTGGAGCCCCACGTGCGGCAGTTCGAGAACCTCGCTCCAGATCTCGGCGACGACGCTCTCGCTCCGCCGTTCCGGTAAGGGCGACTGGGATGTCACGATGCCACTCCAATTCTTCTTCTATGGGAACCACAGGGGCGGTCTGGCCATTCGATCCTCCAAGCGCCGGACCCAGAAGTCCAATAGCTACATTCCCTGAGAGGCAGAACCATTCGTTATGCGTGGGCAAAGTTTGGGCGGACATGCCGAAAGCGCCGGCGGCCCGCTGCGCGGACGTCGCCGACGCCGTTCGGGAAAGGCACCTCTCAACCGCGCAGCACGGTTTTGCTGCGCATCAGGAAATCGGACAGGTAGCCGTCATGGGGCATGCCGGTGTCGGTCCAGTGGGTCGGATGGTCTCCCAGGTAGAGGTTGCTGATCGTCGGTTCGTGGAAGAGCGCGTCGATGAGCCGCTCGTCGCTCGTGAAGGCGCTCAGGACCAGGGTGTCCCGCAGTGGCGCCGTCCAGACGTCCCGGTTCCAGGGCGATACCCACACGCAGGGGAACGGGACCTCTATGCCGGCCTCGGGCGCGTCAGGGCGGTCGAGCTCGAAGACCGCAGGACGCAGGACTGCGCTGCCGTCTCCGAGTTCGTCGACGAAACCGTCGCCTCCCAGCCAAGGCCGCGCGCCCTCGGCCCGGCCGAGGACGTACTTCTCCAGAAGCCTGGCGGATCGGACGGCCTGCACCGGCAGCAGCGCGTTCTCGTCCTGCGGAGGCAGGCTCACCAGAGCGGCGAGGCGCTCGGCGAGGGCCTCGGCAACGGGTGCCGGGGCGCCCTCGACGAACACTGCGGTGGCGTTCACGCAGCCAGTGCCGCCGTGGTGCGCGATCGAGTCGACGACGGTGTCGAGATGGCGGGACCAGTCGACGTCGGTGGTCAGGAGGATCTTGCTTCGGCCCGGGGTCAACGGCAGCACGCCCCGGTCGTCGGCGAACTCCCGGATGACCTCGTCGCTGCCGTAACCCAGGTCCGCCTCGCGCAGCATGACCTCGGCGGCATCATGCTCGGTGGGCAGCAGGATCACGTGGTCGTCGGGGAACCCCGCGGCGCGCAGGGCCAGCACGAGCCGGTGCGGCGTGAGGGGTTCCCGCCGGGAGGGCCGCACCGCCACCCGATAGCCCAGGGCGAGCGCTTCGGGCCAGAGACTGTGCGTGCCGGGGTGGTTGCCCGCGGCATGCACGGCGAGGACCTCGCCCCGCCGCGCCCACACCGGTCGTCCGGTACGGGTGAGAGGGTCCCGCCAGTCCTCTGCGGCTCCCCAGGGACGGGCGAACCGTATGCCGCGGTAGATGTCTGCGGCGCGGCGGGCCAGGGTCCGGGTGGCCGTGCGGACCACGGGGAGCGGAATGCCGGCGACCCGGCTGACGGCGTACTCGTAGGCGGCCGGGGTGAGTCCGCCGAGCTCCGCCGTGGCGAACAGCTCGCCCGCACGGGCGATGGCCGCGACCCGTTCGTCCAGAGGCAGCGGGGTGGCCGCACGCAGGGCGCTCATGGCCCTGCTTACGAACACTCGGGGAGCAAGGCCTAGTTCGATGGCCGGGCTGCCCGTGAGGTCGGGAATGACATGGCGGTTGCGCGCCCGGTAGGGGCCGGCCGGGCCGAGTACGTCCAGGACGAGGGGACCGGGCCCGGATCCCGGGGTCCCTGCCATCAGTAGACCCCCTCGATGACGGCCTCTTCGTCGAACCGCGCCACCGGAGCGATGTCCTGGACCGAGTCGCCGACGTGCCCCGTGGGAGCCTCGACCCGGGTGGCGAGGTCGCGTTCAAGATTATTGGGCAGCAGCAGGCCCTTACTGACGTGGTTCATCACGACCTGGCCGCGTGCGCCGTGGGCCACCTGCTCACCTGTGGCCGGATCGACGACGGAGAAGGTCACGTACGGCGACAGCGTGTCGAAGACGCAGGCGTCCCCGTCGTCGGCGTCGAACCGCTGCCCGGCGATGCCCAGGATCATGGTGCTGCCGTAGTGCCCGTACAGCTTCAGCCCGGGGAAGACCTCGGTGCGGTACAGGTGGCGGGTGTCGGCGTCCATCTGGGTGCCTCCCCAGCGGATCGCCTTCACCTTCTCGTTGACGAGGTCGACGAGTTCGTCGCGGCGGGCGAGGCGCTCCAGCAGCGGCGGGGTGATCGTCATGACGCCGATGTCCTGGGTGCGCAGGATGAATGCCGCTTGGTCGACGACGTGTTCGGCGTAGTCGTCGGCCAGGTCCCGCCTGCCGGAGGCGAGCAGCTTCTTCACCCAGCGCGGGTCGAGGTCAATACGGAAGCCGAGGCTGCCGTGCGTGGTGGCCGACTCCTCGAAGACGCGTCCCACGATGTGGGGTCCGGAGGGCGTAACGCCGAGCCACTGGGCACCCCTCGGGAAGCCGTGCGCGTCGAGGTTGGCACTGCTCCAGGCCATCATCCGGTCCATCCAGTCGCGCAGGCAGACCACGCGCTTGGGCGCACCGGTGGTGCCTCCGCTCTCGTACGTGCCCACGATGTCCGGCGCCGCGCCGTAGCCCTTGGGTACGAGATCGGTCACGGGTACGTCGCGAAGCTCGTTCACCACGTTCGGAAAGAGCCGCAGGTCGTCGTGGCTCTTGACGTCCCTGCGGGGGTCGAAGTCGAGGGACCGGGCCCGCCCCAGCCAGTAGCGGGAGCCGGTCTCCGGGTTGAAGTGCCATTCCATGGCCACGCGGATGAACTCGTCGGGATCCGGGACGACATCGAAGGGCAGGTCCAGCACGGATCGGTCTACGGGTGACACTGTGCCTCCTGGGACGCATGAAGCGATGGATCGGTGGCCGCGCGACGGGCTCACCGCGGGGTGTGGAACGTCCGCCGGTACCAGAGCAGCGGGCGGCCGGGGCGCTCGGCGAGGACCCCCGTGAGTGCCCCGAGCAGCAGCTGGTGGTCACCGGCGGCCATGACCTCGTGCCGCAGGCAGCGGTACGCGGCGTGCGCGTCGGGCAGATGAGGCAGGTTCGTGCCCGGCCAGTCCGCGAAGTCCTCCCCGGCGAAGCGGTCGACGCCGTGGGCGGCAAACTTGGCGGCCACGGCCCGGTGTTGTTCGCCGAGCACGTTGACGACGAACTCCTGAGCGCTGACGAACGCGTCATGGCAGCTCGACGTCCGGTTGACGCCGACCAGCAGCAGCGGCGGGTCGAGCGAGACGGACGTGACGGAGCTGGCGGTGAACCCCCAGCGGCGGCCGAGGACGTCGACCGTGGTGACAACGGTGAGGGCGGCCGGCAGCAGTGACATGGCCTCGCGGAAATGCCTCGCCTCAGTCAGCTCCGTGGGTGGGACGGGAGGTTTCACAGTGCGCTCTCCATCGATGAGGCGTTCGCCGCGACCCGGCCGCCAAATCGGCCGGGTGAAAGGAAGTCGAGGGGGACCTCGGGAATACGGCCGGTGGCCAGATCGGCCAGGGCCTCCCCTATGCCGGTGGCATGCTTGAAGCCGTGCGCGTTGCACCCGCCGGCGACCACGACCCTCGGGTCGCCGTCCAAGGCGCCGAGGACGAACTGGCCGTCGGGTGTCCGGGTGAACAGCGATACGGCCGCCTTGGCCGGCAGTTCTTCCAGCCCGGGCAGCCGACCGGGCAGCATCCGGGCCAAGTCCGTCCAGTCCTCCGGGCGCAGGGCCCGCTCGCCATCGTCCTCGGGGTCGAGGGCGCGAGCCCCGGGGCCGTACCCCTCCAGCCCCAACTTCACCTCGTGCCCGCCCTCGGTGCCGTTGCCCCACAGCACGGGTCCCTCTTCGGTCTCGCGCATGAAGACCGGGAAGCGGTCCAGCTCGAAGCTGCCGTCGGTCACCACCGGCCGGAACCACGTCAGGGGCATCCGCAAGGTCTCCAGCGGCAGTGCCCCCACCAGGGCCGACAGCCACGACCCGGCTGTGATGACCACCCGGCGCACCCGGCTCTCCCCTTCAGCGGTTCGCAGCACGACGCCGCCGTCCACCGCTTTCACTGCCCGTACGCGGGTGTCGGTGTACACGCGGGCGCCGACGATGCCGGCGAGTCCGGTGGCGGCCCGTACGGAGTCCTCGGCACGCAGGATGCCCGCGGACGGCTCCCACACGGCGAGGTGGTGCCCGGGCACGCCGGTGTGCTGTGGGAACCGCTCACGCAGCTCGGCCACCCCCATGCTGCGCACCTCTATACCGTGCGTACGGGCCGCCCGCAGCGTTCCGCCGACGATGACGCCCGCTTCCGGCCCGATGAGCAGGCCGCCGCCGGGGAAGAAGAGGCGCTGTCCGGCCTCGTCCTGCAGCCTCTGCCACAGTTCCAGCGATCGCCTCGCGAGCGGCACCAGCCCCGGGTGTTCCAGACAGGTGGTGCGGAACATCCGGGAGCCGCCGTACGACGAACTGAGCGCGTGCCCGGGCTTGCGGCTCTCGAACCCGATCACGTCGACGCCACGGGAGGCGAGCTGCCACAACGCGGCGGCCCCCCACGCCCCCAGTCCGATCACGGCGACGTCCGCGTCCCACCGACTCATCTGCTCCTCTTTCCCGTCTGCGACCGAACCGGCTGGAACGACCGGAACCACCGGACCACGCGGTCGCGGTCCAGCACGTGAGTGGTCGGTACTCAATTGCCGTGGCCGTCCCGGGTTGAGTACCGCTCACTCAGGCCCCGGTGGCCCCCGCCGTGGTCCTCTCAGACGGGAAGACCCGCCCGCTGCCGTACGGCACCGCGGGCCACGAGAAGCGCAAGGGGGGAACGGATGCTCTTCAGGATTCTTGGAGCGCCGGAGCTGTACGACGAGCAGCGCCGGCGCCGGATACACCTGGCCAGCCCGATGCAGGGCGCCTTGCTGGGCGCCCTCCTGGGACAGCCGGGCGTCACGGTGCCGGCGGAGCAGCTGATCGGTGAGCTGTGGGGGGACCGCCCGCCGGCCAAGGAGGCAAATGCCCTGCAGGCCCATGTGTCCCGGCTGCGGGGGCGGCTCGCGCTGGTGGAACCCGAGCGTGCCAACGCGCCGCGCCTGATCCGGCACGGCACGGGATACGAGCTGACGGCCGGCGAACACGACACCGACGCAGGGCGGTTCCGGCTGTCCGTGGCCAGGGCCCGGGAACTCGCAGAGCACGATCCGCAGGCCGCGTACGACGCATTCCGGCAGGCTCTCGCGCTGTGGCGGGGCAACGTGCTGGAAGGCAGCGTCATGGGGCCGATCTGCGCCGGGGTGGCCGCCGAGCACGAGCGGACCCGGCAGGACGCGCTGGAGAAGCTCTTCGAAACCGCTCTGCGCACAGGGCGGCATGAGCAGGTGCTCGGTGAGCTGCGGGCGGCGGTGTCGGCGCACCCGGGGCGGACCCGTTTCCGGGAACAGCTGGCGCTCGCCCTGCGCCGGCGCCGACCGGCCGCGGCGGCGCCGGGGGCCCGCCGGCCGGGGCCAGAGGCCGACCGGCCCGGCGAGCTTGAGCGGCTGCGTGGCCTCGTCCAGTTGCTGGCCTCGGAGCAGCGGTCCCTGCGCAACCAGATCGAGGGATTGACGGCGCTGGTCAGCGCTCCTGAGTAGGAAACACGTCGAGCAGGTCGCTCATGCGGCCACTTCCTGTCCGGCGAAGACGGGCATGACGTGCGCGGCAAAGAGTTCCATCGCCGTGGCGGAGCGGGCGAAGGCCAGTCCTCCCGGGTTAAACTGGAGGCTGAAGGACAGGTCCGCGCCGAACTGCACGCGGACGGCGGCGATCTGTTCGCTCACGTCGTCCGGGTTTCCCGCGAGCACCTTGTTGGCCGCCAGCGACGCCTGGAACTCGTAGTTCTTCGCCTTGTCCAGGAACTTCTCGTAGCCCGGGTAGTCGGCCGAGCCACCTGCGGCAAGGGGGGCCACCGCACGGGCCATGTGCTCGACGTACTGCCGCTCGTAGAACTCGGCCTGGCGGTGTGCCTCCTCGCGTTCCGTGCCGAGGTAGCAGGTGAACTTGATCTGGATGCGCCGCTCGCCGGGAGGGTGACCGGCGCCGTCCCAGGCCGAACGGTACGCGTCGAGCATCCCGGCCAGCTGTTCGGCCGAGGTCACGGAGGGCACCACCTGCAGGTGATGGCCCGCGGCGCCGGCTGCCGCGCACGACTGCGCGCTCGTGGCGGAGGCGATGAAGATGGGGGGATGCGGCCTCTGGTAGGGGCGGGGCAACAGGGTCACGGGGCCGAACTCGTGGAAGCGACCCTCCCAGACCAGGTCCTCGGTGGTCCACAGCTGCCGTACGGCCTCGACGCCCTCGACGAAACGGTTCCGGCTCTCGTCCATCGGGATGCCGAACGCGGCGAACTCGGTGGGCAGGAAGGCCCGGCCGAAACCGACGTCGAGGCGCCCGTGAGAAAGGTGGTCGAGCATCGCCAGCTTGCCGGCCAGCTTCACCGGGTGGGTGAAGGCGGGGACGACGGCGCCGGTGGCGATACGGATCCGGCTGGTGCGGGCCGCAGCCGCGGCAAGCAGTGTGACCGGGTCGGGGCTGTAGCCGCCGTAGGCGGAGAAGTAGTGCTCGACCGTCTGTGCCTGTGTGAATCCCAGCGATTCGGCCAATTCGATGAGCCGCAAGGTCTCGTCATAGTACGAGGTGGCGGATTTGACCGCCGGATCGACCACTGGGAAGAAATTGACACCGAATTCCGTCATACCGCTCCTCCTGGTAACTGACTGATGTGCCAGTCCCAGGAAAAGCGGGTGTGCGGCGACCCGTCAACCGTCGGGGCATTTGCCCGTCAGGCTGTCAGTCCGCTGTCAGGAATGTCATTTCCCATTGCCCGGAGCGCGGCGGCCTGCTTGATTTCCGACATGCCTGCTGCGGGATGCGGCAGCAACCCCCCGACCTCAACGCCGGAGGACCCGTCATGCGCGGAACTTACGCCGTGCCGTACGCGAGCCGTGGCAGCATCCTCGGCGAAGCCGAGGCCAAGGCGCTCGAGCAACTGATCGGCTCGGACGGCTCACTGTCCGCGGGATCGGTCCGGGACCGCTTCGAGAAGCGGTTCCGCGAACACATCGGTACGCGGCACGCCCTGTCCGTCACAAGCGGCACGGTCGCGCTGGAACTGGCCATTCACCTGCTCGACCTGAAGGAGGGTGACGAGGTCATCGTCACCCCCCAGACATTCCAGGCGACCGCCCAGCCGCTGCTCGGGCTGCCCGTGTCCGTGCGGTTCTGCGACGTCGACCCCGACTCGCTGAACATCGACCCGGCGACCCTGAAGTCTCTGATCACGGATCGCACCCGGGCCGTCCTCCTGGTCCACTACGGAGGCTGGACCGCCGAGATGGACGAGATCATGGCGATGACCCGGGACCGGAACATCACGGTCGTCGAGGACTGCGCGCACGCATTGGGCGCGATGTACGACGGCCGCCGCCCGGGCGCGCTGGGCGACATCGGCTGCTTCAGTTTCCACTCGTCCAAGAACATCACCACCCTCGGTGAAGGCGGCATGATCACCGTGGACCGGGACGACTGGGCCGAGCGCCTCGACAGATTGCGTTCCAACGAGGTGGACGGCGACTTCTCGCCGGCCCGCCACCAGGGACTGATAACGGGTCGGGAGCTGCTGCCCTGGATGAAGTACGCGTCGTCCGCGTACGAGCAGGTGTGCTCACACATCCGCTGCCCGGGCACGAACGCCACCCTGTCCGAGGCGGCGGCGGCCGTGGGCCTCGTGCAGATGGACCGGCTGCACGGGCTGGTGGAGTGCAGGCGCGAGGTCGCCCGTCGGCTGGACGAGGTCGTCGCCCGCCACCCGTACACCCGTCTTCAGCAGCCCCGGCCCGGGGTGCGGCACGCCCAGCACCTCTACACCTTCTTCGTGGACGGCCCGCCGGGTCTGCGTGAGGCCGTGATCCGCGCTCTCGACGTGCGGGGCGTGGAGGTGCAGCTGCGCTATCTGCCACTGCACCTGCTGCCCGAGTGGCGCGAGCGCGGCCACGGGCTCGGGGAGTGCCCGGTCGCCGAGAAGCTCTGGTTCAGCCAGCACGTCAACCTGCCGTGCCAACCGGGGCTGTCTGATCAGCAGGTGGACCACCTGGTGGCCGCCCTCGACGACGTTCTCCGTTCTGAAGTGAAAGGACTGTCATGCCTCTCATCGACGTAAGGCTCTACCAGGACCGGCTCGACGAGCGCACCCGCGCCGAGCTGATCGGCCGTCTGACTGATGCCGCGGCCGCCGTGCTGGGGGACGAGGTGCGCGAGCACACCTGGGTGGTGCTTACCGGAGTGCCGCGACAGAGCTGGGGCATCGCGGGGGAGCCGGGCGCATGAACTTCGACGGCATCTACCTCGCGGGGGTCGGCACCCATCTCCCGCCCTCCGTCACGACGGAGGAGGCGGTCCGCACCGGCCGGTACACCGAGGAGGCCCATGAGGCATCGGGCCTGGAGTCGGTCGCCGTCGAGACGTCCCTGCCCGCAGTCGACATGGCCGTACGGGCCGCGCGGACCGCCGTCTCCCGCTCCGGCCACCAGGCGCAGGACTTCCTCGGCCTGCTACACAGCAGCACGTACTACCAGGGACCGGAGGGATGGTCGCCGGCCCACTACATCCTGCTCAACACCCTGGACCGGCCGATCTCCGCGCACCATGTCCAGCACGGTTGTCTCGGGGTCCTGGCCGGCCTCCAGACGGCGGCCCTGCGGCTCGCCGCGTCGTCCGACCCGGACGCGGCGATGCTGCTGACCGCGGCCGACAACTTCGAGACGCCGCTGGTGGATCGCTGGCGCTCCTCGTCGATGTTCGTCCTCGCGGACGCCGGTTCGTCGCTGGTGGTTTCACGGCGCGGCGGCTTCGCCCGGCTGCTGGCCATGGATTTCGTCTCGCAGCCCGGCATGGAGGCCATGCACCGCGGGGCGGAGCCGCTGCTGCCGCCGCAGGTGCCGGTGAGCCGGGTGATGGACTTCGACGCCAGGCTGGAGCACTGGCGGCTGAAGTGGGCCGAGGGCGGTGCGATCCCACTCGGCGACTTCGGCGAACTCATCGCGGACAGCGTGCAGCGCACACTGGCGGCGGCCGACAGCTCGCTCGAGCGAGTGACGCGGATCGTGCACAACGGCTTCAACCGGGACCCCCTGAGCGTCTTTCTCCTGGACCCGCTCGGCCTGTCCGCCGACCGCGGCACGTGGGAGCTCAACCGGCGCATCGGCCACGCGAGCGTCTCGGACTTCGCCCTCGGTCTCGAACACCTCTGGAACACCGGCCAGGTACGGCCCGGGGACCAGGTACTGATGCTCGGGTTCACCACGGGCATGGAAGCCGCCTGCGCCTTGCTGGAGATCACCTCCGGTCCTGAACCGGTCCGCTGACCGGCTGTCCCCCTCTCCCCCGTACCCGAAAAGGAGTTCTCCGATGCTCGAAGGATGCACCCCCTGGCCGCAGGACGTGGCCGCCCGCTACCGCGACGACGGCCATTGGCGCGGAGAGAGCCTCGTGGACCTGCTCGACACCGCCGTCACGGCCTACGGCTCCAGGACGGCGCTGGTCCAGGACGATGTCCGGATCACGTACACGGAACTGGGTCTGCGGACCCGGCGGGCGGCCGCCGGCTTCCGCGCGCGGGGCATCGAGGCTGGGGACCGGGTCGTGGTCCAGCTTCCCAACGGACCCGAATTCGTCATCGTCTGCTTTGCGCTGTTCCGGCTCGGCGCCCTGCCCGTCTTCGCCCTGCCTGCCCACCGCTCCCAGGAGATCACCCATCTGTGTGCGCAGTCCGGTGCGGTCGGCTACGTCTTCCCGCGCAGCCACCACGGCTTCGACCACACGGCGCTGGCCCGCCGGGTCCGCGACGAGGTCACCGGCCTGAAGCATCTGTTCATGTCGGGCAAGGGGAAGCCTGCGGACGGCGACATGGTGCCGCTGGCCGAGGTGGACGCGGATCCCGTGGAACTGCCCGCCCCGGGCCCTGCGGACGTCGCGTTCTTCTTGCTCTCCGGTGGGACCACGGCCCTGCCGAAGCTGATCCCCCGCACGCACGACGACTACGTGTACCAGACCCGGGCCGCCCGCGCGGCCGGGCCGGTCGACGGCGGCGACGTGTATCTCGCAGTCCTGCCGGTCGAGTTCAACTTCACCTGGGGATGCCCGGGCATAGTCGGAACGCTCGCCGTGGGGGGCACCGTGGTGCTGGCCCAGGACCCGACGCCCGAGCGCTGCTTCCCCCTCATCGAGCAGGAAGGCGTGACGTTCACCTCGGTGGTGCCGAGCGTCCTCCAGCTGTGGTTGGAGGCAGCGGAGTGGCACGACGCCGACCTGGGCAGTCTGCACTTCCTCCAGGTCGGCAGCGCCAAGCTGTATCCGGAGGTGGCGGCACGCGTCGAACCGGCCTTCGGCTGCCGGCTCCAGCAGGTCTTCGGCATGGCCGAGGGCCTGCTCACCTTCACCCGCGAAAGCGATGCCGCGGACACCGTCCTCACCACCCAGGGGCGGCCCGTCTCCCCGGCGGACGAGATCCGCATTGTCGACGAGGAGGGCCGCACACTACCGGCGGGCGGTATCGGCGAACTCCTCGCCCGTGGCCCCTACACGTTGCGCGGCTACTACCGTGCCCCGGAGCACAACGGCCGGTCCTTCACCGACGACGGTTTCTACCGCAGCGGGGACCTGGCGCGGCTGACGCCCGAGGGCAACCTCGTGATCGAGGGACGCATCAAGGACGTCATCATCCGGGGCGGTGACAAGGTGTCCGCGGCCGAGGTCGAGGGGCATCTGCTCGCCCTGAGCTCCGTGGCGCGCGCGGCCGTCGTGCCGTACCCCGACGAGTACCTGGGCGAGCGCACCTGTGCCTTCCTCGTCCCCGTGGACCGGCCCCCGGTACTGGCGGAGATCAAGGTGGCTCTGGAGCAGCGGGGCCTGGCCGCGTACAAGCTGCCGGACCGTGTCGCAATCGTCGCCGAACTCCCCCTCACCGGCCTCGGAAAGACCGACAAGAAGGTGCTTGCCGCCATCGCCCGTGGCGAGCGCGTGCCCGCCTCGACGGCGTTCCTGCCCGTCGCCGCGGCAGTCCATGCGGCTGTGCCGGACGCGGGCTGAACCGATCACCACGGAAAGGCAGACATCATCATGAACACCGAAGCCCCCCGCTCGGCGGACGAGATACGCGCGGCGGTCGCCGCGCTGATCAGCCCCGAGCCGGAGGACATCCCCGACCACGCGAACCTCGTTCTGCTGGGCCTCACTTCGCTCGACCTGATGCGGCTGAGCGGGCGCTGGCGCCGCGGCGGCATTCCGGTGAAGTTCGAGTCCCTCGTGGCCGATCCCACCATCGAGGGCTGGGTCCGGCACGTCGCCGCCGTCACCGCGGACTCTTGAGCCCGCCCGCCTCTCTCCCGCACCGACCCGCGAAGGAGCCAGGACCTTGGCGCTCTCCGCCACACCCGCGATACCCGCCATCCGCGCCTATCCCATGCCCGCCTCCACCGACCTGCCGGAGAACACGGCCACATGGAAGGTCGACCCGCACCGCGCCTTGTTGCTGATCCACGACATGCAGCACTACTTTCTGCGGTTCCTGCCGTCCGGCCAGGAACCGCGTACGGGCCTGGAGGACCGAGTGACGGCGCTGCGGCAGGCCGCCGCCGCCGGAGGCGTGCCGGTCGCATACACCGCACAGCCCGGCGACATGACCCCGTTGCAACGCGGCCTGCTGGCGGACTTCTGGGGACCCGGCATGAGTGCCGCACCCGAGCACCGGGGCTTCCCCGAGCGGTTCGGGCCCGCGGTCAGGGATCACGTTCTCACCAAGTGGCGGCCCAGCGCCTTCTACCGCACGGGCTTGCGGGAGCTGATGCGCTCACAGGGCCGAGACCAGCTCGTCCTGTGCGGCGTGTACGCACACATCGGGGTACTCCAGACCGCCTGCGATGCCCTGGCCCGTGACATCGAGTCGTTCCTCGTCGCCGACGCGGTGGCGGACTTCGGCGAGGCCGACCACCGCATGGCGCTGGAGTACGCGGCGGCCCGCTGCTCCGTGGTGCTGCCCACGAAGACCGTACTGTCCGCCTTCGCGGGCCCTGGCGCGGGAGCCCCTCGATGACTGGAGGTGGCGCGGTGGCCGACCTGGTGAACCGGCTGACCGGCAAGGACGCGCCGGACGCGTTCGCCTTGCTGCACCGCCCCGAGGCCGACGGCGAGGACGCGCTTGACGTGCTCATCGGCGACGTGACGCCGGCCGCCACCCTCGCGGACGTCCCCGTACCGGCGGCGCGGGCGGGCGGGCCCCACGAGCAGCTGGTCCTGCTGCCCTACCGGCAAATCGCGGAGCGGGGCTACGAGTGCCCGGACGATGGCGAGGAGCTGCTCGTCATGGACATCCGCGACCAGAGCACCGTGGCGCTGGACGCGTTCCTCGAAGGACTGCCCGACCTGCCGCTCACCGTACGGGACGGCGCGTTCGACGTCGACGACGATGTGTACGCGCAGACGGTGCGCCGGATCATCGAAGACGAGATCGGATCAGGCGCCGGCGCGAACTTCGTCCTCAGACGCACCTATACCGCGTGGATCAACAACTGGTCGGCCGTTTCGGCGCTGGCCCTTTACGGACGGCTGTTGCGTAACTCCCAGGGCGCGTACTGGACGTTCTTGATCCGGTTGGGTGGGCGGACCCTGATCGGAGCCAGTCCGGAGCGTCACATCACACTGCACCGGCGCACGGCCGTGATGAACCCGATCAGCGGCACCTACCGCTACCCGCACGGCAGTGCCACCCCCGCGGCCGCACTGGAGTTCCTCGAGGACGGCAAGGAGCGCAACGAGCTCTACATGGTGCTCGACGAGGAGCTCAAGATGATGAGCCGGCTCTGTCCCGAAGGCGGCCGGGTCGTCGGGCCACAGCTACGGGAGATGAGCCATCTGGCCCACACCGAGTACTTCATCGAAGGGCGCTGCGACGCGGACCCGCGCGCGGTGCTGCACGAGACCCTCTTCGCACCGACGGTGACCGGCAGTCCCCTGGAGAGCGCCTGCCGCGTGATCAGCAAGTACGAGCCGGACGGCCGCGGTTACTACGCCGGAGTCGCCGCCCTGCTCGGGAGGGACGCCGACGGGGAACGCCGACTCGACTCCGCGATCCTGATCCGTACCGCGGACATCACGCAGCGCGGCCGGCTGCGGCTGGGCGTGGGAGCCACCCTGGTGCGCGACTCGGACCCGGCGTCCGAGGCCCAGGAGACCCGCGCCAAGGCCGCCGGGCTGCTCGCCGCCTTCGACGGCGGGGCGCCGGACGAACGGCCACCGAGCCGTCCGGAGGCCGGACGGCTCGGAGCCGACCCGCGCGTCTCCCGCGCCCTGCGGGCACGCAACGACCCGCTGGCCGGCTTCTGGCAGTCCTCGCCAGGCGACCGCTCGCCCCGGCCGCCGCACCTGGTGGGCTGGCGAGCCCTGCTGATCGACGCCGAGGACACCTTCTCGGCCATGGGTGCGACGCTTCTGCGCGCGCTCGGACTCGACGTGAGCATACGGCGGTTCGACGAGGACTACTCATTGACCGGGCAGGACCTCGTGGTCGTGGGACCCGGACCGGGTGACCCACGCGAGGTGGGCAACGCGAAGATCGCCTATCTTCGGGCGCAGACACGAAATCTGCTCGAGGCGGGCACCGCGTTTCTGTCGGTCTGCCTCGGCCACCAAGCACTGTGCGGCGTCCTGGGCCTTCCTCTTGTCCGCAAGGACGTCCCGCACCAGGGGGTACAGCGCACCATCGACCTCTTCGGGCAGCGCGAGGAGGTGTTCTTCTACAACACGTTCGCAGCCGTGTCGTCCGCCGACTCCATCAGCGGCCACCCGGCCCGGCCCGGCCCGGTGGAGGTGTGCCGGGACGGGGCGACGGGTGAGGTCCACGCGCTGCGCGGACCGGGCTTTGCCTCGGTCCAGTTCCATCCCGCGTCCGTAATGACCCGCGACGGCATCGGCATCCTCGAAAGACTCATCGGCACCGTGATGGCGCCCTCGCCCGACTTTCCACGAGATCGTGAGGCCACCCCATGAGCTCTTCCCTGGTCACCGGCAGCGCGCTGCCGCACACAGTGACGGCCCCGACCGTCGCACAGCACCCGGGCTGGCAGGACGACGAGGCCGTCCACGACGTCACCAGGCGGCTGGCCGGCTATCTTCCGCTGGTCCTGCCCGCCGAATGCGACCGGCTCAGGGCCCGGATGGCCGCAGTCGCGAGCGGCGAGGCGTTCCTGCTCCAGGGTGGCGACTGCGCCGAGACGTTCGACGCGCTGAGCGCCGAGTCGGTGGCGGCCAAGCTAGACACACTCCTCGCCATGGCCGACTCCCTGACGGCCGGTGCACGGCTGCCGGTCGTGGTGGTGGGCCGGATCGCGGGCCAGTACGCCAAACCGCGGTCCCATCCCACCGAGGTGCGCGACGGCGTCGCGCTGCCCGCCTACCGGGGCGACGCGGTCAACGGGCTGGAGTTCTCCGCCGCGCTCCGCACGCCGAACCCGTACCGGATGCTCCGGATGTACGGAGCGGCGGCCGCCACCCTCAACAGCATCAGGGCGCTCTCGGCCGTGGCAGGCGGTCCCGGAACGGCCATCGGAGCCGACCTCGCCCTGCGGCCGCAAGAGTTCTTCGTCTCCCACGAGGCCCTCCTGCTGGACTACGAGCGTGCGCTGACCCGGCTCGATCCGCGCACCGGCGCCCAGTACGCGGGCTCCGCACACCTCCTGTGGGCAGGCGAACGGACCCGGCAAACCGACGGTGCCCACATCGACTACCTCGCAGGTGTCGCAAACCCGGTTGCGGTGAAACTCGGCCCGCGGGCCACCCCGGACGAGGCCCTGGAGCTCGTGCGACGGCTCGCCCCGGACGGGGAGCCGGGACGGCTCACCTTCATCGTCCGCATGGGCGCCGACCGGGTGCGCGAGGCACTGCCGGATCTGGTGGACCGCATCACCGCGTCAGGCGCGCGGGTGGGCTGGGTGTGCGACCCGATGCACGGCAACACCTTCACCGCCCCCTCCGGCCACAAGACCCGCGCTTTCTCCGACATCCTCGCCGAGATCGCCGGCTTCTTCGAGGTGCACCGGTCGCTGGGGACGCATCCTGGCGGCATCCACCTGGAGATGACCGGAGAGGACGTCACAGAGTGCGTGGGCGGCGGCGGGGGCACGAGCCTGGGCGATCTGCCCCTGCGCTACGCGTCCGCATGCGACCCCCGGCTGAACCGGGAACAGTCCCTCGAACTCGGCAGGAGCGCCGCGCGCATCGCCGGGAGCGGCAGGAGGTACCCGTACCCCACTCGACCGTGACGGCAGACAGCGAGCGGCCCGCACCACCAATCGTGGCGACCGTCAGGAGCGGCGGCGGCCCGCGAGCCTAGAGCGGGTGCCGCCCGCTTTCCGCTGCGGCCCCCCGGGATCGAGCCGGTGGGCCAGCTCCGAACGAGCGGTGATCCCCAGCTTTCCATAGGTGCGGTGCAGATGGTTCTCGACGGTGCGGACCGACACGTACAGCCGGTCAGCGACCTCCTGGTTGCTCAGACCCGCCGCCACCAGGGCGGCGACCTCACGCTCCCGGACGGTCAGGGCGGTGGTGAGAGCGGTGCGGCTGCCACCGGGTGCAGCGACCCACGGCGGCAGAGTCACCCCCGTGGAAGCCGTGATCTCCTGGCACAGCAGCCGGGCGGCGCGACTACGGCTCTGCCGGCCACCGACCTGGTGGACCTGGGCGGCCTGCGCGGCGGCCTCAGCAGCGAGTGGGTGAAAGCCCAGGGCCGCGCAGCGTTCGGCGAGCTCCTCAAGCGCGCCACCGTCCCGCAAGGCCAGCGCCCGTACGTGCCGGGCCTGAAGATCCGTCGTACCGGACAGCCCGGAGCCGTCCGGCAGCGCTGCCACGGCCTCTTCGGTGGCGCCCAGCCGGGCAGCAAGATGAAGCGCCGCGACCTCCTGGGCACGCCGTCCGGCCCTACCGGCCGTCGCGGCGACCGACAAGGCAAGATGCACGGCCCGGGCACGGTCGCCGACATGAGCGTGCACCAGGGCTGATTCGATGGCCGTCCCGTCCTGCGCCAATGGATAGCCGACGCCCTGACCCTCCAGTGAACGGACTTCGACGAGGGTGCGTACGGCCTCTGCGTGCTCGCCCGCCTCGGCAAGGGCTGCGGCGAGCTGGGCCAGTGTCCAGGAAGGGGCCGCGAGCCAGTCGGGGACCTCATCCACGGCGGCGGCCCTGCGCAGTTCCTCCACGGCCGCGTCCCAGTGGCCGCGGGCGCGGTGCAGCCGGACGCGCAGCAGTGCGGCGCGCACCCGGCCCTGCGGATCGCCTTCGTCCCACCAATGCATACCGCCGAGGCGGGCGGCGGCCGCGGCGACGCCAGTCGTGTGGAGAGCGGCGTACGTCCGCATCCACTGGGCGGCCGTATCTACGGAGCTGTGACGCTTGTCTTGATCCAGGGGCAACTCGGACAGCAGACGGACGCCCGTCGCGGGGTCGCCGCGCTCGACCAGGGCGAAGGCCGCAGGGACGATGACCAGGCTCTCACGGGCGGCATCGCGAGGGAACCGCGCGGTCCCCGCTGCGTCGGAGACGTCCTCGAACCGGTCCTCGAGCAACCCGAGCAGGCTGCGGGCGCCTAACAGCCGGAGTCTGCCCCGGCCCCGCGCGCTGACCAGGCCACCTTCGACGATGCCCACGGCCTCGGCCGTGCGGCCCAGCCCGAAGGCCATGTTCACCGCCCGGATGGCAAGGGCCTTCTCGCTCCTGCCCGATGACCGGTCGGGGACACTCGCGAACACCCGCTCCGCTTCGCGATGCCGCCCTTGGCCCTGAAGGGCCTGCCCGAGGACGAGCCGCACAGGGACTGTGGCAAGACCGTCGGGGCTGTCCACCTGCGACAGGACGGTTCGCGCCAGAGCCTCGGCCCTGCCGAAGTCGAAGCGGCGCAGAGCGTGTTCGGCGGCGGCCCGCAGCTGCTCGGCGGGAGGTATCTGGCCGGCGGCGAGCCGGAGGTCGACCACGCGGGGGACATCCTCCTGACGGCGCATGCCCACGCCCTCGATGGCGTCGGCGAGTTGACGGCGCAGCCGGCGGCCTTCGAGTTCCGGCATGGCGCGCAGCACCACCGCCGAGTACAGAGGGTAGGCGAGCCGCAGACGCAGCCTGCGGCCAGCGCGTTCGGTCACGACGAGGCCGCGGCGATTGAGTGACTCGGCGGCATGGGCCAGTCCTGTAGCGACAGGCAGGTCCGCCTCCAACGGTTCGCCCAGCGCGACGAGTTGGACAAGTTCACGTTCGTCCGGCCGCAGGGCACCCAGACGCAGCTGGACCAGGGCCGCCGGCCGGTCCGTGGGATCGGCCGGCAGCTCTCCCCGCCACTTCCAGATGGAGCCCTCGTTACGGAGGGTTCCGGTTGCGAGGGCAGCGTCAGTCAGTTCGCGGAGAAGCAGGGCATTACCGCGCGTGGCAGACCACAGCCGCTCCATGGAGTCGGCCGACGGCTGGCCGCCGAGCCGGGACTGGAGCACCTTCGCAGTCGCGGTCCGGTCTAGGTGGGGCACTTCAACGCGTTCGACGAGATGCTCGACCCACAGGGCACTGATGTCACCGGGCATGGCCACGCCCGAGAGGACTGCCGCGACCAGCCTGAGCCGACCGTCCCGGACAAGCGCGTACAGGCAGGCCGCGACGGCCGAGTCGATCAGGTGCGCGTCGTCGAGGCCGAGCACCAGCGGGGCAGCGGGCGACCCCTGGGGCACGCGCGGGAATTCCTTGAGGACGTCTGCCAAGGAGCCACTCGCGCCGGTCGGGACGGCACCGCTCACCCACCGCGTCGGGGCGCCGCCCGCCGCCGCCCGCTCCAGCACGGCCTGCAGGAGTCGGCTCTTGCCTACCCCCCATTCGCCGCTGAGAAGGACCCCTCGTGGTCCGGCGAGCACCCTTTCCACATGGCCGAGTTCGGTTTCCCGGCCCGCTGTCGGCCAGTCTGCGGAGGTAGCGATCCCCCAGGGCATGGCTGTGCCCTCCGTTTCCCTCGGTGTGTCCGGACCGTCAGAGCAGGAGAGTTCCGCGCGCGACAGTAACCGCGCTTCCGCTCATCTCGACCGACGTGACGCGGCTGCCCTCACGGGTCGCCCGCGCGTACATGGCGGACGGGCGGCCCATCCAGGCGCCCTGAACGATCTCGATCTCCGTACCGTCCTCGATCAGACCGTGCCGGGCCAGATGAATGGCCAGCGGTCCGGACGCGGATCCGGTGGCGGCGTCCTCGACCACGCCATACGCCGGTGAGAACATGCGGGTGCGCCAGGTGCTGCCGCTGCCGGCGAAACAGTTGACGGCCATATCCGGGAACGCGGTCAGGGCACGGTGGTCGGGGCGCAGGGCGGCGAGGGCCGCGACGCTTGACAGGCCGACCAGGACGTGGCGAGGGCCGTTGCAGTAGACGTCTACCGGAAGGGTTGAGTCGCGCAGGCCGAGGGCGGCAAGGAGTTTGGGCGTCTCCTGATACGGCTCCCATGTGGGTATCGGCTGGCACATCCGGACGCGGGTGATCCGGTCGCCAGTACGCTCCAACTCCACCGGGATGTGACCCATGGCGGTCTCCAGCAGCAGACTGCCGGCCTGCCATTCCTCGCCGAGGACCTGGGCGGTGCCGAGCATGGGATGACCGGCGAACGGCAGCTCGTTGACGGGAGTGAAGATCCGGATGCGGGCGTGGCCGCCGTGCTCGGGCGGCAGGACGAAGGTGGTCTCCGAGAGGTTCATCTCGCGAGCGATACACTGCATCTGATGTGCAGTGAGGTCCGCAGCGTCCAAGTAGACGGCAACCGGGTTCCCTTCGAGCGGCCTGTCGGTGAAGGCGTCCGCGACGACGTACTGGCGCATGGTCAGTGAGTTCCGTTCGCTTCGAGCAGGGCGGGGAGCAAGGCGCTCAGGCCATGGCGCGGCCGGTGGCTGCCGGATCCATACCGACTGCCACTCGGCGCGCACGGGGGTCACGGCTGGAGTCTCAGCACCGACCAGGTATCCCCCTGACGCTCGTAGCGCAGGCGGCGGTGCAGCCGATCGGGGCTCGACTCCCAGAACTCCAGGCTGTGCGGGACCAGTTGGTAACCCACGAACGGCTCGGGCCTGGGCAGCGGGCCGAGTGCGGCCAGCCGCACGGCATCGGCGCGCAGGGCTTCGACGTCCTCCAGCACCTCGCTCTGCCGTGACGCGACCGACATGGCGTGTGTACTGACGGGACGGGCCGCCCACAGGGCGTCCGAGGTCGCGACGGGTAGCTGCTCGACGGGGCCGGATACGACGATCTGCCGGCCGCTCTCGCGCCAGTAGAGCACGCCGGACGCCCAGGGCTGAGCTGCGAGTTCACGAGCCTTGGGGCTTCCTAGATGGCTGGTGAAGACGAGGCCCACATCGGACAGAGAGTTGAGCTGAACGATCCGGCTGGAGGATCGGCCGTCCGCGCTGGTGGTCGCCAGAGCGAGCGCGCCCGGTTCGCGGACCTCATCCCCGGCCCGGTCGAGCCAGCTGCGCAGAAGGGCGAGCGGGTCTGCCAGAGGTGTACGGAACTCCTCCGATTCGCGGACGGGGGCCGGACCGGTGGGCTCGCTCGATGTCGTCGTCATCGTTCCGATACCTCCAGGGCCCGGCCCAGGCCGGCGAGGGAGGACAGGTCGCGCCATCCGACGGCGGTCGCCTCGATGTCGAACCAGGTGCGGTGAGTGGGCGCATAGCCGATCAGCTCGGCGGCGCTGCGTGGGTGCGGCGGTGCAGCTGCATCGGTGGACTCCCAGACCAGGACCGCTCCCCAGCGATTGTTCTCGTCGTCGGCGATCCACAGCTTCAGCACCAGTCCGGGCTGGTCGGACCAGGCTGCGACGGCCTCGTCACTCAGGAAGCCGTGCAACGACTCGATGGTCTGGTCAGACTGCGTGAGATCCCACCACGCGATCATGGCCTTCACGTGGGGATCCCTTCACGCCGGACCACGGGCACCTCGATGCCAAGCGCCCGCAGCTGGTGGAAGGGGTTCATGAACTCGCGGTTCTGCACGATCTTCCCGCGGTCCAGCAGGAAGGAATGGAGGAAATGGTTCTTGTAGTGGCCGGGCTCGTAGCCAGGGAAGTGGATCGCCCCCTCACCGTCACACTCCACCCAGAATCGGTTGGGGTCCTGTGTCTCAAAGATCTGGATGTTGAACCACACCCAGTCGGGGAAGCATTCAAGGGACCAAACGGCATGTTCCGCCAGCCGATCGCGGCCCCGGATGACGATGGGTTCGGGCGTGTCGGCCGTCCATAGGCCGCCCTCCCCCGCCTCGACGAAGAGCAGGTGGCGCTTGAGGCGGTCCTGACCCGTGGTCTGCATGTACTTCTCGACCGTAGCCCGGTTGGCGCGCCGGAGTTCCGCACGGTCGGTGAAGCCTGGACTAGGCGTGGCGTCGGACACGACAGAACCTCCTGTGAAGGGGACACACGGATCTACTGACGGATAGATGATCTGAAAGGACGCTATATATCGACTGTCGGTCGCTATACAGCGGCTATACGCAACGGCTGCCGGCCACCGCAGGAAGCCCCGGACGTGGCGCTCTGTTTGGCTCTGGTTGCCAGCGGATGACCTCGGTTCGCAGATGCCTGGCGCCCCCGTACACGCCATCGGCCGTCAGCAGGCACATCAGCAGGCCGGGCAGCTCGAAGACGAAGCCGCCCTCGCCGGCCGATCCGGCAACACCCAGCATGTGGGCGTCCACTAGAAGTTCAAGAAGGTCTTCGGTCTGCGACACCGGCAGTTCCAGCGTGGCGGCCGCCACCCGTACGGTTATGCGCCGAGCCTGGAGCAGCGCCAGCCGCTGCAGGGCACGGCGCGGGCCTTCCGGGAGTTCGGCGGCACTGCGCAGCAGTGTCGCGCCGACATCGAGCTCACCGACCCGCAGTAGGCCGAGGGTGTCGCGGCAGGGGTCGGCCAATCGGTCAGCGAGGTGGGCGGGCGTCCAGTGGGGCTTGGCGATCAGCTGGGCCGCCACGGCACGAATGGCGGCGGGGTGGCCATCGCACAGGCGGACCAACCGCCCGGCGTCGCCCTTGGAGCCGACCACGCCGGTCGTAATCCCGTCGAGCAGGTCCATCGCTTCGCGCGGCTGGAGGCCACCCAAGGCCATGACGCGCACCCTGGGCAGCGTGGCGAACCTCGGTCGTCCGGTGATCAAGAACTGGGTCTGTCCGCTGCCCGGGACCAGGGCGTGCACCTGTGCCTCATCGGCGGCGTCGTCCAGAACGACCAGGCAGCGGCTCTGGGTGAGCCGGGCCTGTAATCGCCACACGCGCTCTTCCGACCCCGCCGTCGGGTCCACCTGTTCACCCAGCCCTCTCAGCAGGTCTCCGGCGATGTCGGCCGGCGGACGCCGGTATCCCGAAGCGTCACGGCAGCGGACGAACAACCTGCCGTCGGGGTAGGCGGGAGCGATCCCGTACGCGGCCCGCACGGCCAGTACGGTCTTACCGCTCCCGGCCAGGCCGGTGACCACGACGGGCCCGGCGCAACTGGTGCCGTCCGGTGCGGGCTTCAGCCATTCCCTGAGCCGACGCAGTTCGGCGTGCCGGCCGGTAAAGTCCACGAGGTCAGCTGGCAGCGCCGTGTACGCCTCTTCGCGAGAGGACACAGCCTCGGGCCGGACCGCATTGTCCGCGCCCCCGGGAAGCGGCGGGCGCGCGATGAGGGTACCGGCGAGCAGGGACTGGAAGGTGCTGTTCAGCTCGTCTCCCGGATCCACGCCGAGGTGTTCGGCCAGGACCGACCGGCCCTCGTGGTAGACGGTGATGGCCTCGGCTTGTCGGCCACAATGGGAGAGTGCGGTCATCAGCAGGGACCTCAGCCCCTCGCGGAAGGGGAACTGTGCCACACACGGGGCGAGTTCTTCGACAACGCGCCGGGCACGGCCGAGAGCGAGGTCGGCGGCCGCTTTCTCCTCCATAACGGACATTCGGAGTTCCTCGAGCCGGGGGGCCTCCGACGCCTCAAGGAACTCCGTGGCCCCGATGAGGGCCGGCCCGCGCCACTGCCCGAGCGCGGCCGTGAACAGGTTGGCGGCCTGGGCCATACCCCCGGCTGCGAAGACGTCGCGGCCGCGGGCCGCGAGGCTCCCGAACTCGAGGTAGTCCACTGTCGCGCCGCTCGACATAAGCTCGTACCCGTTCGGCAACCGGACGAGTTCCACCGCGTCTCCCAACGCCTTGCGCAGCCGCGAGATGTACGTGTGCACCTGGGCACGCACGGTCGCGGGCGGAGCGGTTCCCCATAACACCTGGTGGATCTCATGTTCAGCCAGCCCGCGCTCGCCAGCGATCACCAGTGCCGCCAGCAGGGTTCTGGGTCGCATCCCGCCGAGCGACCGGGCTCGGCCGTCGTTCAGCGCTTCAATCGGTCCGAGAATGCGAAGTTCCATGTCTTCCCTCGTCCGAGCGCGGACGCCCTCTCGGGGCTCACATCGAGCAGGCCGCGCCAACTCAGGTGACCCCAGGTCGAATTGCGTCCAACATGAGTCGAAGTTCAACCTGGACGGGGACGCTAGCCTCGAGTCCGACCGGTGTCAACAGGCCTCTACCATCGACGATCTCGGTCAATACCACTAGATTGCCCCCAACACAGGGAGGTGCGGCCTTGGCCGAGATGGACGGCGGAGCAAGACTCACCCTCGCCGACAAGATCAATCATCTGTTCGAAACGGTGGTTCAGGGCGGCCGTCAGCCTTACAACACCGAAGAGGTCGCTCGGGCCATTTCAGAAGCCGGAATACCCATCTCCGGAAGCTACATCTGGCTGCTCCGCAAGGGGCAGCGCGACAATCCGACGCTCAAACACCTCGAAGGGATCGCGAAGTTCTTCGGCGTCCCTCCGGCCTACTTCTTCGACGACCAGGTCGCATCAGACGTGCACACGCAACTCGCCCTGCTCGCGGCGCTGCGCGACTCCAACGTCCAGCACGTCGCCCTGCGGGCCGCTGGACTCTCCCCCGCGAGCCTGAGCTCGATCGGCGAACTCATCGAGCATGTAAGGGCCCTGGAGGGCCTGCCGCAGGGCGCGCCGAAGGACGAGCCGCGATCATGACCTGATTCCCCCTGTCTGTCCGAAGCCGACTCATGTTGCATGAAGGCGTGAGGCCGGTGAGGCATGGGGGAGGAATGGAAACATTGCTAAAAGATCGAGAGTTACGGCGGCGCTGCAAACGCGAACTCCGGTCGCTGGGGGTCCAGCCACCACTCAACGTCACTGTCCTGTGCAGACTTCTGGGGGAGCGCCGCAACCGCCCCATACAGCTGGTCCCTTACAGGCTGCCCGCGCACGGCGCATATGGACTGTGGATCGCCACCGACAACACCGACTACATCTTCTACCAGCAGGAAACCAGCAGGGCCCACCAGAACCACATCATCGTGCACGAGATCGGGCACATCCTGGCCGACCACCAGAGCGGCGGGCTCGACGATGCGCTGCTTGGCGCAATCATGCCGAGCATCTCGCTCGATGTGGTCAAGCGGCTCCTGGGACGCACTTCATACGACGAGGAACGCGAGCACGAGGCCGAGATGATGGCCACCATCATCCTCGAATGGGCGTGCATCCTGAAGACCGTTGACCAGCCAGCCCCTCGAGACTCCACAGCCCGTCGTATCCAAACGGCTCTGACCGAGCGGCGCGGGTGGCTGTGACATGCTGAGTTTCCTGCTCGGCGCTGTGCTTCTCCTCGCCCTGGTCCGCATGATCCACCAGATCGCCAAGGCCCCGCACGACCGGCCCCTTCGGGCCGTGACCTACTGCATCGTCTGCGCTTCGCTGTCCTTCCCCATAGGGTTGCGGAGCGTCGCCGACGACGTCGACGGCATGGTGGGCGCGGGTGCGTCGAAGCTGATTCAGAACATCCTGCTGCTCGGCACCGTGTACTGGCTGATGTGCTTCTACCTGCAATCGGCGTCGGACCCACGCGCAGGCCTCCGGCGCGCCCGGATCGAACTCATCCCGTTCGCCATCACCGCAGTCGTGATCACGGCGGCGACGCTCGCGACCCCGCGCAGCGAGCGGGGCCATGTCTACGCGACGGCAAACATGCAGGTGGCGAGTATCGCCGTCTTCTACCTGGCAGCCGGGATCTACCTGGCGTACGCGCTCGCGATGGCGCTGCGGTGGACCCTGCGATACATCCGGGTCTCCCGTGGCTCGCTGACCGTAGGACTGCGCCTGGTCGCCGTTTCGCTGACATGCATGGTCGGGGCCGACGCCCTCCGCGGAGCTCTCGTCGTGGTCCGCGCGTTCGACGGCACCGTGCCAACGGCTGTGATCACCGGCGTCAAGTTGCTGCTGGACCTGGCGATCCCGCTGTTCGTCGTCGGCATCCTCTATCCGGGAGCCGCGAGTCGGCTGGCTTCGCTCCGCCTCCGGTGGCAGCACCGGCGCACGCACCACCGGCTCACCCCTCTGTGGGTGGCCCTGCACGAGGCGTTCCCCGAGAACGCCCTGCACCGGGCGGCGTCCGACGGGTGGCGCAGTCGACTCACCCCCCAGGGCGTGCACCACCGGTATTACCGCCGAGTGATCGAATGCCGCGACGGCATCGTAAGACTCAGTCCGTACCTCGCACAACTCAAGGAGGCGGGGCCAGTCGAGCACCTTCCACCCCGGGTGGTCGCCGACCACTTGAATCGCGCACTGGAGGCGTATGCAGCCGGGACGCCGGCACCCTCAGGGGCGGTCGCAATCGCCTTGCCCCAAGGGGACGACCTCGACGACGACGTGCGCCAGCTCGTCCTCCTCTCCGACGCGCTCCGGGCCTCCCGTCCTGCCTGACTGACTTTCCGAAACGACATACACGAGGGTGACACTCCATGGAATACCTGATCTCCGCCGGGCAGGTCGTGACGGGCCCCGGCGGTCGGCGGCTACGGGACGGCGCCGTACTCGTACGAGGCGAAAGAATCGTCGACGTGGGCCCACGGCGAGACATTGAAGTCTTGGCCTCGCCGGAGGCTACGACCATGGCGTTCCCCGACGGCACGCTGCTTCCCGGCCTGATCGACTGCCATGTCCACCTCGCACTCGACGCGGGACCGGATCCCGTGACGGCGCTGCTGGACACGGACGACGCCGATCTGCTGGCTGGGATGGCCAAGCGGGCCCGGCAGTTGCTCGACTCGGGTGTGACGACCGTACGGGACCTCGGAGACCGCAACGGCCTGGCTCTGCGCCTGCGCGACTCGATCGCACGGGACGGAGTGCTCGGCCCGCGCATCCTCAGCGCCGGCACCCCCCTGACCCGCCCAGGTGGTCATTGCTGGTTCTTCGGCGGCGAGGTGGACAGTGAGGCCGCCCTGCGCGAGCTCGTGCGGCGCAACGCCGAGGAAGGCGTTGATGTGATCAAGGTGATGGCCACCGGCGGCGGCATCACCAAGGGCGGTCCGCCGATCTGGCAGGCTCAGTTCACCACCGCCGAGCTGCGCTTGGTCGTGGCCGAAGCACGCAAGGCCGGGTTGCCCGTGGCGGCCCACGCGCACGGCACCGCAGGCATCGAGGCCGCTGTCGCGGCCGGGGTCACTACCCTGGAGCACTGCACTTGGATGGCGCAGGACGGTTTCGACGTACGGCCCGATCTCGTCGCGGAGATGGCAGCAAAGGAGATCCGAGTGTGCCCGGCGGCGAGCCCCGACTGGCGGGGTTTCGCCCAACGCTTCGGCGTCGAGCGGGCCGAGGAGATGTTCGGCCGCCTGCGCTGGATGGCCGACCAGGGCGTCCGTCTCATCGCGGGAACTGACGCGGGCGTCACCCACGCCGTCTTCGATGGCTTTGTCTCCAGCCTGGAGTTTTTCCGCCACATCGGCCTCTCCCCCGCCGAGGCCATCGACTCGGCCACGGTCGAAGCCGCCCTGGCCTTGGGTATCGCCGCCGATACCGGCCAACTCTCCCCTGGCTACCGCGCCGACCTCCTCGCGGTCACCGGCGACCCGCTCTCCGATCTCGCCGACCTACGCGACGTCCGCCTGGTCATGTCCGCTGGCCGCCCCCACACCCCGCCCACGAAGCGCCGATGACCGACCGTCGAAGGAGGGATGGTGGAGCCGACTCCCAGTGGCACACGTCCCCCGTCCCGCAGTCCAGGTCGCGGAGCGGTCGGTGCTGAACCGCGCACGGTAGCTGTCGTCGGCATGGATCCAGGCAGAGCATTCCTGGTGGGCGACGGGGCAGGACTTCGGCATGAAGTGGGTATAGCCGGTTTGTGATCAAGGAATGGCCAGGATCTGTAGTGGCCGGGTGGCGGCGCGGGCGTTCCTTCTGAGGGCGGTGGCGATGCCCTGCACCCGGCGGAGACCGCGGAGCTTACCGCGCTCCCGGAGCCGGACCGGCGGGCGGCGATAGGCCGGGTGTGGTCCCGCAAGGAGGTCTACCTCAAGGCCACCGGTAGGCCTGGCGCTCGGCCTGGCGGAGCCGTACGTAGGCGCCGCACACACCCCGGCCGCAATCCCCGGCTGGACCCTGACCGACCTGTCGGCTCCGCCCCGATACACGGCGGCCCTCGCCCTCCGAACCCCGGACCGGGCGTCTACCTCCGCTTCCGCCTAACGACCTGGCACATGGCCAGCCCGGGTCCGCGCCAAGGCGCGCAAATTAGCAGGCGATCCCCGGTTAGCCAAACCGGGGATCCGCCGGATCATTGGAGATCCACCGCCACCCCTGCCCGAACCGTCGGAAGGAACCGCCGCGCCACACCTCACGACTTCACTGCCTGACCTGGGGCACCGCCGGCCCGGCAAAGCTCGGCTACGCCGCCGCGTAGCTGCCCCGGAAGTGCTCGGCCGCGCGCTCCAGGTCCCGCTCGGACTGCAGCGTCAGCTACAGGTTGCCGGTGCCGCGGTGGCCTAGCCCTGTCACGTCCCGTGCGAAGCCGGACAGGAGGTCGACCTCCTGCCCGGTCGGCCTTCACGTAGACCAACGCTTGACCCTCTTCGGTGGGTACCGGCACGCATAGTTCTGCATCCGCCGGTAGGTCGTGTAGGTCTGGTTCTTGACCTTGGTGATGTCCTCACCGAGCCCCAGCAGGACCTCATCGACCGCCGCGTCGAGCTCCGCCATGGCCCCGTCGGCCACTGCGGTCTGCTGGGCTCCGTCGTTCCCCCGCGACGAGCAGCCTGGCACGGGGATGCCGGCCCAATCGAAGCGGCCGCTGCCGAACGCATCGGGGTGCCATGCCGGGTAGGAAGGTTCTTGATCAATCCCGCCAGGAGCAGTCCTGCACCTCAGGTCCGCGCGGGTTCCAGCCCTTCAGATACAACTTCAGTTCCTCGGGCTCCGGGTCGCGGGTCGCGGCATCGCGGGCAGTTCCCGCAGCGGGTCCAGGGATCGTACGTAGGCGCGGGCCCACTCCAGCCACTGCCGGGCAGAGGCGGCCTCCGGGCACACCAGACCCGCCGAGGCGGCGAGCCGGTGCTCCAGGGCATCGCAGTACTGGCTCAGCGCCCTCGCCTCATGCCAGTCCTTCGCCTGGACACGCAGCACAGCGGCAAGCTGGGCCTGGATCGCCTGCTCCCGAGCCGAGTCCATCGCCGCCTGCAACCGGACCTTCCGGTCCGCCTTGGCCCGCTCCTCGTCGATCCGACGTTGGGCATCCTCCCCCGCGCGGATCTCCACCTCCCGCAGAATCGTGCCGAGAACGTCCTCCAGCCTCCACCGCTTCCGGTCAACCCACTTCCCCTGGCGGCCCGAGCGGCTGCAGGGAAGCTCGATCATCAGGCTCTGCGCCCGCTCCGGATCCGCGGACTGCGAATACTCCTGCTTGATCGTCACCGTGTATGTGAAATAGCCGACGACCAGGTCCAGCTCGCCCTCACGCCGGGAGAGACGAGAGGGGAGGTACGTGCCGCCGTACGCATAGGGCCGACTCCGGTACGGCTCAGCCACCGCATGCTCGCGAACCTCATGGCCGCGCTTCGCCGCTTCCGCGGACAATGCCTGGAGCAGGCGAAGAGCCCTGCCCCGAAGAACCGCAGGCACGGCGAGCCGGCTGGTCTTCCTTGAGAGCAGCAACCACTGGGTGGCCCGCCGGTACTCCGTCTCCATCGCCTCGTCAGGCGCTGGGATGACCACCCGCCGCTCAGCCACGAGCCGTTCAATCAACTCCGCCGCCATGGCGCGCCGCGCCCGGACCACAGGCCGTTCCGAGTACGGCATAGGAGTTTTCTTGGCTGCGCCCTGGAGCGCGGAGGTGTACCGCGGATCCTCCGGATGGTGACCGTGTTCCAGATAGAATCTCCCGGCATCGGTGACCTCGGTCTGTACCGCCCCGTGACGACGTACGACGACCAGCAGCCCTCGATCGCGCAACGCGTACATGGAGAGCCGTTCAGCCGACGCCGAGCCCAGCTCCTCGCTGGCGTCCAGCCGCCGCAGGAGCTCTCGCTGGCGGTCGTTCAACGGGGACCAGCGGTGCATGCACCCACCTCACTCTCTCACCAGCAGATGCCTCCCCTGTACCGGGAACCAGCGGCGGTCTCCGCTACAGAGCGTGCGCGGGGAGCTCGGCCGACGCCCGTACAAAGTCGACATCCGGCCCCCACTGCACGCAGAAGCCACCTCCCCGGGCAGGCGCGCAGCCTGGTCCGGGGGCGACTTTCCGCTACCGATACACCGTCAGGGAACCAGCCCGGCATGCGTCAAACGAGCGTCACGAGCGTCCTTTCAGCGTCAAGATATCGCCCGTAACGCCCACAGTGCACGTAACGCACACCGATAAACCTGCAGGTCAGGCGCCCTTCGCGACCGGCTCCAGGATTGCCACGCACTCCACGTGGTGGGTCATCGGAAACAAGTTGGCGACGCTCGAGGGGAAAGCCAAGTCCATCCCAATTAACCTAACAAGGCTGTACAGATACGAGCTATGGCATGCTTCCCGCCATGCCGCACGCCTTGGCCGATTACGTCGCCCGCTGGGAGCCGGTCAACACGCACCACCGTCCCAGGCAACATCTGCGGCAAGAGGATCCGCAGCCAAGAGCCGGGGACGGACGGGTCACGGAAGGCCAGGCCGTGTCCGCCAAACAGGGCCCACCTCGACCCTCCCCAGCCGCCCCGCTGGGGAGCGGCTGGGGAGTTTCACCGCCGCTCGGGGAGCCCCTGGGGAGTTTGAGCCACGTAAGCAGGAAAGCCCGTGAAAGGATCCGAAAGAAGCGTCCCTGCAGGTCAGCGCCACGCTGCAGCAGGTATCCCCAGGTCAAGGGGCTTACCACGGGGCCTACATGACGTAGGTACCGAGGTCGTCGGCCTCGACGATTCCCGGGAGCGAGCCGCCCTCACGCAGGGGCGTGACGTAGCGGGTCGCGATCACTTCGGACAGCATCCGCCCAGGTTACGGGGGTCAGGGCGCAGGAGCCCACTGCTTAAGCAGCGCTTCGGCCGAGGTGACGGCCGCGACCAGCGCGAGGGAGTTGCGGATCACCTCGGCGGTGCAGGAGGCGGGCACCCCGGCGATGGCGTCGGCCGGAACCACGACCTGGTAGCCGAGGTTCACGGCGTCGAAGACGGTGTTCGGGATGGCGATGTTGGAGGAGACCCCGGTGACGACGAGGGTGCGGATGCCGAGATTGCGCAGCAGGGCGTCCAGATCGGTGCCGGCCATCGGGGAGAGCCCGTGCAGCCTGCGGACGACGAGGTCCTGCTCGGCGACGGTGATGGGGGCCGCGACCTCCACCGCCCTGCTCCCGGCCAGCTGGCGCACGGGGAGGTTCCCGGCGGCCCGGAAGAGACGCGCGTTGCTGTTCGCCCCGAGCCCGTCGGGCCGCCGCTCGGCGACCGCGTGCAGCACCTGCACCCCGGCCCCGCGCGCGGCGGCCACCAGCGCCGCCACCCGGCCCAGCATCCCGGAGTCCTGGGCCTCCTTCGCGAGCTCGGGCAGGGCGCTCTCCTCGCCGACGACGCCGTTCTGGCACTCGACGGTGAGCAGCGCGGTGGTGGCGGGATCGAGATCCTGCATGGCTCCCCCTGGCGTGACGACGGAAGAGCCCGCATGATTCCTGACACACAGTCAGATGTGAAGGGGTGGGACGGATGAGCGAAGCACGGACGGGAAGCGGGCAGCGCCGGGGCCGCCGGATCATGATGACCGATGCGGAAGTGGACGCCTTCCTGCGCGAGCAGCGGACCTGCCGGGTGGCCACGGTCTCCCCCGACGGCCGCCCGCACGTGGGCGCGCTGTGGTTCGCCTGGGACGGCGCCTCACTGTGGCTGTACTCCATCACGCGCAGCCGGCGCTGGTCCGACCTGCGCGAGGACCCCCGGATCTCGGTGGTCGTCGACTCCGGCGAGTCCTACGACGAGCTGCGGGGCGTCGAGCTGTCCGGCAGCGCCGTCTTCGTCGGCGAGGCCCCGCGCACCGGCGGGCCCTGCCCGGAACTGGCGGAAGCGGAGCGCATCTTCCCGGTCAAGAATTTCGGCATCGAGGAGATGCCGCACGACGGGCGGCACGCCTGGATCCGCCTCACGCCGGAGTCGATCGTCTCGTGGGACTTCCGCAAGCTCTAGAGGCTAGTGCTGTGACCGGAAAGGTTCACCGGGGCGCGACGCCCGGCACGGCACCTCGCCGTGTTGTCGGACCGCGCAAGTACGTCCCGTACGAGCCGCTTCCCTCCGCCTTGCGATGCACCGCACCGGACGCCGCGCCCCGGCAAACCTTCCCGGCCACAGCACTAGCCCCCTGCGGGGCCCCCCGCAGGGGCGGTCTCTTATACCCATCTGACGCGGCCGACGATAT
>NZ_JAGGOZ010000008.1 GCF_018614075.1 Streptomyces sp. ISL-94 | reverse complement strand
CACCCAGCACCCACCCCGGTACCGAAAGAACCCATCCCCCACCCAACGACCACCCCCAACAGAGGTCACCCATTCGATGCAAGAACCTCCGTTCCCGCCCGGCATCGACCCACCACCACGGACGAGGCACTCACTAATCCACGCCAGAACACACTCAAACCCAGTCACCAGACAGCAGTTCCAACCCCTCCCGGGGGCCGGCCCCCGGCCCGTCGCGCCTCAATGGCCGCCGGGGCTGGACCTTGGCTCGCGCCGAAGGTTCCCTGCGGGCCGGCTCCGGGGTTCCGCCCCAGACCCCGCACCTGACACGCCGGCGGGGCTGGATTGCCCCCGGGAGGGTCAGGCGGCCTTGTCTGACTTGAGGGCGGCGAGTCTGGCCTCGATTTCCGAGGCCTTGCCCAGGTCCTCCAGGGACTCGAACTGCGCGTCCAGGGACGAGGCGGCGAGCTCCTGCTTGCCCAGTGCCATCGCCTCCTCGCGGCGGACCTTCTCCTCGAAGCGGTTCAGGTCGCTCGTCGGGTCCATGACGTCGATGTTCTTCACCGCGTCCAGCATCGTGTTCTGCGCCTGCGCGGTCTTCGCCCGGGCCACCAGCTCGTCCCGCTTCGCCTGGAGTTCCGTCAGCTTCGACTTCATCGAGTCCAGACCCGACGTGAGCTGGTCCACGACCACCGTCTGGGCCGCGATCGCCGGCTCCGCCGTCCCCGCCTCCTTCTCCGACTGCATCTGCCGGCCCAGCGCCACCTTCGCCAGGTTGTCGAACTTGTCCGCGTCCGCCGTCGAGCCCGCCGCCCGCAGCTCGTCCGCCTTCCGGCTCGCGGCCAAGGCCTTGCGGCCCCACTCGGCGGCCGCCTCCACGTCCTCCTTGTGGTCCGCCTCCAGCATCCGCAGGTTGCCGATCGTCGTCGCGACCGCCTGCTCGGCCTCCGAGATGTTGTTCGAGTACTCGCGGATCAGCTGGTCCAGCATCTTCTGCGGGTCCTCCGCCTGGTCCAGCAGGGCGTTGATGTTGGCCTTGGCGAGCTGGGTGACGCGGCCGAGGATGGTCTGCTTGCTCATCGGGGTCTCTCCTTGTGTGGTGTGCGTAACGGGTCCCGCGATGCGCACGCGGTGTCAGAAACGGCCGCCGCCGCCCATCCGGCCGCGGGTTCCGCCGCCGCCGAAGGACCCCGGGCCACGGCCTCCGCCCCCGCCCCCGCCGCCGAAACCGCCCCCGCCGCCGAAACCGCCGATCCCGCCGCCCCGCAGGAGCTCGCCGAGGATGATCCCGCCGAGCACCGCGCCGCCCCGGCCGCCGCCGGCGGAGCGCCCGGCGCCGTACGGGTTCTGGAAGCCCCGTACGTCCTGTTCCGCCAGCTGTTGCGCCTGCCGGGCCAGCGCGTCCGCCCGCTGCGCCTCCGCCAGCGCGGCCGCCGGGTCGGACCCGGTCAGCGACGCCGACCGCTCCAGGTGCCGCTGCGCCTCCGCCAGCCGGGTCCGGGCCTGGCTGCCGACCGCGCCCCGGCTGGTGGTGACGTAGTCCGCGGCCGCGCCGATCGCGCTGCGCGCCGAGAGCGTGGCCTGGTCGAGCAGGGCCGCCGCCCGCTGCCGGCCGGACTCCCGCTCCCGCGCCCCGGCCAGGGCCTCGTCCAAAGCCGCGTCGGCCTCCTCCACGCGCCGCAGGGCGTCGATCGGGTCGTACCGGCCGGCCGCCTGCTCCTGCCGTACGTCGGCCAGTACCGCGTCCGCCCGGCCGATGCGGCCCTGGAGATCGGCCGTGGGCACCTCCGCCGGCGTGCCGCTCAGCAGACCGTGCGCGTCGGCGAGGTCGGTCTCCGTCTCGTTCAGGGCGCCCGGCAGCTTGCCGGCCGCCTCCGCCAGCTCCCGCGCCCGCCGCTCGACCGCGTCGACCAGGGTCGCGGCCTGGTCCACCGCGCCCTCGGCGGCCCGTACGTGCACGGCCGCCCTGCCGTTGTCGCCGCCGTCCACGGCCGCGCGGGCCTCACCGAGGTGGGTGGTGGCGAACAGCAGCCGGTCCTTCGCCTGTTCGGGGTGGGAGGCGACCGGCGCGGACGCGGAGTCCGCGTACCGCCGCGCCAGCGCGGCCAGGGTCGCCTCGGCCGTCGTGGTGCGCCCGGTCAGCGCCCGGAAGTGCGCCTCCACGGTCGCCAGCGCCTGCGGGGCGTTCTTCTCCAGGTCCCGCAGCCGGTCGAAGTCCGCCGACTCCGCGTCCAGCCGCCGGTTCGCCTCCGTGCACCGGGCGACGATCTCGTCCAGCATCCGGCGCCGGGTCGCGTCGTCCTCCGGGTAGGCGTCGTCGAGCTGCTGGCGCAGCCGGAAGGCCTGCGTCAGCTCGCCCTTCGCGTACTCCACGGCCTCGGTGAAGGGGACGACCGCCTCGTCGCCGAACTGCGCCGACGCGAAACCGAGCTCCTCGGTGCTCGTACGGACGGAGTCGTCGCTCTCCACCAGCAGCGCCTTGGCCCGGGCGTCCAGTTCCGGCAGCGGGAGCCGGTCAGGCGCCCCCTCGGGCCAGCCCGGCCCGGTCGTCGTACCCCGGCCGCCGGCACCGATCACGGCGTCCTTGCGCTTGCGGCGGCGGTACGCGTACGCCCCGAGCGCCCCGGCCGCGCCGACCGCGACCACCGGCAGCACGAAGTCCCCTGCCCCGCTCCCGCCGCTCGCCCCGCCGCCGGGATCGGCCTGGCCGGGGGTGATGGCGGGCACGGGTACGGGCAGTCCGCCGAGCACCGCGTCGTAGCCGTGGGCCGCGCCGATGGCGGCGCCCGCCCAGTCGTTCTGCCTCAGGGCCGGCTCGATGGCGGTCTGCGCGACGGTCGCGAGCTGCTGCTCGGTGAAACCGGAGTCGACGGCGGCCGAATAGGCGTACTGCCGGGCCCCGGTCGCCACGGCCAGCAGGACGTCGTTCTGGCCGAGGCCGTTCTTCTCGGCGGTGGCATCGGCCCAGCTCTGGGACGAGCGCCCGGAGAAGTCGCGTACGTACGCCACGAAGAGCTGGATCCTCCGGTCGGCGTACAGCTTGTCGAGCGCGGCGGTGACGGCCGCCTTGCGGTCGCCCAGCGCCCCGACGCGGTCGGTGATCTGCCCCTGCTGCGAAAGGGTGACGGGATCGTCCGCCCGCGCGGGCGGCGCCCCGGCCACCCCCCAGCCGAGCGCCAGCAGCCCGCAGGCGAGGGCGAGCGCGGCCCGTACGGATATGCGGGCGGTGGCGGTACGTCGCTTCGGCGGAATCGGCAGGGTCACATAGGGGAGGCTATGGTCGCTCTCCCGCCCCCGCACCCGGAGACGCGCACCGCCCGGCGGTGGGGACGCCCCGCAGCGAAGCCCCCTGGCATCACGTCATACGGCGTTCTCCCAGGGGGCACCTCCCGCGCGGTGAGCGGCCGGGGCGCGCTACGGCTCCGAACGCCGCCGGATCCTGCTGCCCAGCCACACCAGCGGGTCGTACTTGCGGTCCACCGCCCGCTCCTTCAGCGGGATCAGGGCATTGTCGGTGATCTTGATGCCCTCGGGGCAGACCTCCGTACAGCACTTGGTGATGTTGCAGTAGCCGAGCCCGTGCTCCTCCTGGGCGGTTCGCTTGCGGTCCAGGCCCGCCTCCGACGCCGCGTCCAGGGGATGCATGTCCAGCTCCGCCACCCGCATGAGGAAGCGCGGGCCCGCGAAGGCCGTCTTGTTCTCCTCGTGGTCACGCACCACGTGGCAGGTGTCCTGGCACAGGAAGCACTCGATGCACTTGCGGAACTCCTGCGAGCGCTCCACGTCGACCTGCTGCATCCGGTACGCGCCCGGGGCCACCCCCTCCGGCGGCACGAAGGCCGGGACCTCGCGCGCCTTCTGGTAGTTGAAGGACACGTCCGTCACCAGGTCGCGGACGACCGGGAAGGCCCGCAGCGGGGTGACCGTGATCGTCTCGTCCGGCTCGAAGGTCGACATGCGGGTCATGCACATCAGCCGCGGTCGGCCGTTGACCTCCGCGCTGCACGAGCCGCACTTGCCCGCCTTGCAGTTCCAGCGCACCGCGAGGTCCGAGGCCTGGGTGGCCTGGAGCCGGTGGACGATGTCCAGCACCACCTCCCCGTCGTGCACCTCGACGGTGAAGTCCCGCAGTTCCCCGCCCTCGGCGTCGCCCCGCCAGATCCGGAAGCGTGCGTCGTAGGTAGTCACTAGAAGAGCTCCTCTTCGGCGAGGTACTTGACCAGCTCTTCCTTCTCGAACAGCGCGAGCAGGTCCGGGCGGATGGGGTCGGTGCGGGTGCGGACCAGGGCGATCCGGTCGGCTGCGGGATCCGCAGGGGCCGGGTCGACGGGGCGGCACAGCAGGTTCACCGGGCGCCAGTCGCGCTCCATCGCCGGGCAGTCCTCGCGGGTGTGCCCGCCCCGGCTCTCGGTGCGCTCCAGGGCCGCGCGGGCCACGCACTCGCTGACCAGCAGCATGTTCCGCAGGTCCAGCGCCAGGTGCCAGCCCGGGTTGAACTGGCGGTGCCCCTCGACCCCGGCGCGCGCCGCCCGTACGCGCAGGGCCGCCAGCTTCTCCAGGGCCTCGGCCATCTCGCCCTCGCGGCGGATGATGCCGACCAGGTCGTTCATGGTCGTCTGGAGCTCCTGGTGGAGGGTGTACGGGTTCTCCGCGCCGTCCTCCGCGTGGAAGGGGGCCAGGGCTTCCGCCGCCGCCGCGTCGATCTCGGACTGGGTGACCGCCGGGCGTGCGCCGGCCCCCGAGGCGTACTCCGCCGCGTGCAGACCGGCCCGGCGGCCGAAGACGAGCAGGTCGGAGAGGGAGTTCCCGCCGAGGCGGTTCGAGCCGTGCATCCCGCCCGCGACCTCGCCCGCGGCGAAGAGCCCCGGGACGCCGACCGTCGCGGCGGTGTCCGAGTCGACCGCGATCCCGCCCATCACGTAGTGGCAGGTCGGGCCGACCTCCATCGGCTCCGCGGTGATGTCCACGTCCGCCAGCTCCTTGAACTGGTGGTACATGGACGGCAGCCGCCGCTTGATCTTCTCCGCCGGCATGCGGGTGGAGACGTCCAGGAAGACCCCGCCGTGCGGGGACCCGCGGCCGGCCTTCACCTCGGAGTTGATGGCCCGGGCCACCTCGTCGCGCGGCAGCAGCTCGGGCGGACGCCGGTTGTGGTCCGGGTCCTCGTACCAGCGGTCGCCCTCCTCCTCCGACTCGGCGTACTTCTCCTTGAACACGTCGGGGATGTAGTCGAACATGAACCGCTTGCCCTCGGAATTGCGCAGGACCCCGCCGTCGCCGCGCACGGATTCGGTGACGAGGATGCCCTTCACCGAAGGCGGCCAGACCATGCCCGTGGGGTGGAACTGCACGAACTCCATGTTCAGCAGGGGCGCGCCCGCGAGCAGGGCCAGCGCGTGGCCGTCGCCCGTGTACTCCCACGAGTTCGAGGTGGTCTTGAAGGACTTGCCGATCCCGCCCGTGGCCAGGACCACCGCGGGGGCCTCCAGCACGAAGAAGCGGCCGGACTCGCGCTCGTAGCAGAAGGTCCCCGAGACCCTCTCTCCGCCGCTCAGGCCGCGGTCCTTCAGCACCCGCGTGACCGTGCACTCCTGGAAGACCTTGAGCCGGGCCTCGTAGTCCCCGTACTCCTTGAAGTCCTCCTGCTGGAGCTGGACGATCTTCTGCTGGAGGGTGCGGATCAGCTCCAGGCCGGTGCGGTCCCCCACGTGCGCGAGCCGCGGGTACTCGTGCCCGCCGAAGTTGCGCTGCGAGATCCTGCCGTCCGGCGTGCGGTCGAAGAGCGCGCCCCAGGTCTCCAGCTCCCAGACCCGGTCCGGGGCCTCCTTCGCGTGCAGCTCCGCCATCCGCCACTGGTTGAGGAACTTGCCCCCGCGCATCGTGTCGCGGAAGTGCACCTGCCAGTTGTCGCCCTCGTTGACGTTGCCCATGGAGGCGGCGATCCCGCCCTCGGCCATCACCGTGTGGGCCTTGCCGAAGAGGGACTTGCAGATCACGGCCGTACGGGCGCCGCGCTCGCGGGCCTCGATCGCGGCCCGCAGCCCGGCGCCGCCCGCGCCGACCACCACCACGTCCCACTGCTGCCGTTCCACTTGAGCCATCTCAGAAGATCCTCGGGTCGGTGAAGGCGCCGCTGGCCACCAGGTACACGTAGAAGTCGCACAGGGCCACGCTGATCAGGGAGGCCCACGCCAGCAGCATGTGGCGGGAGTTGAGCCGGCTGACCCAGCCCCACAGCCGGTAGCGCACCGGGTGCTTCGAGAAGTGCTTGAGCTTGCCGCCCATGATGTGGCGGCAGGAGTGGCAGGACAGTGTGTACGCCCAGATGAGCACGATGTTGACGACGAACAGCAGCGTCCCGAGGCCCATGTGGCCCCACGCGTAGTGCTCGTCGCGGAAGGTCAGCACCGTGTCGTACGTGAGGATGCCCGCGACCGGGACCGCCGCGTAGAAGAAGTACCGGTGCATGTTCTGGAAGACCAGCGGGAAGCGGGTCTCGCCGGTGTACGTCGCGTGCGGCTCGGCGACTGCGCAGGCGGGCGGCGAGGCCCAGAAGCCCCGGTAGTAGGCCTTGCGGTAGTAGTAGCAGGTCAGGCGGAAGCCGAGCGGGAAGACCAGGATCAGCAGGGCGGGCGAAAGGCCCCACCAGCTGCCGAAGAGGTCCCAGTTGGGGCCGCCGCGCATCTCCTGGCAGTTCTCCGCGAGGCACGGGGAGTAGAACGGGGAGACGTAGGGGGCCGCGTAGTAGTCGGCGTTCGCGAAGGCCCGCCAGGTCGAGTAGACGACGAAGGCGAGCAGCCCGGCCGCGGTGCCGGCGGGGGCCAGCCACCACCGGTCGGTCCGCAGGTGCCGGGGAGCGATCGCGGCCCGGGAGGCGTCGTGGACGCCGCCGGGCCGCTGCTGGGGTGGTTGTGTGCCTGTGGCCAAAGGGGACTCCGGGTGGAGTGATGAGGGGTGGCCCAGGAGGCCCGGCCGCGTACGGCCGGGCCAGATGGGTGCAGAGGTCGGATGGCTGCGCGGGGGCGGCCGCCGGGGTCAGGGGGCGCGGCGGTCGCGTGCGCCCAGGCCCTCGTCGTCGGTGTCCGTCCACAGCGCGTTGTCGTACGGGGTGTCCGGGATGGTCACCATCCGGGACGGGTCCGGCGCCGCGGCCGGGCCCGGCTTCTGGCGCCTGGCCTGCTGTTCCAGCTGTTCGACCTTGCGCGTCAGCTCGTCCAGGTTGCGCCGTACGGCACTCAGATCGTCTTGCAGGGACATGATTTGCCCTCACTTCCGCGGGTGCGGTGGGAACGCTCATGTGCGCCTGCGAGTGTCGCGCTTCCCGTCCCCCCTTGTGAAGGGACGTGCAGCGATTGCGGGCGCGCAGGCGTGAACCGTGCGCCCCTCCCTGCCCCCCATTCTCATCCCTCTCCCGGGGGAACGCCCGTCGGCGCGCAAGTGGGATTGGTCCGCACGGGTGGGGTTCGCGGCGTGGCGCGAGGCGGCTGCGAGGGGTGCGGCCGGGCGTGGATTTCAGTGGGTTCCGGCAACCGGTGTGATCAGCTCCATATACCGCCGAACGTGATCATGCTTCCCCCACGCCCCGCCCCGGAGGTACCACCCATGTCCCAGAGAAGGCGCAGGTCCTTGGCGCTCCTGACCTCGGGAGTCCTCGCACTGCCACTGCTCACGGGCTGCGGCGCGGGTGACGACGAGGGCGGCCCGGTCGCCGCCGGCCAGGACATCGCGGCGACGGCCCGCGACAGGGTCGCCGACGGGGGTGTGCTGCGCTGGGCGGTGGACACCCTCCCGGAGACCTTGAACACCTTCCAGGCCGACGCGGACGGCACGACCAACCGGATCGCCGGGGCGGTGCTGCCGCAGCTGTTCGTGCTGGACGCCAAGGGGCGGCCGGTGGCCAATTCCGACTACCTGGAGAAGGCCGGGGTCGTCGAGCGGGAGCCCAAGCAGGTCGTCCTGTACAAGCTGAACCAGCAGGCGGTGTGGAGCGACGGCCGGGAGATCGGCGCGGCCGACTTCGTAGCCCAGTGGCGGGCCCTGAACGGCAAGGACTCGGCGTACTGGACGGCCCGCAACGCCGGATACGAGCGCATCGAGAAGATCGAGCGGGGCAAGACCGACCTGGAGGTCAAGGTCACCTTCGCCAAGCCGTACGCCGACTGGCGCTCGCTCTTCACCCCGCTCTACCCGAAGCAGGTCATGGGCACCCCGGAGGCCTTCAACGAGGGCGCCCGCGGCACCCTCAAGGCCACCGCCGGACCCTTCGGCCTCGGGGCGATCGACAAGAAGACCGGCACCGTCGCCCTGAACCGCAATCCGCGCTGGTGGGGCCGGCCGGCGAAGCTGGACACGATGGTGCTGACGGCGGTGCCGAGGGCCGAGCGCCCGGCCGCGCTGGCCGCCGGGAAGCTGGACCTGGCGGAGATCGACCGCGCGGGCGCCGACCGGATCGCGCTGGCCCGCCGGGAAGCGGGCGCCAAGGGCGGGCAGGGCGGGCAGGGCGGCCAGGGCGGAGCGGGCTCGGGCGGGGCCCCGGCGCACGGTCCGGGCGCCGCGATGACGCCCGCGGAGGCCACGCTGTCCTGGGCGACCGCCTTCGGCGCGGACGAGGCCAAGGCCACGGCGGAGCGGGACACCCGGCAGAAGCACGCCGAGGCGGTGAAACGGTACGCCGACGAGCAGGACGCCCTGCGGAACTTCACCGTGCGCAAGTCCCTGGAGCCGGCCTACACCCAGCTCGCCATGAACGGCGCCTCCGGCCCGCTGTCCGACGAGCGGGTGCGCCGGGCGGTGGCCCGGGCCCTGGACCGCAAGGCGCTGGCCGAGCTCGTACTCAAGCCGCTCGGCCTCCCCGCGAAGCCGGTCGGCAGCCACCTGGCGCTGGCCGGGCAGCAGGCGTACGCCGACAACAGCGACGCCCTCGGCGGCCAGGACACCAAGGCGGCCGAGGCCCTCCTCGCGGACGCGGGCTGGCGCCGCGGCGGCAAGCTCACCGAGCAGCCGGGCGCCAAGGCCGGCCCCGAGAGCGCGGAGGGCGGCCGGCAGGACGACGGGAAGACCCCGTCCGGCCCGGGCACCGGCAACGACGGCCTGTACATCGTGGGCCAGGACGACGAGCGCAACGGGGACCACGGCGGCACGCACGGCAGCCGCCCCGAGGGCCCCGAGGGGCACAGCGGCGACGGGGTCCTGGCCGGGTTCCCGGCGGACGGCCCCGACGGCGAGATCGTCGACGCCGACATGTTCGCCGCGGGGGCGGCCCACGACCTGCCCTCCCCGGTGCTGGCCCCCGCCCCCTTCGCGGCCCGGCAGCAGGCCTCCCTGCTGGCCCAGGCCGCCGCCGCGGGCGCGCTGGGCTCCGCGGCCTCCGTAGCGGACGACGGCAAGCGCAACCCGGCCCGCGACGGCGAGGGGGCCGAGCCGGCCAAGCCCTCCGCGCCCCCGGCCAAGCAGGCCGTCCGCACCTCGGGCTCCATGCTCGCCAAGGACGGCAAGGCGCTCAACCTGCGCTTCGTCCTGCCGTCGGGCCCCGGCTCGGAGGCCCTGCGCACGGTCGGCGAGCGGATCGCCCAGATGCTCCGGAAGCTCGGCGTGAGCACCGAGATCACCAAGGTGGCCGACGAGAGCTTCTTCAAGGACCACATCGCCTCGGGCCAGTACGACCTGGCCCTCTACTCCTGGCCGGCGACCGCCTACCCGGCCACCGACGCCCGGCCGATCTTCGCCAAGCCGGAGCCGGCCGCGGACGGCTCGCTCCTCGTCGAACAGAACTACACCCGGGTCGGCACCGACCACATCGACCAGCTCTTCGACCAGGCGCTCGGCGAGCTGGACGAGGAGCAGTCCCGGGAGCTGATGCGCAAGGCGGACGCCCGGATCTGGGCCGCCGCGGGCTCCGTCCCGCTCTACCAGCGCCCGGAGCTGGTGGCCGTCAAGCCCTCGCTGGTCAACGCGGGCGCCTTCGGCCTCGGCGCCCCCCGCTACCAGGACATCGGCTGGAAGAAGCAGTCGGCCGCCAAGGACAAGGCGAAGGAGAAGTAGGCGGTCGCGCAGGGCGCACAGCAGGGCGCACAAGAGAAGAAGATGTGGTGACAAAACGGGGCCTGTCAGGTTGACCCTGGGGTCAAAACCTCAGATGTGACTCAAGTCCCTTGCCCGCCGGGTACCCCGGCGGGCATCGTCACGTCTACCCATTGACCCGCATGAATCCCTTGTGAACACAGGCATCGCCACGGCCGGGACTCCCCACCCCACACCCGGCCTTCCTCATTCGTCCGGCCTCTTGACAGACCCCCCGGCAGGCGGTTCCCGCCATCCGACGTACCATGGGGTAAGGCCGTGGCAGGTTTTCGCCCGGTCGAGGCGCGCGTGCCGGACCGTACGCGACGCCATCCACGATCCCGGGAGAAGCGCCGAAGTGCCCACGCGCCACGACATCCGTAACGTCGCCATCGTCGCCCACGTCGACCATGGCAAGACGACCATCGTCGATGCCATGCTCAAGCAGGCCGGTGCCTTCGCCGCCCACCAGCACCTCGACGACCGCATGATGGACTCGAACGACCTGGAGCGTGAGAAGGGCATCACGATCCTCGCCAAGAACACGGCGGTGAAGTATCACCCCAAGGACGGCGGGGCCCCGATCACGATCAACATCATCGACACCCCCGGCCACGCCGACTTCGGTGGTGAGGTCGAGCGCGGTCTGTCGATGGTGGACGCCGTCGTTCTGCTGGTGGACGCCTCCGAGGGTCCGCTGCCCCAGACCCGCTTCGTCCTGCGCAAGGCTCTGCAGGCGAAGATGCCGGTCATCCTCTGCATCAACAAGACCGACCGTCCGGACTCCCGGATCGACGAGGTCGTCAACGAGACGTACGACCTCTTCCTCGACCTGGACGCGGACGAGGACCAGATCGAGTTCCCGATCGTCTACGCCTGCGGCCGTGACGGCGTCGCCTCGCTGACCAAGCCCGAGGACGGCACCGTCCCCGCGGACAGCGACAGCCTGGAGCCGTTCTTCTCCACCATCCTGGAGCACGTCCCGGCCCCGGTGTACGACGAGGAGGCCCCGCTCCAGGCCCACGTCACCAACCTGGACGCCGACAACTTCCTCGGCCGTATCGCCCTGGTCCGCGTCGAGCAGGGCGAGCTGCGCAAGGGCCAGACGGTCGCGTGGATCAAGCGTGACGGCACGGTCTCGAACGTCCGCATCACCGAGCTGATGATGACCGAGGCGCTCACCCGCAAGCCGGCCGAGGTGGCGGGCCCGGGTGACATCTGCGCGGTCGCCGGTTTCCCCGACATCATGATCGGCGAGACCCTGGCCGACCCGGAGAACCCGATCGCGCTCCCGCTGATCTCGGTGGACGAGCCGGCGATCTCCATGACCATCGGTACGAACACCTCCCCGATGGTCGGCCGCGGCGGCAGCGGCAAGGGCGCGGACGCCAAGTCCGCGGTCAAGGACCGCAAGGTCACCGCCCGCCAGGTCAAGGACCGCCTCGACCGCGAGCTGGTCGGCAACGTCTCGCTCCGCGTCCTCGACACCGAGCGTCCGGACGCCTGGGAGGTCCAGGGCCGTGGTGAGCTCGCGCTCGCCATCCTGGTCGAGCAGATGCGCCGCGAGGGCTTCGAGCTGACCATCGGCAAGCCGCAGGTGGTCACGCAGGAGATCGACGGCAAGGTGCACGAGCCGGTCGAGCGCATGACGATCGACGTCCCCGAGGAGCACATGGGCGCGGTCACGCAGCTCATGGGCATCCGCAAGGGCCGCATGGACAACATGTCGAACCACGGCTCCGGCTGGGTCCGCATGGAGTTCGTCGTCCCGTCGCGCGGTCTCATCGGCTTCCGTACGGAGTTCCTGACGAACACCCGCGGTACCGGTATCGCCCACTCCATCCACGAGGGCCACGAGCCGTGGTTCGGCCCGCTGGTGACCCGCAACAACGGTTCGCTGGTCGCGGACCGCGCGGGTTCGGTCACGCCGTTCGCGATGATCAACCTCCAGGAGCGCGGCGTCCTGTTCACCGAGCCCGGCACCGAGGTGTACGAGGGCATGATCGTCGGCGAGAACTCGCGCTCCGACGACATGGACGTGAACATCACCAAGGAGAAGAAGCTCACCAACATGCGTGCGGCTTCCGCGGACAACACGGAGAACGTGGTGCCGCCCCGCAAGCTCTCCCTGGAGCAGTCCCTGGAGTTCTGCCGCGACGACGAGTGCGTCGAGGTCACCCCGGAGGCCGTCCGCATCCGCAAGGTCGTCCTGGACCAGAAGGAGCGCTCGCGCACCGCGTCGCGCGCCAAGTCCGGCAAGTAGGACCCGGCTTCACCCCAGTCGCCGCTAGGGCGGCGACCGGGTTGGCCGAAAGATCACAGAGCGCAGCAGCCCCTCCCTTCACGGAGTCCGTGACGGGAGGGGCTGTTCGCTTTTGTCAAGCGGATTATTGCGTTCTGGTGTCCGCATACCGACCGTGACACTCCGGAAGGTGAGCTAACAGTCCGTTTCGCACGTGTCTGTCTCCTATCTGTTTGTCCGGATTTCGGGTTTTCGACATGCGGTGATGTTGTGAAAACGAGACCACTTAAGTGTGGTTTACGGTCTGGGCGTCCCTGAGGATGGCTCCATTGAGCTCGGGTCAATGGGTCATGCGCTGTGGGGAGCGCCGACTCACGAGCACACACGATGGGGCCGGAATTCGCTGTCAGGGGTGTCAGCGGCACCGGGCCCTTCACATATCGACAGTGACTCCTGAGGAGGCAATTACCCATGCGCGGAGCAACGAGCGCCAAGTGGGTCGTGGGTGCCGTCATCGTTGCGATGGCGGCCACGGCTTGCGGTACCGGCAAGGACGACGCCAAGAGCGGCGGCGGCAACATCACCGTGCAGCTGGGTGAGCCGCAGCACGGCCTGGTGGGTCAGAACACCGCCGAGTCCGAGGGCGCCGAGGTCCTGAACGCGGTCTTCACCGCGCTGGTCTCGTACGACAACAAGACCAACGAGCCGCAGCTCGCTGCTGCCGAGTCCATCACCACCACGGACTCGAAGACCTGGACCATCAAGGTCAAGGACGGCTTCACCTTCCACAACGGCGAGAAGCTCGACGCGCAGTCCTTCGTCCGTGCGTGGAACTGGGGCGCCAACCAGGAGAACGCGGCCGAGGGCATGCCGTTCTTCTCGAAGATCGAGGGCTCGGACGAGCTGGCGCCGGGCAAGGACAAGAAGCCCACCGCCAAGGAGCTCAAGGGCCTGAAGATCGTCGACGAGATGACCTTCACCGTCACGCTGAAGGACCCGTTCTCCCAGTTCAAGACGATGCTGGGCTACAACGCCTTCTACCCGCTGCCGAAGGCGTTCGAGGCGGACCCGAAGGCCTTCGGCGAGAAGCCGATCGGCAACGGCCCCTTCCAGATGGACGGTGCCTGGGAGCACAACAAGCAGATCAAGGTCAAGCGGTACGACAAGTACCCGGCCGAGGGTCGCGCCAAGCTCGAGGGCGTCACCTTCCGGATCTACGACAACCTGGACACGGCGTACAACGACCTGCGTGCCGACGCCATCCAGATCACCGACAAGCTCCCGGTGTCGGCGATGGCCAGCGTCTCGCAGGAGTTCGGCGACCGCTACATCTACAAGCCCGAGTCCGGCGTCGGCTACATCGGCCTCCCGCTCGCGCAGAACCCCGAGGCGTTCGGCAAGGTCGAGATCCGCAAGGCCATCTCGATGGCCATCGACCGGGACGCCATCACGAAGACCATCTTCAACAACACCCGCAAGCCGGCCGACGACTTCGTCAGCCCGATCATCCCGGGCTACCGCAAGGGTGCGCTCGGCGAGGCCGGTACGTACAACCCGACCAAGGCGAAGGAACTCTTCACCCAGGCGGGCGGCGTCCCCGGCAACAAGATCGAGCTCGGCTACAACGCCGACGGCGGCCACAAGGAGTGGATCGAGGCCGTCGCCAACCAGCTGAAGGCGAACCTCGGCGTCGAGGTCACCGCCAAGCCGTTCACCAAGTTCGGCGAGATGCTGGACGACCTGGGTGCCTCGAAGTACAAGGGCGCCTTCCGCATGGGCTGGGTCATGGACTACCCGGCCATGGAGAACTACATGCGTCCGATCTTCTCGAAGGTCGCGATCGAGAACGGCTCCAACTACGGCCACTACGTGAACGAGGACTTCGAAGCCCTCCTCGACAAGGCCGACAAGGCCGCTGACGCCGCCGAGGGCCAGAAGCTGTACCAGCAGGCCGACGACATCCTCGTCAAGGACCTGCCGTACATCCCCGTCTTCACCTACATGTCTTCTTCGGCCTACTCCAAGACCGTGAAGAACGTCGAGGTCGACGCCCAGGGCCGCATGGACCTGGCCAAGGTCGAGCTCAACTAACACCCCTCTTCACTTAAGGGGACCCGGGGGCGGGCAGACGGAATCAGGTTTCCGTCTGCCTGCCCTTTCCCCCTGCTCTTGCTGGAGGTCTGATGGGCCGCTACCTCATCCGCCGACTCATACAGGCGATCCCTGTCCTGCTCGGTGCCACATTCCTTATCTACTTCCTGACCTTCAAGATGCCGGGAGCTGACCCGATCCAGCTCCTCGCGGGAGAGAAGAAGGCAGACCCGCTCGTCGCTGCCATGCTGCGCAAGCAGTACCACCTCGACGACCCGTTCCTGCTGCAGTACTGGAACTACATCACCGGAGTCTTCCAGGGGAACCTCGGCCAGTCCTTGAACGGCCGAAAGGTCCTCGACCAGTTCTCCGAGGCGTTCCCCTACACGGTGAACCTGGCTCTCGCGGCCTTCGTCATCGAGGCCATCGTCGGTGTGCTGGCCGGTGTCATGGCAGCGCTGCGCCGCGGGAAGTTCCTCGACCAGCTGGTCCTGCTCTCCACGCTGATGGTCATCTCCATCCCCGTCTTCGTCACCGGCTTCGTGCTCCAGCTGACGCTCGGCGTGCAGCTCAAGGACGAGTGGGGCATCGATCTCTTCAAGCCCGGCTTCAACGAGAACGACGGCCTGATCGCCTACCTCATGCCGGCACTCGTTCTCGCCTCCACCTCACTCGCGTACGTGGCCCGACTGACGCGTACGAGTCTGATGGAGACGATGCGCGCCGACTACGTGCGCACCGCGACCGCCAAGGGCCTCCCGCGTCGCCGCGTCGTCGTGAACCACGCGCTGCGCAACGCACTCATCCCGATCATCACGTTCCTGGGCGCCGACCTCGGTGCGCTCATGGGCGGTGCGGTCATCACCGAGCGGATCTTCAACATCCACGGCGTCGGCGGTCTGCTCGCCAAGTCCGTGTACCTCAAGGACGGCGCGGTCGTGGTGGGCGGTGTGACCATCCTGGTCCTCGTCTACCTCATCGCGAACTTGATCGTGGACCTGCTCTACGCCGTGCTCGACCCGAGGATCCGCTATGCGTGACACAACTACGGTGGGGGACTCGATGACCGACACCCAGATCGCCGGAGCCCCCTCCACCGGCGCGCCGGTCTCCAAGAACGGCAAGAGGAGCAAGAAGGACCGCGAGGCCAGCCTCTGGTCCGACGCCCTGCGCGATCTGCGCCGCAACCCGGTCTTCCTGATCGGTGCCTTCCTCGTCCTGTGCATGCTGGTCATCTCGGCGTTCCCGGAGTGGTTCACCGACGGCAGCCCCTTCGAGGGCGCGGCCTGCACCCTCCAGGACTCGCTCAAGAAGCCGAGCGCGGACCACTGGTTCGGCTACGACATCCAGGGTTGCGACGTCTACACCCGTACGGTGTGGGCCGCCCGCAACTCCGTGATCGTCGGCATCGTCACCACCGCCCTGGTGATCATCGTCGGTGGTGCGCTCGGCCTGCTGGCCGGCTGGACCGGTGGCATCGTGGACAGCATCCTGTCCCGCTTCACCGAGATCTTCTTCGCCATCCCGCTGCTGCTCGGCGGCATGCTGATCATGTCGGCCCTGCCGGGCAACGCCTGGACCGTCTCGGTCGTGCTCGCCACCCTCGGCTGGCCGCAGATCTTCCGCATCATGCGGTCCTCGGTGCTGCAGAACAAGAACAACGACTACGTGGTCGCCGCGCGCGCCCTCGGAGCCGGCACCCTGCGCATCACCCTGCGGCACATCCTGCCGAACGCCATCGCCCCCGTCATCGTGGTCGGTGCGATCAGCCTCGGTGTGTACATCTCCGCCGAGGCGGCCCTGTCGTACCTCGGCATCGGTGTCCAGCCCCCGCAGATCTCCTGGGGTCTGATGGTCAGCGACGCTTCCGTCCGCTGGCTCCAGGCCCCTCACGTGCTCCTGTTCCCGGCCGCCGCGCTGAGCATCACGGTGCTCGCGTTCATCATGGTCGGCGACGCGGTGCGCGACGCCCTCGACCCGAAGCTGCGCTGAGGAAGGGCGTACGTTGACCATCATCGACAAGACCTCGAACGTCCCCGCGCCCCGCTCGGCGCCGGAGGGGATCCCCCTGCTCGAAGTGCGCGACCTGCACGTCGAGTTCCACACCCGCGACGGTGTCGCCAAGGCGGTCAACGGTGTCTCGTACTCCGTGAACGCCGGCGAGACCCTCGCCGTCCTCGGCGAGTCCGGCTCGGGCAAGTCCGTGACGGCGCAGGCCATCATGGGCATCCTCGACATGCCCCCGGGCAGGATCCCGCACGGCGAGATCCTGTTCCAGGGCACCGACCTGCTCAAGCTCCCGGCGGAGGAGTTCCGCAAGGTCCGCGGCCAGAAGATCGCCATGATCTTCCAGGACGCGCTGTCCTCGCTGAACCCCGTGCACACCGTCGGCGCCCAGCTCGGCGAGATGTTCCGCGTCCACCGCGGGATGTCCAAGAAGGACTCCACGGCCAAGGCCGTCGAGCTCATGGACCGGGTGAAGATCCCCGCCGCCAAGGCGCGCGTGGGTGACTACCCGCACCAGTTCTCCGGCGGTATGCGCCAGCGCATCATGATCGCCATGGCGATGGCCCTGGAGCCCGACCTGATCATCGCCGACGAGCCCACCACGGCTCTCGACGTGACGGTCCAGGCCCAGGTCATGGACCTGCTCGCGGAGCTCCAGCGCGAGATGAACATGGGCCTGATCCTGATCACCCACGACCTCGGCGTCGTCGCCGACGTCGCGGACAAGATCGCCGTCATGTACGGCGGCCGGATCGTCGAGAACGCCCCGGTCCACGAGATCTACAAGCGCCCGGCGCACCCGTACACCCGCGGCCTGCTCGACTCGATCCCGCGCCTGGACCAGAAGGGCCAGGAGCTCTACGCGATCAAGGGCCTGCCGCCCAACCTGCTCAACATCCCCCCGGGCTGCGCCTTCAACCCGCGCTGCCCCATGGCACAGGACATCTGCCGCACGGACGTTCCCGTCCTGCACCAGGTGACCGAGCGGGACGGTACCGAGCTGCCCGGCCGCGGCAGCGCGTGCCACTTCTGGAAGGAGCAGATCCATGGCTGAGCTCACCAAGCCCAAGGGCGAGCCGATCCTCCAGGTGCGCAACCTGGTCAAGCACTTCCCGCTGACCCAGGGAATCCTGTTCAAGAAGCAGGTCGGCGCGGTCAAGGCCGTCGACGGCGTCTCCTTCGACCTCTACCGCGGCGAGACCCTCGGCATCGTCGGCGAGTCCGGCTGTGGCAAGTCCACCGTCGCCAAGCTGCTGATGAGCCTGGAGAAGGCCACCGCCGGCGAGGTCTTCTACAAGGGCCAGGACATCACCAAGCTGTCCGGCAAGGCCCTCAAGGTCGTCCGCCGCAACATCCAGATGGTGTTCCAGGACCCGTACACCTCGCTCAACCCGCGTATGACGGTCGGCGACATCATCGGCGAGCCCTTCGAGATCCACCCCGAGGTGGCTCCCAAGGGCGACCGGCGCCGCAAGGTCCAGGAGCTCCTGGACGTCGTGGGCCTGAACCCGGAGTACATCAACCGCTACCCGCACCAGTTCTCCGGCGGCCAGCGCCAGCGCATCGGCATCGCCCGCGGCCTCGCGCTCAACCCGGAGATCATCATCTGCGACGAGCCGGTCTCCGCGCTCGACGTGTCGGTGCAGGCACAGGTCATCAACCTGATGGGGAAGCTGCAGGACGAGTTCGACCTGTCCTACGTCTTCATCGCGCACGACCTGTCGATCGTCCGGCACATCTCGGACCGCGTCGGCGTCATGTACCTCGGCAAGATGGCCGAGATCGGCTCCGACGCCGAGATCTACGAGCACCCGACCCACCCGTACACCCAGGCGCTGCTCTCCGCCGTCCCGGTCCCCGACCCGGACGCCCGCGAGGGCCGCGATCGCATCATCCTCACCGGTGACGTCCCGTCCCCGGCCAACCCGCCGTCGGGCTGCCGCTTCCGCACCCGCTGCTGGAAGGCCGAGGACAAGTGCGCCACGGAGGAGCCGCTGCTGGCGATCCCGACGCGCTTCCAGGGTGTCAACACCCCGGCCGCGCACGAGTCGGCGTGCCACTTCGCGGAGGAGAAGGCCATCCTGGCCGTCTGATCCCGCGTAGCCGTACGTTGCCCGGTACCGGACTCATCCGGTGCCGGGCGCCCTGCCGTTTCCCCGCGGGGGCGATGCGTTCGGCGTCGTTGCGGGGGCTCTGCCCCCGAGCCCCCGCGCCTCAAACGCCGGCGGGGCTGAAGGATCGGGGCTCCGCCCCGGACCCCGCGCCTCAAACGCCGGCGGGGCTGGAGAGGCGCTCCCCGAAAGGGAGTTGCGTGTGCACCCCGAGCCCCCTGACAGTGAGCGGATGCGAGAAACGCACCCGCTGACCGTCCGGCCCGCCGGGCCCGGGGACGCGTCCGACATCTGCGCCCTGCTCAACGCCGTGGACGTGATCGAGACCGGCCGCCCCGATACCGACCTCGGCACCGTCGAGGCAGACCTCAACCACCCCGGCGTCGACCTGGCCACCGACTCCTGGCTCGCCTTCCAGGACGGCCGGCTCGTGGCCTACGCCCTCATCTGGACGGACTCCGGGCCCGGGCACGTCGACGGCGACCACTACGTCCTGCCCGCCCACCCGCAGGCCGCCGTCCGGCTGCTGGAGCTCATGGAGGCCCGGGCCCGCGAGCTGGCAGCCGGGGCCGCCCAGGGCCGGCTGCGGCTCCAGCTCAACATCAAGCCCACCCTCGACCTCTCCCTGCTCACCGTGCGCGGCTACCGCACCGTCCGCCGCTACCAGGTCATGACCCGCGCCCTCGCCCCCGCCGCCGAACTCCCGCCGGCCGCTCCTGCCGGACTCACCCTGCGCCACTGCGGCACCGACGAGGCCGACCGGCGCCGGGCCCACGCCCTGGTCGAGCAGACCTTCGCGGCCCACTTCGGCCACGTGGAGCGCGCGTACGAGCCCTGGCTCGACCACCTCGACGCCCGCAAGCTCGACTGGTCCCTCGTATGGATCGCCTCCCTGCCCGCCGAGGGCGACGTGGCCGTGCTGCTCACCCGGGACGACCGTACGAGCATGGGCTGGCTCAGCCGCATCGGCGTACGGGAGGACCTGCGCGGCCGCGGCATAGGAGGCTTCCTGCTGCGCCACGCCTTCGCCGTCTACGCCGCCCGCGGCCGCGACACCGTAGGCCTCGGTGTGGACACCGCCAACGAAACCGGCGCACTCGCGCTCTACGAGGCGCACGGCATGCGCCTGCACCACGCGGTCGACACCTGGGAGCTGCCTTTGCACTCGCAGGGGTGACAGCCACGTGACGCGCGGGTGCAATTGGGCCAAGCGGGAGTGTGTGATCCCTCACTTGGGGTGACAGTGGCCCCAAGCAAGTCTCGGGACCCCTAGGAGGCACTCCATGCGCGGAGCCACCCACGCCAAGTGGGCCGCATGTGCGGTGGCCGTCGCCCTCGCGGCGACGGCCTGCGGCGGCGACAGCGACAGCGGCGGAGGCGGTGGCGGCGCGGCGATCGTCAGCTCCTCGTGGGGTGACCCGCAGAACCCGCTCGAGCCGGCCAACACCAACGAGGTGCAGGGCGGCAAGGTCCTCGACATGCTCTTCCGGGGCCTGAAGCGGTACGACCCGAAGACCGGCGAGGCGAAGAACTTCCTCGCGGAGAAGATCGAGACGACCGACAGCCAGAACTTCACGGTCACGCTGAAGGACGGCTGGAAGTTCAGCAACGACGAGCCGGTGACCGCCGAGTCCTTCGTCAACGCCTGGAACTACGCGGCGGACGTGCGCAACAAGCAGAACAACGCGCCGTTCTTCGCGGAGATCGCCGGATACGAGGCCGTGCACCCGGCCTCCGGCGAGCCCAAGGCCAAGACGATGTCCGGCCTGGTCGTCAAGGACCCCAAGACCTTCACCGTCGCGCTGAAGCAGAAGTTCTCCACCTGGCCCGAGACCCTCGGCTACCAGGCCTTCTCCCCGCTGCCCAAGGCCTTCTTCGACGACCACGCCGGCTGGCTGCGCAAGCCCGTGGGCAACGGCCCTTACACGGTGGAGTCGTACACCAAGGGCACCGGCATGAAGCTGCGCAAGTGGGACGCGTACCCCGGCGAGGACAAGGCGCAGAACGGCGGCGTGGACCTGAAGGTCTACACGGACAACAACACCGCCTACACCGACCTCATCTCCGGCAACCTCGACCTCGTCGACGACGTCCCGGCGCAGCAGTTGAAGAACGTCCAGAACGACCTCGGCGACCGCTACATCAACCAGCCGGCCCTCATCATCCAGACCCTCACCTTCCCGCTGTACGACCCCCAGTGGAACAAGGAGGGCATGGAGAAGGTCCGCCGCGGCATCTCGATGGTGATCAACCGCGACGAGATCACCAAGCAGATCTTCCGGGACACGCGCACCCCGGCCAAGGACTGGACCTCGCCCGCCCTCGGCGACAAGGGCGGCTTCAAAGCCACGCTGTGCGGCGACGCCTGCACCTTCGACCCCGCGGCCGCCAAGAAGCTCATCCAGGAGGCCGGCGGGCTCCCAGGCGGCAAAGTCACCCTGACGTCCAACGTGGACACCGGCTCGCACCGCGACTGGATGGACGCCGTCTGCAACAGCATCAACAACGCGCTGAACGAGGGCCCGGTCTGCACGGTCAACCCCATCGGCACCTTCGCGGACTTCCGCAACCAGCAGAGCTCCTTCAAGCTGACCGGCCCCTTCCGCTCCGGCTGGCAGGCCGACTACCCGCTGATCCAGAACTTCCTGCAGCCGCTGTACTACACCGGCGCCTCCTCCAACTACGGCAAGTTCAGCAACCCGGACTTCGACAAGCTCATCGACGAGGCCAACCAGGAGAGCGACGCGGCCAAGGCGACGGGGAAGTTCCAGGACGCCGAGAAGATCCTCGCCGAGCAGATGCCGTCCATCCCGCTCTGGTACCAGAACGGCAGCGCCGGGCACTCCGAGCGGATCTCGGACGTCGCGCTCAACCAGTTCAGCGTCCCGGTCTACAACGAGATCAAGGTCAGCTGACCCGCCTGCGGATCGTACGGACCCGGGCCCCGCCCCGCGGGGGCCCGCCGACACCCTGGAGCTCTCCATGGGACGCTACGTGATCCGGCGGCTGCTCCAGATGATCCCCGTGTTCATCGGCAGCACGTTCCTGATCTTCTTCATGGTGTACGCGCTCGGTGACCCGGTCGCGGCCCTCTTCGGCGACAAGGCCCCCGACCCCGCCACCGCCGCGCGCATCCGCAAGGACCTCTACCTCGACCGCCCCCTGTGGGAGCAGTACCTCCACTACATGGGCCAGATCTTCCAGGGCGACTTCGGGACCGCCTTCAACGGCCAGAAGGTCACCGAGCTGATGGCCTCGGCCTTCCCCGTCACCCTGCGCCTGACCATCGTCGCGATCCTCATCGAGATCCTCGTCGGCATCACCCTGGGCGTGGTCAGCGGCCTGCGCCGCGGCAAGGCCGTCGACACCTCCGTGCTGGTGATGACGCTCGTGGTCATCTCGGTGCCCACCTTCGTGACGGGCTACCTGCTCCAGTTCGTCTTCGGCGTCAAGTGGGGCTGGGTCCGGCCCACCGTCTCCCCGGACGCCCCCTTCGACGAGCTGATCCTGCCCGGCGTCGTGCTCGCGCTCGTCTCCCTCGCCTACGTCACCCGGCTCTCGCGGACCTCCATCGCCGAGAACGTCAAGGCCGACTACGTCCGCACCGCAGTCGCCAAGGGGCTGCCGCGCCGCCGGGTCATCACCCGCCACCTGCTGCGCAACTCCCTGATCCCGGTGGTCACCTTCATCGGCACCGACATCGGCGCCCTCATGGGCGGAGCCATCGTCACCGAGCGGATCTTCAACATCCACGGCGTCGGCTACCAGCTCTACCAGGGCATCCTGCGCAACAACTCGCCCACGGTCGTCGGCTTCGTGACCATCCTCGTCATCGTCTTCCTGCTGGCGAACCTGCTCGTCGACCTGCTCTACGCGGTCCTGGACCCGAGGATCCGTTATGCCTGAGCCCGACCCCGAGCGCCCCGACGGCCCGGGCGGCTACGACCCCGTCGGCCCCCGCCCGCGCGAGGCGATGTCCCCCACCGGCCAGGGAGGAGCCATGGACCTTGCCCTGGAGGAGGCCGAGAGCGTGGAGGGCGTCAGGAAGGTCCCGGGAGGGGCCGGCGGCCCCGGCCCCGCGGAGAGGGCCCGCTCGCTCTGGTCCGACGCCTGGCACCAGCTGCGCCGCAACCCCGTCTTCCTCATCTCCTCATTGATGATCCTCTTCCTCGTGGTCATCGCCCTGTGGCCCCAGCTCATCGCGAGCGGCGACCCCCTGCACTGCGAGCTGTCCAAATCCCAGCAGGGCTCCGCCCCCGGCCATCCCTTCGGCTACGACACCCAGGGCTGCGACGTGTACACCCGCACCGTCCACGGCGCCCGCGCCTCCATCACCGTAGGCGTCTGCGCCACCCTCGGCGCCGCCCTGCTCGGCTCCGCGCTCGGCGGGCTCGCCGGCTTCTTCGGCGGGTGGGGCGACGCGCTCCTGTCCCGGGTCGCCGACATCTTCTTCGGCATCCCGGTGATCCTCGGCGGCCTGGTCTTCCTGTCCGTGGTCACCAGCACCACCGTCTGGCCCGTCGTCGGCTTCATCGTGCTGCTCGGCTGGCCCCAGCTCGCCCGCATCGCCCGCGGCTCGGTGATCACCGCCAAGCAGAACGACTACGTCCAGGCCGCCCGGGCGCTGGGCGCGGGCAGCGCCCGGCTGCTGCTGCGGCACGTGGCGCCCAACGCCATCGCGCCCGTCATCGTCGTCGCCACCATCGCGCTCGGCACGTACATCGCCCTGGAGGCCACGCTGTCCTTCCTCGGCGTCGGCCTGCGCCCGCCCACCGTCTCCTGGGGCATCGACATCTCCAACGCGGCCTCGCAGATCCGCAACGCCCCGCACATGCTGCTCTACCCGGCCGGCGCGCTGAGCCTGACCGTGCTCGCCTTCATCATGCTCGGCGACGCGGTGCGCGACGCCCTCGACCCCAAGCTGCGCTGAGGAGCCCCGCACATGCTGCTCGAAGTCCGCGACCTGCACGTGGAATTCACGACGCGCGACGGAGTCGCGAAGGCGGTCAACGGCGTCGACTACTCGGTGGACGAGGGCGAAACCCTCGCCGTGCTCGGCGAGTCCGGCTCCGGAAAGTCGGTGACCGCCCAGGCGGTGATGGGCATCCTCGACATGCCGCCCGGCCGGATCACGGGCGGCGAGATCCTGTTCAAGGGCCGCGACCTGCTGAAGATGAGGGAGGACGAGCGGCGCACGATCCGCGGGGCCGACATGGCCATGATCTTCCAGGACGCGCTCTCCTCCCTGAACCCCGTGCTGAGCGTGGGCGCGCAGCTCGGCGAGATGTACGAGGTCCACCGCGGGACGTCCCGCAAGGAAGCGAAGGCCAAGGCCGTCGAGCTGATGGACCGGGTGAAGATCCCGGCGGCCAAGCAGCGGGTGGGGGACTACCCGCACCAGTTCTCGGGCGGCATGCGCCAGCGCATCATGATCGCGATGGCGCTGGCCCTGGAACCCTCGCTGATCATCGCCGACGAGCCGACGACGGCCCTGGACGTCACCGTCCAGGCCCAGGTGATGGACCTGCTGGCCGAGCTCCAGCGGGAGCTGAACATGGGCCTCATCCTGATCACGCACGACCTGGGCGTGGTCGCCGACGTCGCGGACAAGATCGCCGTCATGTACGCGGGCCGGATCGTCGAGGCGGCCCCCGTCCACGAGATCTACAAGGCGCCCGCGCACCCGTACACCCGCGGACTGCTGGACTCCATCCCGCGGCTCGACCAGAAGGGCCAAGAGCTGTACGCCATCAAGGGCCTGCCGCCGAACCTCCTCGCCATCCCGCCCGGCTGCGCCTTCAACCCCCGCTGCCCGATGGCGCAGCCCGTCTGCCGTACGGACGTCCCGCCGCTCTACGAGGTGACCGACTCGCCGGTGCCCCGGACCAGCGCCTGCCACTTCTGGAAGGAGTGCCTCCATGCCTGAGCCCCTTCTCGAAGTGAAGGACCTGGTCAAGCACTACCCGCTGACCCGGGGCGTCGTCTTCCGCAAGCAGGTCGGCGCGGTCAAGGCCGTCGACGGGGTCTCCTTCGACCTGCGCGCCGGCGAGACGCTGGGCATCGTCGGCGAGTCCGGCTGCGGGAAGTCCACCGTGGCCAAGATGCTGGTCCACCTGGAACGGCCGACGGCGGGCGCGATCTCGTACAAGGGCGAGGACATCACCAAGCTGTCCGGGCGCGCCCTGAAGGCGGTGCGCCGCAACATCCAGATGGTGTTCCAGGATCCGTACACCTCGCTCAACCCGCGCATGACGGTCGGCGACATCATCGGGGAGCCGTACGAGATCCACCCCGAGGTCGCCCCGAAGGGCGACCGGCGGCGCAGGGTCCAGGAGTTGCTGGACGTGGTCGGGCTCAACCCCGAATACATCAACCGCTACCCGCACCAGTTCTCCGGCGGCCAGCGCCAGCGCATCGGCATCGCCCGCGGCCTGGCCCTGCGGCCCGAGGTCATCGTGGCCGACGAGCCGGTCTCCGCGCTGGACGTCTCCGTACAGGCCCAGGTGATCAACCTCCTGGCGCGGCTCCAGAACGACTTCGACCTGTCCTACGTGTTCATCGCGCACGACCTCTCGATCGTGCGGCACATCTCCGACCGGGTCGGGGTCATGTACCTGGGCCGGATCGTCGAGATCGGCTCGGACACGCAGATCTACGACCACCCCACCCACCCGTACACGCAGGCGCTGCTTTCGGCCGTGCCGGTGCCCGATCCGGAGGCCCGCGCCCACCGCGAGCGGATCATCCTCTCCGGCGACGTGCCCTCCCCGGCCAACCCGCCGTCGGGCTGCCCCTTCCGCACGCGCTGCTGGAAGGCCCAGGAGCGGTGCGTGGTGGAAGTGCCGCTGCTCGCGGTCCCGGAGGTCTTCCCGTCGGGTCCGGCGGCGCATCCCTCCGCCTGTCACTTCGCGGCGGAGAAGCAAGTGGTCCCGCAGGTGTCGCCGCCGCCGGGGCCGCCGCCCGGGGCCCCGCCGGGACCCTCGCCGACTCCGCTGACCAAGGAGTGACGGACCGATCATTTTGCGCCACCCGTGGATATGCCGCGCCAACGCCGTTTACACGGGGGCAACTTGACCGTTTCTGACCCGAGATCTCGGGCGTGCAGCTTGGATGACGTGCGGCCGTGCGGGTGCCGACAGCCGGCCGGAGGGGCGTACAGGCACTCCGGCCGGCCTCCCCGTGACCCTCTCCATGCGCGGCGTGCGCCCCTCGTGCTGCCGGATTTCGATCGATGCGCTGGCACGGATAGTTATGATCCGTAGCGCACGGTGGGTATGACTCCCGCCGAGCACGAATATGCGTACCGATATCCGCTCGACGTGGAGGTGAAACGCCGTGGCACTCTCGATCTCGGCCGTGGTGCTGCTGGCGATCATCGTATTCCTGCTGGTCCGCAAGTCGGGCCTGAAGGCGGGACACGCGGTGGTCTGTGTGCTCCTCGGTTTCTACCTGGCGAGTTCCACCGTCGCCCCGACCCTCAGCCAGCTGACCTCCAACGTGGCCAGCATGATCAGTGGGCTCAAGTTCTGAGCCCGGCCTCGTAGGCTGGGGCCCATGAACGGTCTTCCCGCCCGTCGGCTGCTCCTCGTGCACGCGCACCCGGACGACGAGTCGATCAACAACGGCGTCACCATGGCCAAGTACGCGGCCGAGGGGGCCCACGTCACCCTGGTGACCTGCACCCTCGGCGAGGAGGGGGAGGTCATCCCGCCCGGGCTCGCCCACCTGGCGGCCGACCGCGACGACGCGCTCGGCCCCCACCGGGTCGGCGAGCTCGCCGCGGCCATGGCCGAACTGGGCGTCACCGACCACCGGTTCCTCGGCGGCCCCGGCCGCTTCCGGGACTCCGGGATGATGGGCGCCCCGCAGAACGACCGCCCGGAGGCCTTCTGGTCGGCCGACGTGGACGAGGCCGCCGCGTATCTCGTGGAAGTGATCCGGGAGGTGCGCCCCCAGGTGCTCGTCACCTACGACCCCGACGGCGGCTACGGCCACCCCGACCACATCCAGGCCCACCGCGTCGCCATGCGCGCCGCCGAACTGGCCGCGGAATCCGCCTACCGGCGCGACCTCGGCGAGCCGCACGCGATCGGGAAGGTCTACTGGAACCGCGTGCCCCTCTCGGTGGTCGAGGAGGGCTTCGCCAAGCTGCGCGAGGCCGGGAACACCGCGCCCTTCCCGGGGCTGGCCTCGCCGCAGGACGTGCCCGGGGTCGTCGCCGACGAGCGGATCACGGCCGAGATCGAGGCCCCGGAGGAGTTCGTGGCGGCGAAGGCGGCCGCCATGCGGGCCCACGCCACCCAGATCGCCGTGGACGGGCCCTTCTTCGCCCTCTCCAACGACCTGGCGCAGCCGCTGTTCGCCCGCGAGTACTACGAACTCGTCGCGGGCCGCCCGGGCGCCCCGGCGGGCGAGCGCGAGCACGACCTCTTCGCGGGGGTGGCGGCGTGAGCGCGGCGCTGACACCGGGGCGGATCGCCGCCTGCCTCGGCCTGCTGGTCGCGGGCGCGCTGACCGGCGCGGCCGGCTGGCTGGTGGTGGACCTGTGGCCCCCAGGCGGCCTGGTGCTCGGGCTGCTCGCCGTCCTCGGGCTGTTCCTCGGAGGGCGGATCGCCCTCGGCGTCGGGCTCGGGGTGGGCGGGGCCGCGGCCGGCTGGTTCCTCTCCTACGTGGTGCTCGGCCTTCCGCGCCCCGAGGGGGACTTCCTGCTGAGTTCGTCCGGAATCCGTACGTATGTATACCTTTTGGGGGGAACGGTCTTCGCTGTGATGTGCGCCACGATGCACGGGCCGCCGGACCGGCCGGTTCCGGCCGCCCGGCCCGCCAAGTGACGTGGTGTCGGACCCCGTCGGAGGGCCGGTCCACAGGGGCGCGCGTGGGCCTCGCGGGGCGCTCGGACACCGTCGGGGGACGGCTATGAGGAACCGCTGATTCCCCATGGTCAGTTGCGCACGGGCGGCGGCCAGTATGGTGGACGGGCCGCCGAGCTGCCCGCGCACGGTATGACGGGCGGCGGAGCCAACCGGGAGAACCTGCCTTGAGTCGTGAAACTGACAGTTCGTCCTCCGGGCCCCAGGGGCGCGGTGGAGCCGCCTACCCCCCGGGTACGCCGCCGTATGGAACCGGCCAGTACCCGTCCACGGACGCTGCGGCGAACACCCCGGAGGAGAACGCTGTGACCTCGAAGTCGTCCACGCCCGATTCCGACGGGCCCAAGACCGAGACCACCCTGACGACCCGGATCCGGATCAACATCCCGGGTTCGCGGCCGATCCCGCCGGTGGTCGTCCGCAAGGCCATGGGCAGCAACTCGGGCCCGGCCGGTGCCGAGCCCGAGGCGCGCCCGACGGCGCCGCAGGGGCCCGACCCGACGCCCGAGGCGGCGTACGGCCCCGGGCGGGGGTCCGATCCGGCGCTCGGGCAGCGGCCGAAGCCCGTGCCGACGCGGATCCAGGCCGAGGCGGAGCCGGCCCGCGACCAGGGCGGCGCCGCGAAGGGCGAAGGGCCCGTCGGCCACTGGTTCGCCCCGCGCAAGGCGCCCGCGCCCGCCCCGGCCCCGGCGCCCACGCCGCCGCCCGCGGCTGCTCCGGCTCCGGGTATGGGGGCGGGCATGCGCGCCGGCATGGGCGCGGCCCCGGCTCCAGGTCCGGGAGGGGGCCCCGCCGGGCCTCCGGCCCCGGTTCCCGGTGCCCGGGTGGGCGGCCCGCAGCCTCCGGCTCCCGGCGCCCGGGTGGGCGGCCCGCAGCCTCCGGTTCCCGGTGCCCGGGTGGGCGGCCCGCAGCCTCCGGCCGGACCGGGCGCGGGCTTCGCGCCGCCCGTACACACCTCCGGCCCGCCGGCCCCCGACTACGGCCAGGGCTTCGCCCAGCCCCCCGCCGGCCCCGGGGCCCCGCGCCCCGGCGGCCCCGGTGTCGGCGCGACCCAGGGCTTCCCGGCGTACGGCCCCGGCCAGGACCACGCCGGCCCCGCCACCGAGGCGTTCCCCGTCTACGGCACTCCGGCCGGCGGCACCCCGACCGGCCCCGCGGGCCCCTCCGGCCCCACGGGCGGCCCCGGCTTCGGGACCGGCCCCCTCGGCGCCCCCCACCCCGACGAGGCGCCGCGCTGGCCCGGACCCGAGGTGCCCGGCCCCGGCCCGGACTCGGTGCGGCCCCCCGTGTCCGACGTGCCCGGGCCCGCGCCCGCCGCCCCCCGGCCCACGCCCGCGCAGCAGAAGGCCACCGGCAAGTCCGCCAAGAAGGGCCGCTCCAAGCTGGTCCTCCTCGGCGGCGGCCTCCTGGCCCTCCTTGGCGTGGCCTACGGCGCCGGGCTGCTCCTGAACCACTCCGACGTCCCCAAGGGCACCACCGTGCTCGACGTCGACATCAGCGGCAGCCGCGCCGAGGCCGTGACCAAGCTCCAGACGGCCTTCGGCACTCGCGCCACCGCCCCGCTCCAGCTCAGCGTCGGCGGCAAGCAGGTCGAGCTGAAGCCCGAGAAGGCCGGCCTGTCCCTGGACACCCAGACCACCGTCCGCAACGCGGCCGGCAGCGACTACAACCCGGTCACCGTCATCGGCTCCCTCCTGGGCAACGAGCGCACGGCCGACGCCGTGATGCCCGTCGACGAGGAGAAGCTCCAAGTCGCGCTCCAGGAACTCGCGGGCACCGCCGGCACGGCCACCGAGGCCACCATCACGTTCGACACCGGCAAGGCCGTGGCCGTCCCCGGCACCCCCGGCACCACCCTCGACGTGGACGCCTCCGTCGACAAGGTCACCAAGGCCTTCCGCGACATGGTCGCCACCGGCAAGCCCGCCGTCGTCGAACTGCCGGTCACCACCAAAACGCCGGCCATCGACCAGGCCGAACTGGACCGGGCCATGAAGGAGTTCGCCGAGCCCGCGATGTCCGCCAACGCCATCGTCAAGATCGGCACCAAGTCCGTGCCCTTCGGCAGCAAGACCCTGCCCAAGATCCTCAGCATGCAGGCGGTGGACGGCCACCTCGTCGAGAAGTTCGACCTCGAAGCCCTCAAGGAGGGCTACGGCAACACCTTCGACGGCATCCTGATCACCCGCGGCACCGGTGCCAAGACCGCGGTCACCCCGCAGGACGTCGCCGGCGCCCTCGGCAAGGCCCTGCGCGGCAAGACCACCGCCGAGCGGACCGTCGTCATCGACACCAACGCCGGCTGACCCCTGGCCAGTGCCCCCGCCCCGGCTGCAAGGCCCGGTGCGGGGGCACTGTCATGCCCGCCGTATGACATCCGTCATCCGCCACCCACGACGGCCGACACTGCCGCGCGAGGCCCCGTACGGGCGAGTCTTGGGCCATGACGACGACCACCGCGACACGCACCGCGCAGCCCGCCACCGACACCGTGGTGAGCTTCGAGAACGTGACCAAGAGCTACGGCACGGTCCGGGCGGTCGACGGCCTCTCCCTCGCACTCCACCCGGGCGAGACCGTCGCACTCCTCGGCCCCAACGGCGCCGGCAAGTCCTCCACCCTCGACCTCCTCCTCGGCCTGCGCCCCGCCGACTCCGGCTCCGTACGCCTCTTCGGCACCACCCCGCGCGAGGCCGTCGCCGCCGGCCGGGTCGGCGCGATGCTCCAGAGCGGCGGCCTGATGGAGGACGTGACCGTACGCGAACTCGTGGCGCTCGGCTGCTCCCTGCACCCGCGCCCGTACCCGGTGGAGGAGGTACTGGCCCGCGCCGGGGTCTCCGAGATCGCCGGCCGGATGGTCAACAAGCTCTCCGGCGGCCAGGAGCAGCGCGTCCGCTTCGCCCTCGCCACCGCCGGCCGGGGCGACCTGATCGTGCTCGACGAGCCGACCACCGGCATGGACGTCACCGCCCGCCAGGCGTTCTGGGCCACGATGCGGGAACAGGCCGCCCAGGGCCGCACGGTGCTCTTCGCCACGCACTACCTGGAGGAGGCGGACGCGATCGCCGACCGGGTGCTGGTCCTGAACAAGGGCCGGCTCCTCGCCGACGGCACCGCCGCCGAGATCAAGGCCAGGGCCGGCGCCCGGAAGATCTCCTTCGACCTGGACGGCCACGACGCCGTGGACGATCAGCTGCTCCGCGCCCTGCCCGCCCTCAGGGCCTACGAGCGGCACGGCGCGACCGTGCGGCTCCAGTCAGCCGACGCCGACGCGACCGTCCGCGCCGTGTACGCGCTCGGGCTCTACCCCCGCAACCTGGAGGTCGCAGGCCTCGGCCTGGAACAGGCCTTCATCGCCCTCACCGAGGAGGCCTCCCAGTGAACGCGCTCATCAAGCTCGAAATCACCCGCGCCCTGCGCAACAAGAAGTACCTCTTCTTCACCGTGCTCTACCCCGCCGCCCTCTTCCTGATGCTCGGCGGCACCCTCGGCGGCACCACCAAGGTCATGGGCACCGAACTGGCCATGCCCGCCTTCTACATGGTCGCCATGGCCTCCTTCGGAGCCCTGACCGCCGTCCTCATGGGAAACAGCGAGCGCATCGCCAAGGAGCGCGAGAAGGGCTGGGTCCGCCAGCTGCGACTGACCGCCCTCCCCGGTCACGGCTACGTCCTCGCCAAGACCGCCGGCGCGGGCGTCCTCTCGCTCCCGTCCATCCTGGTCGTCTTCGCGGTGGCGGCCGCCGTGAAGGACGTACGGTTCGAGGTCTGGCAGTGGCTCGCCCTCACCGGCGCGATCTGGGCCGGCAGCCTGGTCTTCGCGGCACTCGGCGTGGCCATCGGATACCTGGCGACCGGGGACAACGTCCGCCCCATCACGATGCTGTTCTACTTCGGCCTGTCGATCCTCGGCGGCCTGTGGATGCCCACGGCCAACTTCCCGCAATGGCTCCAGACCATCGCGAGCTGGCTCCCCACCCACGCCTACGCGGGCCTGGGCCAGGCCATCGAGCTGGGCGGCGCTCCGCACGCAAAGGACGTGGCGGTCCTCGCCGTGTACTTCGTACTGTTCACCGGTGCCGCCGCCTGGCTGTACCGCAAGGACTCAGTGAAGGCGTGAACCCGTGGCGTGTACGAAGGAATACGAAGACCGCGCAGACCGGGGCTTCCCCGAGATCGCCAAACGGCCGGAGAGCCGCGGCCAGAAGGTGGTGAAGGCCCTCTGGATCAGCATCTGGCTCTTCTACCTGAGCGCGCCCGTCACCGACCTGGTCAGCGGCGGACACGGCCTCGGGGCCCGGCTGCTCGGCGGCGTGGGCCTCGCGGCCTTCGTCGCCTGGTACCTGGTGCTGATCTTCCGCACCATCCCGCAGATGGCGGTCCGCCGGGTCCTGCTCTCCCTGGCGGTGCTCTCCACCCAGGCCACGGTCCTGTCGCTGAGCCTGGGCCGGGAATGGCTCGTCCTGTTCGTCTACGTGTCCATCTCCTCGGGCGTCGCGCTGCCCGGGGAGATCTCCCGGTGGACGGTCCCGGGAGCGACCGCCCTGATGACGGCCACGGCCTTCGTGGTCCCGGGCGGCGACGCCTACCTGGCGGGCCTGCTGATCCCGGCCCTGATGGGCGGCTTCGCGATGGTCGGCATCCGCGCGATGATCCGTACCACCATCGAACTGCGCGAGGCGCGGGCCACGGTGGCGCAGCTCGCCGCCAACGAGGAACGGCTGCGAATGGCGCGGGACCTGCACGACCTGCTGGGCCATTCGCTGTCGCTGATCACGCTCAAGAGCGAGCTGGCGGGCCGGATGCTGCCCGGGCAGCCGGAGGCCGCCGCCCAGCAGGTGGCGGACATCGAGCGGGTCAGCCGGCAGGCGCTGGTCGACGTACGCGAGGCGGTGAGCGGCTACCGGCGGCCCACGCTGCCCGGTGAACTCGCCGGCGCCCGGACCGCGCTGGCGGCGGCGGGCGTGGTGGCCGAGCTCCCGGCGGGGCCGGCGGACGACCTCCCGGAAGAACTCTCGGAGGAGGCGGAGTCGGCCCTGGCCTGGTCCCTGCGCGAGGCGGTCACGAACGTGGTCCGGCACAGCGGGGCGAAGCGGTGCGCGGTCACGCTGACCGGCCGGCAGACACTGGCGGGCCGTTTCGTGGAACTGACGGTGGCGGACGACGGATCCGGCGGCCCGGCCGCCCCGGCAGGCAACGGCCTGACGGGCCTGACGGAACGCCTGGAGGCGGTCGGCGGCAGCCTGTCGGCGGGCCCGGCCGGCAAGACCGGCTTCCGGCTGGTCGCCCGCATCCCCCTAGGATCGGACTCATGACGGCCGCCCCCATCCGCATCCTCCTCGCGGAGGACCAGTCGATGGTCCGCGAGGCCCTCGCCGCGCTCCTCGGCCTCGAGCCGGACATCGAGGTCCTGGCGCAAGTCGCCCGCGGCGACGAGGTGGTGGAGGCGGCCCGCGCCCACGACGTGAACGTCGCGCTGCTGGACATCGAGATGCCGGGCCTGACGGGCATAGAGGCGGCGGCGGCCCTCCGCTCGGCCCTCCCGGAGATCCGGATCGTCATCCTGACCACCTTCGGCCGACCCGGGTACCTGCGGGGCGCGATGGAGGCGGGCGCCTCGGCCTTCCTGGTCAAGGACGCCCCGGCCGCGCAGCTGGCGGACGCGGTCCGCAAGGTCCTGGCGGGGGAGCGGGTCATCGACCCCACCCTGGCGGCGGCGGCCCTGGCGGAGGGCGCGAATCCGCTGACCGACCGCGAACGGGAGGTCCTGCGGGCCGCGGAGTCCGGGGCCACCAACGCCGAACTGGCGCAGCGGCTCCACCTCTCCCCGGGCACGGTCCGCAACTACCTCTCGACGGCGATCCAGAAACTGGCGGCCCGCAACCGCACCGAAGCGATCCGCACGGCCCGCAACAAGGGCTGGCTCTAGCCTCGCCGTTTCACTTGGGTACGGCTGGCTTTGGGGGCGGAAACGCGAAAGTGCCCTTCCTGACCTGGGACGATGAACCTTGCTGAGGGGTTCTGTCGGTCCAGGCGGAGGGCACTTTCTACGTGCAGGCTATCGGGTTGCGTCCCAAGGTCCATGTCAGTGCCGATGGGTCGGGGGTGCTCGGGCATGCAGGGGCACGGTTGCTGGCGGATCTCGCTGATGCCACCGGGCTGACCGCCGCGTACTCCGCCGCTCTCAGGCCGCTTCGGCCGCGCGGGACCGGGCATGATCCGGGCCGGGTCGCCACCGATCTCGCGGTGATGCTCGCCGACGGCGGTGAGGCGATCGCGGATCTGGCCGTGCTGCGGGACCAGGGCGAGGTGTTCGGCCCGGTCGCCTCCACGCCCACGGCTTGGCGGTTGCTCGCCGACACCGACGAGGCTGCACTCGCTTCGCTGCGAGCAGCCCGCGCTTCAGCCCGGGAAGTCGCCTGGATACAGGCCGCCGAGACCGGCGAGGGCGTAACCTGCTGCTCGGGCCGGCCGACGAGAACTTCCCGGCCTGGTCCTGGACCTCGACGCCACGCTGGTCACCTGCCACTCCGAGAAAGAGCAGGCCGCCCCGACCTATAAGGGCGGCTTGGCTTCCATCCGCTGCTGTGTTTCCTCGCGAACACCGGCGAGGCCATGTCGGGGCGGCTACGGCCCGGCAACTCCGGAGCCAACACTGCAGCCGATCACATTGCGGTGTTCGCCCAGGCGCTCGCGCAGATCCCCGACGCTCACCGGCACGGCACCGACATCCTGGTCCGTGCCGACAGTGCCGGATCCGCGAAAGCCTTCCTCTCGCACGTCCGCGACGTGCGGAAACGAGGAATCCGTACCTTCTTCTCGGTCGGATACGCCATCACCGAGCCGGTCCGCCGCGCTGTCCGGACCATGCCCGACCGCCTCTGGCATCCCGCCCTGGACCAGGACGGCACTCTGCGAGGTGGCGCCGAGGTCGCCGAGCTGACCGGGATGGTCGACCTGGACGGCTACCCGGCCGGCACCCGCATCATCGTGCGCCGGGAGCGGCCGCACCCCGGAGCCCAGCTATCCCTGTTCGACCAGGACGAGGGCCTGCGCCACCAGGTGTTCCTCACCGACACCCCGTACTCCGGAGGCGGCTCGGCCCAGTTCCTGGAGGTCCGCCACCGCGGGCATGCCACCGTCGAGGACCACATCCGGTGCGGCAAGACCACCGGCTTCGGCCGCTTCCCCTCCCGCAACTTCCACGTCAACGCCGTCTGGTTCGAACTCAGCCTCGCGGCGATCGATCTGCTGGCCTGGATGCGCGTCCTGCTGCTGGATGGGGAGCTGACCGCTGCCGAGCCGAAGAAGCTCCGCTACCGGCTGCTGCACGTCGCCGCCCGTCTCACCCGCGGCGGCCGACGCCTGCGCTTGCGGATATAAAAGACCTGGCCCTGGAGACACGAACTCGCAACGGCCTTCCATCGCCTCGCCGCACTGCCCAGACCCGCCGGCTGACCGGCAAGACCCCGCCCGCCCACGACCTGAAGGACCCCGGAGAACCCGACCACCGCGCCGGGACTCCGCCCTACCCAATTACCGAAATCACGTCGGCCACCCGACAGTTGGTGACCAGCGACGCCGCCTCATCCCAACCGAAACGCCGAGGCTAGACGACATCGAGCGTCGGGCGGTCTATCTCTCGGAGGGGCTGGGGCATGGCTTCTGCGCGCTCACCGACGACGCGACCCTGAGGTACCTGTGCTCGACGACGTACCGACCGACGCGCCGCTGCTCTCCGCCAGGGACGCGGCGGCACCATCGTGGGCCGAGGTGGATGCTGCCGTCGTACGACGCATGCCTGGCGTACCGCACCTCCGTCCTGTCGTTCAGCCCCGGACAGGCCCCAGAAGCGAAGGCTGAGCAGCCCGCATGCAGGCCCGTGCGCCAATTGAATGAAGCGCAGCGACATTCGCTGTCAACGTCAACCGTCGGCGCCGCAGGTACTAAATCATCGGTTGCCGCTGTGAAATCGGGGCTCAGGGACACGTACGAGCAGGTCGGCGGGTACGACGCCACACGCATGGTGTTGGACGACCAGGACTTGATGTGCCGTCTCTTCCTGGCCGGTGACTTCCACCGCATCCCCCGATGCCTGTACATGCAACGCATGCATCCCGACAACACCCAACGCGACACCGAGATCAACGCACACATCCAGCGCGAGACCGTCGCCCTCTATGACAAGTACATCGAGCCCAGCGCGCTCGCCTGGACCAAGCGGCGCGGGCTGCTCGCGCTGGACCTCGGCGCTGCGCACCGCAAGCCGCCCGGCTACCTGGGAGTGGATCAGTACGCAAGGGACGGCGTCGACATTGTTGCGACGCTGCCCGCGCCCCTGGACCTCCCGGACGACTCGGTCGGTCTGCTCAGGGCGGTGGACTTCCTGGAGCACGTGCCCGCGAAGGTTCCACTGATCAATGAGCTGTACCGCCTGCTGGCACCGGGCGGCATGCTCCTCACCCTCACTCCCAGCTCCGACGGCCGGGGAGCCTACCAAGACCCGACACATGTCGCCTACTACAACGAGAACTCGTTCTGGTACTACACCGACAACCAGTACCGCGCCTTCGTACCGGAGATCCAGGCCCGATTCCAGAACTCACGGTTGGTCACCTACTTCCCGACCGACTGGCACTCCAGGAACCAGATCTCCTATGTGCAGGCCAATCTGATCGCGATGAAGGACGGCGCCGAACGCTGCGGCGGTCCATTGCTGGTGTGACGCCCTGGGCGACGAGGTGCGTGCATGGAACGCGGTCACCCTCCGGACTCGTCCGCGTGATCGCTGACGAACCGAAGGGTGACCGCTGTCTGGATGTGGGTGCTACGTCTCCTGGTGGGATGTGCCGGTTTGATGTCAGTCTGACCGAGCAGTACCAGGAGGCCCTGTTGTCACATGTGTACGCGGTTGCGCCTGTCGACTTCAACTCGGCTGCCCGGTCGTGCGATTGCCTCGCGCACGTGTACGGGAAGGCTGCCGATTGTCAATCCCCTCCGAACGTGGAGGCCTTCCTATGCAGCCAGTTCCTCGGTGAGGCTGGCCTTGCGGTCGAGTTCGTAGTCGATCGGGCTCTTCCAGCCGCACACGCTGTGTAGCCGTCTTGCGTTGTAGAAGTCGGTGATCCAGGTCGCGATCCTGATTGCCCGGCGCAGGCCCGGATTGCCCCCGTCCGGCCGGTGTCCCCGGCCCGTGCCGCACAGGGCAGACGGCAGCGGCCACATCCAGCCCCGCCGGCGTTTGAGGCGCCGGTCCGGGCGGAGCCCGGGAGCCCCCGCGCAGGGGTACTCCTGGCCCAGCCAGCCGCACTGGGCGGACGGCAACAGCCACTTCCGGCCCCGCCGGAGTGTGAGGCGCGGGTCCGACGGGAGCCCGGGGGCCTCAGTTCAGCAGCGCACGCGCAGAGGCGGCTTCGGCGCGGATTCGGGCTGCCGTAGCGGAGTCCACCGCGTCCACGACGGCCGCGTACGCGTCGAGTTCCGCAGCCCCCTCCTGGAAGGAGCCCCGCTCCACCAGCAGCCGCGCCCGCTCGTACCGCAGCGACGCCGGATGCGACGGCAGCAGCAGCGACAGGTCCAGCGCCCACAGCGCCACCCCCGACTGCTCCGGCCGAGCCGAGGCCCACGCACGGACGTTGTTCAGGATCCGCAGCACGATGTCCAGCGTCCGCGCAGGCGTGCGCGGCGCCGCCGCCAGTTCCGCCGGTCCCGCCCCCAAAGACCCACCGCCCGCGAACGGGTCCACCACCACGCCCTCCTCCGGGTCCCCGAAGCCCACCACGAAGTGCCCCGGCAGCCCCAGCCCGTACACCGGCGCACCCGCCCGCCGGGCGACCTCCAGCCAGACGACCGAGAGGAGGATCGGCAGGCCGCGCCGCCGCCGCAGCACCTCGTGCAGCAGCGAGGACGACAGCCGGTCGTAGTCCGCCGGGGTGCCGTGGAAGCCGAGCTCCCCGCCCAGCAGCCGCGTCACCGCCGAGGCCCACGCCCGCCCGCCCCGCAGCCCGTACGGAAGCATCCCGGCCAGCCGGTCCAGCTCGATCTGCGCCCAGTCCAGCACGCGCTCGTCCAGCTCCGGGTCCGCCTCCATCGCCAGCAGCAGGCACAGCAGCGACAGGTCCGGCCGTTCCGAGCGGGCCTCCGCCGCGAACCGCTCCCGCGAGGGCGAGGTCACCGCGCCGCCCGGTAGTGGTGGTAGGCGTGGTGCGTCGCGAAGCCCAGCCCGTCGTACAGGCCCCGCGCCTGCGCGTTGTCCGTCTCCACCTGGAGCCACGCTGCCGAGGCGCCCTCCTCCAGCGCCCGCCGCGCCAGCGCCGCCATCACCGCCGTCGCCAGCCCCTCCCGCCGGTGTGCCGGATCGACCGTCACCGCCGCGAAGCCGGCCCACCGGCCGTCCACCACGCACCGGCCGATCGCCCGGCCGCCGGCCAGCGACGCGAACCACACCGACGGCCCGGCCACCAGCATCCGCCGGGCCAGATCCGGGTCGGTGACCTTTCCGTAGCGCCCCAGCCACTCCTCGTCCGGGGTACGGGTCAGACGTGCGGCCTCGGCCGCCGGCGCGTCCACGTCGCCCACCGGCGCCAGCGCCCCGATCCGTACTTCCGCCGACACCTCGGCCGCCCAGCCGCGCCGCTCCAGCTCCGCGATCAGCAGCTCCTGGGTGCCGACGGCCCCCGTCGCGGCCTGCACATAGGCCGGAAGATCTCGTTCCGCGTACCAGGAGGTCACTCGCGCGAGTGCATCGTCCAGCGGTATCCCGGGCTCGCCGAGCGGCAGCACCGAATTGGCCCGCCGGGTGAAACCGGCGGCCGCCCGCAGCGTCCACTCGCCGAGCCGCTCGCTCTCCAGCGGCTGCCAGGACCGAGCCGCGACCCGCGCCAGCTCCTCGAAGGAGGCCGTGGGACCCCGCCGACGGGCCGGCGCCGGGGGCACGACCTTGCCCGCCACCAGCGCGGATTCCGCGATGTGGACGGACGCGCCGTTCTTTTGTGTGATCAGCAGCACACCCTCGGTCCAGGATGTGAGAACCCCTACGGTGTCCGTGAACGCGGGTGTCCCGCCCGGCCCCTGCTCGACCCGTCGTACGGAGACGCGCTTACCCACGTCAGCTGGGGTAATACGGACCTCCAGCAGTCCACCGGCAGTGATTTCCACAGCTCTGTCCGCCCCTCCTGTTCGGATCGTGCCCGGGAACGGAGATACTAGAGGCGGGCATCGACGACGCCGCGCTCCCGCGCGATATGGAAAGCCCTACCGAGGAGGAACGAGAGCGTGACCTACGTCATCGCGGAGCCTTGTGTCGACGTCAAGGACAAGGCATGCATCGAAGAGTGCCCCGTCGACTGCATCTACGAGGGCCAGCGGTCCTTGTACATCCACCCGGACGAGTGCGTCGACTGTGGTGCCTGTGAGCCGGTCTGCCCGGTCGAGGCCATCTTCTACGAGGACGACACTCCGGAAGAGTGGAAGGACTACTACAAGGCGAATGTGGAGTTCTTCGATGAGCTCGGTTCGCCCGGTGGCGCTTCCAAGCTCGGCCTGATCGAGCGCGATCACCCCTTCATCGCTGCGCTGCCCGCCGGCATCAACGGCGAGCACTGACCTTTCAGGCAGACGCGCCCCTCGGTCCCGTACGGCCTTCCCGCCGCACGGGACCGAGGCGTTTTCCGACCCCCGCACCCCGCACCCAGCACCCAGAGAGAGCAGAGACCACCGTGGCCGCAGTATCCGACCGTCTTCCCGCCTTCCCCTGGGACAAGCTGGAGCCGTACAAGGCGACGGCGGCGGCCCACGCGGACGGCATCGTCGACCTGTCGGTCGGCACGCCCGTGGACCCGGTGCCGCAGCTGATCCAGCGCGCCCTGGTCGGGGCCGCCGACTCCCCGGGCTACCCGACGGTGTGGGGCACGGCCGCCCTGCGCGACGCGATCACGGGCTGGCTACGCGGCCGCCTCGGCGCGAGCGCCGCCGAGCACCGCAACGTCCTGCCGGTGGTCGGCTCCAAGGAGCTGGTGGCCTGGCTGCCGACCCAGCTGGGCCTGGGCGCCGGGGACAAGGTGGCCTACCCCCGGCTCGCCTACCCGACGTACGAGGTCGGCGCGCGGCTGTGCGGCGCCGAGGCCGTCGTCTACGACGACCCCACCGATCTCGACCCGGCCGGCGTGAAGCTGCTGTGGCTCAACTCCCCCTCCAACCCCACCGGAAAGGTCATCCCGAAGGAAGACCTGATCCGGATCGTGGCCTGGGCGCGCGAGCACGGGGTCCTGCTCTTCAGCGACGAGTGCTACCTGGAGCTGGGCTGGGAGGCCGAACCCGTCTCCGTCCTCCACGACGACGTCTGCGGGGGTTCGTACGAGGGCATCGTCGCCGTCCACTCCCTCTCCAAGCGGTCCAACCTGGCCGGCTACCGCGCGGCCTTCATCGCCGGTGACGCGGACGTGCTCGGCGAGCTGCTGGAGATCCGCAAGCACGGCGGCATGATGACCCCCGCCCCCGTGCAGGCGGCCACGGTCGCCGCGCTCGGCGACGACGCGCACGTCGAGGAGCAGCGCGCCCGCTACGCCGCCCGCCGCACGGCGCTGCGCACGGCCCTGGAGTCGCACGGCTTCCGCGTCGAGCACAGCGAGGCCAGCCTCTACCTGTGGGTGACCCGCGACGAGCCCTGCTGGGACACGGTCGCCCACCTCGCGGGGCTGGGCATCCTGGTCGCGCCGGGCGACTTCTACGGCGAGGCGGGCGCGCGGTTCGTGCGCGTGGCCTTCACCGCCACCGACGAGCGGGTCGAGGCAGCCGTCAAGCGCCTCGGCTGACCGTCCGAACAGCCCGAAGGGGCCGGGAGTTCGCGCTCCCGGCCCCTTCGGCGTCTTCCCGCAGGGCTCCACGGCCCTGCGGTCAACGGCTTACGGCTCTACGGCTCTACGGCTCTACGGCTCTACGGCTCTGCGGCTCTGCGGTGATCAGCCGTCGAGCGGCAGGCCACCCGGCAGACCGCCCGGCAGACCGCCCGGCAGACCGCCCGGCAGGCCGTCACCCAGGGAGGGCAGCGTGCTCACCGGCAGATCCTGGGTGGCGGGCAGGCCGCCCAGCAGTCCGCCCGCGGTGCCGGCCACGTCGGCGGCGGGAGCGGCCGCCGGAACGGCCTCGACGGCGCTGCTCGCGGTGTCCGTGGCCACGTTCGTCGCGGCCGTGGCTGCCGCGGCGTCGGGGGCGTCCGCGGCGCTGGCCGCGCCGGCCGCACCGACCACGGGCGCTGCCCCGGCTGCGAGGAGCAGCGCGGCACGGGCGATCCGACGGGTCAGGGGGAGGGACATGTTGCTCCTAAGCGGTAGCGGCTGAGTACGCCGTGTACAACCGCTCGGGGGGCGGGTGGAGTTGCGGAGCCGGTAGGTAAAGGATCGGTAACGCATCTTTTAATCGGCTTCCGCGACAAGCGCATTGGATGTGCGCCCACCAGGCCTTCTGTGCCTCCCGGGACCCCCGCGGCCCGCCACGGCGGACACCCCCGCAAGAGTGACCCCTCGTACGCATGGCCGGACCGCTCGGCACCTCGCTAGCGGGCGACGAAGATCCGCACCTCGCCCGGCCCCGCGTTGTGCGGGTCCCCGTCGCCGTCCTTGCCGCCCCTGCCGCCCTTGAACTCCCACTCGTCGCCGTCCTTGCCCGAGACCCACGCGCGCATGCCGTACGAGACCCGCGCGATGCCCAGCTCCCGCGCATGCGCCACCGCCCAGTGCGCCATCGCCCGGCCCCGGCGTGCCTCGGCCGCCGCGCCGCCGCCCGGCTTCAGCTGGACGCTGACCTCGGCCTCCCGGACCGGGCCCGGCGCCGACCGGCCGCCCGGCGCCCCGTCCCGTACCTCGTACAGCGCCTCCTTGCCGAAGGCCCGCGAGAGCTCCGCCTTGACCTTCGCCGGATCGCCCGGCGCCGAGGGGGCCGGCCCGGAGCACGCCAGCGCGCCCGTGCCGTTGTCGCCGAAGGCCGCCGTCACGACCGTCGCGTCCGTCTCGTGCTTGGCGTACGCCTGCGGGAAACCGCTGAGCTGCACCTTCTGCGCCGCCACGGTCAGCGGGAGCCGCGTGTACCCCTTGATCTCGGCGAGCCGGTCGTAGAAGATCCCGGCCGAGTACACGGGGTCCATGATCTGCTCCGGGGTCCCCCAGCCCTGCGAGGGCCGCTGCTGGAACAGCCCGAGCGAATCCCGGTCCCCGTGGTCGAGGTTGCGCAGCGCCGACTCCTGCATCGCGGTCGCCAGCGCGATCGTCACGGCCCGGTCCGGCAGGCCCTTGGCGATCCCGACCGCCGCTATCGTCGCCGCGTTGGCCGCCTGTTCCGGGGACATCTCGTACGACTGGGCGGTGCCCTCCGAGGCGGAACCCGCCCCGGTGGCGGTGGCCGTGCAGTACGGGGCGCCCATGCCGCCGTTGGAGTACCGCTGCACGGCGAAGTAACCGATCACCGCGATCAGGACGAGCAGACCGAGGGCCGTACGGGACAGCCTGCGGCGACGGGGGCGTGGATCACGGGTCTCGGACACGCGGCCCACCGTACTTGAGGCATATGACGCGTCCACCGTCCGGACGTACGAGGCTGCGCCCCGGTCCGGGGCGTTAGGGTCGGTTCATGCCCGAATCCGAGCTGGACCTCACCCAGGACGCAGCCGAGCTGACCGCCCGGCTCGTCGACATCCCCTCCGTGAGCGGCGACGAGAAGGTGCTCGCCGACCTCGTCGAAAGCGCGCTGCGTGGCCTGCCCCACCTCACCGTGGACCGCTTCGGCAACAACGTCGTGGCCCGTACGCAGCTCGGCCGCGCCGAGCGCGTCGTACTCGCCGGCCACCTCGACACCGTGCCGATCGCCGACAACGTCCCCTCCCGCCTCGACGAGAACGACGTCCTGTGGGGCTGCGGCACGACCGACATGAAGTCCGGCGTCGCCGTGCAGCTGCGCATCGCGGCGACGGTCCCCGAGCCGAACCGGGACCTCACCTTCGTCTTCTACGACCAGGAGGAGGTCGCCGCCGACCTCAACGGCCTCGGCAAGGTCGCCGCGGCCCACCCCGACTGGCTGACCGGCGACTTCGCGGTGCTCCTGGAGCCCTCCAACGCCGAGGTCGAGGGCGGCTGCCAGGGCACCCTGCGGGTCCTGCTCCGCACGAAGGGCGAGCGCGCCCACTCCGCGCGCAGCTGGATGGGCTCCAACGCCATCCACTCCGTGAGCCCGATCCTGGCCCGGCTGGCGGCGTACGAGCCGCGCAGGCCGGTCATCGACGGCCTGGAGTACCACGAGGGCCTCAACGCGGTCCGCATCGAGGGCGGCGTCGCCAACAACGTCATCCCCGACGCGTGCACGGTGACGGTCAACTTCCGCTACGCCCCGGACCGCAGCGAGGCGGAGGCCCTGGCCCACGTACGGGAGGTCTTCGCGGACTGCGAGATCGACGAGTTCGTGGTGGACGACTCCTCCCCCGGCGCCCTCCCCGGCCTCTCCCACCCGGCCGCCGCAGCCTTCATGGAGGCCGTCGGAGGCCAGGCGATGCCCAAGTTCGGCTGGACGGACGTGTCCCGCTTCAGCGCGCTGGGCGTCCCGGCGGTCAACTACGGCCCGGGCGACGCCCTGCTGGCCCACAAGGTGGACGAACGCGTCGAGACGAAGGCGATCCTGCACTGCGAGGAACGACTCCGAGCCTGGCTGACCTCGTCACCCGCCCGCCCTTGAGAGGCAAGGCTTGCGTTGCAGCGCATCACTGGCTGTGATGCGCTGTCCGCGTCCGGTCATCTCGCGGGCGCGGGATGACCGGGGCCGGCGACGGGGCCCCGCTTCGCCACAGCATCTGCGCGCGTGCGCGGATGTTGCGGGAGCCGTTGCGGTCTGCGTGCCTCGGGTACCTCGCAGGTGGCGGAGAGGTACCAGGAACCGTCGCGATAAATGAGATCCGATTCGCCTCGGCGGTACGCGGCGATCATCTCCAGATGAACGGGGCTACCGGTGTACGACAGTCCCTTGAGGCGTCCGCCGGTGGTCCAGATCGAGACGGTGCGCGACTCGGCCCGCCAGGACAGCATGCGATCGTCGTAGGGCTGAGCGGCCGATGGGGCGTCTGTTCGTTTCGCAAGTCCATCCGGCCACGCCAGTAACCTGCCGAGTTCCGATTTTCGTCACTCCCCTGTGTCTACCCTTGGCCGAACGATCAGCAGGAGGGAGCACATCATGGGCAACCCCGAAAGTTCCGCTCGTCGTCGGCCCGAGGAGCAGCAGCTCGGTCCGGTGCTGAGGAGGCGGAGCCAGGTGCAGGCGGGCAGTACGACGGACCAGCGGCTGCTGGATTCGGCCGGGCCCTCCGAGTGGGTGCACACCGATCCCTGGCGGGTCCTGCGCATCCAGTCGGAGTTCATCGAGGGCTTCGGCACGCTCGCCGAGCTGCCGCCCGCCATCAGCGTGTTCGGGTCCGCCCGGACCGCGCCGGGCACGCCCGAGTACGAGGCGGGCGTACGGATCGGAAGTGCGCTCGTCGACGCCGGCTTCGCGGTGATCACCGGCGGCGGCCCCGGCGCGATGGAGGCGGCCAACAAGGGCGCCCGCGAGGCCAACGGCATCTCCGTGGGCCTCGGCATCGAGCTCCCCTTCGAGCAGGGGCTCAACGAGCACGTCGACCTCGGGCTGAACTTCCGGTACTTCTTCGTCCGCAAGACGATGTTCGTGAAGTACAGCCAGGGCTTCGTGGTCCTGCCGGGCGGCCTGGGCACGCTGGACGAGCTGTTCGAGGCGCTGACCCTGGTCCAGACCCAGAAGATCACCCGCTTCCCGATCGTGCTGTTCGGGTCGGAGTACTGGAGCGGCCTGATCGACTGGCTGCGCAACACGGTGATCGCCCAGGGCAAGGCCTCGGAGAAGGACCTCTACCTCTTCCACGTCACGGACGACGTGGACGAGGCGATCGCGCTGGTGACGAAGGAAGTCGGGAAGTAGCCGACCTGTCAGGCCGGCCCTCGGCGGATGACCGCCGGGGGCGTCAGGCCAGGCCTCGGCCCGACCGCCGGGGGCCGGTGCCCCTGGATCGAGCGGACCATGTCGCCTTCTTGACGCCGCTCTCGCGCGGTTCGGCGCCGGGGCGCCTCACCGGCTTCGAGCGGCTGCGCCGGCCTCCGGCCGGCGGGGCGTCAGGCCAGGCCTCGTCGGGCGACCGCCGGGGGCCGGTGCCCCTGGATCGAGCGGACCATGTCGAGGATCTGGCGGGTTTCCGCGACCTCGTGGACCCGGTAGACCTGCGCGCCCAGCCAGGCCGAGACCGCCGTCGTGGCCAGGGTGCCCAGCAGGCGCTCCTTGACCGGCTTGTCGAGGGTCTCGCCGACGAAGTCCTTGTTGGACAGGGAGACCAGGACCGGCCAGCCCGTCGCCGTCATCTCCTCCAGCCGGCGCGTGGCCTCCAGGGAGTGGCGGGTGTTCTTCCCGAAGTCGTGGCCCGGGTCGATCATGATCGCGTCGCGGCGGACGCCGAGCGCCGCGGCCCGGTCCGCGAGGCCGACCGTCACGCGCAGGATGTCGGCCATGACGTCGTCGTACGCGATCCGGTGCGGGCGGGTCCGCGGTTCCACGCCGCCCGCGTGGGTGCACACCAGGCCCACGCCGTGGCGGGCGGCCACCTCGGCGAGCTTCGGGTCCACCCCGCCCCACGCGTCGTTCAGGAGGTCGGCCCCCGCTTCGCACACGGCCTCGCCGACCTCGTGCCGCCAGGTGTCCACGCTGATCACCACGTCCGGGTGGCGGCGCCGCACCTCGGCCACGAAGCCGACCGTGCGCCGGGCCTCCTCGGCCGCGTCCACGTGCTCGCCCGGGCCCGCCTTGACCCCGCCGATGTCGATGATCGCGGCGCCCTCGGCCACCGCCTGCTCGACCCGGTCCAGCGCCGGCTCGTCGCGGAACGTCGCGCCCTGGTCGTAGAAGGAGTCCGGAGTCCGGTTCACGATGGCCATGATCACCGGCTCGTGGGTGTCGAACTCGCGCCTGCCCAGTCGCAGCATCCTGCTCTTTCCTCCTTCGGCGACCCTTGCGCCTCGCTTGCGACCTTAACCTGGTGGCCGGAGTCTCTCAGGGGAGTTGATCGTGTTCTTCTTCTTGATGATCGCGCTGGTCGTGGTCGTGGCAGCGGTCACCCTGGCGGTGATCGGGGGCGGCTCGGAGGCAGTCCTGCCGGAAGCGGAGCCGGACCGGGTGGCCGACGGGCTGCCGGAGACCCGGCCCGTCACACGGGCGGACGTCGACGCGCTGCGGCTGCCGGTCGCGCCGCGCGGCTACCGGATGGCCGAGGTGGACGACGTACTGGAGCGGCTGGCGGCGGAGCTGGCCGAGCGGGACGCGCGGATCGCGCAGCTGACCGCCGGAGCGGCGGCGGCCGACGCCGCCGCGGGCGCCCCGGCCGACGCCCACGTCGACCTCACCAAGCGCGGTGAGGGATGAGCGGCACGGTGCCGGGGCTGGACGGGCGGCGGCGCTGCCCCTGGGCGCTGTCCACGGAGGAGTACGTCCTCTACCACGACACGGAGTGGGGCCGTCCGGTCCACGGCGACGACGCGCTGTACGAGCGGCTGTGCCTGGAGGCCTTCCAGTCGGGCCTGTCCTGGCTGACGATCCTGCGGCGGCGGGAGGGATTCCGTAAGGCCTTCTCGGACTTCGGGATCGCGAAGGTGGCCGCCTTCGACGAGCGGGACGCGCAGCGGCTCCTCGCCGACGCGGGGATCATCCGCAACCGGGCCAAGATCGAGGCGACCCTGGCCAACGCGAAGGTCCTGGCCGAGTGGCAGCCGGGCGAGCTGGACGAGCTGATCTGGTCGCACGCGCCGGAGAAGCCGGCACCGGCCCCCACGGCGGCCGGCGAGATCCCGGCGATCACCCCGGCGTCCACGGCCCTGGCCAAGGCGCTGAAGAAGGCGGGCATCCGGTTCGTCGGCCCCACGACCGCCTACGCCCTGATGCAGGCCTGCGGGCTGGTCAACGACCACCTGGCCGACTGCGACGCGCGCGACCCCGCCTGATCCGGCACCGGGACCGGCACCGGGCCCGGGGGTAGCGGCTGCCGCGGCCGGGTGCGGATCGCCCCCGGCCGCGTCGGCGGTGCCGCTAGCGGCCCAGGTACTTCGGCGGCTGCTTGGCGAGGAAGGCCTGGACGGCGATCGAGTGGTCCTCGGAGGCCCCCGCGCGGGTCTGGAGGGTGTCCTCGTGGGCCAGCGCCTCCGGGAGGGAGTGGGCGGCGCCGTACGCGAGGGACTCCTTCAGCGCGGCGTAGGCGACCGTGGGGCCCGAGGCCAGCGCGCGGGCCACGGCCTCGGCCTCGGCGTGCAGGGAGTCCGAGGGGACCAGGCGGTTGGCGATGCCGAGTTCGTACGCCTCCTGGGCCTTGACCGAGCGCGGGACGAGCAGCAGGTCGGAGGCTCGGGAGGCGCCGATCAGGCGGGGGAGGGTCCAGGAGACCCCGGAGTCGGCGGTGAGCGCCACCCCGGCGAACGACGTGTTGAAGGAGGCGGTGTCGGCGACGACCCGGAAGTCCGCCGCCAGCGCGAATCCGAAGCCAGCCCCCGCCGCGACGCCGTTCACCCCGGCCACCACCGGCTTCGGCATCTCGGTGAGCGCCCGCACGATCGGGTTGTAGTGCTCGGCGACCGTGCTCATCGTGAGCGAGGAGCCGCTCTCGCGGTCCGCCGCGAGGTTCCCGATGTGCTCCTTGAGGTCCTGGCCCACGCAGAAGGCCCGGTTTCCGGCGGCGGTGAGCAGGACGGCCCGTACCGCCGGGTCGGCGGCCGCCGCCTGGACCGCGTCGCGCAGGGCGACCTTGGCCTCGGTGTTCATGGCGTTCATCGCGTCGGGGCGGTTGATCGTGACGGTCGCGAGTCCGTCGGTCACTTCGTAGAGCACGCTGTCGGCCATGGCAGGGAGTCCCCCTTCGTCGCGGGATGGCTACCGGCCGGTACCGGCCGGTGCAAGGGCCAAGCATGGCGGACCGGGCCGCGTGCGCACATGTGATGTGCGTCAAAGAAAGCGGAGGCCGTACTCCGGGTGCGGCGGCGAAGTATCGCAGGCGGGTCCCCGAAATGAGTGGTTTTGGTCGAGCGCGTTGCCGAAGCGTTCACTGCCGATGTTGGTCATCGGGTCCTGACATGCGGGATAATGGCCGGGAAGCAATGTGTTCGATGCCGGGTTCCAGGCGCCTGAATGGGGCCGTCGGCTGACGATGAGCTGGTTTCAGGAAGGGGAACGAGCATGGCGGCCATGAAGCCGCGGACGGGCGACGGCCCGCTCGAGGTCACCAAGGAGGGGCGGGGCATCGTCATGCGCGTACCGCTCGAGGGCGGCGGTCGGCTTGTCGTCGAGCTGACCCCGGACGAGGCGGACGCCCTGGGTGACGCCCTGAAGAAGGTCGTCGGCTAACAGCGTCGGCACCATCTGCATTCTGCAGTCTGCATTCTCTGCGCTGCCCCGACCGCGACAAGCGGCCGGGGCAGCGTTGTGTCCGCGGGCAGGCCGGAGCGGGCCCGCCCGCGGACCGGCCTGTCTCTGCGGCCTGCCCGCTCACACCCTGCCCCCTGGCGACCCGCTTACCCGTCCCGGAGCCGTGACGTGACCTTCTCCCCGCCGGCGCCGCCCGCCTTCGCCGACTCCAGCCCCCGCCAGAAGGCCGCCCGGATCCTCTCCGAGCCCTGGCCCCGGCGAACCTGGTGGTCGGCCTGCTCCTGCTGATCGGCTGGTACAGCACACGGTCGTGGAACGGACTCGGCTGGGGTCTGCTCGCCGCCCTCTTCTGCGGGGTGATCCCGATCGGGATCATCGTGCTGGGCGTCCGCCGCGGGGCGCTCACCGACCAGCACATCCGCGTGCGGCACCAGCGGCTCGTCCCGATGGCGCTGAGCCTTTTCTCGGTCGCCGCAGGGATCACCCTGCTGCACGTCCTCGGCGCCCCTCGGCGCCCCGGGGGACGTCTTCGCGCTCGTCGTGGCGATGCTGGTGGGCCTCGTATCGTCCCTGCTGGTCACGATCGGCTGGCAGATATCCATCCACATGTCGGTGGCGGGCGGCACCGTGATGATCCTGCTGCTCGTCTTCGGGCCGCCGGTGCTCCCCGCGGCCCTGATCGCCGCCGCCATCGGCTGGTCCCGGCTGGTGCTGAAGGCGCACACGCCGGCCCAGCTCCTCGCCGGCACCGCACTGGGCGGCACAGCGGCCCTCGCCTTCGCGCTGCTGCGGTGACCTCAGCGCCGCACGGCGCACAGCAGCCCGTCGCCCACCGGGAGCAGGGCCGCCTCCAGGGCGGGACTCTCCCGGACGCTGCGCAGCAGCTCGCGGACGCGGAGCACCTCCACCGGCTGGGCCGAGGAGTCGACCGTACGGCCGTCGGAGAAGACCCCTTCGAAGCACACGAGTCCGCCGGGGCGCAGCAGGCGCAACGATTCGGCGAGGTAGTCGAGCGACTCGGACGGGTCCCCGTCGCAGAAGACGAGGTCGTACCCGCCGTCGGCGAGGCGGGGCAGTACGTCGAGCGCACGGCCGGGGATGAAGCGGGCGCGGTTGCCCGCGAAGCCGGCGGCGCGGAAGGCCTGGCGGGCGAAGGCCTGCCGGTCGGCTTCGGGATCCACCGTGGTCAGCACCCCGTCGGGGCGCATTCCGTGGAGCAGGTGGATGCCGGAAACACCGGTTCCGGTGCCGATCTCGGCGACCGCCTTGGCGTCCGCGGTGGCGGCCAGCAGGCGCAGCGCGGCCCCGGTGCCGGGGGAGACGGAGCGCAGGCCCGCTTCCCTGGACCGGTCGCGGGCCCATCGCAGAGCGTCGTCCTCGGCGACAAACGCGTCGGCGAACGCCCAGCTCGTCTGCCGGTTGCCGGTAATGACCCTCTCCTGTCCCCATAGTTGGCGCAACGGTGACTGTATCCGTTGACGTCGGGAACCCGCAGATGGGACCGGGCGTTGTGAAGGGTGGAGGCAGGGTCAGAAGGGACGGCGCCGGGCAGATCGACGGCAAGGCCCCTTCCGAGAGCCAAGATCCATGCAAAGTTACTGCAAAAATGCTTATCCAAAGCTGACGGAGGGGGTGGCTATGGTAGGGAATCCACTGGACACCACCAGAGCCGACAGGGGAGGTGCGGCTGCGCCTGTGGATCGTGGGGGCGTACTGAGACGCCTCTTCTGGTCGGCGGGTGAGCCGAAATCCGTGACCTACATTGCTGACCGCTTCCACACCGCCGACACCGCAACCACCGCGACCTTCGCCGCCGATGCGGGCTCGCAGGCGTGGACCCCTCCTTCGTGGGAGGAGATCGTCAGCACGCACAGCGCGCGGGTGTACCGCCTTGCCTACCGTCTGACGGGCAACCAGCACGACGCCGAGGACCTGACCCAAGAGGTCTTCGTCCGCGTCTTCCGCTCGCTGTCCACGTACACGCCCGGCACGTTCGAGGGCTGGCTGCACCGCATCACCACGAACCTGTTCCTGGACATGGTCCGCCGCAAGCAGCGGATCCGCTTCGACGCGCTCGGCGACGACGCGGCCGAACGGCTGCCGAGCCGTGAGCCGTCGCCGCAGCAGGTCCTGCACGACACGCACTTCGACGCGGATGTGCAGCAGGCGCTGGACACCCTCGCTCCCGAGTTCCGTGCGGCCGTGGTGCTGTGTGACATCGAGGGCCTGTCGTACGAGGAGATCGCCGCCACGCTCGGCGTGAAGCTCGGCACCGTGCGCAGCCGTATCCACCGGGGCCGTTCGCACCTGCGCAAGGCGCTCAAGCACCGTTCTCCCGAGGCCCGTGCGGAGCAGCGCGCGCTGGCCGGGGTGGCGGTGGGTGCGCCGGGCGCCGGGGGAGAGGGCGGACCAGAGTGAGCGGAGTCAGTCCGTCCCCCGCCGAACAGCACCTGGGCGACCGGCTTGCCGCCCTCGTGGACGGCGAGCTCGATCACGACGCGCGCGAGCGGGTCCTGGCGCACCTGGCCACCTGTGCCAAGTGCAAGGCCGAGGCCGATGCCCAGCGCCGTGTGAAGACCATGTTCGTGGAGAGCGCGCCGCCGCCCCTGTCCGAGGGGCTGCTGGCGCGGTTGCAGGGGCTGCCGGGCGGCGGCCACGACGGTCCGTCGGGTCCGTCGGGTCCCGCAGGACCGCGGGGCCGGCAGGGTGGTCCCGTCGGCGCCGACCCCTTCGCCTCGTTCGCGTACGGCCTGCCGGCCGCACGGCCGCGGCAGGAGGGCTTCCGCATCCACGAGGTCGGCCGTTCGCGCCGCCGCTTCGCCTTCGTCGCGGCGGGAGCCGTATCGCTGGCCGCCCTCGCGCTGGGCGGTTCGCTGCCGCTGGAGGCCGTGGATCCGAACGCGCGGGGGGAGTCCCCCGCGCCCGCCTCCCGGCCCGGCCCCGCCGTGTCCGTGGCCGACGCGTCCGTCCGCGACCGCGTGCCCACGCCCGCCGCCGTTCCGACCCTCCTGTCGACCGTCGCGACCCCGCTTCCGCCGCTTCACCCCTCCCCGCCGAGTTCGGCCCGCCCGGCCTCCCTGCTGCGCTGACCCGGGACCTGGTTGAATCTGCGGCACATGCGCACGAGTACGCGGGGAGCGCCCATGGCCGACAGGCAGCAGACCGACCCGGCTCCGCAGTGGTGGAGCCGGCCCGAGGGCACGGCGGACGCCCGCGGCGAAGGGGTTCCCGCCCCGCGGCCCGAAGCCGGCGCCGAGGCCGAGGGCGGGCCCGAAGCCGGGGCCGAGGGGGCGGGCGAGCAGCACGGTGACTCCGGTCCCCGCGAGGTGCGGTACGACCCCTGGGGCGCCCAGCCGTTGCAGGTCGTGGACCGCGGCCGGCCCGGGCGCGGATTCCGGTTGTGGCAGGTGGCGGTCCTCAGCCTGGGTACGGCCCTGTTCGCCGGCGGGATCGGCGGGTACCTCGGCGTGCTCGCCGAGCGGGAGAGCAGCACCCGGCTGGAGCTGCCCCAGGCCGCGGCCGCCGCGGACAAGGGCCGCGCGCCCGAGAGCGTGGCGGGCATCGCCGCCGCCGCGCTGCCCGGGGTGGTCACCCTGCACGTGCGGGGCGAGAAGAGCAGCGGGACGGGGACCGGCTTCGTACTCGATCCGCAGGGGCACATCCTGACCAACAACCACGTGGTCGCCGACGCCAAGGAGATAGCGGTCACCTTCAGCACCGGCGAGAGCGTCACCGCCGAGCTGGTGGGCCGCGATTCCGGATACGACCTCGCCGTGGTCAAGGTCAGCGGGGTCCGGGGGCTCCGGCCGCTGAGCCTCGGGAACTCCGAGAACGTGAAGGTCGGCGACCCGGTGGTGGCCATCGGCGCGCCGTTCGACCTCTCCAACACCGTCACCGCCGGCATCATCAGCGCCACCGGCCGGCCCGTCACCGCGGGCGGCGACAAGGGCGACGGCAGCGACGTCAGCTACGTCGACGCCCTCCAGACCGACGCCCCGATCAACCCCGGGAACTCCGGCGGCCCCCTCCTCGACGCCAAGGCCCATGTGGTCGGCATCAACAGCGCCATCCGAGGCGCCGACAAGGACGGCGACGGCGCCGACGTCCGCCAGGGCGGCTCCATCGGCCTCGGCTTCGCCATCCCGATCAACCAGGGCAAGCGCGTCGCCGAGGAGCTGATCCGCACCGGCCGCGCCACGCACCCCGTCATCGGCGTCACGCTCGACATGCAGTACACGGGTGACGGAGCCCGGGTCGGGGACAAGGGCGAGGACGGCAAGCCGGCGGTCGTCGCCGACGGGCCGGGGGCCCGCGGCGGGATCAAGGCCGGCGATGTGATCACCAAGGTGGACGGGGTGCGGGTGCACGGCGGCGACGAGCTGATCATCAAGATCAGGGCCCACCGGCCGGGCGATCCGCTGGCCCTCACGGTGCTGCGCGAAGGCCGCGAGCGCACGCTGGAAGTGGTGCTCGGATCGGCGAACGGCTCGTAAGAGCACTGGGGTACCGTGTGTCCGGGCCCGCAGTGAAGAGAGCCGAGGAGCGGCAAGGTGTTCAACGACATAGGCGCACTCGAACTGGTCACGATCGTGGTGCTCGCCATTCTCGTCTTCGGGCCGGACAAGCTGCCCAAGGTGATTCAGGACGTCACGGGCGTCATCCGCAAGATCCGCGCGTTCTCGGACAGCGCGAAGGCGGACATCCGCTCCGAACTCGGCCCGGAATTCAAGGACTTCGAGTTCGAGGACCTGAATCCGAAGACCTTCATCCGCAAGCAGCTGACCGAGAACGAGGACCTCAAGGAGATCCGCAGCAGCTTCGATCTCCGCAAGGAGCTGGACGACGTCACCGACGCCGTCAACAGCAAGGAGACGGACCCCGCCCCGGTCGCCGCGCCCGCCGACACCACCGGTCCCGACCTGCTGAAGAAGCCCGCCGCCCCCGCCTCCGACCAGCGCGCCCGCTTCGACGCCGACGCCACCTGAGGCGCGGCCTGCCCGGCGATCCGCGGTCGGGTGGCTATCCTCCATGAGTCCGGATCCATGACGCCCGAGGTGGGGGTCCCCCCAGCACAGCTAGGGGGAGGGTCGGTTCGGACCCCACGGAACGAGAGGCCGCTCAGATGGAGACGACGAGCAGTAGCCGGGTCGGGGCGCAGACCGCCGAGGCACCCGCCCCGGCCGCCGAAGGTCCCGCGCAGGACGCGCAGGACGCGCAGGACGCGCAGGACGCGCAGGGCGCACAGGACGTGCAGGACGTGCAGGACGCGCAGGACGCGCAGGGCGCACAGGACGTGCAGGACGCGAAGACCACGCCCGCACCCGCGCCCGCCGCGCAGCCGCAGGAGGCCACCGCGCCCGTCCCGGCGGCCCGCCGGACGGCCGACGGGTTTCTGGCGGCGGACTTCCCCTGGTACGGGCTGGACGGGGCCTTCACCGGCCCCCGCTGGCTCATGCAGGTGGGCACCGCCGCCGACGGAACGGTGGAGCACGGCTCCACCGGCCACGGCGACGAGCCCTCCGCCCGGGGTGAGATCGCCACCGGTGAGAAGGAGCGCTTCGCGGTGGTCATCACCGTGGCGGACAAATCGCTGCGCCGCAGCGGCGACGGCACCGGCACCCTGGAGGCCACCTCGGTCTCCTCGGCCGCCTGGCTGGCCGGCTCCGGGCTGCTGGCCTACAGCTGGCCCGGCCAGATGGACCACTCCCTGCGCAGCGACTGGCTCGACCAGCAGACCGAGGCCGCGTGGGAGCTCGCCGACGACCTCGCGGGGCCGGACTGGTCGACGCTGTCGCTGCCGGTGGACGGGGAGCCGACGCCGTTTCACTACCGTGAGTCGGAGTTCGGCTGGGTGCTCGCCGGGTCCACCGGGGGCGGGGTGCATCTCGGGGCGTACGGGCGTGGGATGAGCGCGTACGGGCTCGCGTTCTCGGTCATCGCCGACCTGGCCGCCTACGAGTAAGCCGCCTACGAGTAAACGGGTACGGGTACGGGAAAGGGCACCGCCGGTCGGCGGTGCCCTTTTCGCGCTGCGCGGCCCGTGCGGGCCGGTGGCCGGTGTGCCCACCCTCCCCCAAGCTCTCGGCTTCGCTCGAGCAGGGGGGACCCCCATCGCCCCAGCGGAACGACTGCGCACACCCCGACCAGGTCAGAACTTGTTGCGCGGGGTGATGCCCAGGGACATGCCCGAGAGGCCGCGGGCGCGGCCGCCGAGCTTGCCCGCGATGGCGCGAAGGGCCGCGCCGGCCGGGGAGTCCGGGTCGGACAGGACGACGGGCTTGCCCTCGTCGCCGCCCTCACGCAGCCGGACGTCGATCGGGATCGAGCCCAGCACCGGCACCGCCGCGCCGACCGTTTTGGTCAGGCCGTCGGCGACCTGCTGGCCGCCGCCCGAGCCGAAGACGTCCACCATCTCGTCGCAGTGCGGGCACGGCAGGCCCGACATGTTCTCGACGACGCCGACGATCTTCTGGTGGGTCTGCACGGCGATCGAGCCGGCCCGCTCCGCGACCTCGGCCGCGGCCTGCTGCGGGGTGGTCACGACCAGGATCTCGGCATTGGGCACCAGCTGCGCCACGGAGATCGCGATGTCGCCCGTACCCGGCGGCAGGTCCAGCAGCAGCACGTCCAGGTCGCCCCAGTACACGTCCGCCAGGAACTGCTGGAGGGCTCGGTGCAGCATCGGCCCGCGCCACACCACCGGCGCGTTGCCCGGGGTGAACATGCCGATGGAGATGACCTTCACGCCGTGCGCCGACGGCGGCATGATCATGTTCTCGACCTGGGTGGGCTTGCCGTCCACGCCCAGCATGCGCGGGACGCTGTGACCGTAGATGTCCGCGTCGACCACGCCGACCTTCAGACCGTCCGCCGCCATCGCCGCGGCCAGGTTGACGGTGACCGAGGACTTGCCGACGCCGCCCTTGCCGGACGCGACCGCGTACACGCGGGTCAGCGAGCCCGGCTTGGCGAAGGGCACCTCGCGCTCGGCCGTCCCGCCGCGCAGCGAGGCCGCCAGCTCCTTGCGCTGCTCGTCGCTCATCACGTCCAGCGTGACCTCGACCGAGGTGACGCCCGCGACCCGCTCGACGGCCTCGGTGACGAGCTTGGTGATGGTCTCGCGCATGGGACAGCCCGACACGGTCAGGTAGACGGTGACGGCGACGGCGCCGCCCTCACCGATCTCCACCGATTTGACCATGCCGAGTTCGGTGATCGGCCGGTGGATCTCGGGGTCGTTCACCGTCGCCAGCGCGTCCAGGATCGCGTCCTGCTCAGGCGCGGCGGCGTCGGCGGCGGAGCTTGTGTCGGTAGCCATGCACCGATGGTACGGCTCGGTAGTACGGCTCAGGAAAGCCCGTCAGCGGTCGCCTTCATCACGTTCCGCCGGGAATAGCCGCCGCTCGTCCATCTCCTTGATCAGGTCCTGGAACTCGGACCTGATCCAGTCGCGCGTGGCGACCTCGCCCAGACCCATCCGCAGGGCCGCGATCTCCCGGGTCAGGTACTCGGTGTCGGCGATGGAGCGTTCGTTCTGTTTGCGGTCCTGCTCCAGGTTGACCCGGTCGCGGTCGTCCTGCCGGTTCTGCGCGAGCAGGATCAGCGGAGCGGCGTAGGAGGCCTGGAGCGACAGCATCAGCGTCAGGAAGATGAACGGGTACTGATCGAACCGCAGATCGTCCGGCGCGAAGATGTTCCACAGCACCCAGACGACGACGACCAGGGTCATCCAGACGATGAACCGGCCCGTGCCGAGGAACCGCGCCACCCGCTCCGAGAGCCGCCCGAAGGCCTCCGGGTCGTACTCGGGCAGCAGCCGGCGCCGCGCGGGCCGCGGCAGGTCGAGGCGCGCCCGCGAGCGCGTCAGCGCGCTGGCGCCGGTCACGCCGGCCGCCTTCGAACGCTCTGCCCGCTCGGCGCGCTCCACCCGCTCCCGGACCCGCTCGGCGGCCTCCTCCATCCGGTCCGCCAGACCGTGCTCGCGCGCCTGCCGGCCCTGCTCGCGCCGCTCCCGCCGCCGCTCGCGCGACTGGTCGCCGCGCCCCCGTTCAGTGGCCACCCACGGCCTCCTCGGAGTGGAAGTCGGTCTCGCGCCAGTCGTCCGGCAGCAGGTGGTCCAGTACGTCGTCCACCGTCACCGCGCCCAGCAGCGAGCCGCTCTCGTCGACCACCGGCACCGCCACCATGTTGTACGCGGCCAGGTAGCTGGTCACCACCGGCAGCGAGGCGTCCGGCCGCAGCGGCGGCAGGCCCGTGTCCACGATCGAGCTGACCAGTGTGAACGGCGGGTCCCGCAGCAGCCGCTGGAAGTGCACTGTGCCCAGGTACTTGCCCGTGGGCGTCTCGTCCGGCGGCCGGCACACGTACACCTGGGCCGCCAGCGCCGGCGACAGGTCCGCCTGCCGTACGCGGGCCAGCGCGTCGGCGACCGTCGCGTCCGGCCGCAGCACGATCGGCTCGGTGGTCATCAGACCGCCCGCCGTGCGCTCCTCGTAGGACATCAGGCGCCGTACGTCGGCCGCGTCGTCCGGCTGCATCAGCGTCAGCAGCCGCTCCTTGTCGTCCTCCGGCAGCTCGGACAGCAGGTCGGCCGCGTCGTCCGGGTCCATCGCCTCCAGGACGTCGGCGGCGCGCTCCTCCTTCAGCTTCCCGAGGATCTCCACCTGCTCGTCCTCCGGCAGCTCCTCCATGACGTCCGCGAGCCGGTCGTCGTCGAGGGCGTTGGCCACCTCGGCGCGCCGCTTCGGCGACAGGTGGTGCAGGACGTTCGCCACGTCGGCCGGGCGCATCTGCTCGAAGGTGGCGACCAGGTTCTCGGCGCCCTGCCCGTGCTCCTCCAGCGAGAAGCCGGTGACGGCGGACCACTCCACCGTCAGGGTCTCGCCCCGCCGGCGCAGCGCGCCCCCTTTGCCCTTCCGTACGAAGATCTTGTCGATCTCCCAGTCCCGGCGGGCCGGGAGCTGCTGGATGGCCACGTCCAGGACGGTGACCTCCTCGCCGGTCGCGGTCAGTGTCACGCGCCGGTCGAGCAGCTCGCCGAGGATCAGCCGCTCGGTGGGGCGCTGCTCGAAGCGCCGCATGTTCACGACGCCGGTGGTGATGACCTGCCCGGACTCCACGCCCGTGACCCGGGTCATCGGCAGGAAGATCCGGCGCCGGCTGACCACCTCGACCACCAGGCCCAGCAGCCGGGGCGGACGGCCGCCGACGCGCAGCATCGCGACGAGGTCGCGGACGCGGCCGACCTGGTCGCCGTTGGGGTCGAAGACGGGCACACCCGACAGATGCGAGACGAAGATCCGCGGGGCGCCACCAGCCATCCGAGCGCCTCCTAGAGCGTCCCTCAACAGTCCTGCCGACCCTCAGGCTAGCCCGTGCCCCCGGCAAGCGTCCTGGTGGGGCGGTCCGGCCGGGGTCCCCAAGGGGGGTTGAGGGGCGCGGACCACAGGCGGGTACGCTGCCTGCTGCCCGCCTACGACGACGAGAGGCACCCGCCCGTGACCGCCTACCTCCCCGCCGCGAGGCTGCGCCGGGCCGCCTTCATCGGTGTGCTGTGCGCGGGACTCGCCGTCACCGCCACGGGCTGCGGGGACGACCCCGACGAGGGGACGAACGGGGTCGGGAAGCTCTCCGCGGACAAGATCGAGGAGAAGGCGAAGGCGGCCGCCACCGAGGCGGACTCGGTGCACCTGTCCGGCACGCTGGTGAGCGGCGGCAAGACCTTCACCCTCGACATGCGGCTGAAGTCGGACGGCGGCTCCGGCGAGGTGAAGTCCCAGGACGACACCTTCCAGCTGCTGCGGGTGGGGGAGCAGCTGTACCTGAAGGCGAACGCGGCCTTCTGGGGCAAGTCCGACTCGGCCGGCAAGCTCGGCGACAAGTACGTGAAGGTGCCGGAGGCAGACCCCTCCTACAAGCAGTTCCGCGGCTTCACCGACATGGACGTCCTGCTCGACGGGCTGCTCGGGCTGGAGGGGAAGCTCGCCAAGGGCTCCTACACCAAGGTCGGGCACACCCGCGCGGTCCAGGTCACGGCGGACGCGGGCAAGGGCGGCAAGCTCTCGGTGTCCCTGGAGGGGACCCCGTACCCGCTGCTCATGGAGCGTGCGGGCGGCGCCGGCCGGGTGGAACTCGCGGAGTGGGGCAAGACCTTCCCGCTCGACCCGCCCGCGCAGGACCAGACCGTGGACTACGGCTCCCAGCTCCCCACGACGAAGAGCGGCGACCCGGCCCCGGCTCCCTCCAAGGGCTCGGGCCAGGGCTCGAACCCCACCACACCCTGACCGGGCTACTCGGGCCAGGGCTCCAACCCCACCACACCCTGACCCGGGCTACTGGGCCGCCTTCTTCCGCTTCAGCAGCAGCTTCGGCAGGTGCGCCGGGATCGGCCGGCGCGTGATCGCCGGCGAGGCGAGCGGGGCCGCGGCCAGCGAGCCGCCCGGGAGGGCGGAGAGCGCCTGCGGCTCCAGCCGCAGCAGCCGGCACTCCCGCGCCCACCGCTCGGTCATCTCCTCCGAGTCGGGCGCGTTCAGCCGCTTGCCCTTGAGCTCGGCGACCGCCGCGTGCCACTCCTCGCTGCGGGGCGCGAGCTCCCGTACGGTCGCCGTCCAGGCCACCAGCCGGCCGCCCTTGTCCTTGCTCCGCACGGTCACCTCGGCGGCCGCGCCGTCGGCCAGGCCCGGGAACGGCTGCTCGCCGGGCCCGTCGCCGAGCACATGGGCCGCGCCGTCCACCCACGCGTGCCACAGGGCCCGGTCGGCTCCGGCGCCGCGGACCCAGATCAGGCCGGACTTCTTCGTGGCCTCCTCGACGAGGGCCAGGTCGAGCGTGCTGAGAGTCATGCGCACCAGAGTAGGGGAGGCCCGTGTGCGGTCCTGAGGCGGTCAGAGCCAGCCGTGGCGGCGCAACGCGCGGTGGATGGTGAAGCAGATCCCGACGATCGAGGCCATCACCATCGGATAGCCGTACTTCCACTGGAGCTCGGGCATGTGCTCGAAGTTCATCCCGTACACCCCGCAGATCATCGTCGGCACGGCGATGATGGCCGCCCAGGAGGTGATCTTGCGCATGTCCTCGTTCTGCGCGACCGTCGCCTGCGCGAGATTGGCCTGGAGGATCGAGTTCAGCAGCTCGTCGAAGCCCACCACCTGCTCGTGCACCCGCGCCAGGTGGTCGGCGACGTCCCGGAAGTACTTCTGGATGTCCGGGTCCACCAGCCGCATCGGCCGCTCGCTCAGCAGCTCCATCGGACGCAGCAGCGGCGCGACCGCCCGCTTGAACTCCAGCACCTCGCGCTTGAGCTGGTAGATGCGGCCCGCGTCGCCGCCCCGCGTACTGCCCTTGGCGGGGCCGGCGAAGACCGCGCTCTCCACCTCGTCGATGTCGTCCTGCACGGCCGCCGCGACCGCGATGTACCCGTCCACGACATGGTCGGCGATGGAGTGCAGGACCGACGAGGGGCCCTTGGACAGGAGGTCGGGGTCGTCCTGGAGCCGGTGGCGCAGCCCCTTGAGGGAGCCCTGGCCGCCGTGCCGGACGGTGATGACGAAGTCGGGGCCGGTGAAGCACATCACCTCGCCGGTCTCCACCACCTCGCTGGTGGCGGTCAGTTCGGCGTGCTCGACGTAGTGGATCGTCTTGAAGACGGTGAAGAGGGTGTCGTCGTAGCGCTCCAGCTTCGGCCGCTGGTGCGCGTGCACCGCGTCCTCCACGGCCAGCGGGTGCAGCCCGAAGGTGGCCGCGATCCCGGCGAACTCGGCCCCGGTCGGCTCGTGCAGGCCGATCCAGACGAAGCCGCCGTCCTCGCGGACCCGGCGGATCGCCTCACGCGGCGTCAGACAGACCGGCCCCAGCACGCGCCGGCCGTCGCGGTACACGGCGCAGTCGACCACCGCGCTGCTCGCCGAGGGATCGCGGGTGGTGTCGTATCCGGGCTGGGCGGGGCTGGACTTGCGCAGCGACGGACGGACGGCCGCACGCAGGTAGGGCAGCATCGACATGGCAGGCTCCTTCGCACGCACGGCTGCGGACCGTACGGGTGGGAGACCCTCCACCGCGGCGGGCGGGCAGGCCCGGCAGGCGGAAGGAACAGGACGGGAGGACAACGTTCTGCCGTCGCTCTTCTACTGATCGGAAGATCAATGGGGGCGGGAGACGCCCGTCACAGAAGCGGAAGAGCGATTGGTACTGCACGATCGACTTCGATCCATTGCAGCCCCACCTCCTCCGGCCGGTCCCCCTTGAGGGACGTCCTGTCTCCGGAGCCTTGAAACAACGCTTCTGCGTGCGGCCCCGAACAGCTGTCAACACTATCAGCCGACGGATGGTCAAGACCCGCCCTTTACCCGGCTGATACGAGTTCTATGCTCGCTCCATGGCAGAAATTCTGGCCCTCGTCGAGGCCCGGCTGCGCACCGCGTTCGGTGAACCCGACGCACGCGCCGCCGTCACCTTCCTGGGCACCGACCGCATCGAGGTACTCCGCTTCGCCGAGGGCGACCTCGTGCGGTACGCGACCCTCGGGATGTCCGCGCACCCGATGACCGACCCGACCGACGTCGTCGCCGACCCCGTACGCGGGCCGCGCGCCGAGCTGGTGCTGACCGTACGGGGAGGACTCGCGCCCACCGGCAAGCTGCTCAGGCCGCTCGCGGTGCTGGCCGCCTCCCCGCAGGTCGAGGGGCTGATCGTGGCCCCCGGAGCCTCGCTCGACGTGGGCGAACCGCTGTGGGACGGGGCGCCGTTCAGCACCGTCCTCGTGGCGGAACCGGGGGGACTGGTGGAGGACCTGGAACTGGACGAGCCCATGGACCCGGTGCGGTTCCTCCCGCTGCTCCCGATGACGGCGAACGAGGCGGCCTGGAAACGGGTGCACGGCGCGGCCGCCCTCCAGGAGCGCTGGCTCGCGCGCGGCACGGATCTGCGGGATCCTCTGCGTACCGCTGTCGCACTGGACTGAGACCGGCACCGGCCGCCCGGACGGGTGATCGCGTCTTGACGGGGCGCCGGGCGGGGAGGAGCGTGGCTTCCTATGAGGGGCGAACCAACTTGCCCGAAGTGCGGTGGCCGGGTCAGGGCGCCCGGTCTCTTCTCCGACTCCTGGCAGTGCCCTGTGCACGGCGCTGTCCACCCCCTGCAACCCGCCATCCCGCCCAGCGTCGAGGGCCTCGGCGTGGTCGTGCACCGGGCGCGGGTGCCCGTGTGGATGCCGTGGCCGCTTCCGGTGGGGTGGCTGTTCACCGGCGTCGCGTCCGCCGGTGACGACCGCAGCGGGGGCCGGGCGACGGTCGTGGCCTGCTCGGGTCCCGGTCCGCTCGGCGGCATGGGCGAGATGCTGCTGATCGCCGAGGAGCTCGGCGTCGGCCTGGGCGCACGGTTCGCGGGGATCGACGGCCCCGACCCCGGCGCGCACATCGACGTATCGGCCCCGCCGCACGCCAAGGTGGTCGCGGCGGGCCGTCCCACACCGCTGTGGCACCTCAACGGGGTCCCCGACGACCGGGCCGTCTTCGCCGGCGAGGCGCGGGGCCTGTGGCTCTGGGCGGTCGTCTGGCCGGAGCAGTCCGGACTCCTGCTGTACGACGAGCTCATCCTCACCGACCTGCGCGAGGCCGGAGCCGAGGTCGAACTCCTGCCCTGCGGGGCCCTGAGCCCGCGCATCCTGGGCCCGGCCTGACCTGCGACCGCTGACATGGGGGGCCTTCGGCCCGGTTATCCTGGAGTGTCCTCCCCCAGCCGGCGCCGGGAGGTGTCCCCTCCCGTCCGTCCAACCCATGGAGCCAGGCTGTGCGCATCGACCTGCACGCCCACTCCACGGCTTCCGACGGTACGGACACCCCCGCCGAGCTGGTGCGGAACGCCGCCGCGGCAGGGCTGGACGTGATCGCGCTGACCGACCACGACACCGTGGGCGGGTACGCCGAGGCCATTGCCGCGCTGCCCGCCGGGCTGACGCTGGTGACCGGGGCCGAGCTGTCCTGCCGGCTCGACGGGGTCGGGATGCACATGCTCGCCTATCTCTTCGACCCCGAGGAGCCCGAGCTCTTCCGTGAGCGCGAGCTCGTCCGGGACGACCGCACGCCCCGCGCGCAGGCCATGGTCGGCAAGCTCCGGGCGCTCGGCGTCGACGTCACCTGGGAGCAGGTGGCCCGGATCGCCGGCGCGGGCTCGGTGGGGCGGCCGCACATCGCGACCGCGCTGGTCGAGCTGGGCGTCGTACCCACCGTGTCGGACGCCTTCACGGCCGACTGGCTCGCCGACGGCGGCCGCGCGTACGCCGAGAAGCACGAGCTCGACCCCTTCGACGCCATCCGCCTGGTCAAGGCGGCCGGCGGCGTCACCGTCTTCGCGCACCCCGCCGCCGTCAAGCGCGGCGAGTGCGTGCCCGAGGCCGCGATAGCCGCGCTGGCGGCCGCCGGCCTGGACGGCATCGAGGTGGACCACATGGACCACGACACCGGCACCCGTGCGCGGCTGCGCGGCCTGGCGGCGGACCTCGGGCTGCTGACCACCGGATCCAGCGACTACCACGGCAGTCGCAAGACCTGCGGCCTCGGGGAGTACACGACCGACCCCGAGATCTACGGCGAGATCACGCGCCGCGCGACCGGGGCCTTCCCCGTTCCGGGCGCCGGCGGACGCGAGCGCTAGGCCTTCCGTCCCCTTCGGAACAGGTCCGCACTGCCCGTCCCACCGCCTTTTCTTCGCCACACCCCTCTCTCCTGCAAGGCCTCACTGTGTTTGATTTCGCCGTCTTCGGATCCCTGTTTCTCACGCTTTTTGTGATTATGGACCCTCCGGGTATCACGCCGATCTTCCTCGCCCTGACCTCCGGACGCCCCGCCAAGGTGCAGCGCCGCATGGCCTGGCAGGCCGTCTGCGTGGCCTTCGGTGTCATCGCCGTCTTCGGCATCTGCGGCCAGCAGATCCTGGACTACCTGCACGTTTCCGTGCCGGCCTTGATGATCGCCGGTGGTCTGCTGCTCCTGCTCATCGCGCTCGACCTGCTCACCGGCAAGACCGACGAGCCGAAGCAGACCAAGGACGTGAACGTCGCCCTCGTCCCGCTGGGCATGCCGCTGCTCGCCGGGCCCGGTGCGATCGTGTCCGTCATCCTGGCCGTGCAGAAGGCCGACGGGGTCAGCGGCCAGGTCTCCGTCTGGGCCGCGATCATCGCCATGCACGTCGTGCTGTGGATCACCATGCGCTACTCGCTGGTGATCATCCGGGTCATCAAGGACGGCGGCGTCGTCCTCGTGACGCGGCTCGCCGGCATGATGCTCTCTGCGATCGCCGTCCAGCAGATCATCAACGGCGTGCTCCAGGTGGTCCGCGGCGCCTGACCCGCGCGCCCGCCTACGCGAACGCCCCCGCACCGGATCGGATCGGTGCGGGGGCGTTCGGCGTTGTGTGGGAAGCGTCAGGAGGACGCGCTCTCGGCCGGTCGGATCAGAATGCGCTGGCCGACCGCGGCCGCCTGCTGCACGATCCGGTTGACGGAGGCCGCGTCCACGACGGTGCTGTCCAGGGCGGACCCGTCGACATCGTCCAGGCGCAGAATTTCGAAGCGCATGGGGCTTCTCCCTTCGTCAGTGTTCTCCTTGCACTGGTTCCAACGAAGTGTAGGAGGCAAACATTCCCTACGCTAAGGAAATTTTTTCACTGGCTAAGTACTAGCGGGCGCAGGAGTCCCAGAAGGCGACCAGCGCACGGGCTGTGACCTGCGGATTCTCCGCATTGGGGGAGTGTTCGGCGGCGGGAACGACGACCCGTTCGGCCCCCAGGCGACGGGCCATGTCGTCCATCAGCGGGACCGGCCAGGCGTAGTCGACCATCCCGGACAGGACCAGCTTCGGCAGCGCGACCGCCGCCAGCTCCTCCACCCGGTCGGGCTCGGAGATCAGCACCCGGCCGGTGGCGATCAGCTGCTCGGGGAGGGTGGCCAGCCACCGCGCGCGCAGGAACTCCACCAGCTCGGGGGAGTTGGGGACGGCGTCCTGCGGGTCGTGGGACCGCATCGCCGCCCAGATCCCGGGCATGTCCTCGCCCATCGCCTCCAACGCGGCGACCAGCAGCTTCGTACGGCCCTGCTGCTGCTCGGAGATCGCCGCCGGGCCGCTGCTCATCAGGGTGAGGGAGGCGAAGGGGGCGGGATCGCGCAGCACGGCGGCGCGCGAGATCAGCCCGCCGAGCGAGTGGCCGACCAGGTGGACCGGACCCTCGCCCAGCGCCGCGGCCTGCGCCAGGACGTCCAGCGCCAGCTCCTCCAGGGCGTACGCCGACTCCTCGCGCGGCCCGGGCGTCTCGTACTGGCCCCGCCCGTCGACGGCGACCGCCCGGTAGCCGGCGGCGGCCAGCGGCTCCAGGAGGGCCACGAAGTCCTCCTTGCTGCCCGTGAAGCCGGGAACCAGCAGGGCGGTCCCGCGGGCGGCCCCGCCCGCCTCGTGCACGGCGAAGTCGCCGCGGGCGGTCGAGAGGCGGTACGCGCGGGCAGCGGCGGGCAGGGTGAGGCGCGGCGGCTTGCTCATGGCGCCGAGGTTACCGGCCCGTAGGGGCCTGGTGCGGCCCCCGGCCCGGGTACGCCGACGGCCCGGCTCCCTCGAAGGGGGCCGGGCCGTCGGAGCGCTCAGTGCGGGGCTTACGCCTTCGGCGCCTGGGCGGCCTTGCGGGGCCGCGTGGTCCGGCGCGGGGCCCTGACGGGCTCGACGGCGGGGGCCATCTGGAAGTCCGGCTCGGGAGCCGACGGCGCCACGACCTTGCGGGCACGCCGCGGCTTGACCGGGGCCTCCTCGGCCACCTTGGCCGGATCGGCGACGACCGGGGTCTGCGTGGCCTTGCGGGTCCGGGTGCGCTTCGGCTTGTCCGGAGCCTCCTCGGCGACCGCGTCGGCCACGGGGGCCTCGACCACGGCGGCCTCGGCGGCGGCGGGGGCCGCGGCGGGCTTGCGGGTGCGGGTGCGCTTCGGCTTGTCCGGAGCCTCCTCGGCGACCGCGTCGGCCACGGGGGCCTCGACCACGGCGGCCTCGGCGGCGGCGGGGGCCGCGGCGGGCTTGCGGGTGCGGGTGCGCTTCGGCTTGGCCGGAGCCTCCTCGGCGACGGTGCCGGAGACCGGGGCCTCGACCGCGTCGGCGACCGGGGCCACGGCGACCGGAGCGGCCTCGACGAAGGTGACCGCCTCGACGGCCTGAGCCGGTACCGCGCCCACACGGGTGCGACGGCGGCGCGGCCTGCGCGACTCATCGGCGGCCGGAGCCTCCGAGGCCTCGGGAGCCTCCGTCACCGGGGTGACGGCCGCGGCCTCGGCGCCCAGCTCGAGCTCGGTACCGCCGCGGGTGCGGCGACGCTGGCGCGGGGTCCGCGTACGGGCCGGACGCTCCTCCGTCACCACGGCGGCGGCAGCGGCAGCCGGACCGCGTCCGCCACGGCCACCGCGGCCGCCGGTCTCGCCCAGGTCCTCGACGTCCTCGGCCTTCAGGCCGGCCCGCGTGCGCTCGGCGCGCGGCAGGATGCCCTTGGTGCCGGCCGGGATGTTCAGCTGCTCGTACAGGTGCGGGGACGTGGAGTACGTCTCCACCGGGTCGTGGAAGTCCAGCTCCAGCGCCTTGTTGATCAGCTGCCAGCGCGGGATGTCGTCCCAGTCGACCAGGGTGACGGCGATGCCCTTCTTGCCCGCACGGCCGGTACGGCCCACACGGTGCAGGAAGGTCTTCTCGTCCTCGGGCGTCTGGTAGTTGATGACGTGGGTGACACCCTCGACATCGATACCGCGCGCGGCGACGTCGGTGCACACCAGCACGTCGACCTTGCCGTTGCGGAAGGCGCGCAGGGCCTGCTCGCGGGCGCCCTGGCCCAGGTCGCCGTGGACGGCGCCCGAGGCGAAGCCGCGCTTCTCCAGCTGCTCGGCGATGTCGGCCGCCGTGCGCTTGGTACGGCAGAAGATCATGGCCAGGCCACGGCCCTCGGCCTGGAGGATGCGGGAGACCAGCTCCGGCTTGTCCATGTTGTGCGCGCGGAAGACGTGCTGCGCGGTGTTGGCGACGGTCGCGCCCTCGCCGTCCTCGGAGACGGCGCGGATGTGCGTGGGCTGCGTCATGTACCGGCGGGCCAGGCCGATGACCGCGCCCGGCATGGTCGCCGAGAACAGCATCGTCTGACGCTTCGGCGGCAGGTAGCTCATGATCCTCTCGACGTCGGGCAGGAAGCCCAGGTCGAGCATCTCGTCGGCCTCGTCCAGGACGAGCGCCTTGACGTGCGAGAGGTCGAGCTTCTTCTGTCCGGCCAGGTCGAGCAGGCGGCCCGGGGTGCCGACGATGATGTCGACGCCCTTCTTGAGCGCCTCGACCTGGGGCTCGTACGCGCGGCCGCCGTATATGGCGAGCACGCGGACGTTGCGGACCTTGCCCGCGGTCAGGAGGTCGTTGGTGACCTGGGTGCACAGCTCGCGGGTCGGAACCACCACGAGGGCCTGCGGGGCGTCGGTCAGCTGCTCGGGCGTCGCCCGGCCCGCCTCGACGTCCGCGGGAACGACGACCCGCTCCAGCAGGGGAAGGCCGAAACCGAGCGTCTTGCCGGTACCGGTCTTGGCCTGGCCGATGACGTCCGTGCCGGAAAGGGCGACGGGGAGGGTCATCTCCTGGATCGGGAAGGGGGACACGATGCCGACGGCCTCAAGGGCTTCGGCGGTCTCGGGGAGAATCCCGAGGTCTCGGAACGTAGTCAGGGTGCTGCCTCTTCTGTGAGACGCGGCGCGAGGCGGCGAGGGGGGTCGTACCGTGCTGTGCTTGCAGTACTGCTACGTACGAAGCTGCGCGGGACCACTAGCCTTCGCTCAGGCGCATCTGCCGCTGAGGGGGCCCCTCGTAAGAGGCGGTACGTATGAACGTACGCACCACGCCGAGGGCGGTCGGTTGGAGCCGATCGGGCCACCGACCGGGCATCCTCATTCGGATGGCCCGCCGAGTATCCGGCAGGCGCATTACCACTGTACCCCGGAATCGCGCAGGTGTGTCGGGCGAATTCACCACGGCGGCGTGTTCAGGTGGACTGACAGCGACTCGACGTGGTGACTTGCCGCACCTTTCGGCGGGCTATTGTGCGGTGCATGTCGACCGTTGAAAACGCCTCGCCCGCCGACGACAGCAACCCCGCCGACGCGGCGGGCATCGCCGCCCAGGACTGGGCGACCGCCTCCGCCTCGCCGCAGTACCGGGCCGCCGTCGTGGACCTGCTCGGCGCGCTCGCGTACGGAGAACTCGCGGCGTTCGAGCGCCTCGCCGAGGACGCGAAGCTCGCGCCCACCCTCGACGACAAGGCCGAGCTCGCCGCCATGGCCTCCGCCGAATTCCACCACTTCGCGCAGCTGCGCGACCGGCTCTCCGCGATCGACGCCGAGCCCACCGCTGCCATGCAGCCCTTCGCCAAGGGCGTGGACGACTTCCACCGCCAGACCGCGCCGTCGGACTGGCTGGAGGGCCTGGTCAAGGCGTACGTCGGCGACTCGATCGCCAGCGACTTCTACCGCGAGGTCGCCAGCCACCTGGACACCGACACCCGCGCGCTCGTCGTCGGCGTGCTCGACGACACCGGTCACGGCAACTTCGCCGTCGGGAAGGTGCGCGCGGCGATCGAGGCCGACCCGCGCGTCGGCGGCCGCCTCGCGCTGTGGGCGCGCCGGCTGATGGGCGAGGCCCTCTCGCAGGCCCAGCGCGTGGTCGCCGAGCGCGACGCGCTCTCCACCATGCTGGTGGGCGGCGTCGACGGGATGGCGGCGGGCTTCGACCTGGCGGCCGTCGGCGAGATGTTCACCCGCATCACCAAGGCGCACACCAAGCGGATGGCGGCCCTCGGCCTCGCCGCCTGACGCGGCCATCTGCAGACGTACGCACACGTACGGCGGCCCCCGCAGCGCGATCACGCGCTCGGGGGCCGCTTGCGTCTACGCGTCAGCCCCCGGACGGGAGCGAAAACGGAGTCCTGTGGGCGGGCCTGCGGGGCCCGGAGGCCGGCCGGAGCAGCAGCGACACGACCACGGCCGACACCAGCACGGCGCCGAGGAAGGTCGCGGTGAGGGTGTTGTGCCCGGGGCCGAGCGCGAAGTGCATCAGATACGCCCCGAACAGCGCCCCCAGCACCCCGCTGACCAGCACCACTCTCGCCGAGGGCAGTCTGCGGGCGAGCACTCGCGCGGCTGTCGCGGAAAGGGCGAGGCCCAGCAGAGCAGAGCCGAGCGCTTCCATCAGCAGCATGAGGTCCCTCCCATACGTCAGGGCAAAGCGGGTCACTGCCGTCCTACCCGAAGCGGAAGAAAGGGAAACGGCCCGGTGGATTCAACCACCGGGCCGTTCCCCACAGTTCTCGGCACCTCGGTGCCACCGCGTCAGAGCGCGCCGAAGCCGACCTTGCGCACGCTCGGCTCGCCCAGGTCCACGTAGGACAGGCGGTCGGACGGCACCAGGACCTTGCGGCCCTTGTTGTCGGTGAGGCTCAGCAGCGGCGTGGTACCGGACAGAGCGGCGGCGACGATGCTCTCCAGCTCCTCCGCACTCAGGTCGCTTTCCAGCACGATCTCCCGGGGTGCGTGCTGCACGCCGATCTTGACCTCCACGGCTTTGTCCCTCCGACGATCCGTTCGCGCGATCAGCCGCGCCGTACGCGGTCCACATTAGCCCGGAGAGGGGACGGGAACTGCGTGGAGCGGACACGCTGGCAGCGAACACCGGCCGAGCCCGTCCGAACACCGGCCGAGGCCGTCAGCCCTCGCTGCCGTGCAGCGGGAAGCCCGCGATACCGCGCCAGGCGAGCGAGGTCAGCAGGCCGACCGCCGTGTCCCGGGCCACCGGGCTCTCGCTGGACAGCCAGTAGCGCGCCACCACCTGCGAGACACCGCCCAGGCCCACGGCGAGGAGCATCGACTCGTCCTTGGACAGGCCGGTGTCCTCGGCGATCACGTCGGAGATGGCCTCGGCGCACTGCAGCGAGACGCGGTCGACGCGCTCGCGCACGGCCGGCTCGTTCGTCAGGTCGGACTCGAAGACCAGCCGGAAGGCGCCGCCCTCGTCCTCCACGTACGCGAAGTACGCGTCCATCGTGGCGGCCACACGCAGCTTGTTGTCCGTCGTCGACGCGAGCGCGGTGCGCACGGCGAGCAGCAGGGCCTCGCAGTGCTGGTCCAGCAGCGCCAGGTAGAGGTCGAGCTTGCCGGGGAAGTGCTGGTACAGCACCGGCTTGCTCACTCCGGCACGCTCGGCGATGTCATCCATCGCCGCCGCGTGGTAACCCTGCGCGACGAAAACCTCCTGGGCCGCGCCCAGCAGCTGATTGCGTCGGGCTCGGCGCGGCAGTCGTGTGCCCCGCGGACGCGCTGCCTCGGTCTGCTCGATGGCTGTCACGCCGCCTCCCACTTTCTCTAAGAACACAGTGCGCTCTGCGCCGCGCCGCCATCGTACTTTTCGGTAATCGAATCTGGAGGGTTCAAGCCGAGTTTTCTCGCGGTACGGACCGCCGGAGGCGCTGGTCAGCGGTAGTCGTCCTCGTCCAGCGGCACCACCCGCGCCTGCTCGGCCGCGTCAGCGTCCGCGGCCTCGTGCCGTGCCCGGCCGACCTCCGGGTCGTCCTCGTGCGGCTGCAGTTCCGCCAGCTGCTCTGCCACGTCCGCCTCGGGCGCCTCCGGGTCCACGACTTCGGGAAACCGCTCCCGGAAGGTGTCCGGCTCCGCAGGGTCGACAGTCATTCCGCTCCCCTCGCTTCCTTGTGTCCTCTATGAGCCTAGGAGGATCGCGGTTACCCCGCTATACGGATCCGCAAGCGTCTGTGACCGCGAACACAACAAGTCCGGCGTGATCGTCTCGTAACATTGCCCGCATGTCTTCGACCGAGCTGCCGGGTGTACGGTCCACCACCGAGCTGTCCTCCCAGGTGGGAGCCGGCCGAGTGGCCGACGGAGAACAGCTGCGCACCGTCGCGCTGCCGGGGCTGGAACTCGCCGTACGGGTGCGCCCGCCCGTCCGTACCGGCCTGCCGCCCGCGCTGTTCGTCCACGGACTCGGCGGTTCCTCGCAGAACTGGTCCGATCTCATGGCGCAGCTCGCGGACACCGTCGACGGCGAGGCCCTCGACCTGCCCGGCTTCGGCTGGTCCCCGCCGGCCGCCGACCGGGACTACTCCGTCACCGCCTTCGCCCGCGTCGTCATCCGGCACCTCGACGCCGCCGGGCGCGGCCCGGTCCACCTGTTCGGGAACTCCCTCGGCGGCGCCGTCTCCACCCGCGTCGCCGCCGTACGCCCCGACCTCGTACGGACCCTGACGCTGGTTTCGCCCGCGCTGCCCGAGCTGCGCGTGCAGAGGTCGGCCGTGCCGACCGCGCTGCTCGCCCTGCCCGGCGTGGCGGCCCTGTTCGGCCGGCTGGCGCAGGCTCTGACCGCCGAACAGCGCACCAGGGGAGTGACGGACCTCTGTTACGGAGACCCCGGCCGGGTGACACCGGAGGGCTTCCGCAACGCCGTGGAGGAGATGGAGCGGCGGATGGCCCTGCCGTACTTCTGGGACGTCATGACCCGTTCCTCGCGCGGCATCGTCGACGCCTACACCCTGGGTGGGCAGCACGGACTGTGGCGCCAGGCGCAGCGTGTCCTCGCACCGACGCTGCTCGTCTACGGTGGCAAGGACCTGCTCGTCTCGTACCGTATGGCGCGCAGGGCCGCCGCGGCCTTCCGGGATTCGCGGCTGCTGAGCCTGCCCGAGGCCGGGCACGTGGCGATGATGGAGTACCCCGAGGTGGTGGCAGCCGGCTTCCGGGAGCTGCTCAGGGACACCGAAGACGGCAGAGGCTGAGGACCGTGGGACGACATAGTCGCAAGGACCCCGCTCCTGCCCCGGCGCCCGCGCCGGCGGAGCCCGACCCCCTCCCGTACGAGCGGTACGAGGCCTACGAGCGCTTCGAGGCCTTCGAGGCCTTCGAGGCCTTCGAGGCGTACGGGAAACCGCGCGTCCGGGCATGGCCGGAACCCACCGTCACCCACCACGGGTACGTGCCCCAGGACCCGCCCGTCCCCGGCGGCCATCCCGCCGATCCGTACGAGCCCCGCGGCGCCCGGGGGACCGGCGCCGGCTCCGTGTACGGGGACTGGCGCGGGGTGCCGCGCCCCCGCAGCGCGCCCCCGGCCGCCGCCTTCGACACCGACACCCCCGCCTTCGGCACCCCCGCGGTGGGCTTCCCGCAGATCACCCTGGACCCGCCACCCGCGCCCGCACCGCCCGCGCCCCGGCGGGTCTCCGAGCCCGCGCCCGACGCCGTCACCTCCACCGGCTCGCACCGCCGCGTGCCCGGACCGCGCAAGCCGGCCGACGCCGCCGCCGAGCCCGTGGCGCCCGAGCGGCCCGGCTCGGGGCGCGGCCGGAAGGCCCGCACCTACACCTGCATGGCCGCCGCGGCCGTCACCACCGTCCTCGCCGTCGTCGTCGCCGTCCAGGCGGCCTCCGACGGGGACGGCGCCCCGCACGGACCGCTCGCCGCCATGGACGAACCCCGGGCCGACGCCGCCGCCCACCGCCCCGACGGCGCACCGGCACCTGACGCGGTCGCCGCGGCGCCGTCGGCCTCGGCGTCCGCTCCCGCGCAGGAGCCGACGTACGAGCAGAAGATGGCCCAGCAGCTGCCGATCGACGAGAAGCTCACCGGGCCCGGGACCTTCGACACGGTCCCCGGCGTGGCCAAGGCACCCGGCAAGGGCAAGGTCGTGCGCTACCGGGTCGACGTCGAGCAGGGCCTGGGCCTGGACCCGCAGCTCTTCGCCGAGGCCGTCCACCGCACCCTCAACGACGACCGCAGCTGGGGTCACGGCGGGACGAAGACCTTCGAGCGCGTGCCGGGCGGCGAGGCCGACTTCGTGATCACCCTGGCCAGCCCGGGGACCACCGGGGCCTGGTGCGCCAAGTCCGGGCTCGACACCACCATCGACAACGTCTCCTGCGACTCCGCGTCCACCGACCGCGTGATGATCAACGCGTTCCGCTGGGCCCAGGGCTCGGCGACCTACGGCCCGGACCAGATGTTCGCCTACCGCCAGATGCTCATCAACCACGAGGTCGGCCACCGCCTCGGGCACGGCCACGTCAACTGCCGCACGCCGGGGGCGCTCGCCCCGATCATGCAGCAGCAGACCAAGTCCCTCGACATCGACGGCATCTCGTGCAAACCCAACCCGTGGGTGTATCCGGGGAATTGACATCCTGGACCTGTTGCACGGGCTGCGGGAGGAGCGGGGGGCGGTCTCTGCGGTGCTGTCGGCCCCGGCCGAGCGGTATACGCGGGCGCTGCTGGCGGCGGTACCGAGGGTGGACGCGCGGCGGGGTTCCCGGGCGAGGGCTGCCGCTGCGCGGAGCTTCTCAACGCCGGCGGGACTGCCCGGCTCCGCGCCTCAAACGCCGGCGGGGCTGGAAGGTTGCCGGGCGCCGCGTTTCGCGGCAGGAGGTGTTCGCGTAGCACCCAACGCCCGACGCTTCACGCCTTCTTAGCGTGCTCGAACGCGAACCGTACGGGAAAGTTACGACTCTTCACCCCTTCCGGTGGCGCGACGGACAACCGTCCGTCGCGCCTTCGGCATATCCGCTTGAGTTCTTCCGCGGCGGGTCGCCGGACCGACGGCGACCGCCCTGAACGGGAGATCGGGGGTGCCACTCGTGCGGATCGGACTACTCACGGAAGGTGGTTATCCGTTTGCCACGGGAGAGGCGAGGCTGTGGTGCGACCGGCTCGTGCGCGGGCTCCCGCAGCACGAGTTCGAGCTCTACGCGCTGAGCCGCACCGCCGAGCAGGAACGCGCCCGCGTCCCGCTGCCCCAGCACGTCACCCGGGTCCGGACCGCCCCCCTGTGGGCCCCGGCCGACGACGGGCGGACGTACTCCCGGCGCGAGCGCCGGCGGTTCGCCGACTGCTTCAGGGAGCTGGTCCGCGGGATCTGCGCCGGCGAGCCCGGGGCCTTCGCGTCCGGGCTCTACGGGCTCGCCGAACTCGCCCGCGAACAGGGCGGGCTGTACGCGGCCCTGCGCTCCGAGTCCGCGGTGCGTCTGCTGGAGTCCGCGTGCCGGGCGCCGGGCGCGGGCCGGGCCGTACAGGCGGCGCAGGTGCCGGACCTGCTGGAGGTCGTGGACGAACTGGAGCGCATGCTGCGGCCGTTGTCCCTCGACTGGTACGAGGAACTGGGCAGTCTCGGCGCGGTCGACGTCTGCCACGCGGCGGCGGGCGGGGTCGCGGCGCTCCCCGGACTGCTGGCCAAACGCTTCTTCGGAGTTCCACTGCTGGTCACCGAGTACGGGGTCCAGCTGCGGGCCCACTACCTGGACCACCGGCCCGACGCGCGGCCGGCCGTACGGGTCCTGCTCGCGGCCTTCCACATCCGGCTCGCCGGCGAGATCTACGACCGGGCCGACCTGCTGACCCCGGGCAACGCGCACGCGCGGCGCTGGCAGGAGCGGTGCGGGGCCACCCGGGACCGGGTGCGGACGGTCTACCCCGGGATGGAGGCGGACCGATTCGCCACCGTCGGGGAGGCCGTGGACGGCGGGGACCCCGACACGCTCGTGTGGGTCGGCCGGATAGAGCCCGCCAAGGACCTCATCGCCCTGCTGCACGCCTTCGCCGAGGTCCGCAAGGCCGCGCCGCAGACGCGGCTGCGGATCTTCGCGACGGCCGTGGCCCCCGGCTACCTCGCCGACTGCACGTCCCTGGCGGCGCAGCTGTTCCCGGACGAGGCCGCCGACGCCGTCACGGTCGGGGAGAACCCCGTCACCTTCGAGGAGATCGGCGGACCGGACGCGCCGTCCCCGGCGGAGGCGTACGGCGCCGGGCGGGTCGTCGTGCTGTCCTCCGTGATCGAGGGCTTCCCGATCACCCTGGCCGAAGCGATGTTCTGCGGGCGGGCCACCGTGTCCACGGATGTGGGTGCCGTGTGCGAGGTCATCGGGGGCACCGGGCTGGTGGTCCCGCCGCGCAACCCGCGGGCCCTCGCCGAGGCCTGCCTCTCCCTGCTGGGCGACCCCGAGCGCGCCCAGCGGCTGGGGGCCGCCGCCCGGGCGCGGGCCCTGGAGCTGTTCACCGTCGAGCAGAACGTGGCCGCCTTCCAGGAGATCTACCTGCGGCTCCTGGCCGGCGGCTGCGCCCGGCCGGACGGTGACATCCCCTTCGCCCACCCCCCGGAGGCCCGGGTCCCCGGCCACTGGACCACCCCCACGTGGGCCACCGCCCCGGAGGCAACCGTATGACCACCGCGAACCCGGGCATGCCGGCCCCTTCGGAGGCGCCGCCACCCCCGAGGGGGGCAATTCCAGCCTCGCCGGCGTTTGAGGCGCGGGGTCCGGGGCGGAGCCCCGGCAGCGGCGCCGCACCTGACACCTCGTTCCCCGGCGCAGCCGCAGGGGCACCGGTGAGCACCCCGGAAGCAGCGACGCCGCAGGCGGCCCGCCGGCGGGCCAAGGGAGATCCCGTCAAGGCGCTGCTGCACCGGCACCGGGAGCTGTGCGAACGGGCCGTCGACCCGCTGGAGATCGCCGCCGGGCTCGAGACCCACGGGATCACCGACCGCACCGCCGCGCGGTTCCGGCACCGGGACGTCTTCTCGCTCGCCGAGGAGCTCTACGCCCGGACCCCCCGCGGCGACGCACCCGCCGCCACGGCCGCGCGGACCCCGGCCCGGGCCCCCGCATTCCGGGGGTTCGGGTACGCCCTGCTGCCCGGCGCCCTCGCCTTCGGGGCGGCCGCCGCCGGGCTGCCGTGGGCCGGGCCCGCCGCCGTGGCCGTCACCGTCGCCGCCCTCGTGTGGCCCGGGCGGGCCGCCGGCGGCCGGTTCCCCTTCGCCGCGCACCTGCTCGCCGCGGCCGCCACCGGCTGGGCCGCGCACCGGCACGGCACCGCCCTCGCCGTCGGCCTCGCCCTGGCCACCGCCCCCGGGCACCTGCTCGCCGCCGCCTTCGCCGCCCGCGCCAGGGCCCGGCTCGCCGGGAGCCGCGCCCTGGAGGACTTCACCGACCGGGCCCGGCCCCTCCTGCTGGCGGCCGTCGCCGCGTTCACCGCGGCCGCCGCCGGGGCGGCCGCGCTCGCCGGAGCACCGCTCACCGCGGCCGTACCGCTCGCCCTGGTCCTGTTCCTGACCCGGCTCCTGCTCCGCCACGGCGCCCACCGCGGGCCCGTGGCCGCCGCTCTGGCACTCGCCCTGCTCCCCTTCCCCGCGGCGGCCGCCGCCGCCGCGGCGGGACTCCTCGTACACGCCGTCCTCGCGCTGTCCCGCGCATCCGCACATGCGCTGCCCCATCCACCCACTCGCAAGGAGAAACAGAAGATGACCGGCCAGCCAACCAATCAAGGGGCCACGCGATGAGGGTGCTGCTGATCGGAGCCAACGGATACCTCGGCCGCTACGTCGCCGACCGACTCCTCGCCGACCCCGCCGTCCAGCTCACCGCGCTCGGCCGCGGCGACGACGCCGACGTCCGCTTCGACCTCGCCACCGGCAGCCCCGGCGCGCTCACCCGGTTCCTCGACGCCGTCCACCCGGGCGTCGTCATCAACTGCGCCGGCGCCACCCGCGGCGGGGCCCGGGAGCTGACCCGGCACAACACCGTCGCCGTCGCCACCATCTGCGAATCGCTGCGCCGCAGCGGCTGCGGGGCCCGCCTCGTCCAGCTCGGCTGCGCCGCCGAGTACGGGCCCAGCCAGCCCGGGTCGTCGACGGCCGAGGACGCCGTCCCGAGACCAGGCGGGCCGTACGGCGTCAGCAAGCTGGCCGCCACCGAGCTGGTGCTCGGTTCCGGGCTGGACGCCGTCGTCCTGCGGATCTTCTCGCCCGTCGGCCCCGGCACCCCCGCCGGGTCCCCCCTCGGCCGGCTCGCCGAGGCCATGCGCCGCGCGATGCAGTCCGGCGACGGCGAGCTCAAGCTCAGCGGGCTCGGCGTGCACCGCGACTTCGTGGACGTACGGGACGTGGCGCGGGCCGTGCACGCCGCCTCCCTCTCGGCCGCCCAGGGCGTCGTCAACATCGGCACCGGCCGCGCGGTCCGGCTGCGCGACGCGGCCGCCGTCCTGGCCCGGGTCGCCGGATACGGGGGCGCCCTGCACGAGCTGGACGTCCCGCACGGCGGACCGCAGCAGCACCCGCACCCGCACCCCGGCCGCCCGGCCGGGCTCGCCGCCATCGGCTCCCCCCGCGCCGAGGCGACGGCCGAGCAGCTCGCCGCCGCGGCCCCGCCCCCGTACCCGTACCCGTACCCCGACGGCTGCGGGGCCTGGCAGCAGGCCGATGTCCGCACCGCCCGCGACCGCCTCGGCTGGCGGCCCCGGATCAACCTGGAGGAATCCCTCGCGGACATCTGGATGGAGGCGGCGTGCCGTATCTGACCACCCCGCCGGGGGCCGCGGCGGCCCCCACGACCGAGGCCGGCCGTCTCGGCCTCGGCATTCCCGGCTACGCGCACCCGCTGCTCGCCCCCGTCGAGTGGGCCGAGCTGAGCCGCCCGGGCACCCCGCTGCACTGGGCCGTGCTCAATGTCACCGACGGCCCGGGCGGGCGGCCCGACCCGCACTGCACGGAAGCCGCGGCAAAGCTCCGCGGCATCGAAGGCGCGGGGCCCCGGCTCCTCGGCCATCTCGCGATGCGAGACGGTGAACGGACTTTCGGGGAGCTGATCTCCGACGCCCACCGCTTCCGCGACTGGTACGGGGTGGGCGGCTTCTACCTCGCAGGCGCCCCGGCCGGCAAGGCGGAACTGGCCTCGGTGCGCCGGGTCACGGACACCCTGCGCGGCCTCGGCGAGGACATCCGGATCGTGCTCGGGCACGGCACCCACCCCTACGAGGGCTACGTGGAGGCCGCCGACCAGCTGGTCACCTTCTCCGGGGCCTGGGGCGACTACCGCTGGTCCCAGGTGGCGGAGTGGACCGCCGACCATCCGGCGGAGCGGTTCTGCCACCTCGTCCACGGGGTGCCCCGCACCCACCTGGAGGAGGCCATGCGGATCGCCCGCTGGCAGGGCGCGGGCACCATCTGGTTCACCGACCGGCGCGGGGCCGGGGACCGGGACCCATGGGCCTCAATGCCCGCGTACTGGGACGAAATCGTCTCACGTATCGGGACAGGTGTCTTGGAATGAAGACGGGCGTGGCAGTGTTACGGGATAGAACAACCTACAAATGCTCCCCGCGTCCGCGGGGATGACCCTGGAGTCCCCGTGTCGCTGCCACCCCTGGTTGAGCCGGCTGCTGAGCTCACCGTTGACGAGGTCCGCCGGTACTCGCGTCACCTGATCATCCCCGATGTCGGGATGGACGGCCAGAAGCGCCTGAAGAACGCCAAGGTGCTGGCCGTGGGCGCGGGCGGCCTCGGCTCGCCCGCCCTCATGTACCTGGCCGCGGCCGGCGTCGGCACGCTGGGCATCGTGGAGTTCGACGAGGTCGACGAGTCGAACCTCCAGCGCCAGATCATCCACAGCCAGGCGGACATCGGCCGCTCCAAGGCCGAGTCGGCCCGCGACAGCGTACTGGGCATCAACCCGTACGTGAACGTGGTCCTCCACGAAGAGCGGCTCGAAGCCGAGAACGTGATGGAGATCTTCAGCCAGTACGACCTCATCGTCGACGGCACGGACAACTTCGCCACGCGCTACCTGGTCAACGACGCCTGTGTGCTGCTGAACAAGCCGTACGTGTGGGGTTCGATCTACCGCTTCGACGGCCAGGCCTCGGTCTTCTGGTCCGAGCACGGCCCGTGCTACCGCTGCCTGTACCCGGAGCCCCCGCCGCCGGGCATGGTCCCGAGCTGCGCCGAGGGCGGCGTGCTGGGCGTGCTCTGCGCGTCCATCGGGTCCATCCAGGTCACCGAGGCCATCAAGGTCCTCACGGGCGTGGGCGAGCCGCTGGTCGGCCGCCTGATGATCTACGACGCCCTGGAGATGCAGTACCGCCAGGTCAAGGTCCGCAAGGACCCCGACTGCGCGGTCTGCGGTCCGAACGCGACCGTCACCGAGCTCATCGACTACGAGGCCTTCTGCGGCGTCGTGTCGGAGGAGGCCCAGGAGGCGGCCGCCGGTTCGACGATCACTCCCAAGCAGCTCAAGGAGTGGATCGACGACGGCGAGAACATCGAGATCATCGACGTCCGCGAGATCAACGAGTACGAGATCGTCTCGATCCCCGGCGCGCGGCTGATCCCCAAGGGCGAGTTCCTGATGGGCACCGCCCTCCAGGACCTGCCCCAGGACAAGCGGATCGTCCTGCACTGCAAGACGGGTGTCCGCAGTGCGGAAGTCCTCGCGGTCCTGAAGTCCGCGGGCTTCGCGGACGCGGTCCACGTCGGCGGCGGCGTGATCGGCTGGGTCCACCAGATCGAGCCCGGGAAGCCGGTCTACTAGTCGCACCCCGAAGGGGCCGTACCGCACACGCGGTACGGCCCCTTCAGGTGTTTCCGGGTCCGCGCGGTCTCAGGCGCCGAGCGGCTCGGGCGGCGCCGCGGGTGACTCCGATTCCGCCGGGCTCTGCGCCGGCGCCGGCGTGCAGACGGCGTTGGCGCCCGGCATCTTCCCGTCCAGCAGGTAGGAGTTCACGGCCTGCTGCACGCAGGTGTCGCCGCTGTTGTAGGCGCCGTGGCCCTCGCCCTTGTACGTGAGCTCCACGCCCACGCCGGGGCCGAGCCGCTCCATCATCTTGCGGGCCCCCTCGTACGGGGTGGCCGGGTCGCCGGTATTGCCGATCACCAGGATCGGGGCGGCTCCGGGGGCGGACACGTCCGGGGTCTCCCAGGCGCCCGCGACCGGCCAGCCGGTGCAGCCCATCATCGCCCAGCCGAGGAAGTCCCCGAAGACGGGCGAGGCCGAACGGAACGCCGACAGCTTGGCCTTGGTCTGCTCCAGCGAGTAGCGGTCCTTGGAGTCCGCGCAGTTGATGGCGGTGTTCGCGGCGCCGATGTTGCTGTAGCGGCCTTCCTGGTCACGGCCGTTGAGGGCATCGGAGAGCGCGAGGAGCAGCTGCCCCTGGCCGCCGTCCGCCTCGTCGAGGCCCTGCTCCAGCAGCGGCCACAGCTCCTTGGAGTACAGCGCCTGGGCGATGCCGTTCGTCGCGGCGGTCTCGGTCAGCTGCCGGTCGCCGATGCCGGCGACGGGCTTCGCGGCGAGGTCCTTCTGGAGCTTGATGATGTTCGCCTCGATCTCCCGGGCGGTGCTGCCCTGGAGCCGGCACTCGTCGCCGCGGTCCACGCAGTCCTGGGCGAAGTTGCCGAGCGCGAGCTGGAAGCCGTTGGCCTGGCCGAGCGCCCCCTCCTCGGAGGTCTTCGTCGGATCGACGACGGCGTCGAAGACGGCCCGGCCGACGTTCTTCGGGAAGAGGTGGGCGTAGACCCCGCCGAGCTCGGTGCCGTAGGAGATCCCGAAGTAGTGGAGCTTCTCGTCGCCGAGGGCCTGGCGGATGCGGTCCAGGTCGCGGGCGGCGTTGGAGGTGCCGACGTGCGGGAGGAGCTTGGCGGAGTTCTTCTCGCAGGCCTTCTGATAGGTGCGGATGTTGTCGGCGAAGGCCTTCTCCTGCGCCGGGGTCGCGGGGGTGGAGTCCTGGGCGTAGTACGCGTCCAGCTGCCTGTCGTCCTCGCAGCGGACGGGGGCGCTGCGGCCCACCCCGCGGGGGTCGAAGCTGACCAGGTCGTACCGGGTGCGCAGGGCCTCGTACTCCTTGGCGGCGCCGGGGAGCGTGCTGATGCCGGAGCCGCCGGGGCCGCCGAAGTTGAAGACCAGCGACCCGATCCGGTTCTTCCGGTCGCGGGCCTGGGCGCGAATGAGCGCGATCGGGATGGTCTCGCCTTCGGGCTTCGCGTAGTCGAGCGGGACGTCGAGGGTGGCGCACTGCCAGTCCTTGGGCGGGGCCTGGCCGCCGCCCTCCAAGGGGGTGGGGGCCTCGCAGGCGCCCCACTTGAGGGGCCGGACCTCCTTGGTGCCGTCGGCCTTCGTCTTCTTCCCGTCGCCGTCGTCGGAGCACGCGCTGGTGGTGAGCAGCGCGGCCGCCAGGGCGGCGGTGACGGTGACCCGCTGGACTTTTCTCGGCATGCCCCCATCCTCTGCGCCGTTCGACCGGCCCGCCCCCGCGCTGACCCATCCGGGCGGTCGGGGGCGATCCGGCGGCGGTTCCGGGCGGTTCCGGTGGGGCCGGGCGCGCGCCGGGGCGGTTCCGGGCGGGCCGGGCGTGCACTGGGGGGCTTCCGGTGGGGCCGGGCGCGCGCCGGGGCGTCTCCTCGGGCACCGAACGTGGCCAGGGGGTGGACAG
>NZ_JAGGOZ010000088.1 GCF_018614075.1 Streptomyces sp. ISL-94 | reverse complement strand
TGACAACAGCATTAGGAGGTGACGAGGGGAAGTCCTGGGGCCGGGGCACCCGTGTGGCACTGGGTGGCAGTGGTGTGCACCGCGCTGCCTGCTGCCCACCGTCCTCAACCAGGTCTACGCCGGCCTCTCCCTCCCCGGCGCCTACTAGGCGCCGGTCTGTCCGGCGAGGCGGGCCTCTTCGGCGGCGGCGGCCGTGAGGACGCTGTCCAGCAGTCCCGGGAAGACCGACTGGAGTTCCTCGCGGCGCAAGGTGTTGAACTTGGTGGTGCCGCGGTAGGTCTGGCGCACGACACCGCTCTCGCGCAGGACGCGGAAGTGGTGGGTGGTCGTGGACTTGGTGACCGGCAGGTCGAAGTACGAGCAGGCCAGTTCCGCGGACGACCCGGCCAGATCCCGGACGATGGACAGCCTGACCGGGTCGGAGAGCGCGTGGAGCACGCCCTCCAGGCGGATCGCGTCCGGCTCGGGGTGGGCGAGGGCGCGGGCCGCGTCACGTTCCGTCATGTCCCTGCTCCACTCGCTCCGGCTTGCTCCGGGTCCCATCGTACGAGAAGCGTCGTAGGACGGGCAGGGGTGGTGCGGCCCGGGCGCGCGGCCGGGCCGGACCGCACCGGGGTCACCAGGACCGGTGGTACGGGGCGGGCGTCGGGATCTCCGCGCCCAGTTCGGCGGCGGCGCGGCGGGCCCAGTACGGGTCGCGCAGCAGCTCGCGGCCCAGCAGGACCGCATCGGCCTCCCCGTTGGCCAGGATCTTCTCGGCCTGCTCCGGTTCGGTGATCAGGCCGACGGCGGCCACGGGCAGGCCGGTCTCGGCCTTGACCCGGGCGGCGAACGGCACCTGGTAGCCGGGGCCGACGGGGATCTTCGCGTGCGGGGCGAGCCCGCCGGTGGAGACGTCGAGGAGGTCCACCCCGTGCTCCTGGAGGAGCGAGGCCAGCCGGACGGTCTCGTCGGCGGTCCAGCCTTCCTCCTCCAGCCAGTCCGTGGCCGAGATCCGGAAGAACAGCGGGAGTTCCTCGGGCCACACCGCCCGTACGGCGTCCACGACTTCGAGGGCGAAGCGCGTGCGGTTCGCGAAGGAGCCGCCGTACTCGTCGGTGCGCCTGTTGCTGTGCGGGGAGAGGAACTCCCCGATCAGGTACCCGTGGGCGCCGTGGATCTCGACGACCTCGTAGCCCGCGGCGAACGCGCGCTCGGCCGCCGCGGCGAACCGGCTCACGATCTCCCTGATCTCATCGGTCGTCAGCTCGTGGGGGAGGGAGTGCCCTTCGGCGAACGGCACTGCGCTCGGGGCGACCGGCTGCCAGCCGTGCGCCTCGGGCCCGACCGGGGCTCCGCCCTTCCAGGTCCGGTCGGTGGAGGCCTTGCGTCCGGCATGGGCGATCTGGATACCGGGGATCGCGCCGTGGGCCTTGAGGAACGAGGTGATCCGGCGCAGCGCCTCGACCTGGGTGTCGTTCCAGATGCCGAGGTCGTAGGGGGTGATCCGGCCTTCCGGGGAGACGGCGGTGGCCTCCTGGACGATCAGGCCGGTGCCGCCGACGGCGCGGGCCGCGTAGTGCGCGAAGTGCCACTCGTTCGCCACGCCCGCGTTGGGGCCGAAGGCCTCGGCGCTGTACTGGCACATCGCGGCCATCCACACGCGGTTCGGGATCGTGACCGAGCGGAGGGTGTAGGGAGCGAACAGGGCGGCGAAAGCGGCGGGGGCAGCGGGGGCAGCACTCATCTCAAGGCTCTCCAGACATCACCGGGCGCGCCGGGGATCGGCGGCTAAGTACGAGACCCACCGTACAACGAAATCTCTCGTACTACGACACCTCTCGTACAAGCCCGTCCAGCTCCGCGCGCAGGGCTCCCGCCAGGGCGGTCAGGTCGGGGACGGCGGACGCGTCGGCGACCAGCCCGTAGTGGACCGTCCCCTTGTACGTGGAGACGGCAACGGCCAGGGACTGGCCGGCCGCCAGCGGGGCGAGCGGGTAGACCTCGCGGACCCGGCTCCCGCCGAGGGAGAAGGTGAGGCCCGGCAGCGGGACGCTGGTGACGAGGATGTCGAAGAGCAGCCGGGCGGCCTGCGCGACGAGCGGGCCGCCGAGGCGGTGGCCGAGCGGGTGGACGTGGTCGGCGAGGAGGGCGACGGCCCCGGCGCCGCGGGCGGGGCCGGCGTCCTTGTTGCGGTCCATGGCGACGCGGACGCGGTCGAGGCGGCGCAGCGGGTCGGGCTCGGCGAGCGGGAGGCGGAGCAGGTATCCGGAGAGCCGGTTTCCGGAGAGCCGGTTTCCGGCGCCGGCGGTCCCTCCGGGGCCGCGGCGGCGGGAGACGGGGATCAGGGCGCGCGGTCCGGGGCCGCGGGGCTCGGGGTCGCCCCGGCCGGCCAGCCAGCGCCGCAGTGCGCCCGCGACCAGGGCGATCAGTACGTCGTTGACGGTGCCCCCGGCGCCCTTGCGGACCAGGTTGACCTCGTCCAGGTCGAGGGCGAGACCCGCGGTCGTACGGGTCGCCGGACCGGCGGCGTCGGCGGTGAGGGCCGCGGGCACGCCGAGCGGCAGCCCGGCGCGGGCCACGGCGGCGCCGATCTCCAGGGCCTGGCCGACGTCCTGAACGCGCGCCGCGAACGCACCGGGCAGCCGGCGCAGGGCGGAGCCGGCCCACTGCCCGGGGACGGGGCGCTGCTCGGAGACAGGTCGCGCCGGGGGCGTCCGCAGGGAGGGGCCTTCGTCGAAGAGGGCGGCGGCCAGCGCGAGGGCACCCAGTCCGTCGGCGAGGGCGTGGTGGAACTTGAACAGGACCGCGAAGGACTCCGGGTCGGGCCCGGCCAGTACGTGCGCCTCCCAGGGCGGCAGGTCCCGGTCCAGCGGCCGCGCCATGAGGGGCCCCGCCGCGGCGTGCGGATCGAGGGCGTCCGTGCGGACGAGGAACACGTGGCGCGCCGGGTCGAAGTGCGGGTCCGGCGACCAGGCGGCCGCGCCGACGGGCAGCAGGACGTCGCGGATCCGGCGGCGCAGGCCCGGCACGGCGGCGCAGCGGGCGGTGAGCAGCTCGGCGGCGTGTTCGGCGGCGCCGGAACCGGCGGCGTGTCCGGCTCCCGAACCGGCGGCGGTGAAGACGGCGAGGGCGCCCAGGTGCATGGGGTGGGCGGAGGATTCGATCCGCCAGAAGGCGAGGTCGAGCGGGGACAAGTGCTCGGTGGCCACGTAGGTCCTCTCGCACGCGACGGCAGTGGCCTGAAGTCAACCTATTGCGAACACCCATATGCAAGCAGCAACCATTTCTGCAGGGTAAATGATCGGTATCGATCGGCAGCTGAGGGCTGCGCTGCGCCCGCAGGGCCGCTGTCAGTGGGCGGGTGCAGACTGTCCGAAAAGCCTGAGACACGTGGACGACGAAGTCCGGAGGTGCCGGCCATGGCCGAGGTACTGCTGCTCGTGGGGACCCGCAAGGGATTGTTCATCGGCCGTCGACGAGGCGACGGCCCCTGGGAGTTCGACGGGCCCCATTTCAACGCCCAGGCCGTGTACGCGGCCGCCGTCGACCGGCGGGGCGCGGCACCCCGGCTGCTGGTCGGCGCGGACAGTCTGCACTGGGGGCCGTCCGTCTTCAGCTCCGACGACCTCGGCGCGACCTGGCGGGAGCCGGCCGCGGCCGCGGTGAAGTTCCCCAAGGACACCGGTGCTTCGCTGGAGCGGGTCTGGCAGCTCCAGCCGGCCGGCCCGGAGGCCCCGGACGTGGTCTACGCGGGGACGGAGCCCGCCGCGCTGTTCCGCTCGGTGGACCGCGGTGAGTCCTTCGAGCTGGTCCGCCCGCTGTGGGAGCACCCGAGCCGCGACCAGTGGGTTCCGGGCGGCGGCGGTGAGGGGCTGCACACGGTGATCACCGACCCCCGCGACCCGGACGCGGTGACGGTGGCCGTCTCCACCGCCGGGGTGTTCCGGACCAAGGACGGCGGCGCCAGCTGGACCCCGTCCAACGAGGGGGTTTCGGCGGTGTTCCTGCCCGATCCGCACCCGGAGTTCGGCCAGTGCGTGCACAAGATCGCCCAGGACGCCGGGGACACGGACCGGCTGTACCTGCAGAACCACTGGGGCGTCTACCGCAGCGACGACGCGGGCACACGGTGGACGGACATCGGCGGCGGACTGCCCTCCGACTTCGGCTTCGCGGTGGCCGCACACCCCCACCGGCCGGACACCGCCTACGTCTTCCCGCTCAACGCCGATTCCGACCGCGTCCCGGCCGAACACCGGTGCCGGGTCTTCCGCACCCAGGACGCCGGCGCCACCTGGGAGCCGCTCTCGAAGGGGCTGCCCGCCGGCGACCACTACGGCACGGTCCTGCGGGACGCGCTGTGCACCGACGACGCGGACCCTGCGGGCGTCTACTTCGGCAACCGCAACGGCGAGGTGTACGCCAGCCACGACGACGGCGAGAGCTGGCAGCTGCTGGCCGAGCACCTGCCGGACGTCCTGTGCGTGAGGGCGGCGACCGTGGGCGATTGACGCGGCCCGCATCGCTCTGGCCGGTAGCCGCCCTCCTCGTCGTACAGCATGCCGCATGCGCCTCCTCGCTGCCGGAGGCCGGGGGCTTGCGGCCCGGCCCCTTCAGGCTCCGGCGCGCAGGGGGCGCGAAACAACTCGCATCGTTTGTGCGTCGGTATCCCCCGCGAGGCCCGGCGGGGTCAGTCGCCGCCCCTGGCGTGGCGGAAGCGGGCCAGGCCGTCGGCGAGGCTCACGACGGGGGCGGGGTAGTCGCAGGCGGCCGCGTCCAGGCCGGTGAGCTTCCACGGCTCGTGGACCGCCCCGGCGGACAGAGCGGCCAGCTCGGGGATCCAGCGGCGGACATAGGCGCCGTGGGGGTCGTACCTCTTGCCCTGGAGGACGGGGTTCAGCACCCGGTTGGGCCGGGTGTCGGTCCCTGTCCCCGCCACCCACTGCCAGTTGAGCTGGTTGTTGGCGATGTCGCCGTCCACGAGGAGGGCGAGGAAGTGCCGTGCGCCCTCCCGCCAGTCGATGTACAGCGTCTTGGTGAGGAAGGAGGCGGCGATCAGGCGCCCCCGGTTGTGCATCCAGCCCTCGTGGGCGAGTTGCCGCATGGCGGCGTCCACCAGCGGATAGCCGGTGCGCCCCTCCCGCCAGGTCCGCAGGTCGTCCTCCGCCGCCCTGCCCCGCCGCCAGCGGTCGGCCCGGCTGCGGTAGTCGGCCGTGGCCGCCTGCGGGCGTGCGGCGAGCACCTGGTGGTGGAAGTCCCGCCAGCACAACTGCCGTACGAAGGCCTCGGGGCCCGGCCCGCCGCGGGTCCGCGCCAGGTGGACGGCCTCGGCGGCCGAGACGGCGCCGAAGTGGAAGTACGCGGACAGGCGGGAGGTGGCGTCGCCCGCGAGGTCGTCGTGGCGCTCCTCGTAGGCGTCGGCGTGCCGGGACAGCCAGGCCCCCAGTCTGCGGCGGCCCTCCGTCTCCCCTCCGGCGGGCAGACCCTCGGACACGTCCGCCACGGAGGAGCGGGCGGGCAGCTCCCCGGACCGCACCCCGGCGGGCACCGGGACCATCCGGGGCGCGGCGAGCGGCGTCCGCCGCGGGTGTGCCTGCCAGCGCCTGAAGTACGGGGTGAAGACGGCGAAGTGGTCGGATCCCTGCGGGGTGAGCTCGCCGGGCGGCACGACCGTGGTCACCCCGTCGTGCACGCAGAGGCGGCGCCCGTCGGCCTCCAGGGCCTGCCGCAGCCGGGCCTCGCGGTCCTGGGCGAAGCGGGAGTACCCGGCCGCCATGTGCACCTCACCGGCGTCTGCCTGCCGCACCACGGCACAGACCTCGGCCACGGTGTCGCCGCTGCTCACGACGAGCCGGCCGCCGCGCTCCCGCAGGCCTGCGTCGAGGTCGGCCAGGCAGTCGGCGAGGAAGGCGAGGCGGTTGGGCGCCGCGAAGCCGGCCCGGTCGACGGCGGGGTCCCGGACGAACAGCGGCACGACCCCGTCCGCCGACTCCAGGGCGGCGCGCAGCGGCGGATGGTCGTGCAGGCGGAGGTCCGAGGTGAACAGGACGACGGAGTTCATGGCGCCACTCCCGGCGGTCGGTCGTCCGGCCGCCGCGCGGGGACGGCGGCCGGGCGGGCTGTTGTGCTGGCTTACCGTGTCCTTCCGGCCGGAGCCGTGTCACGGATGCGGCGGCGGACCGGCCGCATCCCCGGCTGCCTGGCCTCCCGACTGCCCTCCGGCCTCCGCGGCCCCTGCGGCCTGCGCCGCCACCGCGTCGCCCGTCGGCTCGCCCGCCGACTCGGCCGCCGCCCTCTCGGCGGTCCGGGCGATGTTCTTGGCCATGCCGCCGAAGACCACGGCATGGAACGGCGCCACGCTCCACCAGTACAGCTGTCCGGCCAGGCCGCGCGGGTGGAACAGGGCCCGCTGGCGGTAGCGGGTGCCGCCGGCGCCGTCGCGTTCGACGCGCATCTCCAGCCAGGCGAGTCCGGGCAGCCGCATCTCCGCGCGCAGGCGCAGCAGCCGCCCCCGCTCGATCTCCTCGACCCGCCAGAAGTCGAGCGCGTCGCCGACCCGGAGCCGCCGGGCGTCGCGCCGGCCCCGGCGGAGGCCCACCCCGCCGACGAGCCGGTCGAGCCGGCCCCGTACCGCCCAGGCCAGCGGGAAGGAGTACCAGCCGTTCGCCCCGCCCACGCCCTCGATGACCTGCCAGAGCTGCTGCGGGCTCGCCGGGACGGCCCGTTCGCGCTCGTCGGTGTAGAGGCTGCCGCCCGCCCAGTCGGGGTCGGTGGGCAGCGGGTCGCTGGGGGCGCCGGGCAGCGAGGCGTTGGACCAGCGGGTGGTGACGCGTGCCTCCTTGACCCGCTCCAGGGCGAGCGCGAGGGCACGGTCGAAGGGGATGGGGGCGCCGGGGCCGTCGGGCACGTACTGCCCGATGTCGTGCTCGGCGCAGACGACCTCGTACTTCAGCGACTCGGCGAGCGGGCGGGCGAGGGCGGCCGGCACGGGCGTGACCAGGCCGATCCACTGGCTCGACAGGCGCGGGGTGAGCACGGGGACGGGCAGGATGATCCGCCGGGGCAGCCGGGCGGCGGCCGCGTAGCGGAGCATCATGTCCCGGTAGGTGAGGCGGTCGGGGCCGCCGATGTCGAAGGCCCGGCTGACGTGCCGCGGCATGCGCGCGCTGCCGACGAGGTAGCGCAGCACGTCCCGTACGGCGATGGGCTGGACGCGGGTGCTGACCCAGCTCGGCGTCACCATGACGGGGAGCCGTTCGGTGAGGTAGCGGAGCATCTCGAAGGACGCGGACCCGGAACCGATGACGACCGCGGCGCGCAGGACGGTCGTGGGCACCCCGGAGTCGAGCAGGATCCGGCCCACCTCGGCCCGGGAGCGCAGGTGCGGGGAGAGCTCCCGCTCGGGCACGCCGCGCGGGGTGAGACCGCCGAGGTAGACGATGCGGCCGACCCCGGCAGCGCGGGCCTCGGCGGCGAAGGTGGCGGCCGCGCGCCGGTCGGTCTCCTCGAAGTCGCGTCCGGACCTCAGGGAGTGCACCAGGTAGTAGGCCACGTCGACACCGCGCAGGGCGGGCCGCAGGCTCTCCGCGTCGGTGACGTCGCCGCGGACCACCTCGGCACGCGCGGCCCAGGGGTGGTCCCGCAGGTGGGCCGGGGTCCGGGTCAGGCAGCGCACGCGGTGGCCGGCGTCGAGCAGCTCGGGGACGAGGCGGCCGCCGATGTAGCCGCTCGCGCCGGTGACCAGGCACCGCAGGCCGGTGGCCGGGGCGGGGGCCGGGTTCGGGGGGTACGTACTCACGGGCTGTGCTCCGTTCGTTCCGACCCGGGACGGCGGCCGGGGGTGCCGGGGTCCCGATGCATCCATCCTTCGCCTTCGGCGGCCGGAACGGATGCGCCGGGCCGGGCCCGGACTCAGGGATCGCCCGTACGCCCCCTACGGCAGTCGCCAGTCGACCTGCTGTGCCCCCTGGCGGCCCAGCAGGTCGTTGGCCCGGCTGAACGGGCGCGAGCCGAAGAAGCCCCGGTCCGCCGACATCGGGGAGGGGTGCGCCGACTCGATCGCCGGGAGGTCCCCGAGCAGCGGCCGCAGGTTGCGGGCGTCACGGCCCCAGAGGATCGACACCAGCGGTGTGCCCCGCGCGGCAAGGGCGCGGATCGCCTGCTCGGTGACCTCTTCCCAGCCCTTGCCGCGGTGCGCGTTCGCTCTGCCCGGGGCCGTCGTCAGGGACCGGTTGAGGAGCAGCACGCCCTGCCGGGTCCACGGGGTGAGGTCCCCGTTGGAGGGCCTGGGCAGTCCGAGGTCGGAGTTCATCTCCCGATGGATGTTCTCCAGGCTCGGGGGCAGCCGGCGGACCTCCGGGGCGACGGCGAAGCTGAGGCCGATGGCCATGCCCGGCGTGTGGTACGGGTCCTGTCCGACGATCAGGACGCGGACGTCGTCGAAGGGCTGCTGGAAGGCGCGCAGGACGTTCGCGCCCGAGGGGAGGTACGTCCGCCCGGCGGCGATCTCGGCCCGGAGGAAGTCCCCCATGGCCGCGATCTGTCCGGCGACGGGCTCCAGGGCCTTCGCCCAGCCTGCTTCAACGAGTTCATTCAAGGGTCGTGGTGCCACGCTGCGTCACTCTACTGGTCCCATGCGGGCCCGGCGTTGCGGCCTGTGACCGGTCCGCTCCCTTATGCTCAACGCCTGACGGCCGCGCACCCGGGTGACTGGTGCCCGCCGCCCGTCAGTTGACCGTGTCTGCCCTTCATCGGATAAATGCGGACAGATGCCGCGGGATGAGGCCCTGCCCAAACACCCGGTTGCCATAAGCCAGTAGCATGCGGCGCCATGAGCTCCCCCACTGGGCCCGCAAATGGCCTGCCCGTACGAATGCCGCGACCCCGCCAGACCGGACGGCACCGCCGGCCCGAGCCCGCGGCGGCGCCCCAGGGCGCGCCCGCGCTGGTGCTCGCCGTGCCCGGTGCCCCCTCTTCCGCCTCGCGGGGGCTGGCGGAAGAGATCATCAGCATCGGCCGCTCCGAGCTTCCGGGTCTCGACGCCCGGATCGGCTTCCTCGACGGTGACGACGGCTCCGAGTTCCCTTCCCTGTCGGGCGTGCTGACCACCGTCGCGACCGAGCGTGCCGAGCGTGCGGAGTTCGCCCGCGCCGCCGGCCACGAGGTGCCGGCGCCGACCGGCCCCGACGCCGTGGTCGTGCCGCTGCTGGCCGGTCCGGACGGCGATCTGCTCCGCCGGGTCCGCCAGGCGCTGATGGACTCCTCGGCCGCCGCCGAGCTCGCCGACGTACTCGGCCCGCACCCGCTGCTCGCCGAGGGCCTGCACGTGCGGCTGTCCGAGGCGGGCCTGGCCCGCGCCGACCGCGCGCGGCTGTTCACCGTGACCACCGCCGCCGACGGCATCGTGCTGGCCACCACCGGTGGCGAGGAGGCCGTGCAGGCCGCCGGGATCACCGGCATGCTGCTCGCCGCCCGGCTCGCCGTCCCCGTCAAGGCCGCCGCACTCGACCAGGAGGGCTCGGTGGCCGCCGTCGCGGAGCAGCTGCGCCGCGAGGGCTCCACGCAGCTCGCGCTCGCCCCGTACCTGATCGGCCCGGAGGCCGCCGAGGGGCTGCTGGACACCGCGTGCAAGGAGGCCGACTGCGCCGCCGCCGAGGTCCTCGGCGCCTACGGAGCGCTCGGCAAGCTGGCCGTCGCGCAGTACTCCGCGGCGCTCGGGATCACCCAGGGGGCCTCTGCGCACTGACCCCGCCCAGCACGACGCGAGGGGCCCCCGCCGGTCGGCGGGGGCCCCTCGCGGCGTGGGAGGTCAGGAGAAGACCACACAGGCGGCGGCCGGCACCTCCACCTGGCCGGACCGGCGCGGCCGGCCCGTCAGTGGATCGACCTCGAACCACGTGACGTTCCCGGACCACTCGTTGGACACGTACAGCCGGCGGCCCGAGGGGTCGGACACGAGATCCCGGGGCCAGCTGCCGCCGCACGGCACGGCGTCCGTGAGCTGCGGCTTCTCGGCCCTGCCGGACAGCGAGAGAGTGGCGATGGCGTCGGCGCCGCGGATCGCCACCCAGAGGAACCGCCCGTCGGGCGAGACCACGAGCGTCGAGGGGTAGTCCCGCTCGGCCCCTGGAGCGCCCCCAGAGGTCACCGGAACCTCTCCGACCGGTTCCAGTTGCCCGGATGCCGCGTTCCAGCGGCAGACCGTCAGCTGCGGCTCCAGCTCGTGGACGACGTAGACGACCGTGCCGTCGGGGTGGAAGGCGAGGTGGCGCGGTCCGCTTCCGGCGCGCAGCGCGGTCTCGGCGTGCGTACGCAGCGCCCCGGTCTCCGGGTCCAGTGCGCACACCCGTACCGAGTCGGTGCCCAGGTCGACGCTGAGGACCCAGCGGCCGCTCGGATCGGGCAGCACCTGGTGGGCGTGCGGGGTCTCCTGCCGGTCCCGGTCGGGCCCGGAACCCTGGTGCGCGAGGACGGACGGCGGGCCGCCGGGGCTGCCGTCCGCGGTCAGCGGGAGGCTGCTGACGCTGCCGGAGGTGTAGTTGGCGGTCAGCAGCCGCTGACCGCACAGGCTGAGATGGGTGGGGCCTGAGCCGTCGACGGGAACCGCGGCGCCGAGCGGGTCCAGACCCGCGGCCGTGGGCCGGAAGGCGGCCACGGCGCCGTCGTCCGTCTCGCTCACCGCGTAGAGCAGGCCGGTCCCGGGAGCGAGAGCCAGGGAGGAAGGGTTGGGGAAGGCGTCCACGGCCGCGACCGGGGTCAGCGCCCCGGTGGCCGGATCCACGGCCGCGGTGGTGATACCGCGGCCGCCCCCCGAGGTGAACGAGCCGATGTAGGCCCGGTGTTCGCCGCCCTGGTCCGTAGTCTCCACGTCGCCCACCGGTTGCCCTCTCCGCCGCTGCCGGATCCGTCCGGAGCCGACCGTAACAGAAGGTCTAGACCAAATCCCGCCCCTGGGCGCGTTCGGACGCGCCCGGGTGGTGCTCGTACGCCGGATGGCTCTGCCGGTCCTCGTACGTGCGGTGGAAGACGGGCGTCGCGGAACCGGAGATCGGCGGCACGATCCAGGACCAGTCGGCGCCGACCTCGCGGCCCTTGCGCTCCTCCCGAGCGAGGTGGGAGAGGAACCGCCGGGATTCGGTGTGGTGGTCGGCGATGGTGACTCCGGCGCGGTCGAAGGAGTGCAGGACCGCGCGGTTGAGCTCGACGAGGGCACGGTCCTTCCACAGCGAGCGGTCGCTGGTGGTGTCCAGGCCCAGCCGGCGGGCCACGGCGGGCAGCAGGTTGTAGCGGTCGGTGTCGGCGAGGTTGCGGGCCCCTATCTCGGTGCCCATGTACCAGCCGTTGAACGGGGCGGCCGGGTAGTGGACGCCGCCGATCTCCAGGCACATGTTGGAGATGGCGGGCACGGCGTGCCAGCGCAGGCCCCAGTCCCCCCAGCCGTCGCCGCCCCCGTCACCGTCGGGGTGCTCGATCGGCACCTCCATCACGGCGTCCGCGGGGGTGTCGAACCAGCGGGGCTTGTCGTCGACCCCCTGGACCACCAGCGGGAGGAGGTCGAAGGGGCTGCCGGAGCCGCCGGGCCAGCCGAGCCGCAGCAGGGCCTCGGTGAGCGGGGCGTTGCGGGCGTCGCCGACGATGACGGAGGGGTGGTCCCCGTAGCCCGCGTACCGGACGAGCTGCTCGCTCCAGATCAACGGGCCGGGTCGGTCGGGGGCGTCGGGGGCGAAGACCGTGATCGTGGGCCGGACCCGGCCGTCGTTGGTCGCCTCGCGCAGGTGCTCGAAGCACTCGGCGGCGATGCCGTCGGCGTCGGTGAGCCCGCGGCGGTCACGAACCCGCAGCGAGTTCCAATACAGCCTGCCTATGCAGCGGTTGCTGTTGCGCCAGGCCACACGGGCGCCGTGGGCCAGTTCCTCGGGAGTGTGCCGGTAGGTGCCGGTCTCCGCGAGCTCGGCCCGTACGGCGGCGAGCCGGGCACGCGGATCACCCGCGTCGGGGTTCTCCCTGTGGAAGAGTCGGATGAACTCCTCGGCCGCTTCCCACACCTGAGCGGTGGTGGAGCGCTGTGGAAGTATTTCCATTCCGGACCGTTACCCCCTGTCCGACCAGATCCACCCTGTACGTGCCGGATGAATGTGCAATGAGCACTCGCCCGTTGTATATACCGCAGGTCAGCGGTGTGCGCCAGGCGCGTCCGCAGCACCCCTCCGGGTGATCTTCGCGGATCGGACTGCGCACCGGTGCCGACAGCGCGTACGATCCGCCACAGTCCGGGAGTTCGGCACACCGGTTGCCCCTGCACCACACCACATCAGCGGCAGGGCCGGCTCATGAACAGCGCCTGCTCGCCCACGGCAGGCGTGCCGCCGTACAGGGTGGTATCGAGGCCGCAGAGGGTGAAGCCCATGCGCCGATAGGCGTGCACGGCAGGAGCGTTGACGGAGCTGACCTCCAGCCAGAGGTGTTCGGCGCCGTGTTCGCGGGCGAAGTCGGCCGCGCACTCCATCAGCGCCCGGCCGATGCCGCGACCCCGGTGTTCCGGGGAGACCTCGATGTCCTCGATGGTGACGCGCCGGTTCCAGGCGGCGTAGCCCGCGGCGACGAAGCCGCACAGCCGCCCGCCGTCGAGGGCCACGAAGGTCCGCGCATTCCCCTGCGCACCGGAGCCGCGGCCGAGCCCCTGCTCGTCGTGCTCCTCGGGCGGGAACTCCTTGTACACCGGCGGGTCCGCGGGCACCTCGCGGAGCGTGAAGCCGGCTTCCGAGGCGGCCACCTCGAAGACCGTGTCGGTGGTGAAGGAGCCGTCCAGGGCCTCGATGGCTCCCGCGTCATCGGGGCGGGCGAGGCGGTAGACGATGCCGTCGGCAGAGCCGTGTGCGGTGGTCATGAGAACCACGGTACGCAAAAAATCCCCCGGCTGAATTCGCTGCCGAGGGAGGAGAGAGCGTATATTGATTGGTTCGTGACTTCTCCATAAACGAAGACGTGAAGAACCTTACGAGGACACTGTATCGCGGCAGGAGTGCAATTGTCAACCGAGGAATTCCGGAAAGAGCAGCAATTCGTCACGGAACTCTATCTGCGCCTCGACCGCCTGCGTGACCAGGCCGAACGCGCGGTCAAAGGTGCCCTGCGCGATGTCGGGACCGGATTCCAGGCCCGCCTGGAGCGCGATGTCCTGGTCGCCGAGCAGACCGGCCTGCTCTCCGCGCTGAATGCGGGTGAGAACGGCCTCTGTTTCGGCCGTCTGGAGTTTTCCGACGGGCGTGACCACCACATCGGCCGCCTCGGAATCCGGGCGGACGACGCCGAGCGCACCCCGCTGGTCCTGGACTGGCGGGCGGAGGTCGCCCGCCCGTTCTACCTGGCCACCGGCCACACGCCCATGGGGCTGCGCCGCCGCCGGCACATCAGCAGCCGGGGGCGGGTGGTCGCCGCCCTGCACGACGAGATCCTGGATCTGACGGACGCGGAGCGCACCGGGTACGAGGGCGCCGACGCGGACGCCGTGCTGCTCGCCGCGCTCGACGCCGCCCGGACCGGCCGGATGCACGACATCGTGCGGACCATCCAGGCCGAGCAGGACCGCGTCATCCGCTCCCCGCACCGCGGCGTGCTCGTCGTCGAGGGTGGTCCGGGCACCGGAAAGACGGCGGTCGCGCTGCACCGCGCCGCGTACCTCCTGTACGCGCACCGCGAGCAGCTCGCCAAGCGCGGGGTGCTGGTCGTCGGCCCGGGCCCCGCCTTCCTGGGCTACATCGGCGGGGTGCTGCCGGCGCTCGGCGAGACGGGAGTGCTGCTGGCGACCCCCGGCGAGCTGTTCCCCGGGGTGCACGCGACCGGAACCGAGCGCCCCGGCGCCGCCGCGGTGAAGGGCCGCGCCGCGATGGCGGACGTCCTGGCCCGGGTGGTCGCCGATCGGCAGTGCCTGCCGGAGGAAATGCCGGCGGACCGGGGCGAGGAGTTCGACACGGTCCCCGAGCCCGCGCTCGAGATCGACCACGACGACTACGGCATCCTGCTGCTGGACCGCACCATGGCGTACGAGGCGCGCGACCGGGCCCGGGCCACGGGGCTGCCGCACAACCAGGCCCGGCCCACCTTCGCCTTCCGGATCATCGACGCGCTCACGGCGCAGCTCGCCGACCGGCTGGGCGCCGATCCGTACGGCGGCCCGGACCTGCTCGGCTCGGACGACGTGGCACAGCTGGGCAAGGAGATCGCGATGAGCCCGGCCGTGCACGCCGCGATCGATTCGCTGTGGCCCTCCCTCACGCCCGAACGGCTGGTCACGGACTTCCTGGCGGAGCCCACGCACCTGCCGGCGCACGAGGCGGAGCTGATCCGGCGCGAGCCGTCGCAGCGCCCGGACTGGACGCCGGCCGACGTACCGCTGCTGGACGAGGCGGCCGAGCTCCTCGGTGAGGACGACAGCGCCCGGCGCGCCGCCGAGGAGCGGGAGCGCCGGCGGCGCATCGCCTACGCCCAGGGGGTGCTGGACCTGTCTCAGGGCTCGGAGTCGTACGAGTTCGAGGACGAGGAGAACGAGTACCTCGCGGCGCACGACATCATCGACGCCGAGCGGATGGCCGAGCGGCACGAGGAGGCCGACCACCGCAGCGCGGCCGAGCGGGCCGCGGCGGACCGTACCTGGGCCTTCGGACACGTCATCGTGGACGAGGCGCAGGAGCTGTCGGAGATGGCGTGGCGGCTGCTGATGCGGCGCTGCCCGACCCGGTCGATGACGCTGGTCGGCGATCCCGCGCAGACCGCCGACGAAGCGGGGTGCGGATCGTGGGAGCGGATCCTCGGCCCGTACGTCGGCGGGCGCTGGGAGCTGGTCCGGCTGGGGGTCAACTACCGTACGCCCGCCGAGATCATGGAGGTGGCGGCGTCCGTGCTGCGGTCCCGCGATCCCGGCTTCGAACCGCCGAGCTCGGTGCGGTCCACCGGGGTGCGGCCGTGGGCGCGGGCGTCCGGTGACCTGGCGGCGGCCGTCGGGGAGGCGGTGGAGCGGGAACGGCCCGCCGAGGGGCGGCTCGCGGTGATCGCGCCGCGCGCGCTGCACGGAGCCCTGGCCGCCGTACTGCCGGAGGTCCGGGCGGGTGCGGAGCCGGACCTGACCCGGGAGGCCGTCCTCCTGGACCCGCGCCAGGCCAAGGGGCTGGAGTTCGACACGGTGATCGTGGTGGAACCGGCCGACCTCCAGCCGAGCGACCTGTACGTGGCGCTGACCCGGGCCACCCAGGCCCTCGGGGTGGTGCACACCGAGGGCCGGCTGCCTGCGGGGCTGGACCCGGAGGGACTGCTCAGGCGCTGATGACCAGCGGGGCCCGCGGGTCGGTGCGCAGCGGGGCGGCGAGCGCGACGAGCGCGTGCTCGATGCCGTGCAGGTGGGCGAGGGCCGGCTCGGCGGGTGCCGGGCGGGCCGGCACCGGAGCGGTGAGTTCCGGTGTGCTCCGCGGGGCGGTCAGGGCCTCCACGGCCGCCTCCACGCGCCAGCAGGCGGCGGCCAGCCTGGCGTCGTGCGAGGCCTGCGGGTCGGCGGCGACTGCCACCAGCCCGCGGACCTCGCGGGCGCAGTCGTCGAGCAGCGCCAGGACCTGCCGGGCCCTGGCCTTGCGGGCGCGCAGCGGGCTCAGCGGGTGGACGAGGGGCGCGAGCGCCATCCGTACGCGGCCCAGCAGCAGTTCGAGCTCGGCGGCGTGGGGGGCGGGGTCGGCGTCGGGGTTCCCGGCGAGCCGGTCGAGGGAGGCCGCGGTGGAGGCCCGCACACAGTGCAGGGCTCGCTGGATCCAGGCGTCGTTGGCGGCGTGCGTGGTCACCGGGAGGATGATCACGACGGCGAGGGCGGCACCGAGGGCGCCGATCGCGGTCTCCTGGAAGCGCAGGACCAGCAGCCCGGGGTGGAGCACGCCGAGGAGCCCGTAGAGCAGGCCGGCCATGACGGTGACGAAGAACATCATCCAGGAGTACGACGGGGCCGCGGTGTAGAAGATCCCGAAGACGCAGACGGCGACGAGTACGGCGGTGGGCAGGGGCGTCCCGTGCAGGGGTACGGCGATCAGCAGCCCGGCGGCGATGCCGAGGACGGTGCCGAGGACCCGGCGGAAGCCGCGGACGAGGGTCTCGCCGCGCGACGCGGTGTTGACGAAGATCCACCAGGCGGTGCCGACGGCCCAGTACCAGCGGTCCTCGGAGAGCGCCTGGCCGATGCCGAGCGCGAAGGCGCAGGCGGCGGTGGCCTGGAAGGCCTGGCGGGTGGTGGGCCGGGCGAGCCCGGTGCCCGGCAGGCCGGGCGGCGCGGCGGGAGGCGGGGTGCGCCGCTCGATGGGCCACAGGGCGAAGCGCACGGCCCCGGCGGCGAGGAGGGCCAGCCCGACGGCGGCGTACAGCTCGGGCAGCTGGCCGGGCTGGGCGTGCAGGAACTGGGTGACGAAGAACATCATGAAGCCGAAGATCCCGAGGGCGTGCCCGCGCGGGCCGAAGCGGCGGGCGTAGACCCCGGCGAACACGACGGCGAGGAAGGCGGCGTCCCGGGCGAGCGGCACCCCGTGCAGGGTGGTGGCCAGCGCCAGGACGGGGAATCCGGCGAGCGGCAGCAGGGCGGTGGTGGCCCGCTGGGCGCGGACGGTCGCGTCGAGCACGGTGAAGAGGGCCAGCAGGGCCGCGAGGCCCCCGGTGATGGAGGCGGTCAGGGAGAGGCCGCACAGCTCGGCGAGTGCGACGGCGGCGGCGACGCCGATGACGGCGCGGGCCGAGTTCCTGAGTCTCAGACGCCCCGGATCCGGAGCCACGAACATCCTCTTCACGGCGGTGTGCCGCCCCCCTTGCAGTGGTGCGCGCCGGCCCGGCAGCCGCCCGGGGGTGGTGGGCGGCGTACGGGCACGGCGAAGGCGCCGCGCTCCGGACCGGCCTCGTTGCCGTCCGGCGCTGCGCGGCGCCGTAGGTACATGGATAGGACACAGATAACCAGGCGGAGGCCCACTGGTTCAACCGGTCCCAGGATGACTGGACCATTGGCCCAGTCTGGACCGCCCGTCATCGGCCACCGGAAGGCCAACGGACCGGAGTGTGAGCTGTCGCAGCGGTCAGTCCGGGGAAGTCGGCAGGCGGTGGACGCGCGCGAGGACGAGGACGGTGTCGTCGGCCGGTGGGCCGGGGAGCAGGCGGGCGAGGATCCGGTCCGCCATGGGCTCCAGCGGGCCGGTCGATCCGCCCAGTCCGGTGCGCAGGGATTCCGGGCCCGTCCCGATGTGCCGGCCGCGGGTTTCGATGAGGCCGTCGGTGCAGAGGACGAGGGTCGCGTGGTCGGGGAGTTCGATCCCGGTCGTCCGGAACGGGACGCCGCCGACGCCGAGCGGGACTCCCAGGACCTGGTCGAGGGTGTCGACCGCGCCGTCCGGGCGGAGCACCAGGGGCGGGGGGGCCGGCGTTGGCGATGCGGGCGCGGCCGGTCCTCGGGTCGTACACGATGTACAGGCACGTGGCCAGCTCCATGCCGGCCTCGTGGGCGCACGCGTCGAGCTCGGCGAGCAGGGCGTCCGGTTCGCCGGTGTGCCGGGCCAGCGCCTTGGTGGTGATCCGGAGGCGGCCCATGGCAGCGGCGGCCGGCACCCCGTGCCCCCTCACGTCGCCCACCACGAGGGCTACCCCGGTCGTCCGGCAGCCGGATCACGTCGTACCAGTCGCCGCCGACCTCGTTGATGTGGCTGCCGGGCAGGTACCGGTGCGCCACGTCCACGTACGGGCTGCTCGCCAGCGCGCTGGGCAGCAGGGCCCGCTGGGCGCACGTGTCGGAGGCGTTCCGGGATGCCGTGTCGGCGAAGAGCAGGGCGCCGGGCTGCGCCGGGGCGGCGGCGGAGTCGTGGCCGAAGAGGTCCTGTGCGCCGGGTCCCCAGTAGGCGACGAGCCCGGCGTCGTCGATGCCGAAGGCAGCCACCGGTACGTGCTCCAGCAGCGTCCCCGCGGAACGGGCCGTCCGCCTTATCGCCCCCAGGCTGGACCGAAGGCACGAGACGTCCCCTTCCACCCGCGGACCTGCAGATCCAGTATGCGGACACCACGGTGGTTCCCGCCCTGTTTGTCCGCGGCCGTGACCGGGCGCTCTACCCCGCGTCGCCATCCGTCGGTACGCACAGGACCGGGATCGGCGAGAGGTGCAGAAGCTTGTGCGGGGTGGAGCCCAGGAGCGCGCCGCGGATCGGGCTGTCGCCCCACGTGCCGACGATGATGACCCGGGCGTGGTGGCGCTCGGCGGCGTCGAGCAGGGCCTGAGCCGGATTCGCGTCGACCACCTCGACCGTCGAAGGCACTCCCGCCTCGTCGGCGGCCTCGACGGCGCGCGCCAGCGCCCTGCGGCCCGCCTGGCGGACGGCTTCGCGGTGGGCCGCGTACTCCTCGCCCGGGGCGCCCGGGGCGGCCCCCCCGTACACGAGGACGAGGGGCTCGCCGAAGGCGGTCGCGACCTCCAGCGCCACCCGCAGGGCGTGTTCGGCGCCGGGCGACTCGTCGTACCCCAGGACCACGGACATCCGGCCTCCTCCTCAGGTCTTCCGGCCGTGGACGACATCCGGGTCGGCGACCCCGCGGCGCTCGCGCCAGAACCGGCCGTCCCGCAGCCGCCAGAAGCACATGACGGCCAGGCCCACGACCGCGATCGCGATCCCGATGACCAGCGGCGGGCCGAGCCCGAGCCAGGAGACGCCGCCCGCCGAGTTCTCGGGGTTCGACATGTCGTGGACGGACTCCACCAGGAGCCACGCCAGCAGGCCGGCGCCGAGGACCGGTCCGGCGCCGATGAGCAGGAAGTTGCGCGGGCTCTCCAGCAGGTGGCGGCGGTAGTAGATGGCGCAGGCCAGGCCGGTGAGCGCGTAGTAGAACGCGATGAGCAGGGAGAGCGCGGTCAGCGAGTCCAGAAGAGCGTTCTCGCTGATCTGATTGACGACGAGGTACCAGCCGATGGCGATGGCGGCCACCCACCAGGTGCTCACGTCCGGGGTGCGGAACCGCGGGTGGATGTGCGCGAGCGCGGGCGGCAGCGCGTGCCGGCGGGCCATGGACAGGGCGGTGCGGGAGGCGGGGATGATCGTGGTCTGGGTGGAGGCGAGCGCGGAGGTGCAGACGGCGAGGAGCACCACCCAGTCCCAGCCGCCCATGACCTCGTGGGCGAGTACCGCGAAGATCGCCTCCTCGTCGCCCGCGTTCGCAGCGAGGAAGGCGGTGCCCGCGTAGCCGACGACGGCGAAGCCCACGGACAGGTAGGTGACGAGCAGGACCACGGTCGACCAGATGCCGGCCTTGCCGGGCGCGGTCGCGGAGTTCTCGACCTCCTCGGTGAGGTTGACCGCGGATTCCCAGCCCCAGTAGATGAACACGCCGAGCAGCAGTCCGCCGGTGAGGGCAGCGCCGCCGGCGCCGAAGGGGTTGAGCCAGGTGAGGGACGGTTCGATGGCGTCGAGGGTGCTGGTGCCGGCGTAGATGCGGGAGATGGCGACCACGGCGAAGGCCAGGAGGAAGAAGACCTGGGCGAGGATGAGGATGTCCTGGAGGTGCGCCGAGAGCTCGGTGCCGATGACGCAGACGGCGGTCATGGCGAGGATCACGACGACGGTGAGGGTCTGGCGGATCACCGTGTTCGCGGCCCAGTGGTCGAGGCCGGCGGCGAGCAGCCCGAAGTGGACGGCCACGTCCGCCAGCGAGCCGATGACGAGGACGCCGGTCATCGCGATGGCCCAGCCGCCGAGCCAGCCCGCCCAGGGGCCCATGGCGCGGGTGACCCAGGAGAAGGTCGTCCCGCAGTCCTGGTCGACCTTGTTGAGGTAGTAGAAGGCGGCGGCGATCAGCAGCATCGGTACGAAGGACGCCAGCATGACGCCCGGCGCGTAGATCCCGACGAGGGCCACGATCGGCCCGAGGACCGCGGCGAGGGAGTAGGCCGGGGAGGTGGAGTTCAGGCCGATGACGAGCGCGTCGAGGAAGCCGATCGCGTTGGCCTTGAGCCCCGGTTCCGGGGTTCCGGTCCCGGGGCCGCCGCCACCGCTCGTACCGTCGTGGGCCATGTACGCATCGTCACGCACCGGCCGCCGCCCCGCGAGGCGGCAGCGGCCCGGGTGCGGGACGGCCAGGGGCGGGACGGCCGGGGGCTGGACGGCCGGGGGCTGGACGGCCGGGACCGCCGCGGGCCTTGGGGTCAGGGCCGGGTGTTCCATTCCGCGATCACCGGGAGCCCGTGCTCGGTGGAGAGCACGCTGACCGTGCCGGTGCGCAGCAGGAAGAGCCGGCCCTCGGCGGGGCCCAGGCCCAGGTAGCGGGCGGTGAGCACGCGCAGGAAGTGGCCGTGGGCGACGACCACCACGTCGCCGCGGCCGGCGCGGAGCACGGGGGCGACCCGGGCCAGGGCCCGGTCGGCACGGGCCCCCACCTCGGCGGCGCTCTCCCCGGGGTGCGCGGCGTCGCCGGGCGGGACGCCGTGGGTCCACAGGGACCAGTCGGGCGCGGTCCGCTGGATCTCCTCGGTGGTGACGCCCTCATAGCCGCCGTAGTCCCATTCGTACAGGTCCGGGTCGGTGAGCCCGCCGGTGAGCCCCGCGAGTTCGGCCGTGGCGACGGCCCGGCGCAGCGGGCTGGTCAGCACCAGCGCGGGGTGCCGGTCCCGGAAGAAGGGGGCGAGGAAGAGTGCCTCCTCGACCCCGCGCGGGGTCAGCGGCACGTCGGTACGCCCGGTGTGCCGCCCGTCCGCGCTCCACGCCGTCTCGCCGTGCCTCACCAGCAACAGGTCGCTCATCCCAGGGACCCTATTCCCCTCGGCATGTCGGCGCCGGAGGAGCGGGGCGGGCGTGTCACTGTCGGGCCTCATGAAGGTGGGTGCGCACGCGGTGCGTCCGTCCCTGACGGGCCTGATGATCACCCTGACCGCGGTCACCGGGCTGATCGAGGCGGTGAGCCTGCTCGCCCTCGGGCCGGTGTTCACCGCGATACAGACCGGCAATGTGCTCTTCCTGGCGTTCGGGCTCGCGCGGGAGGGGAACCTGCCCGCACTGTCGCGCTCTCCCTGGCGTCGTTCGCCGCCGACGCCGTGTTCGGGGCCGGCTGGAGTCGGCGGGGGAGGCCCGCAGCCGGCGCTGGGTCGGGCTCGGCCTGTACGTCGAGGCCGCAATGGAACGTGGCGCCGCGGTACGGGCATCCGGCCGGCGCGCACCTGGCGGTGACCTGCACACCGGATGAACCGGGCCATTGGCGGCCATTGGTACAGTCGCGGCATGGCGGTGGACGAACTCGACACCCGGATCCTGCGTCTGCTGATCGAGCAGCCGCGCACCAGCGTTCGCGAGTACGCCCGGATCCTGGGTGTCGCGCGCGGCACCCTCCAGGCCCGGCTGGACCGGCTGGAGCGCACCGGGGTGATCACGGGGACGGGCCCGATGCTCTCGCCCGCCGCGCTCGGGCACCCGGTGCTGGCCTTCGTGCACATCGAGGTGACCCAGGGGCACCTGGACGACGTGGGTGACGCGCTGGCCTCCGTACCCGAGATCATCGAGGCCTTCTCGATCACGGGCGGCGGGGACCTGCTGACCCGCGTGGCGGCCCGGGACAACGCGCACCTGGAGGACGTGATCCAGCGGCTGATCCAACTGCCGGGCGTGGTCCGCACCCGCACGGAGGTGGCGCTGCGCGAGCGGGTCCCGCACCGGCTGCTGCCGTTGGTCGAATCCGTGGGACGGGCGGCCCGCGGAACCTGACAGGATGGCTGAGGGCAGGACACAACCGGCAGGACGGGCACAACGGATGATTTCCGTCATATTCGATCTCGACGGCACTCTCGTGGACAGCGAGCCGAACTACTACGAATCGGGCCGGCGCACGCTGGCGCGGCACGGGGTCCCCGATTTCACGTGGGAGCAGCACTCCCGCTTCATCGGGATCGGCACCCTGGAAACGCTCGAGATCCTCAAGGAACGGTACGGGATCCAGGCACCGGTGGAACAGCTGCTAGCCGAACAGAACGCCGCCTACCTGGAATTGGCCCGCACCGAGACCGAGGCCTTCCCCGGGATGCGGAAGTTCGTGGAGCGGCTGCACGCCGAGGGCGTGCCGATGGCGGTGGCCTCCGGCTCCTCGCGCGAGGCGATCGACGCGGTGCTCGTGGGCACCGGTCTCGACTCCCTGCTGACGACGGTGGTCTCCGCCGAGGAGGTCGCGCACGGCAAGCCCGCCCCCGACGTGTTCCTGGAGGCGGCCCACCGGCTGGGCGCCGAGCCCGCCGACTGCGTGGTCGTCGAGGACGCTGCCCCCGGCGCCCTGGCCGCCCACGCGGCCGGGATGGAGTGCGTGGCCGTCCCGTACGTCGCGGAGACCGCGCACGACGCCGCCTTCGCGGGAGCCGGGCTCCTCTTCCCGGGTGGGCAGCGGGAGTTCAGCGCGGACGCCGCGTACGACTGGCTGACGGCGCGCCGCACGGGCTGACGGACCCCGCCCCCCTGGTGCCCTGCGGGGGTCGCTGTCACCCTGCCGACGTGGCCCCGACCCCGCCCCAGGGCGCCCGGGCCGTCGGGCCCCGCCCCTGGCCCCTGCTCGGCAACCTTCCCGCCTTCGCCCGCGATCCGCGGGCCTTCTTCGAGTCCCTGCGCGACGACTACGGCGACCGCGTCTCCTGGGCCCTCGGTCCGCAGCGCAACGTGCTGGTCTCCCGGCCCGGAGCACGCGGGCGAGCTGCTCGGCGCCGTGGAGGGCACCTGCAAGCCCGCGGAACCGGGCTGAGCCTGCCGCCAGTTGCTGGGCAACGGGGTGGTCGTCGCCACCGGCGACGGCTGGCGGCGCAAGCAGGCGCTGGTCCAGCCCGCCGTGCGGCCGCGCCAGGTGCGCTCGTACGCCGCCACGATGGTGGAGTGCGCGGACGCGCTGGCCGGGACCGCGGTGTGGACGAGCCCCTGGTCGGTGCACCGCGACCCGCGCTGGTTCCCGGATCCGGAGGCCTTCCGCCCCGAGCGGTGGGACGAGGACGCCCCGCGACCCGTCGCGGAGCACGCCTGGTTCCCCTTCGGCGGCGGCCCGCGGGCCTGCCTGGGGGCGCGGTTCGCACTGGCGGAGGCCGCCGCCGCGGTCGTGCTGGTGTGCTGGCCGTGCCGGGGCAGCGCTTCCACCTCGACAGCGGCGGCGAGCGGGCCGGCGTGTTCCCCGGCCTCACCCTGCAGCCGAGGACGCCGGTCCTGGCGACCTGCGCCGGCCGGGACCTGGCGGGCCGTAGGGAAGAACCCGCCGCCTACCCGAGTTGGTAGAACCGTGAACAACATGGTGCGGGACGCGGCGGAAGCGGCCACGGATGTGGACGTGGTGGTCATCGGCGCTGGTCAGGCGGGCCTGTCCAGCGCGTACCACCTGACTCGGGCGGGGCTCGGCCATGTGGTCCTGGACCACGCGCCCCGCCCGGGCGGGGCCTGGCAGTTCCGCTGGCCCTCGCTCACCTACGGCAAGGTCCACGGAATGCACGCCCTGCCCGGCATGGAGCTGACCGGAGCCGACCCGCTGCGGCCCTCGTCGGAGGTGGTCGGCGAGTACTTCGCAGCGTACGAGGACCGCTTCGACCTGCGCGTACGGCGTCCCGTGGACGTCTCGGCCGTACGCGAGGGGGTCGACGGACGGCTACGGGTGGAGTCCTCGGCCGGTGTCTGGTCGGCCCGGGCCCTGATCAACGCGACCGGCACCTGGGACCGGCCGTTCTGGCCGCGCTACCCCGGGCAGGAGACCTTCCGCGGCCGCCAGTTGCACACCGCGAACTACCCGGGGCCGCGGGAGTTCGCCGGAGCCCGCGTGATCGTGGTGGGCGGCGGCACCTCTGCGGTGCAGCACCTGCTGGAGCTGTCCCGGGTGGCGGTGGCAACCACCTGGGTGACCCGGCGGCCCCCGGTCTTCCGCGACGGGAGCTTCGGCGAGGCCGAGGGCCGGGCGGCGGTGGCCCTGGTGGACGAGCGCGTGCGGCGGGGGCTGGCGCCGCAGAGCGTGGTCAGCGTGACGGGACTCCCGCTGAACGAGGCCGTCCGCGCCGGACTGGACTCGGGGGTGCTCGACCGCCGGCCCGTGTTCGACCGCATCACTCCCACGGGCGCCGCCTGGGCGGACGGGAGCCGGGTGGACGCGGACGTCATCCTGTGGGCCACCGGATTCCGCGCGGCCGTCGACCACCTGGCCCCACTGCGCCTGCGCGAGCCGGGCGGCGGCATCCGGGTGGAGGGCACCAGGGCGGTGCGCGACGAGCGGATCCACCTGGTCGGCTACGGCCCGTCGGCCTCGACCATCGGCGCCAACCGCGCGGGCGGCGCGGCCGTCCGCGAGATCCGCCGCCTCCTGTCCCGCGAACGGGCGGGCTCCCCGGCGGCCTGACCAGGCGCCGGCGCCGCCCGCCCGCACCCGCAGGACGGGGTCGGTCCTCGTCACTCCCGGCAGGCCGCCGACCATGCGCCGCCTCCCGGGCCGACGCGCCTCAGTTCCCGGCGGCAGCCTCCTGGCCTGCGCGGGAGCCCGCGTGGGCCTGGGCGCGGATCCGGTTGAACAGCGCGCGGTCGACCGCGGCGTACACCTGCGGGGCCCGCCAGCCCTCGGGGATCACCAACCGGCGCGGCTTCTCGGGTGCTTCGCCACCCCGCAGCAGCGGGATCAAGGTGGCCGCCCCGATCGCTGTCAGGGTGCCGAGGAAGAGCGCCAGCCGGCCCCGGCGAGTGAGCCGGGAACGGCGCTGCGGCGGCCGGTACTCATGACGCATGCGAAAACGCTAACCCGCATATCGCAACATTCCCGGCATCCCGCCCATGCGTCCGTCATACGATCACACGTTCACCGGAGCCAGCTCGGCCCCCTGCGCCGCTTCCGGCGCCTGCGCGGCGTCCCGGTCCCGGCGCACCAGGGCCGCATACCGGCCGTCGGCCTTCAACAGCTCCTCGTGCGTGCCGCGCTCGGCTATCCGGCCGGCGTCCAGGACCACGATCTGGTCGGCGTCGCGGACGGTCGAGAGGCGGTGCGCGATGGTGATGGTGGTGCGACCCTGCGACAGGTTGTCGATGGCCCGCTGGACGGCATGCTCGGTCCGGGTGTCGAGGGCGCTGGTCGCCTCGTCGAGGATCAGCACCGGCGGGTCCCGCAGGATGGTCCGGGCGATCGCGAGGCGCTGCTTCTCGCCGCCGGAGAAGCGGTAGCCGCGCTCGCCGACCAGGGTGTCGTACCCGTCGGGCAGGGAGGCGATGTGGTCGTGGATCTGGGCGGCGCGGGCCGCCTCGGCGATCTCCTCGTCGGTGGCGTCCGGCTTGGCGAAGCGGAGGTTGTCCGCGACCGAGGCGTGGAAGAGGTAGGTCTCCTGGGAGACCACGCCTATGGAGCGGGCCAGCGAGTCGAAGTCGAGGTCGCGCACGTCCACGCCGTCGAGGGCCACCCGGCCGCCGGTGACGTCGTAGAGCCGGGGCACGAGGTAGCTGAGCGTGCTCTTGCCGGATCCCGTCGGGCCGACCACGGCGAGGGAGCCGCCGGCCGGGACGGTGATGTCGATCCCCGAGAGGGTCGGGCCGTTCTTCGCGTCGTAGGCGAAGTGGACGTCCTCCAGCCGAATTTCCCCCTTGGCCCGGTCCAGGCGCACCGGGTCCTCGCGCTCGGTGATGTCCACCGGCAGGTCGAGGTACTCGAAGATGCGGGAGAACAGGGCGAGCGAGGTCTGGATCTGCACGCCCGTCGACAACAGGCTCACGGCGGGCCGGAAGAGGCCCTGCTGGAGGGTGACGAAGGCGACGAGGGTGCCGACGGAGAGCGAGGGGGCGCCCGTCTGCAGGGCTATGCCGGCGGCCCAGTAGATGAGCGCGGGCATGGCGGCCATGACGATGCCGATGGTGGACATCCGCCAGCGCCCGGCCATGCTGGAGCGGACCTCGAGGCCGACGAGCTTCTCGGACTCCTCGGAGAAGGCGGCGGTGAGGGACTCGGAACGGCCCATCGTGCGGCCCAGCAGGATGCCGCTCACCGACAGCGACTCGGTGACGGTGGCTGCCATGGTGGCCATCTGCCTCTGCCGCTGCGCGGTGATCTTCTTGCGCTCGCGGCCGACGCGGCGGCTGATCCACACGAAGACGGGGAGCAGGAACAGGGAGACGAGGGTGAGCCGCCAGTCGAGCGCGAGCATCGCGACCACGGAGGCCATGACGGCCGTCAGGTTCGAGACGAGCGAGGTGGCGGTGGAGGTGACGGTGGCCTGCATGCCGCCGATGTCGTTGGCTATGCGGGACTGCACCTCGCCGGTGCGGGTCCGGGTGAAGAAGGCCAGCGGCATCCGCTGGAGCTGTGCGTAGACGGCGGCGCGCAGGTCGTGCATGACGCGCTGGCCGACCGTGGTGGAGATGAGGGTCTGGAGCACGCCGAAGACGCTGGTGACGACGGCGGTCAGGATCATGCCGAGCGCGAGCAGGCTGAGCAGCCCGGTACGGCCCTGCGGGATCGCTACGTCGAGGATCTCCTTGAGCAGGAACGGCGAGGCGACACCGACCAGCGAGGAGGCGCCGACGAGCAGGCCGACGACGGCGAGCCGTCCGCGGTAGGGCCGGAAGAGGCGCACGATGCGGCGCAGCTCGCGCGGCTGGTCGGCCGGAGCGGGGCGGGTGGGGTCGAGGGATTCTTTCGATGGAGTCCACTTCGGTTCTTCGGGGCGCATGGGCCTCCTTCTGACGAGACTCCGATGAGCATAGCTCATTGTTACCTATACTCACAATGAATCTGGTCCTGGTACTGTTCCCAGTATGAGGACCCCTTCCGAGACCGACACCACAGACGGCGTGCTCGCCGAGCAGCTGCTGCGCCTGACCCGTCGGCTCCACCGCATCCAGAAGCGCCATCTGGAGCCGCTCGGGATCACTCCGGCCCAGTCCCGGCTGCTGCGACTGGTCTCTCACTACGACGACGGCGCCCCTCCCCGAATGGCGGATCTCGCCGCCCGCCTGGAGGTCGTCCCCCGCGCCGTGACCACCCTCGTGGACGGCCTGGAGGCCGCCGAGTGCGTGCGGCGCGCGCCCGACCCGGCGAACCGCCGCGTCATAAGGATCGAACTCACCGACACCGGCCGCGCCACGCTGCGCCGTCTGCGCAACGCGCGAACCGACGCGGCAGAGGAGATCCTGGCCCCATTGACCGCCGACCAGCGCGAGGTGCTCGGCGGCCTGCTGAACGCCCTGTCGGACGTCCCGGCGGAGCACCGCTGCTGAGAAGACGGCCGCGCATGCGCGGGCCGCGAGTGAGGCGAGGGGTCGCACATGCCGCTGCTGGAACCGAATCCGGGGGCCCTGCGCCCCCGCAGCATCAGCGGCCCCGCCCCCGACCGGATGCCCGACCACCGGGCCTCCGGCACTCCAGAGCCGCTGCGCAGCGAGCTGGCCGAGCTGCTGGGCCCCGAGAAGGTGCTGTGGAAGGTCTCCGACCTGGTCCGCTACGCCACCGACGCCTCCCCCTACCGCTTCGTGCCCCAGGTCGTGGTGATCGTCGAGGACATAGACGACGTCTCCGCGGTCCTCTCCTACGCCCACGGCCGGCAGCGCGAGGTCGTCTTCCGCGCCGCCGGGACCTCGCTCAACGGCCAGGCCCAGGGCGAGGACATCCTCGTCGACGTACGCCGCCACTGGGCCGGCATCGAGGTGCTGGACGGGGGCCGCCGCGCCCGGATCCGGCCCGGCACCACCGTGCTGCGGGCCAATGCCGCGCTCGCCCGCCACGGCCGCATCCTGGGTCCCGATCCGGCCAGCGCCATCGCCTGCACCCTCGGCGGAGTCGTCGCCAACAACGCCTCGGGCATGACGGCCGGCACCACCAGGAACTCCTACCGCACCCTCTCCTCCCTCACCTTCGTACTGCCCGGCGGGACCGCGGTGGACACCGCCGACCCGCTGGCCGACGAGGAACTGGCGCGCGCCGAACCGGCCCTGTGCCACGGGCTGATGGAGATCAAGAGGGAGATCGAGGCCGATCCGGAGCTCGTCCGGCGGATCCGCGCCAAGTACGAGATCAAGAACACCACCGGCTACCGGCTCGACGCCTACCTGGACGGCAGCACCCCCGTGGAGATCCTGCGCGGGCTGATGGTCGGCTCGGAGGGCACCCTCGGCTTCATCTCCGAGGTCGTCTTCGACACCCTCCCGCTCGACCGCGAACTCTGCTCCGCCCTGCTGTTCTTCCCCTCGCTGCCCGCCGCCGCCGCGGCCGTGCCGCTCTTCAACGAGGCGGGCGCCATCGCCGTCGAGCTGATGGACGGCAACACCCTGCGCGCCTCGGTCAGCGTCGCGGGCGTCCCCGCCGACTGGGCGGACCTGCCCAGGGACACCACCGCCCTGCTGGTGGAGTTCCGCGCTCCGGACGAGGCCGGCCGGGACGCGTACGAGCGCCGCGCGGCCGAAGTCCTCGCCGGGCTGGACCTGGTGGCGCCGGTGCCCTCGGTCACCAACGCCTTCACCCGGGACGCACACACGATCAGCGGTTACTGGAAGGCCCGCAAGGCCTTCGTCACCGCCGTCGGCGGAGCCCGCGCCCCCGGCACCACGCTGATCACCGAGGACTTCGCCGTACCGCCGTCCCGGCTGGCCGAGGCCTGCGAGGCGCTCCTCGAACTCCAGGCGCGGCACGGCTTCGACGCGGCCGTCGCCGGTCACGCGGCCCACGGCAACCTGCACTTCCTGCTCGCCTTCGACGCCGCCGAGCCCTCCGAAGTCCGGCGGTACGGGGCCTTCATGGAGGCCTTCTGCCGGCTCACCGTCGAGCGGTTCGACGGCTCGCTGAAGGCCGAGCACTCCACCGGCCGCAACATCGCCCCCTTCCTGGAGCTGGAGTGGGGCCCCAAGGCCACCGAGCTGATGTGGCGCACCAAGCGGACCGTGGACCCGGACGGGGTACTCGCCCCGCGAATCCTCCTGGACCGCGACCCGCAGGCGCATCTGCGCGGTCTGAAGACGATCCCCCGGGTGGAGGCGGTGGCCGACCCCTGCATCGAGTGCGGCTTCTGCGAACCGACCTGCCCCAGCGGGGACCTGACGACCACTCCGCGCCAGCGGATCGTGCTGCGCCGCGAGATGGTGCGCCAGCCGCCCGGCTCCCCGGTGCTGGACGGGCTGCTCGCGGCCTACGGCTACGACGCCGTCGACACCTGCGCGGGCGACTCCACCTGCAAGCTCGCCTGCCCGGTCGGCATCGACACGGGCGCGCTGATGAAGGACTTCCGCCACCGCCGGCACAGCCCGCGCGAGGAGAGGGCCGCCGCGCTGGCCGCGCGGCGGTTCCGGACCGTCGAGGCCGCCGCCCGGCTGGCCGTTGCCGCCGCTGACAAGATCGGCGACCGGGTCGGGGACGGAGTCCTCAGGGCGGTCACGGGGGCGGCGCGCAAGGCAGTACGAGCCGACCTGGTTCCCGACTGGCTGCCGCAGCTCCCCGGCGCGGCGGCGCGGAAACTGCCCGGCACCCGCCGGGTGGGCGCCGCCGCCGTGTACTACCCGGCCTGCGTCAACCGCATCTTCGGCGGCCCCGCAGGCCGGCCCGGGCCCTCCCTGCCGGAGGCCGTGGTGGCCGTGTCGGAGCGGGCGGGCAGGCCCGTGTGGATCCCCCGCGACGTGACCGGCACCTGCTGCGCGACGATCTGGCACTCCAAGGGCTACGACGCCGGGAACAGGGTGATGGCCAACCGGATCGTCGAGGCGGCCTGGGGCTGGACCGCCGGCGGCCGGCTGCCGCTGGTGGTCGACGCGTCCTCCTGCACCCTGGGCATCGCGCACGAGGTGGTCCCGTATCTCACGGACGACAACCGGGCGCTGCACGCGGAGTTGCGGATCGTGGACTCCCTCGTGTGGGCGGCCGAAGAGCTGCTGCCCCGTCTGGAGATCCGCCGCACCGTGGGCTCGGCGGTGCTGCACCCCACCTGCTCGATGCGGCACTTGGACGACGAGGCGCAGCTGCGGACGGTCGCGGAGGCGTGCGCCGACGAGGTGGTGGTCCCGGACGACGCGGGGTGCTGTGCCTTCGCGGGCGACCGGGGCCTGCTGCACCCGGAGCTGACGGCCTCGGCGACGGCGCGCGAGGCGGCGGAGGTGACGGTCCGGTCCTTCGACGCGCACCTGTCGGCGAACCGGATGTGCGAGGTGGGCATGGACCGGGCCACCGGCCGCGGCTATTACTCGGTCCTGCTCGAACTGGAGCACGCCACACGCCCCTGACCGAGGTTCCTGACCTGCCGCTACGCCGTCCAGCGGGCCCGCAATCCTGCCCGCGAGGGGGCGCGGCCAACGGAAAATCGATTGCCCGGAGCCCGTCCGGAAGGCGAACCTTGCACGGTTTGGACCACTCGACCAGTCATGGGGCGTCATGCAGATCAGCGATCTTCCGTATCCGGATCCCGGGGTACCCGACGCTCGTTCCGGTCCCCGGTTCCTGATCTGGCTGGGCCGGGGTCAGCTCGGCGGCCAGGCCAGGAGTTTGGGCTGGGGGCTGCTGCACTTCTCCGGCATCGCCGGACTGCCGTACGCGGTCGGGCTGGGCGTGGACGCGGTCGTCGACCACGACGCCCGCCGGCTGCTGCTGGTGGGCGGGCTGCTCGTCCTGCTCGGCGTCGCCATCTCGCTCGGCGATTCCATGCTGCACCGGACCGCCGTCACCAACTGGATCACCGCCGCGGCGCGCGTGCAGCAGCTGCTGGCGCGCAAGACCGCCGAACTGGGCTCCGCCCTGACCCGGCGGGTCGCCGCGGGCGAGGTGGTCGCCGTGTCCACGGGCGACGTCGAGAAGATCGGCTGGTTCGTCGAGGCGGTCTCCCGTTTCCTCGCGGCCGCCTTCGCCGTCGTCCTCGTCTGCGTGGGCCTGCTGTTCTACGCACCCGCGCTGGGCGTGGTCGTGGCGATCGGCGTACCCGTTGTCGCACTGGCCGCGCTGCCGCTGCTCCCCCGCGCCACCCAACGGGCCGACTTCCAGCGGGAGAAGGCGGGCAAGGCCACCGAGCTGGCCTCCGATACCGTCGCGGGCCTGCGGGTACTGCGCGGCATCGGCGGCGAGGAGCTCTTCCTCGGCCGCTACCGCGAGGCCTCGCAGGAGGTCCGCAAGGCGGCCGTGCGCAGCGCCCGGATGTGGGCGCTGATCTCCGCGATCCAGGTGCTCCTGCCGGGAGCCCTGCTGATCACGGTGGTCTGGTACGGCGCCGCGCTCGTCGTGGACGACCGGATCGCGGTGGGTGAGCTCGTCGCGGCGTTCAGCGCGGTGGCCACGCTGCTCTATCCGCTGCGGCACTTCGAGGAGATCGCCATGGCGTACTCCTTCTCGCGTCCCTCCGCCGAGCGGGCCGCCCGGGTGCTGTCGCTGACCCGCACGGAAGCCGCCGCGCGGCCCGCTGCCACCGACATGCCGCAGGCCCCGGCGCCGGGCGGGGACCTGTACGACCCGCAGACCGGACTGCTGGCCCCCGCGGGCCGGTTCACCGCCGTCGTGTGCGGGGACCCGGACCTGGCGGGCCGCCTCGCGGAACGCCTCGGCGGCCATCCGATGGACGGGGAGGAGGGCGCGGCCACCGGGCCCTCGGTGCTCCTCGGCGGGGTCGCGCTGGACGAGCTCGCGCTGGACACCGCGCGCACGCTGGTCCTCGTACAGGACAAGGAGCCGGTGCTGCTGTCCGGAACCCTGCGCGAGCTGTTCGACGTACCGGCCTCCGGGGCCGTGGGGTCCGCCGCGGCGCTGGGGGCGGCCCAGTGCGGGGACGTGCTGGACGCGCTGCTGCAGTCGGCCCCCGACGGGGTCGGTGATCCGATGGACGCGCGGATCACCGAGCGCGGCCGGTCGCTGTCGGGCGGGCAGCGCCAGCGGCTGGCGCTGGCGCGCTCCCTGGTCACCGATCCGGAGGTGCTGGTGCTGGACGAGCCGACCTCGGCGGTCGACTCGCACACCGAGGCACGGATCGCGGACGGGATCGCGGCGCTGCGCGCCGGGCGCACCACGGTGGTCCTGGCCTCCTCACCGCTGCTGCTGGACCGCGCGGACCGGGTCGTCCTCATCGACGAGGGGAAGGCGGCGGCGATCGGTACGCACCGGGAGCTGCTGCACGCCGAGCCGCTCTACCGGGCGGTCGTCACGCGGGAGACCGAGGAGGAGCAGCGGCTCGCGCGGGTGGAAACGACCCGGCTGGAAGAAGAACTCACAGAGATCGAGGAATCCGCATGATCGGCGTGGCGCCGCCGGAATACGATCCGGCGGCCCCCGAGTCGGCCGCGACCCTGCCCGTGGGCACGTCGGCGACCGTACGGGGCTATGTGCGCGGCCTGTTCCGGCGGCACCGGCGGGCCTTCGTGGTGCTGGTGACCGTCAACGCGGTCGCGGTGATCGCCTCCATGGTCGGCCCCTACCTGCTGGGCCGGGTCGTGGACGACCTCACAGCGGGGGCGCGCGAGCTCCACCTCGGGCGCGTGGCGCTGCTGTTCGCGCTGGCGCTCGCGGTCCAGACGTTCTTCGTCCGGCTGGTCCGGCTGCGCGGGGCGATGCTCGGCGAGCAGATGCTGGCCGATCTGCGCGAGGACTTCCTCGTACGGTCGGTGGGGCTGCCGCCGGGCGTGCTGGAGCGCGCCGGCACCGGCGACCTGCTGTCGCGGATCACCACCGACGTCGACCGGCTGGCCAACGCGATGCGCGAAGCCGTGCCGCAGCTGGCCATCGGCGTGGTGTGGGCGGGGCTGCTCTTCGGGGCGCTCGCCGTGACGGCTCCGCCGCTGGCGCTGGCCGCGCTGGTGGCGCTGCCGGTGCTGGTGATCGGCTGCCGCTGGTACTTCCGGCGGGCGCCGTCGGCGTACCGCTCGGAGGCGGCCGGCTACGCGGCCGTCGCGGCCGTGCTCACGGAGACGGTGGACGCGGGCCGCACGATCGAGGCGCACCGCCTGGGGCGGGACCGGATCGCGCTGTCGGAGCGGCGGATCAAGGAGTGGACGGCCTGGGAGCGGTACACGCTGTTCCTGCGTACGGTCCTCTTCCCCGTCGTCAACGTCACCTACGTGACCATCCTCGGCTCCGTGCTGATGATCGGCGGCTACTGCGTGATGCAGGGCTGGATGTCGGTGGGGCAGCTGACCACGGGCGCGCTGCTGGCCCAGATGATGGTCGATCCGATCGGTCTGATCCTGCGCTGGTACGACGAACTGCAGATCGCCCAGGTCTCCCTGGCCCGCCTGGTGGGCGTACGGGAGATCGAGCCGGACGCGGGGGACCCGAAGGTCGGGCCCGAGGGCCGGGACGTCCGCGCGGACGGGGTCCACTTCGGCTACCGGGAGGGCGTGGACGTCCTGCACCAGGTGTCGCTGTCCGTGCCGCCGGGCACCCGGATGGCGCTCGTCGGCCCTTCAGGCGCGGGCAAGTCCACACTGGGGCGGCTGCTCGCGGGCATCTACGCGCCCCGGACCGGCGAGATCACCCTGGGTGGGGCACAGCTGTCGCAGATGCCGGCGGAGCGGGTGCGCGCGCACGTGGCGCTGGTCAACCAGGAGCACCACGTCTTCGTCGGCTCGCTGCGGGACAACCTGCGCCTCGCCCGGACGGGCGCCGCGGACGCGGAGCTGTGGGCGGCGCTGGGCGCGGTGCACGCCGACGGCTGGGCGCGCGCCCTGGGTTCGGGTCTGGACACGGAGGTCGGTTCCGGCGGTACGGCCCTGACCCCGGCGCAGGCCCAGCAGATCGCGCTGGCCCGGCTGGTGCTGGCCGATCCGCATACCCTGGTGCTGGACGAGGCGACCTCGCTGCTGGATCCGCGCGCGGCCCGGCACCTGGAGCGCTCGCTGGCCCGTGTCCTGGACGGCCGCACGGTCATCGCCATCGCCCACCGGCTGCACACCGCGCACGACGCGGACGTGATCGCGGTGGTCGAGGGCGGCCGGATCAGCGAACTCGGCTCGCACGACGAACTGGTCGCGGCCGACGGTGCCTACGCCGCCCTGTGGCGCTCCTGGCACGGGTGACCGTCTAGCTGGTCCAGGGCAGTCGGACTGCCTCGATCACCGGGTCTCGGAGCAGTGCTTCGACCAGGTGCTCGGGGCCGACGACTTTGGTGGCCCACAGGTCGTAGTCGGTGAACACGACCCAGGAGCGGTCCGCAGGCCACAGGTTGGAGGGACTGAAGTCCGCCTCCGGGTTGTCGTAGAGGGCGTAGGCGTCCCGGAGCCGGCCCGCGCGGACACGGAGGAGGTCGAAGTCGATGTCGCGCAGCATCAGCGGGTTGTAGTAGGCGAGGCAGCGGGTGTCCGGGCCGTCGGTGCTGTAAGAGACGAGGAGGTCGACCAGCCGGTCCCAGGTGGGCCGGTCGAGGCTGCCCTCCGTGGGCGGCCGGATACCGACCGGCCAACTGTGGTCCAGCTGGGCGGAGGGGAAGCAGCGGAGCGACGGGTACGCCCCCTCCGGGACCACCGGGTCCCCGCAGCGGGCGGACAGCTCGGCCCAGCGCAGGCGGCGGTACCGCGAGCCGGGGTGTTCCGCGCGTCCCAGGCCGCCGCCCGTGGCCGTGCCCGCCTCCAGGCCGATGTCGCCCAGCCGGTCGGGCTCGATGGCACCGGACCCGACGGCCGCCTGGCGCGCCTCGTGGTGGGAGATGCCGGCGATCCTGCCTCTGTGCTCGTACATGGCGTGCAGCACCCACGCCGCGTCCGGTCTGCGGGGCGGTTCGAAGCCGGTGGTCCCGTCCCCGCAGAGCTCGGTCAGCCAGTCGGTCTCGCAGGAGGGCGCCACCGGCCACAGCGCGAGTGGTTCAGCCATCCCGCCAGGCTACGGGGCGAGGGCCCTCGACCCTGCCCCTGGTGGCGAGCCGACGGCTGTGACGGCTAGTGCCGTGACCGGAAAGGTTCACCGG
>NZ_JAGGOZ010000087.1 GCF_018614075.1 Streptomyces sp. ISL-94 | reverse complement strand
TGAACCTTTCCGGTCACAGCATTAGGCTAGCTAGCTAGCTAGCAGCCGTACAGGGGCTCAGACCGGACGGAGCTGGAGGGCACCCAGGCCGCCGTTCCGGCCGGGGCGGCGGGTGGCGACGGAGCCGTACGGGGTGCGCAGGCGCAGCCAGCCCCCGGAGGCGAGCAGGGCCACCGGGTCGGGTGCACCGGGCGCGGGGGCGCCGGGCGCGGGGGCGCCGGGAGCCGGGGCGGCGGCCGGCACGGTGGACCGCAGGGGACGCAGGAAGCCCAGGGCCTGCGCGGCGTGCACCGCGCGCAGCGGGAGTTCGGTGTCGCCCAGCGTCCGGGACCAGATCTCGCGGCCGATGCGGTCGCGCTCGGAGCGGGTCCGGTGCTGCGGCGGCAGGGCCTCGTCGCGGGCCCGGAACTCGGCGACGGCACCGGCCACGGCCGCCCGTATCGCCTCGGGGCCGGGCAGCCCGGGCAGCTGCTGCCAGCCGCCGCGGGGCGGGAGCACCCCGGTCCAGGGGGGTCCGGTGACCGCCCCGGGCACGGTGGCGCAGGCCGCGGCCTCGTCCACCGATTCCAGGAGCTCGCCGGCGGAGACCGTCAGGTCCAGCGGGGTCGCGGCGGGCGCGGCGAGCCGCACCGTGCGGATGGCCAGCACCTCGAAGGACGGCGGCCGCCCGAAGACGGCGAGCGCGCCGCCGCCGCCCGCCTGCAGGCGGACCGCGGCGGCGCGGTCGTAGTGCACCAGCCGGCCCAGGAAGGCGGCGAGGTCCGCCGCCTCCCCGGAGTCGCCGAAGCGCAGCTGCTCGTTCATGCCGCGAGGTGCCTTTCGGCGGCCTCGGGCTCGTCGAGGTACTTCTCCAGGAAGTGCTTCTCCTCGGCCGTGATGCGGCGGGGCCGCCCCTCGGCGAGGTTGTAGGGCACGACCACGGTCGAGGCGCGCACGTAGACCTTCTCGGGCGCGTCCTCGGTCGCCTCGTCCTTGACCTCGTAGCCGATGGTCAGGGACGCGGCGCCAATGCGGGTCACCCAGGACTCGATGAGCACCGGCTCGTGACGGTGCACGAGGGGCAGCTTGTAGTCGATCTCGTGGCGGGCCACGACGGACCCGCCCGTGAAGGACGCGCTGCCCTCCCCCGGCGCCAGCCGGAACATGAAGTCGATCCTCGCCTCCTCCAGGTAGCGGAGGAAGACCACGTTGTTCACGTGGCCGAAGGAGTCCATGTCCGACCAGCGCAGGGGGCACCGGTAGTGGTGTCTGGCCATGGTGCGGACCTCAGCCTCGGGTGAGCTTCTTGTACGTGGCGCGGTGCGGGCGGGTGGCGTCCGCGCCGAGCCGCTCGATCTTGTTCTTCTCGTACGACTCGAAGTTGCCCTCGAACCAGTACCACTTGGAGTCGCCCTCGTACGCCAGGATGTGCGTGGCGACCCGGTCGAGGAACCAGCGGTCGTGGGAGATGACCACGGCCGCACCCGGGAACTCCAGGAGCGCGTTCTCGAGCGAGGACAGGGTCTCGACGTCGAGGTCGTTGGTGGGCTCGTCGAGGAGCAGCAGGTTGCCGCCCTCCTTGAGCGTGAGCGCCAGGTTGAGGCGGTTGCGCTCACCACCGGACAGGATGCCGGCCGCCTTCTGCTGGTCCGGACCCTTGAAGCCGAAGGCGCTGACGTACGCGCGGGACGGCATCTCGACCTGGCCCACGTTGATGTAGTCCAGCTCGTCCGACACGACCGCCCAGAGGGACTTCTTGGGGTCGATGTTGGCGCGGCTCTGGTCGACGTACGAGATCTTGACGGTCTCGCCGATCTTGACGGAGCCGGAGTCCGGATCCTCCAGGCCCAGGAGCATCTTGAAGAGCGTGGTCTTGCCGGCGCCGTTCGGGCCGATGATGCCGACGATGCCGTTGCGCGGCAGCGTGAAGGACAGGTCGTCGACGAGGACCTTGTCGCCGAACGCCTTGGAGAGGTTGTTGACCTCGACCACGATCGAGCCCAGACGGGGGCCCGGCGGGATCTGGATCTCCTCGAAGTCCAGCTTCCGCATCTTGTCCGCCTCGGCGGCCATCTCCTCGTAGCGCGCGAGACGGGCCTTGGACTTGGTCTGGCGGCCCTTCGCGTTGGAGCGGACCCACTCCAGCTCTTCCTTGAGGCGCTTCTGGCGCTTCTCGTCCTTGCGGCCCTCGACCTTGAGGCGGGTGGCCTTCTTCTCCAGGTAGGTGGAGTAGTTGCCCTCGTACGGGTGGGCGCGGCCGCGGTCGAGCTCGAGGATCCACTCGGCGACGTTGTTCAGGAAGTACCGGTCGTGGGTGACGGCCACGACGGCGCCCTTGTACTGCGAAAGGTGCTGCTCCAGCCAGTTCACCGACTCGGCGTCGAGGTGGTTGGTGGGCTCGTCGAGGAGGAGCAGGTCCGGGGCCTCGATCAGCAGCTTGCAGAGCGCGACGCGGCGCTTCTCGCCACCGGAGAGGTTGGTGACGGGCCAGTCGCCGGGCGGGCAGCCCAGGGCGTCCATGGCCTGCTCCAGCTGGGCGTCGAGGTCCCAGGCGTTGGAGTGGTCCAGGTCTTCCTGGAGCTTGCCCATCTCGTCGAGGAGGGCGTCCGAGTAGTCGGTCGCCATCAGCTCGGCGACCTCGTTGAAGCGGTGCAGCTTCTTCATCGTGTCGGCGGCGCCGTCCTGGACGTTCTCCAGCACGGACTTCGACTCGTCGAGCTTGGGCTCCTGCATGAGGATGCCGACGGTGAAGCCGGGCGACAGGAAGGCGTCGCCGTTGGACGGCTGCTCCAGGCCCGCCATGATCTTCAGCACGGTGGACTTGCCGGCGCCGTTGGGGCCGACCACACCGATCTTCGCGCCGGGCAGGAAGTTCAGGGTGACGTCATCAAGAATCACCTTGTCGCCGTGCGCCTTGCGCGTCTTGCGCATGGTGTAGATGAACTCAGCCAAGAGAAACCGTCCGGCAATCGATGTGTGGGCAGATACACCCCATCTTGCCAGCCGTCCATAGCTACGGGCGAATGGGTAGGTCAGCGGCCCCTGACCAGGGCGGGATCCGGGCTGCTTCCGCCGTCGTGGTCATCGTCGGCTGCCGCCGGTCATCATCGGCGCCCTTCCCGGCCCACAGACGGCCCCGGGCGGCGGGGACCGACCTGGCCGCCTGAGCCCGTGCCGGGAAGTGGTGGCGATCTTGCACAAATACCGCCCGTCGCCGCCGCAGCCCGGGCAGGATGCCGCATGACGTGACTGCCCGATCATTCAGGGGGTTCAGTGGGAAGCGCGCTCATAGGGTTGGCCGCTGCGGTAGTGGGTGTCACAGGCACGCTCATCGCGTCTGTCCTGTCGCAACGCCTTGTGGCCCGCGTTCAGGCAGAACAGTTCGAGCGTCAGCAGCGGGTAGCCGAAGCGCAATGGCGCCGTGAGCAGCAAGTGGACGAACTGGCCCGTCGGCGCGAGGGTTACATGAACGTCAACGCGGCTTTCCGCCGCTATCGGACTCAGCTGATGAACTTCCTGTGGCACGTACACAAAGGTGCAGTCACGCCTGAGGCCCGGGAGGTAGTCGAGGAAGCCCGCCGCGACCACCACTCCGTTCTCGCTGAGGCGCAGATGGTCGCTTCCCCGGCGGTGCTGTCGGAGCTGGATGAGATGACGAGGACGTTGTCGGAAACCTACCGCCGGACCATGTGCCTGGAGGAAGGAAATCCGGATCCGGACGGATCATTCGACGAGATACGAGCAGACTTCGTCCGGCTTTGGGAGCAGTGGGAGACGATGCGCGGTGTCATGCGCGCCGATCTCGGAGTGGGCGACGACACAACAACCCCGCCCGCAACGACCCCTTGAGCCGTGCGCCGTCGCACGTGGACGGCCCGTAGAGGCCCAGGAGATGGGAACGGCCTCCCGCTCTCGGTTACGCCGCAGGCGGGAGGTCGTTTTTCTTGATCGGGTGGCCGGCAACACCCCCACTCACCTGACGCCCATCCGCCGGAAACCCGTAGGGTCAGGCCGCCGCGACGGCCGATGCCGCGGTGGGCTCGCCGTTACCGGGGGGCGGCAGTCGTGGTACTCACCTCCGCGGGCGGTAGACCGTCAGGGCGTCGGGGAGCTCGTCCAGGACCACGGCCGGCGGGGCCTCGGCGTACTCCCCGTCGTACGCGAGCGGGGTGCCCGGCGGGATGTCGCCGATCCGCAGGCTGCGCAGCCGGGTGGCGACGTGGACCGGGGAGCGGCTCAGCGGGCCCGCCAAGGCTGCGGCGAGCATGCGGGGGCCGGGGCGGCCGCCGCCGTGGACGAGCCGGACGTCGAGCAGGCCCTCGCCCAGGCTGTCGCGGCGGCGCGGGGCGGGCCCGGTGCCGTGGTAGGTGCCGTTGCCCGCGAAGAGCAGCCACACGCTCCGGGGCCGCCCGGCCACCCGCAGCCGCACGGGCCGCTGGGCGCGCAGCACCCGCCACGCGGCCAGCAGCGCGGCGGGGCCGGAGCCGATGCGCGGGCTCCAGCGCAGCCGGTGGCCCAACAGCTCCGGGTAGGCGCCGATGCTGAAGTTGTTCAGGAAGTAGCCGTGCCCGCGGGATCCGCCGGACCCGTCCGGCGGCCCTGGGGCGAAGCGGCCGACGCCGACGTGGACGGCGTGCCCGGAGGCCAGGGCCCGGCAGGTGTCCTCGGCTCCGCCGAGGCCGAGGTCCATGGCGAAGTGGTTCAAGGTGCCGCCGGGGAACACCGCCAGCGGCAGCCCGGCCCGCAGCGCGGCCGTGGCGGCCGCGTTCACCGTGCCGTCGCCGCCGCAGACCCCGAGGACGGTGGCCCGGGAAACGGCCTCCTCCAGTGCGGCGGCCAGCTCCGGGCCCCCGCACTCGATCACCTCGGCCCTGGGGAGCCGGGTGCGCAGGACGTCGAGTCCGGCGGCAGCGGCCGTGCCGGATCCGGTGTTGACCACCAGCATGAGCCCGGCCCCGTCGGGCAGCGCGGGCGCCCCGGCGGCGGTCCGCTCGTCGCCCGGCACCACCCTGGCCTCCTGCGCGTCCTGCGCCAGCCGGCGTACGACGTACCCCGCGGCCACGCCCAGCGCCGCGCCCGCGACCACGTCGGAGGGGTAGTGCACCCCGGTGTACACCCGGGAGAACGCGACCGACGCTGCCACCGGGGCCAGGGCGGCACCCCAGCCCGGGGACTCCAGCGCCAGTCCGGCGGTGAAGGCGAAGGCCGACGCCGAGTGCCCCGACGGGAAGGAGGTGGTCTGCGGCTGTGTCGCCAGCTGCCGCACCGCGGGCACCCCGTCGAGCAGCGGCCGCGGGCGGCGTACGGACCACTTCCCGACGGTGTTGATGGTCGCGGAGGCCAGCGCCAGCGAGGCGGCCCCGCGCAGGGCGGCCTTGCGGGCCCGGGCCGACCCGAAGGCGGTGAGCGCCGCGGCGGCCCCTCCCCACAGCACCCCGTGGTTCGCGGCCCGCCCGAGCCGGGGGAGCACCCGGTCGGCCCCGGGCCAGTGCCGCCGGGCCACCGCGTCGAACAACGCGCGGTCCCACCGCACGACCGCGCCCCGCCAGGTCAGTTGCTGATGTTGCTGATCGGCCATTTCCTGCCCCTACCCGGGAGCGGAGGTGCTAGACCGCCCTTTCAGATCTTGCTCCGCCCGCCGGCCGCATCCCCGACCTCACTGGGCAAGACACCTAGGTCTGGTCGTCTTCGTCCAGCGGGCGCTTGCGCAGGAGCAGCACCACCAGGCCGCCCAGGACCACCAGGCCCACCGCCAGCGAGGCGATGACGGGGGTGGCCGCCGAACTGCCGCTGGTCGCCAGGCGCTCCTCGTCCGGGGAGTTCTCGGCCAGGGAGGCGGCCCGGGTGCCCAGCGCGACGGCCCCGGTGCCCGGAGCGGCCTCCCCGACGGTGCCCGCCGGGGCTTGCGGGGGCTGCGGCCAGACCGCCGTGGCCGTGGCGGCGGCCGCGGAGGCGCTGGAGCCGGCCACGATCTGGGCCTGGGCCGGCACCCCGCTGGTGAAGACCCGCCCGACCGGCACCCTGGTCGCGCCCCGCACGGTGACCGAGGCCGTCCCGTCGGGGGTGCCCGCGGGCACCTCGAAGTACAGCCGGCTGCCGTTGACGGCGGTCTCCAGCGACCGCCCCTCGGCGTCCACCACCCGCACCCCCATCGCGACGGCCGCCGCGTCCGGGATGACCGAGACGCTGGGCGCCCCGGTCCGCACGGTGACCGGGCCGAGCCGGGTGCCCACGGCCCCCGACACGCCGCCCGGGTCCAGCCCCAGGGAGGCGGGCGGCTCCGGCAGCTGCCCGGCCTCCCGCTGGAGGTAGCCGGCCAGCTTCTCCGCGGCCGGGTCCGCGGCCTCGACCTGCACCCCGTCCGCCAGCCGCCAGATCGCCACCTGGGTCCCGGCCGCCGCGCTCTCCGCGGTCAGCGTCCCGGCCCCGGCCACCTTGGCGAGCCCGGCCAGGTCGTTCAGCTGCGGATAGGAGTGCTCCAGGATCCAGCGGATCCGGCCGGCCTGCCCGTTGCCGGCCAGCGGGCTGCCGTTCCACCCGCTCTCGGTGTACCGGGCCTGGGGCTGGGCGTTGCCCGCGATGCCGACCCCGTACGTCTGGAGCATCCCCCCGCCGTCGACCCGCATCTCGTAGAGCCCGGCCGGGATCTGCCGGACGGAGCCGTCCCCGGAGTGGAGGACCGCCTGCCCGTAGGTCTTCAGCCCGTCCAGGACGGCGCGCGCGCCCTCCGGAGCCCGGGGCACCGCCGGATCGGAGCCGGCGGCCCGGGCGCCGGGCGCGGTGGCGAGGGCCGCGGCCAGCAGGGCCGCCACCGCCAGCGGGCGGCGCGCGGAGCCCCGTACGGCTCCAGGCGAAGGAACAACCTGGGGAACGGCATGAAAAGCGCGATCAGAGGCGGGATGAGAAGTGGAGGGTGGAGCTGCAGGAGCGGGATCAGGAGCGGAGGATGCGGGAACGGCAATCGACACAGTCTTCCCCTTCGGGCCAAAGACCCAGGTGCCCGTGAGTACCGGGGAATCCTAACCGCCTCGAACACTCAGACCACCGCCGCCTTCTGAGTGGTCATCAGCGGCGTATCCGTCTTGACGACCCGCCGGAACGCCGCCGTACCCCGATTCAGGTCGTGCCCGATGGCGGTCGCCTCGATGTCCGCCGAGAACCACCGGTTGCCCTCCCCGTCGGGCGGGTCCTCCCGCACCCGCAACCGCCCGTGCACCACCAGGGGTTCGCCGACCGATACGGACCCGGCGAGGTTCACGGCGAGGGTGCGCCGCGCCCATACGGTGTAGAAGCTGGTGGACCCGTCGGTCCAGGCCTCCTTGCGCCGGTCGAAGTACCTCGCCGTCACGGCGAAGCGGAACCTCGCCGATGGGCCGTTGACCGTCTCCTTGTAGTCGATCTGCGTCGCCACATATCCCACCAGCGTCACCAGGGTGTCGTTCATCCCGGTCGCCTCCCCCTCGCACCGCACCCGTACGGACCATCCGCACGAGGTACGCACCATGCTGGGGCCGGCCGCCGGATCCCGCTCCGGCCTGTGGATTACCGACGGGTTGTGGACAACTTGCTCCCCCCTGCGGACACCGCCGCGTACTGCTCGCGCACCTCCCGGTAGCGCAGCAGCTCCGCCGCCACCGGCTCCAGCACCCGGGCCCGCCCGCACCCGGCCGCCGCCTGCCGCAGCCGGCGCTCCGCGTCCTGCCCGTACCTGCGCGCCGGTCCCCGGGCCGCGATCGAGCAGGCCCACTCCACCAGCGGCCCGCCGACGATGCCCGCCACCATCAGCAGCACCGGCGGCAGCAGCCTCGGCTCCAGGACCCCGACGATCTGCCCGACCAGCCACAGCCCGCCGTAGATCTGGATCAGCGTCATGGCCGCCTGCGCCAGCACCGCAGCCGGCCACCAGGCAGGCCGCGGCGGCTTGACACTGGGCACCGCGACCGCCACCCCGAGGGTCACCGCCAGCTCGTCCAGCGCCTCCGGGAGCCCTTCGGCCCCGCGCACCGCCGTCTCCCGTACCGCCTGCGCCCATGGCTCGGGCAGACCGGTGACCGCCTCGTCGGCGACCGCCCGTACGGCCTGCTCCACCCGCTGACGCGCGGTCACCTCCTCTTCCACAGGAGGCTCGGCGACCGCGGTGCCCCTCCCGCCGATCACCGCGAGGGCGGCCAGGCCCGCCAGCGTGCGCGGCGCGCGGCGGCTCTCATACCACCGCCACAGCCGCAGCCAGGGCGTGCCGCACGCCTTTCCGGCGTTGCGCCGCCACGCCCGCTCGGCCGCGAGCCCCGCCGCATACGCCCCGACCGCCTCGGCGAGCCTGTCCTCGAATTCGGCGCGCGCCGCCTCCCCGATCTCCGGCCCCGCGTGCCCGTCCGCCACGTACAGCGGCCTCAGGCGTACGGCGGCCTGGTCGACGTCAGCGGAGATCCGCCGGGTCGCGGCGCCCTTCTCCTGGGTGAACTGTGCGAGGAGCTCGCGCAGTTCCCCGACGCCCTCCCCGGTGAGCGCGGACAGCCCGAGCACGGTGGCCCCCGGCTCGCCGTGCTCGCCGAGTGCGATGCCGTCGTCGTCCAGCAGCCGCCGCAGGTCGTCCAGGACGAGGTCGGCGGACTCCCCGGGCAGCCGGTCCACCTGGTTCAGCACGACGAAGGTCACCTCCGCGTGCCCGGCCAGCGGCCGCAGGTATCGCTCGTGCAGGACGGCGTCCGCGTACTTCTCCGGGTCCACCACCCACACCACCGCGTCGACCAGGGCCAGTACGCGGTCCACGTGCTCGCGGTGCGCGCCGACCGCCGAGTCCAGGTCGGGCAGGTCGATGAGGACCATCCCGCGCAGCGCCTCCGCCTCCGGGGTCTCGCGGGGCCGGCGGCGCAGCCGGCCCGGGATCTCCAGGCGGTCCAGCAGTCCGGCCGCCCCGTCCGACCAGCTGCACGCGATGGGTGCCGCGGTGGTCGGGCGGCGCAGACCGGTCTCGGAAATCGCCACTCCGGCGAGTGAGTTGAAGAGGGTGGACTTGCCGCTTCCGGTGGCTCCGGCGATGGCGACGACCGTGTGCTGCGGTGACAGCCCGCGCCGTGCCGCCGCCTCGTCCAGGACCCGGCCCGCTTCGGCGAGGGTCTTGCCGTCGAGGCGGGTCCGGGACAGCCCGACCAGCTGGCGCAGCGCGTCGAGCCGGAAGCGCAGGGCCTGCCCCTCGGGGCTGAGCGGGGGTGCGGTCGCCTTGCCGCCGTCGCTGCCGGCGCCGGAGACGGCCCGTACGAGCGCCTCGTCGTTCTCGTCACCCTCCTCGTCCTCACCGCTCCCGGCCTGCCCGCTGGTGGGCCGGGGGCGCGAGCGCGCGATGAATCCGTCGTCCCAGCGGTCGTCGGCGCGGTCGGTCACGGCGGTCACCGCGTCACCTCTCCTTCTGCAGTACGGACAGCGCCGCAATCAGCTCGGCCTGTGGTTCCGGGGTCACTTCGAGCGCCTCCAGCGGGGCGAGCCGGCGGTCGCGTTCGGCGCGCAGCACCTCGTCGAGGTGTTCGCCGACCAGCTCCCCGCCCCGGTCGCGCAGGCGCAGGGCGGCCTGGGCGCCGATGCGTTCGGCGAGCTTCTCTCCCGCGGGCCGGGCCCGCTTGCCGCCGAGGAGGGCGGCGACGAGCAGGGCCGCGATCCCGTCGGGGTCGGGTGCGGGCTGCCGGTCGGAGCGGGCGACCTCCTCCTCGGCGAGTTCCTCCAGCACGCGCCGCCAGCGCCGTACGGCCATGCCGATGCGCTCGCCCGCCTCGCGGTCGGGTGCGGGCAGGGGTACGGCTGCGGCGGCCGGCTCGCGGCGCCAGGATTCGGCGATCCGCTCGTCGGCGGCCGCGACGGCGCACTGGAGGAGCGCGGCGAGCGACTCGGCGAGGGAGTCGAGGAGTTCGTCGGCGCTGGTGTCGAGGGGGTAGCCGCGCCACCGGGTCAGGGCGTCGCCGGCCAGTACCGCGCCCTGGTCGAGGCGGTTGCGGACCCGCCTGCCCTCCCTCTTGTACGCGTCCTCGACGGCTGCGGTCAGCCGTACGGCGGCGGCGTGCTGGGCGGCGACGGCGGAGGCGAGTTCGGGCATCCGGCGACTGAGGGAGTCCAGCGCGCCGAGGGCGGTCCGCCCGACGGCGTACTGGCGGGCGGCGGGGTCTTGCGCGTGGTGGGCGAGCCAGGCGAAGAGCGGCGCGACGGCGCTGGCCGGGAGCAGCCCGCCGCCGCCGGCCGATTCGGGGAGTTCCGGGACGGTGAAGCGGGGTACGTCGCCCAGCCCGGCCCGGGTGAGCAGGGCCCCGTACTGCCGTGAGACCTCGGCGAGCACCTGGTGCGGGACCCGGTCGAGGACGATGACGAGGGTGGCCTTGTACTGGTTGGCGGTGCGCAGCAGGTGCCAGGGGACGGCGTCGGCGTACCGCGAGGCGGTGGTGACCATGACCCAGACGTCGGCCGCGCAGATGAGTTGGGCGGCGAGTGTCCGGTTCTCGACGACGAGGGAGTCGATGTCGGGGGCGTCGAGGATGGCGAGGCCGCGCGGGAGGGTGGAGACGGTCTCGATCCGCATTTCGCGGGTCGCGTGGCTGAGTCCACTGCCGCGGCCGGTGCCACGGCCGGCGCCGTGGCCGCGCTCGCGGAACCGTGACGCTGCCTCGGAAACCGCCTCCTCCTCCCCGTGCGGCACCCAGACCCGCATGAGGTCGGGCAGCACCCGCATTCCGGCGAACCAGTGATGATCATCCGGATGGCAGACAAGCACCGGGGTGCGCGTCGTGGGACGCAGCACCCCGGCTTCACTGACCTGCCGCCCGACGAGCGAGTTGACGAGGGTGGATTTGCCGGCCCCGGTGGACCCGCCGACGACGGCGAGCATCGGCGCCTCGGGCGCCTTCAGCCGGGGTACGAGGTAGTCGTCGAGCTGCGCGAGCAGCTCGGCTCTGGTCTGGCGGGCGCGCGGAGCGCCGGGCAGGGGCAGCGGCAGACGCACGGACGCGACCCGGTCGCGCAGGGCGGACAGGGCATCGAGCAGCTGAGGCCGAACATCCAAGGTCACCACATGCGAAGAATGCCCAATTTAGGGCCATTTTTGAAGCTTATACGTCCTCTGCGCGCCGACCGCGACTCCAGCGGGACATCGTGGACACAGCGGACTAGTGGGGCGCAGGCATAACGAGTGCACAACACCCAGGGCGCCGCGGCGCAAAAGCGATGCGAGAATCGCACCTGCCTGCGATTATCGGGACCGCTTCACCGAACCTCCACATCGTGGCACGCGAGTGAAGCAACCGGGACAAGGCAACCGGAGCCCTATCCTTGACCCGGCACGGACCGCAGTCCCACCCCCACCAAGGGGCTCCAGGCCACCACGGCCACCTTCCGGCCCCCGTAGCTCAGTGGATAGAGCAGGTGCCTTCTAAGCACTTGGCCGCAGGTTCGAGTCCTGCCGGGGGCACCACTTCCACCCCTCGAAGCCCTCCCTCGGGGGGCTTTTGCACAGGCCCGGCGCAGGTCGGACGCACCTTAGCGAGCGCCCTGTTGCACTGCCGTAAGGGTCGTGACCCTCTACGGAGCACGCCCGGGCGGTCCGGCTACTTGCGGGGCTGGGTGAAGCGGAGCATGTTGCCCGCCGGGTCGCGGAAGGCGCAGTCGCGGACTCCGTACGGCTGGTCGACCGGCTCCTGGAGCACGTCGCCGCCCGCGGCGCGGATGCGCTCGAAGGTGGCGTCGCAGTCATCGGTGCTGAAGATGACGGCGCGCAGGAGGCCCTTCGCCAGGAGTTCGGCCATGGCCTCCTTGTCGGCGGCCGAGGCGTTCGGGTCCGCGAGCGGCGGTTCGAGGACGATGTTCACGTCGGGCTGCGAGGGCGCGCCGACGGTGACCCACCGCATCGACTCGAAGCCGACGTCATTGCGCACCTCCAGACCGAGTACGTCCCGGTAGAAGGCGAGCGCCTTGTCGTGGTCGTCGACGGCGATGAAGCACTGCGAGAGCTTGATGTCCATGCGCTCCACGCTAGGGGCGGGGCGTGGCCTTCGCTTCTCCGTTCCTGACCGGTCGCGTGTGGATCTTCGCGACGCAGGGCGGGATGGGGGCGCTCTCGTCGTGGCTGCGGGCCCGGTATGCGCTCGGGCTCTCGCCGACCAGCTCGGTGAACCGCGAGCTGAAGGACCCCAGCGAGGTACAGCCGACCTCGAAGCAGACCTCCGTCACCGTCAGGTCGCCCCGTCGCAGCAGCGCCTTGGCCCGCTCGATCCGGCGCGTCATGAGGTAGCTGTACGGCGTCTCCCCGTAGGCGGCCCGGAAGCTGCGGGAGAAATGCCCCGCCGACATCAGGGCCGTACGCGCCAGCGCCGGCACGTCCAGCGGCTGCGCGTAGTCGCGGTCCATCCGGTCACGGGCCCGGCGCAGCCGGACGAGGTCCTCCAACGTCACCCGACCACCATCCCACAGCACCGGGAGGCGGGCGCAAGACCCGGTCCCTGGCACCGGGCCTCCCGGCTCTCCTACGCCCCAGGTTGCGGGGAGACCGGGGATGGGGTTGCGTGGAATCAGGTGCGTGCGTGGTCTCCCTGTCCCCGTTCGTCTGGGGGGTGAACCCCTCGTGCAGTTCATTCATCGCGCCGACGCGGGGCGGCGTCTCGCCGAGGCGCTGCGTCACCTGAAGGGGGACAACCCCGTCGTACTGGGTCTGCCGCGCGGGGGAATTCCGGTGGCCTTCGAGGTGGCGCAGGCGCTCGGGGCGCCGCTCGACGTGATCGTGGTCCGCAAGCTCGGCGTCCCCTACCACCGTGAGCTGGGGTTCGGCGCCATCGGCGAGGGTGGCGTACGGGTGATCAGCGAGGACATCGCCCGCCGCAGCGGGGTCGGCGAGGAGGACCTCGCGGCGGTCGAGCGCGCCGAGGAGGCAGTGCTCGCCCGACAGGCCCAGAAGTTCCGCGAGGGCCGCGCGCGGGTGGATCCCGCCGGCCGGACGGTGATCGTGGTCGATGACGGGATCGCGACCGGAGCGACGGCCGCCGCCGCCTGCGAGGTGGTCAGGGCGATGGGCGCGGCCCGCGTGGTGCTGGCCGTGCCGGTGGCGCCGCCGGACGCGGTGGCCCGGCTGCGCACCGCGGCGGACGAGGTGGTCTGCCTGTCCACGCCGCGCGCCTTCTCGGCCGTCGGCGAGTGGTACCAGGACTTTTCCCAGACCCCGGACGAGGAGGTCGTCGATCTGCTGGCGCGGGCCGCCGCCGGGTCCGCTTCCCCTTCCGAGACGGGTGTCGAGACCGAGGTCGAGGTGGAAGCCGGCGGGGTCGCGCTCGCCGGGGATCTCGCCCTGCCCGAGGGCGCCGGCGCGGTGGTGATGTTCGCGCACGGCTCCGGCAGCAGCCGGCGCAGCCCGCGCAACCGCGCGGTGGCGGCCGCCCTGAACCGTGCGGGGCTGGGCACCCTGCTCTTCGACCTGCTCACACCCGCCGAGGAGGGCGACCGGGCCAACGTGTTCGCCATCGAGGTCCTGGCCGGGCGGCTGGCCGACGCCACGCGCTGGCTGCGCAGCCGCGAGTCGCTCCGGGTCGGCTACTTCGGGGCCAGCACCGGCGCCGCGGCCGCGCTGTGGGCAGCCGCGGACGAAGACTCCCGCATCGGCGCGATCGTCTCCCGCGGCGGCCGGCCCGACCTCGCGGCGCCGCGGCTCGCGGGCGTACGGGCGCCCACCCTGCTCATCGTGGGCGGCCGCGACACCCTGGTGGTCGACCTCAACCGGCAGGCGCAGCAGGAGATGCGCCGCTGCGAGAACCGGCTGGAGATCGTCCCGGGCGCCACCCACCTCTTCGAGGAGCCGGGAGCCCTGGACGAGGTCGCCGACCTCGCACGCGACTGGTTCGCCCGCCACCTGTGACCTGAACCGAACCGGCCCCTCCACGTGGTCCGACCTGTAACTCGACGCGTGGCTCCCACGTGCAGCCCTGCCCGCGTCAGGAAATCCCGAACAGCCTGACGGACTGGTAGTACGTCCACGCGGTGCTCTCGCAAGACGCCCTCCGCGCGCCCGAATACGGCGCGCAGACCCTGCGGAGGTCGGCGTGGAAGGCCTCGTCCAGCCGGGATTTGGCGGCCGGAAACAGCCCTGCCCGGTGGTTGCGGTAGCCGAAGTCATGGCGTGCGCAGGCCATCCGGAAGGGGAAGCCGAAGGGGTTGTCGGGGGAGGTGGTGCAGTAGTCGGTCGACCAGTCGAAGCCGTACGCGGCCCAGGCGTCCCGGTGTTCCCGCGCGTCCGCCCAGGCCCGGTAACTGACGGCGTCGGCCTGCGTCCAGCGGCTCAGCACCAGCGGTTTGTCGGCCGGTACCGCGGGGGCCGCCGCGGCGTCGGCGGCCGGAGCGAGGGCGAGTACCGCGGCCGCGGCCGCCGAGGCGAGAGCAGGGACGACACGACGGGCGGCGGGACGTGCGGCGGCGCGACGGCGCATGGCATTCCTCGGGGCCGGAACGGAGTCGGGGAGCGGGGATCCGCCCGGGCGGATCCCCACTGCCCAACTCCCCCGGACGCCGCCGGGTCACTGGGCGTTGACGGACTCCCGCGGCTCCCGCGACTCCCGCGATTCCCGCACCGGGGCCACGCGCTCCTGCCCGGTTGCCGCGAGGTGGCGGCGGCGGCTCGGCAGCATCATGGTCGGGTGGGAGATGCTCCAGGCCGTGGCCGCGCAGATGAACTCCTTGATGCGGGCGCCGGTCCGGCCCGTGATGACGGTCGACGTGACCTGATCGTCGTGGGTCACGCGCTGGACGATTCCATCGCGGCGTCCCAGGCTGACGCACTGGGCGGCGTAGCCGATCTCGGTCTCGGGCACCTTGCGACCGGTCAGGCGCGCGGCGAGGGCGTCGGCGGCCTGCCAGGCCATCGGGGTTGCCGTGGCGCAGGACATCCGCAGCGGTTTGCCGCCCGCTCCTTCGGCGATCGCGGCGTCGCCGACGGCGTACACATCGGGGTGCGACACCGAGCGCATGGTGCCGTCGACGACGATCCGCCCGGTGTCGGACACCTCCAGCGTGGTGGCGGCCGCGATCGGGTGCACGGCGAAGCCCGCGGTCCACACGGTCATCCGGGCCGGGATCTTCCCGCCTGCACCGGTGAGCACGCCGTCCGCTTCGACGCGCGTGATGTCGGCCCGCTCGTGGACCGTGATGCCGAGCCGGTCGAAGACGACGCGCAGGTGGCGCTGGGCCTTGTCACCGAGCCAGTCGCCGACACCGCCGCGTGCGGCAATGGCGACCTTCAGGTCCGGGCGGGCCTCGGCGATCTCGGTGGCCGCCTCGATACCGGTCAGGCCGCCGCCCACGACCAGGACGGTCCCGCCCGGCTCCAACTCACCTAGGCGCGCCCGCAGTCGAAGCGCGGCCTGCTTCCCGGCGACGCCGTGGGCGTACTCGGTGACACCGGGGACGCCGTGGTCGGCGGCGGTGCTCCCGAGGGCGTACACGAGGGTGTCGTAGCCGAGGGTCTCGGCGCCGTGCTCGCCGGTGAGGTCGACGGTCTTGCGCTCCGCGTCGACCGCGGTGGCCCACGCCGCCCGGACCTGCACGCCGGTGCCCGCGTAAACGTCGCGCAGGGGGCGACGCGGCAGATCCTGCCCGCTCGCGAGCTGGTGCAGACGTACCCGCTCGACGAACAAGGGGTCGCCGTTGACCAGGGTGATCTCCACGTCGTCGCGGTGCAGCCGCCTGGCGAGGCGGCCGGCGGCGATGGCTCCGGCGTACCCGGCTCCCAGGACGACAATGCGGTGCTTCATGGCTCGCTCCTATCCGGTGGGACTCACCTCCTGAACCGGACAGCCGAGCGATCCCTGACATGAAACGAATGCGATGTGGGTCACCACATCTCCGCGAGGGGGCGGTGGGGGCCGGTGGCCGCCCACTGGCGCGTGATGCGTTCCAGTTTGTCGGGATTGACCTGGATGTGGACCGCCCCGACGCCGTCGGGGGTCGCGTCCAGGCAGATGACGCCGACCACGCGCTCGCCGACCTCGACCAGCACGGCAGGGCCGCCGTTGACGACGGCGGCATGGAGGGCGGCACTGCCGCCGACCTGGGCTCGCCTGGCATCGGTCCGCCGGAACAGGCCCCGCAGGTACCGCGCGATGCCGAGCGCGCCGATGACCGGCGTCCTGCGGGCCGGAACCCGGTCACCGCCGTCGGCCACGGCGACCGCGTCGCCGGTGAGCAGCCGGATCAGCGGCTCGATGTCGCCGCTGAGGGCCGCGGCGAGGAATTCCTCGACGACCTTCGCCGCGGCGGCCGCGCCGACCTCGGTGCGGGCCCGGTCGGTGGTGACGTGCTGCTTGGCACGCCGGTGGATCTGCTGGCAGTTCGACTCGGTGAGGTCGAGGATCTCCGCGATCTCGCGGTGCGCGTACCCGAACGCCTCGCGCAGCACGTACACCACGCGCTCGTTGGGCGACAGCCGCTCCATGACGGTGAGCACCGCGAGGGAGACCGACTCGCGCTGCTCGGCGGTGTCGGCCGGACCGAGCATCCGGTCTCCGGCCAGGACGGGCTCCGGGAGCCACTGCCCCACGTACGTCTCCCGCCTGGCACGCGCCGAAGTGAGCTGGTTGAGGCAGAGGTTGGTGAGCACTTTCGTCAGCCACGCCTCGGGCGTCACGATCCGTTTCCGGTCCGCCGCATGCCACCGCAGGTACGTGTCCTGCACCGCGTCCTCGGCGTCACCGGCCGACCCCAGGAGGCGGTAGGCGATCGCCTCCAGGCGGCCCCTGGAGCTCTCGAACAGATCGGCCTCGTACGTACGGAGCGACATCCCGCCATGATCGGCCATGTGCGCCGGACGCGTCCACCCGCCCTGTGACCGGCCGGTCCGGTGCGTGACCGGCCGGGGTTCGGCGCGTGCTCGGCAGGTGCGGCACCGCAGGCGGGTGCCGGGCGCGCGACGCTTCGCGGAGATCCGTCCCTTGCTGCCGTGGGAGCGAGCTGACTCTCAGGTATGAGGCCGGGTGATACCTGCGGCAGAGTTGGGATTCGTACTGGGGAGGGACGCGCGATGAGGGTGCCCCGGCCCAGACTTGGGGGCATGAACCGCCGCCGTCCGTTCGTGATCGCCTCCGCCGGTGTGGGCCTGCTCGCCACCGCCGCCTTCGCCCTGCCCAACCTCCCGCCCAACCCGCTGACCGACATGGTCAACGACCGGGTGTTCAAGGAGAAGGGTCAGCGCTTCGCGACCGCCGCCGACGCCCCCGCGCGCGGGGGCGTGCCCTTCGTCCTGCCGGCCTGGATACCCAAGGACGCCACCGACGTCCGCATACGGGTGCGCACCACCGGCGAGTCCAAGCTGATCCGGTTCACGCTGGGGGCGACCCCGCTCGACGGCCCGCAGTGCACAGCGGGGCCGCCGAAGCGGGTCGTCGGCCCGGATCTGGGGGCGAAGTGGTGGCCGCACGACGGCCTGCGCGGCGAGGAGCGGGCCGAGTGCCGGGACTACCACCAGTACCAGGTCGTGGTGCGCGGCAAGCGGGTCTACGCCTGGACCGACGGCACCCCGTCCCCGGGCGCGAGGAGGCAGGACGGCACCCCGGCCGCGCCCGGCTAACCGCGGGCCAGGGCCGTCGCGGTGGCCCGGGCGAAGCCGTCCGGGTTGTCCAGCATGATGTTGTGCCCGCAGCCGGGGAGGGGCCGGTCGCTGTGCCCGTGGCCCAGCAGGTCGACCAGCAGCGAACGCCGCCCCGCCAGCAGCGGATGGACCGCGCTCGCCGCGAAATAGGCGGGCGCACTGGCCCCGAGCCCGTGCACGTACACGCGGGCCGGCTCCTCCCCCGGCAGCTCGACCCAACGGATCCGGTCACCTTCCGCGGTGACGGCGGCACTTCGCACGTTCGATCCCCTCGTCGTCAAGGGCATGAGCGTAGCCAGTACCGCAGGAGTTAGTCTCGGTCAGGTGATCGAGTACGTGAACCAGCTCGGCGGCGGCGCGCCGCGGACCGGAGCGGCCCCCGGGGCCGCGGCCGCGGCGGTGTGGTGCCTGGACACCACGCTGGACGTGGTCGGCGGCCACCCGGTGGACGCGGCCGCGGCCGTGCTGGACGCGGCCGAACGGGAGCGGGCCGGAAAGCTGCTGCGGCCCGCCGACCGGCAGCGGTACCTCGCCTCGCACCTCGGGCTGCGCGTGCTGCTCGGCGGCTACCTGGGTCTGGCTCCGCGGGAGGTCGTCCTGGTCCGGGAGGACTGCCCGTGCTGCGGCGGCCCGCACGGCCGCCCCGCCGTGGCCGGCGGCGGCGTCCACTTCTCCCTCTCGCACAGCGGGAACTCGGCCTACCTGGCCTTCGCCGGGGTGCCGGTGGGCGTCGACGTGGAGGAGATGCCGGGCGCGGCAGCGGTGGCCGACGTACTGCCCCTCCTGCACCCGGCGGAGACCGCCGAACTCGGCGCCCTGTCCGCCCAGGACCGCCGGCCCGCCCTCGCCCGCGTGTGGGCCCGCAAGGAGGCCTGCCTCAAGGCCGTCGGCACCGGCCTCGCCAACGGCCTGACCGACCCGTACGTCGGCTCCGCCCCCACCCCGGCCGCCGTCCCCGGCTGGACCCTGACGGACCTCCCCAGCCCCGCCGGCTACGCGGCGGCCCTGGCCGTCCGCTCCTAGGGTGGGCCCGCCGTACCGGCTCGGGCGGCGCCCGCCACGCCGCGTCACGATCCGCCCCGTCTCCCGTCGTCCCGGCACTATCGTGGCCGCCATGGACATCCGCCGGGCCGTTGCTCCCGCCGAGATCGCAGCCGCCGAGGGCCTCTTCGACGGGCCCGTCCGCGAGGAGTGGTCCGCACGCTTCCTCGCCGATCCGGGGCACCTGATGCTGATCGCCTACGTCGACGGCGTGCCCGCCGGCATGGTCACCGGCGTCGAGATGACCCACCCCGACAAGGGCACCGAGATGTGCCTCTACGAGCTCTCCGTGGACGAGGGCTACCGCCGCCGCGGCATCGGCCGCGCGCTGGCACTGGCACTGGCCTTCGAGGCGGAGGCGCGCGGCTGTTACGGCATGTGGGTGGGGGCCGACACCGACAACGAGGCGGCCCTGGCCACCTACGCCTCCGCCGGCGCCCGCGACGAGGGCCTCTTCGCGATGCGCGGCTGGCCCATCACCCCGCAGCCCGCCCCCTAGGGGTATTGGCGGATCTTGCCGGGCCCGCGGCCCGGCGAGCGTACGATCCGGACGCCCCGGGCCCGGCGGGTTCGCGGGGCCCCCGCGGCCCCCGGCCCCGTAGCCCCCGCGGCGGCGTGTCGTGCGCCCAGTCGGCGCACCCTCCGCGCGCCCGCGCCGCCGTTCGCCGAGCATCGGCCGCATGACCGCACTGACCGCGCTCCTCCCCGCCGCCGCCCTCCTCGCGGCCGCCACCACGGCGGCCGCCCCGCCGCCGCGCCCCGGCGCCACCGACGCCGATCCCCCCGCCGCCCCCTACGTCGTCGTCCTGAAGGACTCCACCTCCCGCGCCCCGACCCGCGCCCTGGCCGCCGAGGCCGCGGACGCCGGCGACGAGGTCCGGGCCGTCTACGACGCCGCCCTGAACGGCTTCGCCGTCCGCACCACCGCCGCCCGTGCCGCCGCCCTGGCCGCCGACCCCCGGGTGGCCTCCGTGGAGCCGGACACGCCGTTCCGCATCGCCGACACGCAGCCCCAGGCACCCTGGCCGCTGGACCGGATCGACCAGCGCGAGCTCCCGCTCGACGGCTCGTACACGTACGGCGCGAAGGCCGAGGGCGTCACCGTCTACGTCCTGGACACCGGGATCAACCTGCGCCACCGGGAGTTCGGCGGCCGCGCCCGCACCGGCTACAACGCCGTGTGGCCGGGCACCTCCGGCGACTGCAACGGCCACGGCACGCACGTCGCGGCGACCGTGGGCGGGCGGACGTACGGGGTCGCGAAGGGGGTCTCCCTCGTCGCCGTGAAGGTGGCCGACTGCCGCGGTGACGGGGCCCTGTCGGACATGGTCGGCGGCCTCGACTGGATGGTGAAGGACGCCGCCAAGGCCCCCGGAACCCCTGCCGTGGCGAACATGAGCATGGGCGGCAGCCGCAGCCGCGCCCTCGAAGCGGCGGTGGCCCGGGCCGTCGCCGCCGGGATCACCGTCACCGTGGCCGCCGGCAACGACGGCAAGGACGCCTGCACCGTCTCCCCGGCCGTCGTACCCCAGGCCCTCACGGTCGCCGCGACCGATGCCGAAGACCGCCGGGCACCGTTCTCCAACCACGGCCGCTGCGTGGACCTCTCGGCTCCCGGCGTGGGCGTCGTCTCGGCCTGGAAGGGCTCGCGCACCGCCCTCGCCCGGTCCTCCGGCACCTCCATGGCCTCCCCGCACGTGGCCGGCGTCGCCGCGCTCATCCTGGCGGGCGGCACGGCGAAGACCCCGGCCCAGGTGTCGGAGGCGCTGGTACGGAGCTCGGTACGCGGCCGGATCACCACGCTCCCGGCCGGCACGCCCAACCTCCTGCTGCACCTCCCCACCGACCGCTGAGCCCGGTTCACCAACCAGTCGGTATCCGATGGGCCATCGAACCATCCCTGATGGCCCATCAATTTCTGTGTGCTTCGGGCAAAAACAAGTCATTGACTTCTCATCACGGCGAAGCGTCAATGTCGGCCACCGCACCGGCTCGACCTCCCCCACACAGCGGGTGGGGGGAGGGATTCGTCATGACGAAGGAGTCGCGACCCAGTGAGTACGAGAACGCTCGGACGAAGAGTGCTGGCCGGGGCGGGCGCGTTGTCCCTGGCCCTGACCGGTGGCGTCATGGGCATGGCGGGGACGGCCCAGGCCGCGACCAAGACCACGCCCGTGTTCGTGAAGTGCGTCGCCCCGGCGCCGCAGCCGGGAGCCAACGGCAACCAGGACTTCACGGTCACCCTCCCCGACGGTGCGAAGGCCGGAGACGTCGTGCCCATCACGATCGATCCGGGCGAGACCCCGGTCATCCCCATGTTCACGATCGACACCGTGAACACGATCAAGGCAAAGCTGATCGTCGGCGGCGTCGCCCAGACCGTGACCAGCCCGGCCACACCGAGCCACCAAGAGGCGAACAAGAAGGCCGATCCGCCGGCCTTCGGCGGGACCGTCACCGTTCCGGACGGCACCGAGGGCACCACGATCCAGGTCACGATCGACCAGGTCATCACGGACGCCGACCTGGGCGGCACGGTCTACACGACCACCTGTACGCCCGATCCGCGCCCGAGCGCCCCGGTCGGTTCGGTTGCCGTGGCCGCCGTGCCGAAGGAGCCCACCACGACCAAGGTGACGCCCAACAGCGGCAAGGCGGGGACCGCCGTCGTCGTCACCGGCGCCAACTTCCCGGCCGGTCCGGTGACCTGTGGCGCACTGCTCGCGGGCGCGGCCACCGGGGACACCGGTACGGGCACGGCCGACGCCTCCGGCGCGGCCACCTGCAACCTCACGGTCACCAAGAAGGCCGACGAGATCAAGATCGACGGTTCGGTCGGCGCGGGCAAGGCCTTCGTCTACCTCGAGGACCAGCCCGGCGTCCGGAACCCGGTCGACGTCGAGGTGCTGCCCGGTCCGCTGGCCATCGGCCCGCAGAGCGGCAACCCCGCCGTCAGCTTCGGCAAGGTCACCGTCAACGGCAAGCCGCAGTCGGTCGTGGGCCAGTTCACCGCGATGTCCGTCCAGGACTTCCGCGGCGGCTCGCTCGGCTGGGACGTGACGGCGACCCGTACGCCGTTCCTGAACACGGCCACGGGGCACTCCATGGCGAAGGCGCAGATCGGCATCCAGCCGTCCTGCACCGTCACCAACCCGGACAGCCCGAGCACCTGCACCGCCGGCGCGCCGGGAGCAATCTCCGACGTGCCCCTGCAGATCGCCTCGCAGAAGGCCGGTGGAGAGGACCTGACCGGCGGTGAGTTCGCCGTCGGCGGCGCCGGGATGATCCAGCTCCCGCCGTTCATGTTCGCCGACACCTACCAGACGGTCGTGACCTTCTCGATCGCCTGATCCGTACGGCCCGCTCCTCCCAGGGTGGTGCGGCGCTCCGGCGCCGCACCACCCCTTCCCCCTTTCCGCGCCGACTGGAGAAACACCATGCGCACCCGCACCTCTCCGTACGGTCTGCTCGTCGGCCTGCTACTGCTGGGCGCGGGCCTGCTGAGCGCCGCCGCCCCCGCGGCGGCCGCGGACAACGGCACCTGGGGGGTGTTCCCCACGCCCCCGGCCGGTGCGCCGATGACCGACCGCGGCTACTTCTTCCACCAGGGCGCGGCCGGGACCACCGTCAGCGACAGCGCGACGATCGTGAACACCTCCGACAGGGACCTGACGTTCCAGATCTTCGCCACCGACGCCGTGAACACCCCGGCGGGCGGCGCCTTCGCGCTGCTGCCGGTGGAGACGAAGCCCAAGGACGTCGGCGCGTGGATCGCGCTGCCGCCGGAGACCGCGACCACCGTCACCGTTCCGGCCAAGGGCCGCAAGGACGTCCCCTTCACCGTGAGGGTCCCGGCGGACGCGGCGCCCGGTGACCACGCCGGCGGGATCGTCGCGCTCAACACCGCCGTGGAGGGCGTGCAGCAGGAGGGCAAGGTCCAGGTCGGGGTGAAGCGCTCGGTGGGTGCCCGGCTCTACTTCAGGGTGCCGGGGCCGCTGACCCCGGGGCTGAGCGTGGAGGACGTGCGGGTCAGCCGGTCGGCGCCGCTGCTGTCCTGGGTCCACGACGCCCGCGCCACGGTCTCGTACGCGCTGGTCAACCGGGGCAACGTGGTGATCGAGCCGAAGGTGACGGTTTCCGCCGAGGGCCTGTTCGGGCGCGAGGTGCTGAACCGTCCCGCCCGCGAGCTGAAACTCTCGCTGCTGCCGGGCCGGCGGATCGAGCTGACCGAAGCCTGGCCGGACGCCCCCCAGTCGGACTGGGTGACCGTGAAGATCCGTGCGGGAGCCGCCGCTTACCCCGAGCTGGTCTCGGAGTCCGAGACGGACTTCGCCGCCGTGCCGTGGCCGGCCGTCGGGCTGGTCCTGGTGTCGGCAGGCGCGGCCACGGCCTTCCTGGTGCTGCGCCGGCGACGACGGCAGCCGGCGCCGGAAACGCCGGATTCAGACCGGCACTCGGCTCAAACGCGCTGACCGGCGAAGGTGTCTCCGACGCGATCCGGGGCACCACGGCCGCGGCCGACGTCCGGTCGCTGATCCAGTAGGTCGGGGAATCGGCGGGCCGCAGAAACGGGCTCGCCCCCGCGTGGGGGTTGCGGGGGCGAGTGGTCCTACGGGACGAGCGGACGTGCGGGCGGTCAGTGGTTGCGGGGGAAGCCCAGGTCCACGCCGGCCGGCGCGTCCGAGGGGTCCGGCCAGCGGGTCGTGACGACCTTGCCGCGGGTGTAGAAGTGGATGCCGTCGTTGCCGTAGATGTGGAGGTCGCCGAAGAGCGAGTCCTTCCAGCCGCCGAAGGAGTGGTAGCCCACCGGCACCGGGATCGGCACGTTGACGCCCACCATGCCCGCCTGGATCTCCAGCTGGAAGCGGCGGGCGGCGCCGCCGTCGCGGGTGAAGATCGCGGTGCCGTTGCCGAACGGCGAGGCGTTGATGAGGGCCACGCCCTCCTCGTAGGTCTCGGCGCGCAGCACGCACAGCACCGGGCCGAAGATCTCGTCGCGGTAGGCGTCGGAGTCCGTCTTCACGTTGTCGAGCAGCGAGAGGCCGATCCAGTGGCCGTTCTCGAAGCCGTCCACCGTGTAGCCGGTGCCGTCCAGGACGACGTCCGCGCCCTGGTCGGCCGCGCCCTTCACGTACGAGGCGACCTTGTCGCGGTGGGCGGCCGTGATCAGGGGGCCCATCTCGGAGGTCGGGTCGTTGCCGGGGCCGATCTTGATCTTCTCGGCGCGCTCGCGGATCTTCTCGACGAGGGTGTCGGCGATCGAGCCGACGGCCACGACGGCGGAGATCGCCATGCAGCGCTCGCCGGCCGAGCCGTAGGCGGCGGAGACCGCCGCGTCGGCGGCCGCGTCCAGGTCGGCGTCCGGGAGCACCAGCATGTGGTTCTTGGCGCCGCCCAGGGCCTGGACGCGCTTGCCGTTGGCGGCGGCGGTGGAGTGGATGTGGCGGGCGATCGGGGTCGAGCCGACGAAGGAGACGGCCGCGATGTCGGGGTGGGCCAGCAGGGCGTCGACGGCGACCTTGTCCCCGTGGACGACGTTCAGCACGCCCGCCGGCAGACCGGCCTCGCTCGCCAGCTCGGCCAGCTTGAGGGAGGCCGAGGGGTCCTTCTCGCTCGGCTTGAGGATGAAGGTGTTTCCGCAGGCCACGGCCAGCGGGAACATCCACATCGGCACCATCGCCGGGAAGTTGAAGGGGGTGATGCCCGCGACCACTCCCAGCGGCTGGCGGATGGCGGAGACGTCCACGCGGTTGGAGACGGAGGTCGACAGCTCGCCCTTGAGCTGCGTGGTGATCCCACAGGCCAGCTCGACGATCTCCAGGCCGCGCGCGACCTCGCCCAGCGCGTCCGAGTGGACCTTGCCGTGCTCGGCGGTGATCAGCTCGGCGATGGCGTCGCGGTTGGCGTCCAGCAGGGCGCGGTAGGCGAACAGCACCTTGGTGCGGGCGGCCAGCGAGGACTGGCCCCAGCTCTGGAAGGCCTCCTTGGCCACCTGTACCGCCGCGTCGACCTCTTCGGCCGAGGCGAGCGCGACCTGCGTGGTGACCTCGCCGGTGGCCGGGTCGGTGACCGGGCCGTAGGTGCCCGACGCGCCCTCGACGGTCTTGCCACCGATCCAGTGGTTGACGGTCTTCATGTGCCTTGCTCCTTCACAGATGGCGACGTCGCTGCGCGGCTTGCCGGTCGTACTCTTCACGGGCCTGGGCCGCCGCCTTGCGGGTCGCGGTCTCGGCCACAGGAACATCCCACCACGCCTGTGCCGGGGGTGGGCCCGACACAGTGTCGGGCGTTCGGGTCTGTGTGTAGACACATGTGGGACGTGTCGCCGAACGTGCCTCGGCGAGGGCTTCGCGCAGGTCACGTACGGTGCGGGCGCGGATCACGGCCATCCCGAGGGAGGCCGCGTTGGCTGCGAGATCCACCGGAAGGGGGTCGCCGGTGTACGAGCCGTCGGGCGCCCGGAAGCGGTAGGCGGTGCCGAAGCCCTCGGCGCCGACCGCCCCCGAGAGGCCGCCGATGGAGGCGTAGCCGTGGTTGTCGAGGACCACCACCCTGATCGGGATGCCCTCCTGGACGGCCGTGACGATCTCGGTCGGGTTCATCAGGTAGGTCCCGTCGCCGACGAGCGCCCACACCGGGCGGCCGGGGGCGGCGAGGGCGACTCCGATCGCGGCCGGGATCTCGTAGCCCATGCAGGAGTACCCGTACTCCAGGTGGTACTGGTCCGCCGACCGGGCCCGCCAGAGTTTGTGCAGGTCGCCGGGGAGGGAGCCGGCGGCGTTGATCAGGATGTCGGTCTCGTCGGCGAGGGCGTCGAGCAGGCCCAGCACCTGGGTCTGGGTGGGTGGCAGGTCTTCGTCGGAGGCCGGCACGGCGTAGGCCTGGTCGACGCGGCCCTCCCAGCGGCCCCTGTCCTGCTGGTACGCCGTCTCGTACGCGGGGTCCACGCGGTGGTTGGACACCGCCAGCCGCAGCTCGTCGAGGGCTTCGCGCGCGTCGGCGACCAGCGGCAGGGCGGCGAGTTTGTGGGCGTCGTACGGATCGAGGTTGAGGCCGATGAACCGGACGGCCGGGTTCTGGAAAAGCGTCGCGGAGGCGGTGGTGAAATCGGTCAGCCGGGTCCCGGCGGCGATGACGAGATCCGCCTCCCGGGCGACGGCGCCGGCGGCGGCGGTCCCCGTGTGGCCGATCCCGCCCAGGTCGGCGGGGTGGTCGTACCGGAGAACACCCTTCCCGGCCTGGGTGACCGCGACCGGGATGCCGGTGGCCTCGGCGAAGGCGGCGAGGGCCGCCTGCGCCGCGCTGTGCCGGATCCCGCCGCCCGCGACGATCAGCGGCCGCGTGGCGTCCCGTACCGCCTGGGCGGCCGAGGCCAGCTCGTGGCGGTCGGGCCGGGGCCGGCGGACCGCCCACACCCACTCGGCGAAGAACTCCTCGGGCCAGTCGTGGGCCTCCGCCTGCACGTCCTGTGGCAGCGCGAGGGTGACGGCCCCGGTCTGGACGGGGTCGGTGAGCACCCGCATCGCCTGGAGGGCGGCCGGGATCAGGGCCTCGGGCCGGGTGATCCGGTCGAAGTACCGGGAGACGGGCCGCAGGGCGTCGTTGACGGAGAGGTCGCCGGCGTAGGGGACTTCCAGCTGCTGGAGCACGGGATCCGCGGGCCGCGTGGCGAAGGTGTCCCCGGGGAGGAGGAGGACCGGGATCCGGTTGATGGTGGCGAGGGCGGCGCCGGTGACGAGGTTGGTGGCGCCGGGCCCGATGGAGGTGGTCACGGCGTGCGCGGAGAGCCGCCCGCACTGGCGGGCGTAACCGACGGCGGCGTGCACCATGGCCTGCTCGTTGCGCCCCTGGAGGAAGGGCATGGCCTCGGGGCCCGCCTCGAGGAGCGCCTGCCCGATGCCGGCCACGTTCCCGTGCCCGAAGATCCCCCAGGTGGCGGCGATCAGGCGGTGGCGCTGCCCGTCGCGCTCGGCGTACTGGCGGGAGAGGAAGCGTACGAGTGCTTGGGCGACGGTGAGCCTCACCGGTGGTCCTCCGCTCGGTGGAAGGGCAGCCGGGGGTCGATCTCCTGCCCCGGCCAGGTCTCGCGGATCCAGCCGTGGTCGGGATGGTCGCGGATCAGCCACTCCCGCGTCGCGCCCGGCCCGGCCATCACGTTCAGGTAGTACATGTCGTGCCCGGGGGCGGCGATGGAGGGCCCGTGCCAGCCGTCGGGGATGAGCACGGCGTCCCCGGTCCGCACCTCGGTGAGGATGTCGGTCTTCCCGGCCGGGGAGGGGGTGACGCGCTGGTAGCCGAGCCCGGGGGTGTCCCCGTGCGGGGCGATCTCGAAGTAGTAGATCTCCTCCAGGCGGGACTCCGTGCCGGGGTGGTGCTCATCGTGCTTGTGGGGCGGGTACGAGGACCAGTTCCCGCCGGGGGTGAGCACCTCGACGGCGATGAGCCGGTCGCAGGGGAAGCCGTCGCGGCCTGCGGCGGCGAAGTTGTTGACCTGCCGGGAGCACTGCCCGGCGCCGCGCAGCTCGACGGCCACGTCTGCGGCGGCGCCGTACCGGGCCGGGAGCCGCCGCTCGCACCGGGCCCCGAGGAGCGCGAACCGGCCGCCTTCGGCGGAGGTGACCTCCGCATGCCCGTCCCGGGGGAGATAGGCAAAGTCGCTGACCCCGTCGAACACCCCGGCCCGCCCGTGCAGTTCGAAGGTAAGCAGGGCGGTGCCGGGCCCTGCGGGGCCTTCCCCACCCCGCCCCTTCCCGACACCGGGGCCCTGCTCCAGCCCCCGCGCCTCAAACGCCGGCGGGGCTGGATCTGGCTGATCTCCGCCGACACCCGCCCGGTCTGCTCCGGCATCCGCCTCCGAGGGAGCCGCACCCGAATATCCAGGCCGGTCAAAACCCAGCCCCGCCGGCGCTTGAGGGGCGGGGTCTGGGGCGAAGTCCCAGCAGCGGACCCGGCAGGGGCCCGACAGCGGGAGCACGATCCACTCCGACTCCCCGCTCGGGTGCGCGTACGCCTCCCCCGGAGCGAGGTCGAGGACCACCAGCCTCGTCCACTCCATCCCCCACTCAGAGACCACCGGCACGGCCGAGCACCTCCTCCACCTCGTGAGAGAACGGCATCGCCGCCGAGCACGCCAGCCGCGAAGCCACAAGGGCCCCCGCCGCGTTCGCGTACCGCACGGCCCGCTCCAGTTCCCACCCCGCCAACAACCCGTGGCACAGCGCCCCGCCGAACGCGTCCCCGGCCCCCAGCCCGTTCACCACCTCCACCGGCACCGGCGGCACCTCCGCCACCGTCCCGTCGCGGTGGACCGCGAGCACGCCCTCCGGCCCCCGCTTGACCACCGCCAGTTCCACGCCGGCGGCGAGCAGCGCCCGCGCCGCCGCATACGGCTCGGCCGCCCCCGTGGCGATCTCGCACTCCTCCGCGTTGCCGACGGCCACCGTCGCCCCGGCCAGCGCCCGCTCGTAGTACGGCCCGGGTTTCTCCCGCCACAGCATCGGCCGCCAGTCCAGGTCGAACACCGTGATCCCGGACTTCGCCCTCGCCTCCAGGGCGGCCAGCGTCGCGGCCCGCGAGGGCTCCTCGCTCAGGCCCGTCCCGGTCATCCAGAACACCCGCGCCGCCCGTACCGCCGCCAGGTCCAGCTCCTCCGCCGCGATCTCCAGGTCGGGAGCCTTCGGCAGCCGGTAGAAGTACAGCGGGAAGCGGTCGGGCGGGAAGATCTCGCAGAAGGTGATCGGCGTGGGGAAGTCCGCGACCTCGGCCACCCACCGGTCGTCCACCCCGAACCCCCGCAGCTCCGCCCGCAGATACGCCCCGAAGGGATCCGCCCCGGTGCGGGTGATCATCGCCACGCGCCGCCCCAGGCGGGCCGCCGCGACGGCCACATTGGCCGGGGAGCCGCCCAGGAACTTGCCGAAGGTGTCCGCGTCCGCCAGTGCTACGCCGCTCGTCAACGGGTAGAGATCCACCCCGATCCGGCCCATCGTGATCAGGTCGAACGCGAACGGATCACCGCCGGTGCCTGCTGTGCCGGTCACGGTCAGTCCTCCCAATTCGTCTTGCACCCTAAGGTGGCCGCCATGACGTCCTTCCCGCCCGCGTTGACCCGGATCCGCGTCGGTTCGGCTCCGGACTCCTGGGGTGTCTGGTTCCCCGAGGACCCCCGGCAGACTCCCTGGGAGCGGTTCCTCGACGAGGTCGCCGACGCGGGGTACGAGTGGATCGAGCTCGGCCCCTACGGCTATCTGCCCACCGATCCGGCCCGACTCGCCGAGGAAACCGCCAAACGCGGACTGCGGGTCTCGGCCGGAACCGTCTTCACCGGACTCCATCACGGGGCCGCCGTGTGGGAGGACACCTGGGCGCACGTGTCGCGGATCGCGGCTCTCACCCAGGCCATGGGCGCCGCCCACCTGGTCGTCATCCCCTCCTTCTGGCGGGACGACAAGACCGGCGAGGTACTGGAGGACCGCACCCTCACCCCCGGCCAATGGCGTGAACTGGCCGCCCAGACCGAGCGGCTGGGCCGGGAGGTGCAGGACCGGTACGGGCTGCGGATCGTGGTCCACCCGCATGCCGACACGCACATCGACACCCCGGAGAACGTGGCCCGGTTCCTGGACGCCACCGACCCCGCCCTCGTCTCGCTCTGCCTGGACACCGGGCACTACGCCTACTGCGGCGGCGACAGCGTCCAGGCCGTCGAGACCTTCGCCGAGCGCATCGGCTACCTCCACCTCAAGCAGGTGGACCCGCGCGTCCTCGCCGAAGTCGTCGCCGGGCAGGTGCCCTTCGGCCCGGCCGTGGCCCGCGGGGTGATGTGCGAACCCCCGTCGGGGGTGCCCGCGCTGGAACCCGTACTGGCGGCGGCCCAGCGGCTCGGCGTGGACCTGTTCGCCATCGTGGAGCAGGACATGTACCCGTGCGAGCCGGACCGGCCGCTGCCGATCGCCCGCCGCACCCGCGCCTACCTGCGCTCCTGCGGCGCCCGCTGAGCCCTGACCACTGAACCGTGACCACTGAACCCTGACCACTCACCTCCGGGAGGGATACGACATGAGCACGCTCGGAATCGCCGTGATCGGCACCGGGAAGATGGGCACCGACCACCTCCGCCGGATCGGCCGGACCGTCGGCGGGGCCCGGGTGGCGGCCGTGGCCGACCCGGACGGGGACCGGGTCAAGGAGGTCGCGGCCGCCCTGGACGGGGTGGGCGCGTACACCGACCCGGCGGCCGCGATGGCCGCGCCCGGCGTGCAGGCCGTCCTCATCGCCTCCCCGGGGCCCGCCCACGAGGAGGCGATCGGGTACGCGCTGGCGCGGCAGCTGCCGGTGCTGTGCGAGAAGCCGCTCACCCCGGACCCGGCGGGGGCGCTGCGCATCATGGAGGCCGAGCAGCGGCTGGGGCGACGGCTGGTCCAGGTCGGGTTCATGCGCCGTTACGACGCCGAGTACGAACGGCTCAAGGAGCTGCTGGACGCGGGCGGGATCGGACGGCCGCTCTTCCTGCACTGCCGGCACCGCAACGCCTCCTCCCCGTCCTTCTTCACCAGCGACATGCTGATCAGCGACTCGGTGGTGCACGAGGTGGACGCGGCCCGCTGGCTGCTCGGACAGGAGATCACCGCCGTCACCGTGATCTCCCCGAGGTCCACGGCAGCCGCCCCCGAAGGGCTGCGCGATCCCCGGCTGGTGCTGCTGGAGACCTCCGGCGGGGCCGTCGTCGACGTGGAGATCTTCGTCAACTGCGGCTTCGGCTACCAGGTGCAGTGCGAGGCGGTCGGCGAGGCGGGCAGCGCCCGGATCGGCGACGGCCACGCGATGGTGGTGCAGTCGGCGGGCCGGTGGGGCGGCGCGATCGACCAGGACTTCACGGTGCGCTTCGCCGACGCCTACGACCGGCAGCTGCGCAGCTGGGTGGCCGCGGCGGCGCAGGGCCGGGTGGCGGGCCCGGACGCGTGGGACGGCTACGCGGCGGCCGCCGTCTCGGAGGCGGGCCTGGCCGCCTCGCGCAGCGGCGCACGGACCCTCGTGGAGCTGGCGGAACGGCCGGCCCTGTACCGCTGACCCTTCCTGCCGAGCCTTTTTCCTCCGTGCGACCCCTGTGCCACATCTGTCACAGGGGTCGCCGTTGTGTCACGCATGTCCGCATTACGCGGGTCTTCCGTCACAGGCGTTCGACAGCCCCTCCCCTGCCCTCACCGCGCGTCGTTCCCCGGGCAGAACCCCGAGTGATCGTCAGTGTCCACGCGCCGGCTCCCCCGACGGCCTCCCGGCCGACCCCGCGGCGTGGACAAGGAGGTGTCGTCATGAGCGACCGACAGCTGTGGTCGTACAAGGAGATCGCTGCCCACATCCGGGTCCAGCCGGACACCGTCCGCTCCTATCGCAAGCACGGACTGCTTCCCCCGCCTGACCATGTGGAGGGCGGCAAGCCCTATTGGTACGCCGACACCGTCCGCGCCTGGGTGGCCCGCCGCCCCGGCAACCGGGGCCGTCGCGAGGACTGACCCCCGACTCCCGCACCCCCGCAACGGGGCCCGCGCCCGGGCCCCGTCCCCCGCCCGCTCCCTACCGGGACCCGGCCGGGACCCGCTCCGGCTGCTGCGCCACCGGCGCCGGCGACTCCCCCTCGCTGAGCCCGATCCGCTCGTGCAGGCGCCGCAGCGGGCCCGGTGCCCACCACGTGGCCTTCCCGGTCAGCTTCATGACCGCCGGCACCAGGAGGCTGCGGACGACCATGGCGTCCATCAGCACCGCCAGCGCGATCCCCAGGCCCAGCATCTTGGTGTTCGTCACCCGGGAGGTGCCTATGGCCACCATCACCACCGCCAGGATCAGGGCCGCGGCGGTGATCAGCCCGCCGGTGCGGGCCAGGCCGGTGCGCACGGCCCCCTCGTGGTCCCCGGTCCGGTCGTACTCCTCCTTGATCCGGGATATGAGGAACACCCCGTAGTCCATGGACAGTCCGAAGGCGATGCAGAACATCAGCACGGGCAGCGTGGTCTCGATGTCCCCGGTGGAGGTGAAGGAGAGCAGTCCGGAGAGGTTGCCCTCCTGGAAGACCCACACCACCGCCCCGAACATCGCGGTCAGGCTGAGGGCATTGAGCAGGACCGCCTGGAGCGGTATCAGCAGGCTTCCGGTGAGCAGGAAGACCAGCAGCAGCGTCGCCAGTGCCACCAGCGCCAGCGCGGTGGGCAGTTCGGCCGCTATGGCCTTCTGAGCGTCGACCAGTACCGCCGCCTGGCCCGTTACGGAGGTCGGGAAGCCGGCCTCCACCTTCCGCACCTCGCCGACCAGATCCTGGGCCTGCCGCCCCACGGCCTCGCCCTCGGAGACCACCGAGAAGTAGGCGTACGCACCCCCGGCGCCCTGGCCGACGGGACCGTCGATCCGGACCACCCCCGGCAGTTTGGCCAGCCGGTCCCGGTACGCGGCCAGATCCGCGGGGGTGGCCGCGCCCTCGGTGAGGACGGTCAGCCCGCCGCCGGGGCTGCCCGGGAAGCCGTCCCGGATCTGCTGCTGGACCACATGCGACTCGGCGGTCTTCGGCAGCTGCCGGTCGTCCACGGTGCCGAACTTCACTCCGAGGAAGGGCAGCCCGAGGAGCAGCAGCCCGGCGGTGGTGGCCACCGCGAAGACCGGGGCCCTGCGCATCACCAGCGCGGCGGCCCGCCCCCAGCCCCGTCCGGGCTCGGCCGTACGGTCCTGCCCCGCGCTCCGGCCGCCCCGCGATCCGCGCCGCCGCATACGCCGCAGGTCGAGGGAGTTGACCCGGTCGCCGAGCAGCACCAGGGCCGCCGGCAGCAGGATCAGCGCGGCTGCCGCCGCGAGCAGGACCACCGCGACCCCGGCGTAGGCGAAGGAGCGCAGGAAGTACATCGGGAAGAAGAGCATCGCCGAGAGGGAGACGGCGACAGTCAGCGCCGAGAACAGCACCGTGCGCCCCGCGGTGCGCAGGGTGGCTCCCATGGCCGCCATCGGGTCCCGCCCGGCGGCGAGCTCCTCGCGGAACCTGCGGACGATGAACAGGGCGTAGTCGATGGCGAGTCCGAGGCCGAGCGCGGTGGTCAGGTTCTGGGCGAAGACGGAGACGTCGGTGAACTCGGTGAGGCCGCGCAGCACCGCATTGGTGCCGAGGATGGCCACGATGCCGACGCCGAGCGGCAGCAGGGCCGCGACGGCGCTGCCGAAGACGAGGACGAGCAGGACGAGGGTCACCGGCAGGGCGATCAGCTCGGCGCGGAGCAGGTCCTCCTGGATGGTCGTGGTCACCTCCTGCTGGACCGCTACGGGTCCGCCGAGGGAGACGCGCACCGGCCCGTGCCCACCCCGGTAGCGCGGGGCGATCCGCTCCAGCACCTCGGCGGCGGTCTTTTCGTCACCGAGCACGCGGGCGGCGATCAGGGCCTGCCGGCCGTCCTCGGAGCGCAGCGCGGGCAGTCCCGTGCGCCAGTAGGAGCCGACGCCGACGACCCCCTGTTCGGCGGCGAGCTGCGCGGTCAGCCGCTCCGCCTCGGCCGCGACGGCGGGATCGTCCACCCCGGCGGCCTGCGGCGCGGCGTCGACGAGAAGGAGCAGATTGGGCTGGGAGCCGGGGAACTCGCGCTCCAGCGCTCTGGCGGCGAGGGTGGACTGGGCGCCCGGGTCCTCCCAGCCGCCGCTGCCCATCCGGTCGGCGACGCCACCGCCCGCGAACACGGCGAGCGCCGTGACCACGAGGGCGAGCAGCAGCGAGAGCCGCGGCCGGGCCGTGACGAACCGGGTCCACCTGCCGCTCTCCCCGGACGACGGTGGTTTTTTGACTTCGGACATGACTCGGTGTCCCCTTCACCGTGATTGCCAGGCCGATAGACTGGCAAACACGAGCAGTCGCTCGCGTTTCCCAAGAATGCGAGTGATCTCTCGCGTTTGTCAATCACCCAGGGGAAGCAAGGGATTGGACATGCCGGGGACCGCCAAGGACAAATCCACCGCAACCGGAGCGAAGAGCGACGCCGACGCAGCAACACCGCGCCGCCGCCAGGCACGCGGCGAGCGCCGGATCAGCCAGCTCCTGGCCGCCGCCGCCGGAGTGTTCTGCCGTACCGGCTACGCCGCCGCCAGCACCAACGCCATCGCGCGCGAGGCCGGCGTATCGCCGGGCACGCTCTACCAGTTCTTCCCGAACAAGGAGGCCATCGCGATCGAACTCGGCGGGCAGCTGCTCCACCGCGCCCAGGAGACACACGGACAGGCCTTCCTGCCCGAGAACCTGTGCCGCCCGCTGCCGGAGCTGCTGGACGCCGTCCTTGACCCGCTCATCGCCTTCAACTGCGAGAACCCGGCCTTCTGGGCCCTCATGCACGGCTCCGGCATCCCCGGCATCGCCCAGGAGCACGAGGAGCTGCACTCCACCATGCTCGCGCGGGTCGAGGGCGCCCTGCGCTCCCTCACCCCCGGGGCCGCGCCCGCCGAACTCGCCCACGTCTCGAACATGGTCCTGGGCATCTTCAAGGCGTCCCTGGACCTGATCCTGGCCGCCCAGGAGGGAGCCGAGCGCGACGCGTACGTCGCCGAGCTGAAGACCGTCCTCCTGCGATACCTGGAGCCGATGGTCACCACGACCCGCTCCCGCTGACCCGCCGCGATCGCCGGCACGCCGGCACGCCGGCTGCCGGCAGCCGGCGTGCCGGCAGCCGCAACGACAGCCTTCGACCGCGGCTCGCGAAAGAGAGGCCGCCAACACTCGCATTCATACCCCCTAGGGGTATAGTCTCGGAGTGTCGGGGAACGGTGGTGGAATCCGCCGCCCCCCGCGACCGGACCGCACGCCTGAAGAGGAGAACGACATGACCGCCGAGACGGACACCCAGACCACCACCGTCTACCGGGTGACCGGCATGACCTGCGGGCACTGCGAGGGCGCGGTGACCAAGGAGCTCACCGCCCTGCCGGGCGTCACCTCGGTCAAGGCCGTCGCCGCGACCGGCGAGGTCACCGTGGTCTCCGCCACCCCGCTCGCGGACGAGGACGTCCGCGCCGCCGTCGACGAGGCCGGCTACGAGCTCGCCGAGGCCTGATCACCGGCGGCACCAGAAGGACCCGCGGGATTCGCAGGACCCCGCGCCACACGCAGGACCCCGCCGGGCCGTTCCGGCCAGCTCATACTGGTTCCGTACGGCCCGGCCCGCCCTCCCCCCTGGAGCCGGAAAGATGACCAGCACACTGCACGACGGACCCATAACGGCGGTCGAGCTCACGATCGGCGGGATGACCTGCGCCTCCTGCGCGGCCCGCATCGAGAAGAAGCTCAACCGGATGGACGGCGTCGAGGCCACGGTGAACTACGCCACCGAGAAGGCCAAGGTCTCCTACAGCGGGGACGTCCAGGTCGCCGACCTCATCGAGACCGTCGTGAAGACCGGGTACACCGCCGAGGAGCCCCCGCCGCCCGCCCCGGCCGCCGCCGCGGAAGGCACCGGGGGGAGCGCGCAGGCCGAGGCCCCGGACCGGGTGCTGGCCGCCCTGCGCCAGCGGCTCCTCGTCTCCGCCGCCCTGGCGCTGCCGGTCGTCCTGCTCGCCATGGTCCCGGCCCTCCAGTTCGACAATTGGCAGTGGCTGTCGCTGACCCTCGCCGCCCCCGTGGTGGTCTGGGGCGGGCTCCCCTTCCACAAGGCCGCCTGGACCAACGCCCGGCACGGCGCCGCCACCATGGACACCCTGGTCTCGGTCGGCACGCTCGCCGCCTTCACCTGGTCGCTGTGGGCCCTGTTCTTCGGCCACGCCGGCATGCCCGGCATGCGGCACGGCTTCGCCCTCTTCACAGTTCAGGGGGGCACCGTCTCCCGCACCGACGGCTCCTCCGCCATCTACCTGGAGGTCGCGGCGGGCGTCATCTGCTTCATCCTCCTGGGCCGCTATCTGGAGGCCCGCTCCAAGCGGAAGGCCGGGGCGGCCCTCAAGGCCCTGATGGAACTGGGCGCCAAGGACGTCGCCGTCCTGCGCGCGGGCCGCGAGGTACGCATCCCGGTGAGCGCGCTCGCGGTCGGCGACCGGTTCGTCGTCCGCCCGGGCGAGAAGATCGCCACCGACGGAACGGTCGTGGAGGGCAGCTCCGCCGTGGACGCCTCCATGCTGACCGGCGAGTCCGTCCCCATCGAGGTCACGGTGGGCGACCGGGTCACCGGCGCCACCGTCAACGCCTCCGGCCGCCTGGTCGTCGAGGCCACCCGGATCGGCGCCGACACCCAGCTCGCCCGGATGGCCCGGCTGGTCGAGGAGGCCCAGAACGGCAAGGCCGAGGTCCAGCGCCTCGCCGACCGGATCTCCGGGATCTTCGTCCCCGTCGTCCTCGCGATCGCGCTGGGCACCTGGATCACCTGGCTGCTGATCACCGACAACCCGACCGCCGCCTTCACCGCCGCCGTGGCCGTCCTGATCATCGCCTGCCCGTGCGCCCTGGGCCTCGCCACCCCGACCGCGCTGATGGTCGGCACCGGCCGGGGCGCGCAGCTCGGCATCCTCATCAAGGGCCCGGAGGTACTGGAGTCCACCCGCCGCGTCGACACGGTCGTCCTGGACAAGACCGGGACCGTCACCACCGGCCGGATGACCCTGTCCGGCGTCCACACCGCCGAGGGCGTCGAGGAAGCGGAACTGCTGCGCCTGGCCGGGGCACTGGAGCACGCCTCCGAGCACCCGATCGCCCGGGCCGTCGCCACCGCCGCGGCCGGGAGGGCCGGCGTGCTGCCGGTCCCGGAGGGCTTCGAGAACCGCGGCGGCCTCGGCGTTCAGGGCGTGGTCGAGGGACACGCCGTACTGGTGGGCCGCGAACAGCTGCTGGCCGACTGGTCGATCGACCTGCCGGCCGAGCTCAAGGAGGCCAAGGCGGCCGCCGAGGCCGAGGGCGGCACCGCCGTCCTGGTGGCCTGGGACGGCGAGGCGCGCGGGGTCCTGACCGTGGCCGACGCGGTCAAGGAGACCAGCGCCGAGGCGGTCGCCCGGCTGCGGGCGCTGGGCCTTACCCCGGTCCTGCTGACCGGCGACAACCAGGCCGTCGCCGAGACGGTGGCCCGCGCGGTGGGCATCGACGAGGTGATCGCCGAGGTGCTTCCGCAGGACAAGGTCGACGTCGTACGCCGCCTCCAGGCGCAGGGCCGTACGGTCGCCATGGTCGGCGACGGGGTCAACGACGCGGCCGCGCTGGCCCAGGCCGACCTGGGCCTGGCCATGGGCACCGGCACGGACGCGGCCATCGAGGCGGGCGACCTGACTCTCGTACGGGGAGACCTGCGAGTCGCGGCGGACGCGATCCGGCTGTCCCGCCGGACCCTGGCCACGATCAAGGGCAACCTGTTCTGGGCCTTCGGCTACAACGTGGCGGCCCTGCCGCTGGCGGCCGCCGGACTGCTCAACCCGATGATCGCGGGGGCCGCGATGGCCTTCTCGTCGGTCTTCGTGGTGACCAACAGCCTCCGGTTGCGTTCCTTCCGCTAGTGCTGTGACCGGAAAGGTTCACCGGGTCGCGACGCCCAGCACGGCACCTCGCCGCGTTGTCGGACCGCGCAAGTACGTCCAGTACGAGCCACGGCCCTCCGCCTTACGATGCACCGCACCGGACGCCGCGCCCCGGCAAACCTTTCCGGCCACCGCACTAGCC
>NZ_JAGGOZ010000086.1 GCF_018614075.1 Streptomyces sp. ISL-94 | reverse complement strand
TTCCGGCCACAGCACTAGCTAGGGGGCTTCCGGCGGATCGTGCCGGGACGGCCCCCGGAGCGGCCGAGCCGACGGGGAGAACGGCAGCCGTCGACGGCCGGGGCTGGGGGCACCCGATCGTGTCGCGGTGTATGCAGGAGGGATGGACCTCCGCCTGCTGCGCACGCCTCGCCCACGATCCCGGCAGGAGCGCCACGCACAGCTGGCGGTCCCCTTCGCGCTGATCGCCCTCGTGACGGTGGTCGACGTCCTCGCGCCGCCCGAGGTGCACCTCGGTCCGTTCCTGGTGGCCGCGCCGGCCGTGACCGCCTCGTTCGCCGGGCCGCGGATGACGGGCTTCGTGGGCCTGGTCGCCGTACTGGCCCAGTCGGTGGTCGCAGCGACGCGCACCACCCTGACCGATCTGAACCACACCTTCCAGATCGGCGCGCTGGTCGTGATCTCGGTGTTCGTGACCTTCTTCGCCCACCTGCGCGAGGTGCACGAGAAGGAGCTGCTCCAGCTGCGCTCGGTGGCCGAGACCGCGCAGCAGGTGGTCCTGCGGCCGCTGCGCGGCCGGATGGGTCCGCTGAGCGCCGCCTCCGTGTACCTGGCGGCCGTGGCCGAGGCCCAGATCGGCGGTGATCTGTACGCCGCCGCCCGGACGGGCCGGAGCTCCCGGCTGATCGTCGGCGATGTCCGCGGCAAGGGCCTGGAGGCGGTCGGGGACGCCGCGCTCGTCCTCGGCGCCTTCCGGGCGGCCGCCCACCGGGAGGCCGGGCTGCCCGGGCTGGTGGACTACCTGGAGGGCGCGGTCTCCCCCGACCTGGACGACGGTGTCGACCGGGACGAAAGCTTCATCACCGCGGCCGTCCTGGACATCCCCGACGACGAGCCGGTGCTGCACCTCGTCAGCTGCGGGCATCCGCCCCCGCTGGTGCTGCGCCGCGGCGGGCGGGTCGATCCGCTCGACGTGGCGCACCCCGCGCCGCCGCTGGGCCTGGCCGGGCTGCTGGAATCCTCCGTCACCGCGCATACGTTCGCCTTCGCGCAGGGCGATGTCCTGCTCCTCTACACGGACGGTGTCCTGGAGGCACGCGACCGGTCGGGGGTCTTCTACCCGCTCGCGGAGCGCGCGGCCGCCTGGTCGGGCCTGCACCCCCGCGTCCTGCTGGAGCGGCTGTGCGAGGACCTGCTGGCCCACGTGAGCGGCAGCACCCTGGGCGATGACGCGGCGATGGTGGCGGTCGAGCGGCTCGGGTAGCCGCAGGGGGCGCGGGCCGGGCCGGGCCCCCTTGCGAGAATCGGATCATGCTGAGCATCGGAACGATCGTGATGGGCGCCGCGGACGTACGGCGGGCGGCGGAATTCTGGGGCCGGGCACTGGGCTACGTCCCGCGCGACGGCGAGGTCGATGACGGCTGGACCGTCCTGGTTCCGGCCGAGGGCGCCGGACCCGGGCTGGCCCTCGGCCGCAGCACCACCCCCGTACAGGAGCGTCCGCGGGTCCACCTGGATCTGTACGCCGCCGACGCGGCCGAGCAGGAGGCGGAGGTGGCGCGCCTGGTGTCGCTGGGAGCCGTGCGGGTGGACTGGGACTCCTACCCCGAGGACCCCGACTTCGTGGTGCTCGCCGACCCCGAGGGCAACCGCTTCTGCGTCATCGACGCCACCCACGGCTGACCGCCCGCGCCGGCTTAACGGCCGCCGATCCCTTCCTTAAGCGGAACCTAAGTTCTCGACCCCCGCCCCGAAGCGAACGAATGTCCGTTTCGGGGCGGCTAGCGTGCTGCCGCATCCCCAACTCCCCAGTAACCCAAAGGCAGGCACGCGATGGGCAGCACAGGCGGGCACCGGCGCAGGACGAGCCGTACGGCGAAGGCCACCGGCGCGATCGTGGCGGCGGCGGTGATCGGCGGCGCGGCCTTCGCGTTGACCGGAACCGCCCATGCCGGCTCGGTCGGAGCCGTGTACACCAAGTCCAGCTCCTGGAGCGGCGGTTACACCGGCCAGTACGTCATCACCAACGACACCGGCGCGAGCCGGCCGGGCTGGACGCTCCAGTTCGACCTCCCGGCGGGCACGAGGATCGACTCGCTGTGGAACGGAACCCACACGGTCGAGGGACAGCACGTCACCGTCAGGCCCGCGAGCTGGAACCGGGAGCTGGCGGCGGGGGCCTCGGTCACCGTCGGCTTCGTGACGAGCGGATCCGGTGCCCCCGGTGACCCGGCCGGCTGCCGCATCGACGGGCTGAAGTGCTCGGTGGATCCGGGCGCGACGGCCGGCCCCAGCGGACGCCCCACCGCCCGGCCCACGACGACGGCCACGACCGCGCCGACCGCCCCCGCGCCGACCGCCCCGACCGCCCCGACCGCCGCGCAGCCCACCCGCACCCCGCCGGCCACCCCCACCGCCACGCCCGCGCCGACCGCCCCGGGGGCGGGCGCGCGCTTCGCGCCGTACGTGGACACCTCGCTGTACCCGGCGTACGACCTGCTCGACACGGCGGCGACGACCGGCGTGAGGGAGTTCCACCTCGCCTTCATCACCTCCGGCGGCGGCTGCGCTCCGCTGTGGGGCGGGGTCACGGACCTGGCGAGCGACCGGGTCGCCGCCCAGATCGGCGCGCTGCGCGCCAAGGGCGGCGACGTCCGGGTCTCCTTCGGCGGGGCCGCCGGGCACGAGCTGGCACTGAACTGCGCCACCGCCGACGCGCTGGCCGCCGCCTACGGCAAGGTGATCGACCAGTACCGGCTCACGAAGGTCGACTTCGACATCGAGGGCGCGGCCCTGCCGGACACCGCCGCCAACGCGCGCCGGGCCCAAGCCATCGCCCTGCTCCAGAAGTCCCACCCGGGCCTGGACGTGGCGTTCACCCTGCCCGTGATGCCGGAGGGGCTCACCCAGCCGGGAGTGGCCCTGCTGGCCGATGCCCGCAAGAACGGCGTGCGGATCGACGCGGTCAACATCATGGCGATGGACTACGGGCCGGCGTACAGCGGGGACATGGGGCTGTACGCGATCCAGGCGGCGACGGCCACTCAGGCCCAGCTCAAGGGGGTGCTGGGGCTGTCCGACGCGGCGGCCTGGAAGGCGGTCGCCGTCACGCCGATGATCGGCGTGAACGACGTGGCGAGCGAGGTCTTCACCGTCTCGGACGCCGCGCAGCTCGTGGACTTCGCGGCGGCGAAGGGCATCGGCCGACTGGCCATGTGGTCCTCGGCCCGGGACCGGCAGTGCGCGGCCGGGGCCATCGGCACCGCGGACGCCACGTGCAGCTCGATCCTCCAGCAGCCGCTGGCCTTCACCAAGGCGTTCTCGACCCTCAAGTAGCCGCTCCGAGGGGGTGTCCGGCGAGCCCTGCGGACATCCCCCTGCCCCACTGGGCCCGGCGGTGCGGTCAGGCATCCAGGCTGATGGCGTTCTTGGCCCGCTCCACCGACTCCTCGGAGGCGGGTCCGCCCGGGTTCTCCGTGGCCAGGGCCTGGTTGAGCTCGACGAACGGCCGCATGCGCTCCTCGTACCGGGTGAAGGCGGCGCGGTGCTCCGCGCCCGGCCGGGCCGGCTCCTCCGCGAGGACGTGGGCGCCCACCAGGGCCAGGCTCGTGCCCTGGCCCGACAGCGGGGAGGGGCAGTAGCCCGCGTCGCCGAGCAGCACGACCCGGCCGCGCGACCAGTGGTCCATGCGGATCTGGGCCATGGCGTCGCAGTAGAAGTCGGGCGCCTCGGCTGCGGCCTTGGCGAGCCGCTCCCCCTCCCAGCGCAGGGCGGCGGCCTTTTCGGTGACCAGCTCGCGCAGCCGCTCGGGGTCGCGCTGCCCGCCGTCGAGCGGCTCGGAGGCGAAGCCGAAGGCGATCCTCAGCTCGGTGTTGTCGCGGACCGGCGTGATCCCGAAGCCCGCTTCACCGGACCGGGTCCCCTCGACCCGCCGGCTCTGCCGGGACTGGGGCGTCGCCCTGGCCACCGCCACCAAGGCGCTGACCACGCTGCGATCGGAGGGGCTCGTCACCACGCGCCCGCGCGCCGCCACGGTCGTCGCCGGGCGCGCGGCACCGGCATCGCCATCGCCATCGCCATCGCCATCGCCATCGCCATCGCCATCGGCACCGAGGGCCCCCCAGCGGAGCACCCCTCCCCCGGCTGCCGACCAGGAGCTGACCCGCGAGGGGATCATCCGCGCCGCCATCGACATCGCCGACGGCGAGGGGCTCGCGGCACTGACCATGCGCGGTGTCGCGGCCCGGCTGGGTGTGGCGGCGATGTCCCCTTACCGCCACATCGGGGATCGCCGACACGTCGAAGGCCGGCGGGACCCTCGGAACACGCCGTAGCCGAGCGCCCGTGGGTCCCTGGATCTTCCGTAGGGTCGGTACCCCTGCCCCGTACCGCTGAGTCGAGGATCCACGTGCCCCTGCTCCCGCCGCCGCCCCTGAACCGAGGCCTGGCCCTCTGCACCGCCCTGCTGGCCGTGGTCGCCGGCGTGGCGCCGATCACGCTCACCGTCACCACGGCCACCGCCGCCCACGCCGCCGAGGCACCGGCCGCCGATCTCCCGGCCCTGGTCCAGGCGTTGCGGAACACGACCGACGCCGGAGCCCCGGGGGCGATGGCCCGGGTCACCGGCCCCGGCGGCGTCCGGACCAGGGCGGTGGGCGTACGCGACCGGGGCACGGGCGCGGCCATGGACCCCCGGGCCCGCTTCCGGATCGGCAGCGTCACGAAGACCTTCTCCGCCGTCGTGGCGCTGCAACTCGTCTCGGAGGGGCGGATCCGGCTCGACGATCCCGTCGGCCGGCACCTGCCGGGTCTGCTGCCCGACGACCGGATCACGGTGCGCCACCTGCTGAACCACCGGAGCGGGCTGGCCGATTACACGGATGCCATGTTCGCCCGGACGGTTCCGGGCTTCGAGGCCGTACGGAACAAGGTGTTCGGCTACGGGGACCTCGTGGCGCTCTCGCTCCGCGAACCGAGGACCACCGAGCCGGGCGCCTCGTACCAGTACTCGAACACCAACTTCGTCGTCCTCGGCATGCTCATCGAGAAGACCACCGGACACCCCGTGGCCGAGGAGTACGACCGCCGCATCATCAGGCCGCTGCGACTGCGGAACACCTCGTACGTCCACCCCGGCACGAAGATCGAGGGGCTGCACGCCCGCGGCTACCTCCACCCCGACGAGGCCGGCGCGCCCCTGGTCGACTCCACCGAACAGACGGCCTCCTGGGCGCAGTCCGCCGGGGCGATGATCTCGGACGCGGCCGATCTGAACACCTTCACCTCCGCGCTGCTCGACGGCCGCCTGCTGCCCGCACGAACGCTGGACCTGATGCTCACCATGACCCCGACCGATGCCTCCGGCACCCGCTCCTACGGGCTGGGACTGCGCCGCTACGACCTCTCGTGCGGCATCTCGGTGTACGGCCACACCGGCACCGTGCAGGGCTTCTACACCTACGCCTTCGCCACCCGGGACGGCCGCCGCAGCCTCGCCGCCATGGCGAACACCTCGAACCGGGGCGCCGCGAACACGGCCCTCGGCGGGACGCTCGAAGCCGCGTTCTGCGGCAGGCGCTCCGGGCCGGCCGGCCCGCGCGGATTCACGCCGGCCCCGGCCGAGGTGGACCTCCCGGAACGGCACGCCCGCTGAGCCCGCGCTCCGAGGGGTGGCTCCGCACCGGATGGCGGGGATCACGGCAGCACGCCGGCCCGCCGGGGCCGGCGCGCCCCGCCACCGAACCCCGGAGATACTCCGCGGTCCGCTTGCCCGGGCTTCCGTCCGACTGATCCCCGACGCGGGCGGGCCCGCACGGCGCCCCCTGGGGGCCGCATCCGCATGCTGAGATCATCTCGCCACCATTCGGCCTGCCGGCGCGCGGATCACGCCAATCCGGGCCGCGGGTCAACACCGGGGCGGCGGGGGCGGGTTACGGTCCGGCCATGAATTCGAACACGCGGACCCCTGTCGCTCCTCCGCCCAGCCGACGCGCCCTGCTGCGCACCGCCGTGGCGGGTACGGCGGTCGCCGGCGCGGGGCTGGCCCTCGGGCCGGGCTTTCCCGCTTCCGCCGCCTCCCGGGAGGCGGACGGCGGGGACCGGCCCACCACGCCCGCGCAGGCGCTGCGCCGGCTGGCGGCCGGGAACGAGCGCTGGCGCACCCACCGGCAGGAGCACCCGCACGAGTCCGCGTACCTGCGCCGCCAACTGGTCGCTGGGCAGCAGCCGTTCGCGGTCGTGCTGGGCTGCATCGACTCGCGGGTGCCCCCGGAGCTGGTCTTCGACCAGGGGCTGGGCGATCTGATGACCGTCCGGTCCGCCGGTGAGGTGCTCGACGAGGCGGTGCTCGGGAGCATCGCATACGGGGTCCTCGAACTGCACATACCGCTGGTGCTCGTGCTGGCCCACCAGTCGTGCGGAGCCGTCGCCGCGGCGGTCCACGCCGACGAGACCGGCGAGCCGCTGCCCGCCCACATCCAGTACCTGGCCGACCAGATACGGCCGTCCATCGACCGCGGGCAGCACGGCGAGGCCCGCATCGACGCCACCGTCAACGCGCACGTACGGAGCGTCCGCGGCCGGCTGGCGGCCGAACCGGACCTGGCCGGCAAGGTGGCCTCGGGGGAACTGGCCGTGGTCGCCGCCCGCTACGAGCTGCGCGACCAGCGCGTACGCACCCTGTCCTGACGGCGGTGGCGGCGGCGGCTCCGGGAAGGCAGGGCTCGCGCGCGGGAGAGGGACCATGCCGAACGGCGCTCTGGCCCGGCATGAGTCCTACCAGTACCACCCTCCTCGCGATCGCCGTTCTCTGCACACGAGGAGAAACGATCCGACCTGCTGTGGAGCCTGGACCACCTCCCGCAGGGCGTCACCTCCTTCCTGGTGACCACCTCCCTCCGGGGCGATGAGAACCACCAGCCCACGCAGAAGTTCATCGAGAAGGTGAAGGCGCCCGCGTGCGTCTCCTGGCTCCGGGAGGTCCCCCGGCCCTGGAGTGGATCAGCGGGCGCCTCGCCTCCGAGTGAACCGCGGGCAGGAAGACCCCCGGCCCGTCAGTCCCTCGGCCCGTCAGCCGTCGGCCCGTCGGCCCGTCAGCCGGAGCGGAGCCGGGCGGCCGCCTCGCGGGCGGCGTCGACGGCCCCGGCCCGGGCGGCCTGGCGGTCGTCATCGCTCCGCGCGTAGGTCAGCCAGACCACCATGTTGCTGCGGCGGAAGCAGAGCTGCGCCGAGACGGGCGCACCCGGCACGGTCTTGCGGAAGCGGAGGAAGGCCTCGTCCCCGATGCCGGGCACGTCCTCGACGGTGTCCTTCTCCCAGCCGGATGCGTCGGTGCGGTCCTCGCGCATGTCCTCGCGGGCCAGGTCCACGGTCAGCCGGAAGGGCCGCAGGTGGACGTTGGAGCGGTTCGTGCCCTGCACGCGCGGAGCGGCCTAGGTGCAGGCGCCGGCGTCTTCCCGGCCGCCGAGGGCGGTCGGCACAGCCGGTGGATCGTCTGCGGGGTCACCAGCTCGCAGGAGTGCGGATCGGCCGTGAACTCCCCGGCCTGAGCCCGCTCCCGCTCCCACCACTTCCACGCTCCGAGGCCCGCCGCCGTGGTGAGGAGCAGGAGGACGACCACGACCAGCCCGGCGCGCGGGTACCTGGGGGTTGCGGAGGGTATGGGCACCGCCGCAGCATAGGCGGCCGCGCGCCCGAGTGGGCCGGAACGGAGGCGACCGTCTCGGCCACGGCCGGGCACCGGAAGCCGAAAGCAGCCGGAAGCCGGAGGCCGCGTACCGTTCTCGCGGCCGACCTCACACACGAGGCCTCCGCACACGAGGCCTCCGGGATGCCGGACGCCGGATCTCGGGGGCTGCGCACCGTCACGCGGCCCCGCGCACGAGGCCGAGCGGCCGGACGCCAGACATTGGAGATTCCTCCGATTCTGCCAGGTGGCACGGGGTTTTCCCGCCGCGCGGGCGCTGGGGACGGCCTGCGCGGTCGGCGCCGCGCTGTAGGACCACGGGTCCCGAGAGACGATGGGAGTAGCCCCGCGAGGCTCGCCCGCCAGAGGTCCCACGGCGCCGGGCCGACGGCCGGAAGGGAGCCATCGCAATGGATGCAGCCGATGCGCCGAGGGCTGACGCCGACCGCGCGGTGGCCGGTCTCGTCCCGCCCAGCGGACTGCTCGACGTCCTGAACGTGGCCGCGGTCGTCCTCGACGCGAAGGGGCGGATCGCCCTGTGGAGCCCGCAGGCCGAGCAGCTGTTCGGGTGGACGGCGCAGGAGGCGCTGGGCCAGCCGGCCGCCCGGCTGCTGACCTCCCACGAGCACGTGGACCTGGTCCTGGAGCTGTTCGCGCGGGTGATGGGCGGGGCCGGTGACTGGGCCGGGGCGTTCCCCGTACGGCGCAAGGACGGCAGCTCCACACTCGTGGAGTTCCGCAACATGCGGCTGCTGGACGAGCGCGGGGACCGGTACGCCCTGGGGATCGCGACCGACCGGACCCGGCTGCGGCACCTGGAGCGGGACCTGGCCCTGTCCGCGCGCCTGGTGGCGCAGTCCCCCATCGGGCTCGCGGTCCTGGACACGGACCTGCGCTACGTCCTGGTCAACCCGATGCTGGAGCGCATCAACGGGCTGCCGGCCGCCGCCCACATCGGCCGCCGGGTCCGCGACGCCCTGTCCTTCCTGGACGACGCGGAGGCCGTCGAGGCCGCGATGCGGCAGGTGCTGGCCACCGGTACTCCGCTGCTGGAGCAGTTCACCGCCGGCCACACCCACTCCGACCAGCGTGCCGAGCACGCCTGGTCGGTGTCGTACTACCGGCTGGAGGACGCCGCCGGCCGGGTGCTGGGTGTGGCCACCTCGGTCGTGGACGTCACCCAGAGTCACCAGGCGGCCAAGGAGATCGGCCACAGCCGCCGCCGGCTCGCCATGATCGCGGACGCCACGGTCCGTATCGGCACCACCCTCGACCTGGAGCAGACCGCCCGCGAGCTGGCCGACGTCGTCGTGCCGGAGCTGGCCGACGTCGCGGCCGTGGACATCCTCGACTCGGTCCTGGAAGGCCGTCCCAGCATCGCCCAGACGGCCCGCGGGCCGGCGGTGTTCCGGGCGCTGGCCGTGGCGGCCGCCTACCCCAGCGAGGCCGTGCGCGCAGCGGACCCGCCGGGCGACATCGCCCGCTACGAGGCGGACCGGCTGGTCACCCAGTCCGTGACGACCGGGCACCCGGTGCTCGTGGCCCACGTACATGCCCAGGACCTCTCGCGCATCGCCCGCGACGACGACGCCGCAGCCCTCTTGGCCCGCGCCGGCCTGCGCTCGTACCTGGCCGTGCCGCTCATCGCCCGCGGCGAGGTCCTCGGGGCGCTCGACCTCAAGCGGACGCGCAACCCGCTGCCCTTCGACGACGACGACATCATCCTGGCGGGCGAGCTGGCCGCACGCGCCGCCGTGTGCATCGACAACGCCCGCTGGTACCGCAACGCGCACCACACCGCGCTCGCCCTCCAGCACCACCTGCTGCCGCACCACCCGCCGCCCACCCCGGGTCTGGAAGTCGCCTACCGGTACCAGCCCGCGGCGGCCACCAGTGAGATCGGCGGCGACTGGTTCGACGCCATCGCGCAACCGGACGACACGACCGCCATCGTCATCGGCGACGTCATGGGCAGCGGCATCAACGCCGCCGCCAGCATGGGACAGCTGCGCACCGCCACCCGTACGCTCGCCGAGCTGGGCCTGGATCCCGCCCAGGTGCTCCAGTACCTCGACCGCACCACCTCCGGGCTGGACGAGACCATCGCGACCTGCATCTACGCCGTCTACGACCCGCACCGCGCGGAGTGCCGCATAGCCGTCGCCGGACACCTGCCGCCGGTCCTCATCCGGAAGGGCCGCGCGCCCCGCCTGCTCGAGCTGCCCACGGGCACACCGCTGGGCGTGGGCGGCCCCTTCGAGGCGACCACGGTCCCGATGAAGCCCGACGACCAGCTGGTCCTGTACACGGACGGCCTGGTGGAAACCCGCGACCGGTCCATCGACGACCGGCTCTCCCTGATGCTGGAGCTCCTCGCCGGCACCGGCCGGACGCTGGAGGAGACGTGCGACCGGCTCCTGGACTCCCTGCGCCACCCGGAGGACCACGACGACGTGGCCCTGGTCATCGCCCGGGCCCGCCCCCAGCCCCTGGAGAACACGCGCTAGAGGGAGAGGCCGTCGACCAGTTCGGCGCCGGGCAGCTCGGCGAACAGCTTGCCGGGCGCGATGATCTTGCCGCGGCGCCGGCCGCTGCCGACGAGGACGTACGGCATGTCCGCGACCGCCGGGTCCACGAGCAGCGGCCAGTCGGCCGGCAGGCCGACGGGGGTGATGCCGCCGTACTCCATGCCGGTCAGCTCCACGGCCGTCGCCATCGGGGCGAAGGACACCTTGCGGGCCCCCAGGTGACGCCGGACGGCGCCGTTCACGTCGACCCGGCCCGCCGAGGGCACCAGGCAGGCCGCGAAGCTGGTCTCGCCACCGCGCTTGGCGGCCACGACCACACAGTTGGCCGACTGCCCGAGCAGCTCCTGCCCGTAGTGTGCGACGAAAGCGGCGGTGTCGGCGATCTCCGGATCGGTGTCGACGTAGAGGATCTGCTCGGCGGGCATCGCGCCCCGCCAGCCGAGGACCGCTTCGGCCACCGGCCGGGTCAGCTCGGCGAGGCAGCCGGAGGCGGGCCGGGCGGGGTCGAAGGGACCGATGGGAGCGCGCATACCCGCACCGTAACCCGGACGGGTGCGGCCCTCGGAACCGGATTGCACGTCGCGCCCGGCGCCGGTCACCTCGTGGTCGAGGAGCAGCCGGACCAGGTGACAGCCCTCGTATGAGGCGGCACATGGACGTGGGCGGCGTGGGGTCCGCTGCGGGACCCGGTCGCGCGGGATGGGGAGGGGGCCGCTTACGATGCGGGGTATGAGTCGGCAGGCGAGGCGAGCGGTGGTGCCCTTCGGGCTGTGCTCCGGCCTGCTGCTCGTCCTGACCGTGCTGTTCGGCCTCGTGGCGATGCACGGCCTGGGCCCGGGGGGTCTCCCCGCGGCCGCACACACCACGGCCGGCGCGCACCACGGTGCCGAGGCCGCAGCGGTCCACGACGGTTGCGTCCACGCCGACGATCCGTCGGACGGCGGAAGCGGCGGCGGGCATGCCGAGCACGCCGATGCGACCTGCGCGGCCGCCGGCGTCGCGGGTTCTCCCGTCCTGCCCGTACCGGCCGTACTGCCCGGCACGGTCCACGGCCTGACGGGGGCCGGCCACGGGGTCGTTCCCGATGTCGCCTTCGGCGGACGCGCTCCCCCCTCACTGAGCGAACTGCAGCTCCTGCGCATATAGGACGGCCGCGCCTCCTCTCGGCCAAGGCCCTTTCCTCGGCACGCCCTGCGTGCGCGTGCCCCTCACACCAGGAGCAGCACCAGCATGACCGCCAACCGTTCCCTCATCCGTCGCGCCACCGCCGTGGCCGCGGCCACCACCGCCGCCCTCGTCCTCGCCGCCTGTGGCGGCAGCGGCGCCAACGACAGCGGGTCGGCCCACAGCGGCGGCCACAACGCCTCCGCCTCGCCTTCCGCCTCCGCCGCCCCGCAGCAGGGCGCCCACAACGCGGCCGACACCGCCTTCGCGCAGGGGATGATCCCCCACCACCGGCAGGCCGTGGAGATGGCCGGCCTCGCCGCGACGCGCGCCGAATCGGCCGAGGTCAAGGCGCTCGCCGACGAGATCAAGAAGGCCCAGGACCCGGAGATCACGACCCTGACCGGCTGGCTGACCGCGTGGGGCGAGCAGGTCCCCGCGGAAGGCGGCGGCCACGACGGTCACGGCGGGCACGACATGCCCACGTCCGGGATGATGACGGCCGAGGAGATGGACGGCCTGGAGAAGACCTCCGGCAAGGCCTTCGACACGGCGTTCCTCCAGCTGATGGTCAAGCACCACGAGGGCGCCGTCGCCATGGCCAAGACCGAGCAGTCCGGCGGCTCGTACCAGCCCGCCAAGGACATGGCCGGCGCCATCATCACCTCTCAGAGCGCCGAGATCACCCGTATGAACACGCTCCTCGGCAAGAGCTGAGCACCGCCGGCCCGAGGGACCACCCCTCGGGCCGGCCGGCCCGTCAGTACCGGCGCGGCGACATGATGTGGGGCTCGGCCCCCGGCGCCTCCAGGAGGCAGCGCGGCACGCCGGGGCCGGGCGTCGCGCGTACGGAGACCTGCGTCGGCGGATCGGTCGGCAGCTCCACCTGCACCGTCAGGGGGTGGTCGTCGGGCGTCGTGGCGTAGCCGCCCTCCTTGCCGTCGACGAGGACCTCCACGACGGTGGTGTGGCCGGTCTGGACGTTGGCACTGATGGAGTGCCCGGCGTGATCGATGTGGAAGTGATGGCGTCGTCTCATCGGTGCGGCCTCCCTCTGCCCGCTTCCAGCGTAGCCACGGCCCGCGCGCGGGGCCTCGCCACCGGCTACGGAGCCAGGGTCAGGGTGACGCGCCACAGCCCTCGGGGCCGAGGGCTGTCCGCCGTACGGGTCGGGGGCGCGGCATGGGGCTGCCGGCAGTGTGCTCGCCGGGCACCGGCCGACGGCTCCTGATCGTCCGTCACGCAGCGGCCTCCTTCCGGTGCGCACAGGACAGCCCAGGGTCGTAGGTTTCTCCAAGAGGCTTGGCGCGCCGGTGAGTTGTTCGCCCCTACTTCTTGCGAGCGTTCCCGGCTCTCCCACAAGACCCCGTATGATCACGGCATGGTTACAGCTTGGCCGCGCTCCGGCGGTCGGCCGATCCGCCCGTCCGCGGGTCGGCTGGTGATCCTCGCGCTGGCCCTGCTGATCCTGGGCTTCCTGTGCCCGCACAACAGCGAGCCGGGAAGCCCCACCTCCGCCTCCCCCGTGGCCGCCGGCGCCCCTGCCGGCGAAGACCACCACGGGCCCTCGCATGACTGCGCGCCGCTCTCGCCGCAACCGGCGGCCGCACATGACGCGGCCACACCGCGCACCGCCGCCTCTGCCGCCCTCCGTGTGAAGTCCGCCCTTCCGGGCCGCTCCCCCGCGCTCGCCGCGGATCAGGGGCGGTCAGCCTGTCCCGCCCCGGCACACCCCGTAGTGCGAGCCGTCCTCCAGATGTAGGCCGTCGCATCCGTCGCATCCGACGACACTCGACGCGCTGCGGGATATGCCCATAACAGGGCGATATGTTCAGAGACCTTCAGGATCTGACACCCCGACACCCGCGACCGCGCGCAGCCGACGAGAACCGCCGACGACACTTCCGGCCCACCTGGGCGCGGCAGTGACTGTTGTACGGAGGAACTGTGCCTCGCCACCACTCCGCGCCCTGGCCGCGCGCCCTGCTCGCCTGCCTGATGAGCGGGCTGCTGCTCGCAGCGGTCCACTGCTCCTCCTACCTGTCCGGCGACACGCACGGCCATCTCTCCCTCGGCGCGTTCGCGCCCACCTCCACCTCCGCGCCCGGCCCCGCGCCCGCGCCCGCGTCCACCTCCGCGCCCGCCTCCGCCTCCGCCGACCCCCAGCAGCACGCACCCGAGCGGCCCCGGCACGACCACGGCGCCGCGTGCACCTTCCCCGGTCTGCCCGCCCAGGCCGCCCAAGGCGAGCCCCCGCACCCGGCCGGTCCGGTCCTCGCCTTGACGCCCGCCATGACACCCGGGCAGCCGACGGCGGACGCGCCCTCGGCTGCCCCCGGCTCCCGCCGCAGAACCGCCATAGCCCGCCCGGGCCGCACCACGCTCACCAGCGTCTGTCGGTGGCGCATCTAGGCCACTCGGTCACGCAGCCGTTCCCAGCGGCTCCCGAACGAGTACCCGACGCGTATCACCGAACGAAAGCGCAGTCATGCATTCCTCGATCAGCGACACGTCATCCGCCACGCGCTCCGCCCTGTCCGCACTCGTCGGCAACACCCCCCTGCTGCGGATCTCCGAGCCCCTCGCACCGGCCGGCCGCGGCTTCTGGGCCAAGCTGGAGGGCTTCAACCCGGGCGGAATCAAGGACCGCCCCGGCCTGCACATGGTCGAACGCGCCCGCGCCCGCGGCGACCTCAAGCCGGGCGCGCGCATCATCGAGTCCACCAGCGGCACCCTCGGGCTCGGCCTCGCCCTCGCGGGCATGGTGTACGGCCACCCGGTCACCCTGGTGACCGACCCCGGCCTGGAGGCCTCCATGACCCGGCTGCTCGCCGCCTACGGGGCCCAGGTCAACGTGGTCGCCGAACCGCACGCGACCGGCGGCTGGCAGCAGGCCCGCCGCGACCGGGTCAGCCACCTGCTGGCGCGGCACCCGGACTCCTGGTGCCCCGACCAGTACAACAACCCCGACAACACCACGGCCTACACGCCCCTGGCGCTCGAACTCGCCACCGCGCTCCAGCACATCGACGTCCTGGTGTGCAGCGTGGGCACCGGCGGCCACTCCGCGGGCATCTCCCGCGCGCTGCGCCGGCTGTATCCCGACCTGACGCTGGTCGGCGTCGACACCATCGGCTCGACGATCTTCGGGCAGCCTGCCCGGCCCCGGCTGATGCGCGGCCTCGGCTCCAGCATCTACCCCCGGAACGTCGCCTACGAGAACTTCGACGAGGTCCACTGGGTCTCCCCGGCGGAAGCCGTGTGGGCCTGCCGCCGGCTGGCGGGCTCCCACTACGCCACCGGCGGATGGAGCGTCGGCGCGGTCGCTCTGGTCGCGGGCTGGACGGCTCGGTCCCTGCCCGAGGACACCCGCATCGCGGCGGTCTTCCCGGACGGCCCGCAGCGCTACCTCGGCACCGTCTACGACGACGACTACTGCCGCGCCCACGGCCTGCTCGACGCCCCGCCGGCGTCCGAACCGGATCTCATCGGCCGCCTGGACGAGAAGGAGGTCACCCGCTGGACCCGCTGCACGGCGGTGGTCGACCCGCTCACGCTCGGCTCCGAGGAGCAGGCGCGGTGAAGGGGACCCTCGCACAGGTCCGCACCTACGAGCGGAGCGTCCGACTGCTGATGGTGAACCAGTTCACCATCAACCTCGGCTTCTACATGCTCATGCCCTACCTCGCCACCCACCTGGCGGGCCCGCTGGGGCTCGCCGGCTGGCTGGTCGGGCTGATCCTCGGCGTCCGCAACTTCAGCCAGCAGGGCATGTTCCTGATCGGCGGAACCCTGGCCGACCGGCTCGGCTACAAACCGATGATCATCGCGGGACTCGTGCTGCGCACCGCCGGCTTCGCGGTCCTGGGGCTCGTGGAGTCCGTACCCGCCCTGCTCGCGGCCTCCGCGGCGACGGGGCTGGCCGGGGCCCTGTTCAACCCCGCGTCCCGCGCCTACCTCGCCGCCGACGCGGGAGAGCGCAGGGTGGAGGCGTTCGCCCTGTTCAACGTCTTCTACCAGGCCGGAATCCTGCTCGGCCCCCTGGTGGGGATGGTGCTCACCGGGGTCGACTTCAGCGTGACCTGCCTGGTGGCATCGGGGATCTTCGCGGTGCTGAGCCTCGTACAGATCCGGGCGCTGCCCGCGCGACGGGCGGCGGACAGGAGGACCGCCGAGGGCGTCCTCACCCAGTGGCGCGGGATCTTCTCCAACCGCCCGTTCCTGCTCTTCTCCATGGCCATGACCGGCTCGTACGTCATGTCCTTCCAGGTCTACCTCGCCCTCCCCCTGGAGGTCCGGCGCCTGGGCGGAGAAGGGCGGTTCGGCACGGCAGCGGTGGCGGTGCTGTTCGCCGTCTCCGGGCTGAGCACGATCCTCTTCCAGACGAAGGTGACCGCGTGGTGCAAGGCCAGGACCGAGCCCGGCCGGGCCCTGGTGTGGGGCCTGCTGACCATGGGGGTGGCGTTCGTACCCCTGCTCCTGGCCTCGGCCGTGCCGGTGCCGGGCGGCGGGCCGGGGCTGTGGCTGCTGGCCTCCGTACCGCCCGCGCTGTCCGCGCTGCTGCTGGCGCTCGGCACGATGATCGCGTACCCGTTCGAGATGGACACGATCGTCCGGCTGGCCGACGACCGGCTCGTGGCCACCCACTACGGGCTGTACAACACCATCTGCGGGGTCGGCATCACCCTCGGCAACCTCCTCACGGGCGTGGCGCTGGACGCGGCGCGCGACGCCGGGATGTCCGCGCTGCCGTGGCTGGCGCTGTGCGCGCTCGGCCTCGTGTGCGGCGGCGCACTGTACGCACTGCACCGCACCGGCCGCCTCGCGCCGCCGGCGCCGCAGTCCCGGTCCGCACCCGCGACCGTCTGATCGCCCCGGCCGTCTGACCGCATCACCGGTGGCCGAGGGGCGGGCGCGTCACACCGCCCGCCCCTCGGCGCCGTCTCCTGTAGCGCGCGTCTGACGGCCCGCCGTCCCAAGTGCGGATGCGCGGGGGCGCGGCAGGTGTCAGGGGCGTTCACGGCCCCGGTGGTGGACGCCGACACCGACGCCGAAGTTCCGTGGATGGCGACCTCGTTCGTCGTCGGCCTCTCGCTGCACTCGGCGGCCGGGGCCCACGGACCGCTGCCCGAGGACGCGTTGCGGATGCTGACGGCCGGCCTCGCGGAGGCGCCGGTCTCGGTGCACGGAGCCGGGGTGATCCACCGGGACCTGAGGCCGGCGAACGTCCTCCTGGCCCTGGACGGGCCGCACGTGATCGACCACCGACGGGACGGCGCTCACCTCCACCGGATCGCTGATCGGCTCGGCGCCCTACATGTCGCCGGAACAGGCGCTGGGGCAGCATCCCACCCCGTTCGAGCGGCCGGATGTGGGTGCTGAACACCCAGGGCGGCCAAGCCCGTTGGACGTCCGAGCCGAACGGACCGTGACGTACAGCCAGGTCCCGATCCGGGCGGGCGGCGGACGGGTGTACGGCATGGGCGCGAAGGGACTGGTGGCCATCAACGCTACGGACACGACACCATCCTGACCGGCAGCCGCAAGGCAGAGCGCGATTCCTCTAGCGCAAATGCAGGCCAGCCTGGCATATTCGCCTCGTGGGTGATTCACTGTGTCCAGACAGGCCCGCCCCACCCGGTCGACCATGGGTCCACCGGCCACGGACACCCGCCCCTGGACTGCTTGGCGGCTCTCGCTGTCACAGCGGGCGTGGTGCAGGAAGCCCCTGCTTGCCGATCGCGGTGTTCGGCGAGCGGGGGCTCCGTCACGCCTCCACGGCCATCAGCACTGTGGCCAGTGTGACGCCCCGGCGGGGGCTGAGGAGCCGCCAGGTGAGCCTGGAGGTCGGGGCCGTACCCGTAGCCCTCGGCCACGCTCTCCGCGTAGTCGGCGGCTCGGACGACGCCGGTGCTCGACCGAAGATCGCCAAGCAGTAGGCTCGCTCCGCAACACGACGCGAAGGGGGGCTCAGTGGCGGGTTGCGGCGATCGGTGGGGGTATCAGCGGGCTGGGGACGGCGCTCACGCTTGGCCGGCGGGGCCATACGGTCACGTTGTTCGAGCAGGACGCCCGGCAGGCCGGAGAGGACCTGAACCAGGACTTCTTCCACTGGGACAGACCCCGGATCCCGCAGGCCACCCAGCCCCACTCGCTCCTCGCGCCCGTACGCACCGTGTTGCGCACCGAGACCCCTGATGTCTACGCGGACCTGCTGGCACGCGGAGCCCGGGAGTACCACGAGTTCGACTGGTTCGGCGAGCATCCGCCGCATCGGGCCGGCGATGAGGACTGGTGACCCTGCGCACCCGCCGCATCGTGCTGGAGGCCGCCCTCCGCCCGTGGTTCGACGCGCAGGTGACGGCCGGCCGTGCCAACGAGCAACGCCTCGCCGAGAGCGCACCACCCTCAGACCGGCGGGCTGCTGCCCTGGCCGCCTGCGCCTTCGACGATCCCGTCGTCATGAGAGCCCGAGCCCAGGTACGTCTCCTGCGACCAGCCCACGACGCCTACGGCACCGACGAAGTGGACCGACACGTCACCGCCTGGCTGACCGCGCACCCGGACTTCTCGCCGCAGCACGACGGCCCGACCCGAGACCAGTGGGACGCACTCATCCCAGGCTGAACGCTTGGGGCATGGCCACCCAGGTGCGTCCACCACGGCGAGATGAGACAAGACGAACGCGTACTACCGGGCCTTGCCATTCTGCGATCCGGACGAACTGCAACCGAACGTCACACGGGAGACGCCAACGCATGAATACGCCACCATCGTCACCTGGATCGGAGCGGACTGACGGATCATCCGTCCGGATCGGCGCTCTCGTTCCGCTGACTCGGCCTGGCTGGGTCGAGGCAGGCCGGCACTTGCTCGCTGGACTCGAGCTGGCCGTCGGCGAAGTCAACGAGGCCGGCGGGATCGGCGGAAGACCACTCGAACTGGTGGTCCGAGACACCGCGGCTGATCCCCAGCGGGCCGCAGCGGCCGTGGATGAATTGGCCCGCCTGGGCGTGGCCGCCTTGGCGGGGGAGTATCACAGCGTCGTCGCTCGCGCCGCTGCCGCCAGGGCCGACGCCCTCGGCCTGCCGTTCCTCTGCTCGTCAGCGGTTCTCGACGCGCTCACGGAACAGCCGACGGAATGGGTCGCGCGCCTCGCCCCGGCGCAGTCCCACGGCTGGCAGATCTACGCGGACTTCCTCCTCGGCGCGGGCCACAGCCGAATCGCCGTAGCAGCCGAGCCGAGTGTCTACTGGGCCGCTGGGGCCCGCATTCTGCGTGACTACCTCGCTCCACGCGGCGGCACCGTCATCGAACTCGATGTACGTGCGCTCGCCCCCACGGCCGTGTGTGACGAGCTCGTCGGCAATCGCGCGACAGCCCTCCTTCTGTTGACCGGCTTCCCGGAGCCCGCAGTGTCGATCGTCAAGTCGGTCCGCCGTGACGAGCGCCTTGCCGAGATCATGATGGGTGCTCCGGCCGGGCAACCGGAGTTCGCCGAATGGGCGACGTTGCTGGGCGACGACAGCGCCGCGATCCCGTTCCTGCGCTACCTGCCCGAGCGCCTCGGCCCACTCGGTGCACGAGTCGAGACGGCCCTGCGCGAGCGGTTGGGCGAAGCGCCCTCCTTCGTCGCCTTCGAGGGCTACGACACGGTCGTCGTCCTCGCCGATGTGCTGCGTTCTCACGGCGCGGACCGGGCGCGCCTTGCCGAATCCTGGCCGCGCGTCGCAGTCGAAGGCACCCGCGGGCAGATCCGGTTCTCCCGCACGCCGGGCATCAGCGTGTGGCAATGGGCTTGGACGCCCATCCAAGTCGTTGATCGAGATCCGGCGGAACCCGAGCGCTTCCGGATCCTTCACGCCGGCTGAGGGGAAGCGGAGCGATCCGTGCCGCGACCTCCGGGGTACGTGTGCAGGCGGTCAAACCCCCGGCAGCCACTTTTCCCTCCGATGGCCTACTCCGGCTAGCCCTTTGGGACGGACGGCCCTCTCATGAAACTGGGGCAGGTACCCACCCCGCTCACTCGCAGAAAGGCACGCCCATGTACGAGATGCGCGCCGAGTCCACCGACGACCCATGCGAACTGATCTGGCACGTCGTTGCCAAGGACACCATCGCCGGCACCCTCTGCGGAGGCCGCCTCGCACCGCATGCGACCGCCGCCGAGCCTGCGGTCACAGCGGCAACCGAACGCTACTGCGACCCCTGCATGACCGCCTTCGGAACGGCACTGCAGGCGTGGGCCGATCCGAGCAGCCGAAAGGAGCCCGCGTAGCCGCGGGGTGTGGGCCGGGCCGCGGCGGGTAAGCGCACGCCATGGCCTTTCGACACCCGGCGGAGAAGAGCGGGGACCGAGGGCGGGCCGGCCTCTTCGAGAGGCTCGCCGAGCTGGCCTCGAATTTCACGAGCTCGGCCGCCTTCTCCCTCCTGTGCGTGGCCTTGGTGGCCGGCCTCGTGGTGGTCCACGTCCTGGGCCTGGCCTACGAGTGGCAGCACCTCGCGGGCGACGCGATCAGCGCGGTGGCCTTGCTGCTGCTGGCCTTGCTGAAGAACTCCGAGCAGCGCGCCGAGCACGCCATCCAGCGCAAGCTCGACGCCATCGCCGCGGCGCTCCTGGAGCAGCAGGAGGGCAAGCGGGGCGAGGCCCACGAGGACCTGAAGTCCGCGATCCGGATGGAGGAGCTGTAGCGCCGCCCCGGAAACGGGGGCCACATGTGGACGGCGATGGCCGTGGGGCCCGGCCGGGCCCCACGGCCGCTAACCCCTCCCTTCCCGCCGGGCTCCGCACCGCCGCTGTCCGCGGGCCGCCGCACCCCAAGCAGGCGGGCCAGGGGGCCCGAAAGGGACACCGCCCATACGCGTGCGGCGTCAGCAGATCCTGGGCAGCTGCTCCCCGAGCGGCAGGTCGACCACGCGGGTGCCGCCGAGGCCGGTGCGGGCCACGACCAGGCCGGGATGGGCCTCGACCGCCTCGCCGATCACCGCGGCGCGGCGGCCGAGCGGGTGGGCGTGCATCGCGTCGAGTACCGCTTCGGCGTGTTCGCGGGGTACGAACGCCACCAGCTTGCCCTCGTTGGCCACGTAGAAGGGATCGAGGCCGAGGATCGCGCAGGCATTGGCCACGGCGTCGGGGACCGGCACCCGGCTCTCCTGGAGCACGACCCCGGTGCCGGAGGCGGCCGCGATCTCGTTCAGGGCGGCGGCCAGGCCCCCGCGGGTGGGATCACGCAGGACGTGCAGGTCTGGGGTGACCGCGAGCATCGCCTGCACGAGCCCGCCGAGCGGCGCGCAGTCGCTCTCGATCTCCACGCCGAAGCCGAGGCCCTCGCGGACGCTCATGATGGCCACGCCGTGCAGCCCGATCTCGCCGCTGACGATGACGACATCGCCGGGTACGACGCGCTGCGGGCGCAGGTCCACCCCGTCGGGGATCAGCCCGATGCCGGCGGTGTTGAGGTAGATGCCGTCGCCGTGGCCGGATTCCACGACCTTGGTGTCGCCGGTCGCCACCTCGACGCCGGCGGCGCGCGCGGCCGCGCCGAGCGCTTCGGCGACCCTGGCCACCACGGAGATCTCGACGCCTTCCTCCAGGATGAATCCGCAGGAGAGGTAGGCGGCCCGGGCTCCGCTCATGGCCAGGTCGTTGACGGTGCCGTTGACCGCGAGGTCTCCGATGCTGCCGCCGGGGAAGAACAGCGGCCGCACCACGTACGAGTCGGTGGAGAAGGCCAGGCGGGCCCCGCCGAGGGTGACCGCGGCCGCGTCGCCGAGCTGGGCGAGCACCTCCCCGCCGAAGGCGGGGGCGAAGAGGTGCTGCACGAGCTCGGCGGAGAGCGCGCCGCCGCCCCCGTGGCCCATCACCACGCGGGGCCGGTCGCGCAGCGGGGCCGGGCAGGTCCATCCGGTGACGTCCAGTACGGACTCGGAGTCCGGGGCGGTTGCGGCGTCCAGTGCGGTCTCAGACAACGGGGCTCGCCTCCAGCGGGGCCTTCGTGGCGGTGGGGATGTCCAGGCGCCGGTAGAGGTAGTACGCGGCGCACGCGCCCTCGCTGGAGACCATGGTGGCGCCGAGCGGGGTGCGCGGGGTGCAGGTGGTACCGAAGGCCTCGCACTCGTGCGGCTTGATGAGGCCTTGGAGCACCTCGCCGCTGCGGCACTCGGCCGGCTCCCGCGTGGTGATGCCGGACACCGAGAAGCGGTGCTCGGCGTCGAATTCCCGGTAGCGGTCGGACAGCCGCCACCCGCTGTCCGGGATCACTCCGATTCCGCGCCAGGCGCGGTCGGTGACCTCGAAGACGTCCTCCAGCATGGCGAGGGCGGCCGGGTTCCCCTCGGAACGGACGGCGCGCGCGTAGGCGTTGTCGACGGTGTGCTCTCCCCGCTCCAGCTGGTGTACGGCCCGGCGTACACCTTCCAGGATGTCCAGCGGCTCGAAGCCGGTCACCACGATCGGGACGCGGTGGCGGGCGGCCAGCTCCGGGTACTCGGCCGTGCCCATCACACTGCACACGTGCCCGGCGGCCAGGAAGGCCTGGACGCGGCAGCTCGGGGAGGTCATGATCGCCTCGATCGCCGGGGGGACCCGGACGTGGGATACGAGCAGGCTGAAGTTCGCAATGCCTAGCCGCTTCGCCTGATGGACCGTCATCGCATTGGGCGGCGCCGTGGTTTCGAAGCCGATGCCGAAGAACACCACCTCGCGGTCCGGGTTCTGCCGGGCGATCCGCAGGGCGTCGAGCGGGGAGTAGACGACCCGTACGTCACCGCCCTCGCTGCGCACCTGGAAGAGGTCGCGGCCGGTCCCGGGGACGCGGAGCATGTCGCCGAAGGAGCAGAAGACAACACCGGGGCGGGAGGCGATCTCCAGGGCCTTGTCGATGACCTCCAGCGGGGTCACGCACACCGGGCACCCGGGTCCGTGGATCAACTCGACTTGTTCGGGCAGCAGTTGGTCGATGCCGTGACGGATGATGGTATGGGTCTGGCCCCCGCAGACCTCCATCAGCGCCCAGGGCCGGGTCACGGTGGCGTGGATGTCGTCGAGCAGCCGGCGGGCGAGGGCCGGGTCCTGGAACTCCTCGATGTACTTCACTGCTGCGCCGCCTCCTGCGGGACGTCTTCCGGGTCGTCGGTGAAGGGCCAGGGGGCGCCGCCCGCCTCGGCGGCGGTCTCCCAGGGGTCGCCGAACTCCTCCTGGAGCATGCCGAGTTCGGCGAAGAGTTCGAGGGTCTTCCGGGCAGACTCCTCGTCCAGGCGCTGCAGGGCGAACCCGACGTGGACGATGGCGTACTCACCGACCTGGAGGTCCGGCAGGTATTCCAGGCACACCTCCTTGACCACGCCGCCGAAGTCGACCGTGGCCATGCGGGTGCCGTCCTGCTCCCCGATGTCAATCACTCTGCCGGGTACCGCCAGGCACATGGGCGTCTCCTTGCTGTGGGTTTTCCGTGGCAGGGGCCGCAGCCGCAGCCGCCACCATGAGCTGGCCGAGTGCCAGTCCCCCGTCGTTCGGGGGGACCCGGTGGTGGCGCAGTACGGTGAAGCCGTCCTCTCGCAGCAGCCGCGAACAGGCCGACGAGAGCAGGGTGTTGGCGAGGACTCCGCCGGTCAGCGCCACGGTGTCGAGCCCGTGCCGTTCGCGCGCCGAGACGCAGAGTGCGCCGACGAGGGCGGCGACCGCGGCGTGGAACCGGGCGGCGATCAGCGGCGGCGCGGCGCCCGCGCGTACATCGGCCACCACGGCGGCCAGCAGGGGGGCCGGGTCGGCGGTGACCGGATCGCCGGTGCCGGGCTCCGGGTGGCGCACGGCGAACCGGTACGCCGGATCCGGGACCCCGTCGGTCCCTGCGAGGGCGGCCGCCTCCAGTTCGACGGCGGCCTGGGCCTCGTATCCGGCGTGGTGGCAGACGCCGGCCAGGGAGGACACGGCATCGAAGAGGCGTCCCATGCTGGACGTGGGCGCGCAGTTCAGATTCCGTTCCAACTGGCGGCGCAGCACCCGCAGTTCGTCGTCCGGGCAGGCCGCCACGGGCGGCAGGTCCGGGGTCCAGTCGATGCCCGCCGCCCACAGGTGCGCCAGCGCCATGCGGTAGGGGCGCCGCACGGCGGCGTCGCCGCCCGGGAGGGGCACGTACGCGAGGTGCGCGAAGCGGGTGTACCCGGTGTAGTCGGCGAGCAGGGTCTCACCGCCCCACACCGCCCCGTCGTCGCCGTAGCCGGTGCCGTCGAAGGCGATCCCGATCACCCGGTGGGTTCCGTCCAGTCCGTGTTCTGCCATCGCCGACGCGATGTGCGCGTGGTGGTGCTGGACGCGGACCAGCGGGCGCGCGCCCGCCTGCCGCCCGGCCCACTGCGCGGAGCGGTAGCGGGGGTGCCGGTCGGCGGCGAGCAGTCCCGGCGTCACGCCGGTGATCGACTCCAACTGCCGCTCGGCGCGTTCGAAGACCTCCTGGGTGGCCAAATCGTCCATGTCGCCGATGTGCGCGGACAGCCAGGCCTTGCGGCCCTCGCCCAGGCAGAAGGCGTTCTTGAGGTCTCCCCCGACGGCGAGCGTCGCCGGTACGGGCAGCGGCAGCGTCAGGGGCAGCGGGGCGTGGCCGCGCGAGCGGCGTACGGTCAGCGGTTCGCCGTCGCAGACGCGCACCACGGAGTCGTCGCACGGAACGTGGATGGGGCGGTCGTGCGTGAGCCAGGCGTCGGCGAGCCGGCCGAGGCGCTCCAGGGCCTCGGCGTCGTCGGTGACGATGGGCTCGCCGGACAGGTTGCCGCTGGTCATCACGAGCAGGCGGGGGCCGGGCGGGTCGCCGGGGAGTCCGAGCAGCAGGTGGTGGACGGGCGTGTACGGGAGCATCACACCGAGGTCCGGACAGCGCGGGGCGACCCCGTCCGCGATGGCCGCGGCCGTCGCGGCAGCCGGCTCCGGGCGCCGGCGCAGCAGCACGATGGGCCGGGCCGGACCGGTGAGCAGGGCCCGTGCGACCGGGTCGAGGTGTACCAGGGGTTCGATGTCGGTCAGGGAGCGGACCATCAGGGCGAACGGCTTGTCCCCGCGGGCCTTGCGGCGCCGCAGCTCGGCCACGGCCGCCGGCCGGGTGGCGTCGCATGCCAGGTGGTAGCCGCCGAGGCCCTTGACCGCGAGGATCGCCCCCTCGGCCAGCAGCCGGCGGGCCTGCGCCACCGGGTCGGCGCCCGCCACCTCCCGCGGCGGAGCCCCGGCGAGGAGTCGCAGCCGGGGCCCGCAGGCCGGGCAGGCCACCGGCTGGGCGTGGAACCGCCGGTCGGCCGGGTCGGCGTACTCCCGGGCGCAGTCGGAGCACATCGGGAACCGGGCCATGGTGGTGTGGGCCCGGTCGTACGGCAGCCCGGTGACGATGGTGAAGCGGGGCCCGCAGTGGGTGCAGGTGATGAAGGGGTGCCGGTGGCGCCGGTCGGCCGGGTCCGCCAGCTCGGCGAGGCAGTCGGCGCAGGTGGCCACGTCCGGGGAGACGAGTGTGCGCGCGGGCCCGCCGGAGCGGGAGGCGACGATGGTGAAGCCCGCACCGCCCGCGACCGGGACCTCGCAGTGGTCGACGGCGTCCACGACGGCGAGCGGCGGGGCCTCCGCGGCGAGCCGCTCGCAGAAGGCGGATACGGCGGCGGGCGCGCCTTCGACCTCGGCGACGACGCCCTCGGGGGTGTTGGTGACGTGCCCGGCGAGGCCGAGCCCGGTCGCGCGGGTGTACACGTACGGGCGGAAGCCGACGCCCTGCACCACCCCGCGGACGAGGATCCGGCGGCGCTGGACTGCCTCCATCACCGGGCCTGTGCCACGGCGGGGTCCTGGTGCGGATGCGGATGCACGTGTGAAGGGCCCTCGTGGTGAGGGTGGGCGTGCGGGTGGGGCTGTTGGGCCATGACGGGCGAGTGCACCGCACCGCCCGCGCCGACGGCCAGCGCCCGGTTCAGCAGTGCTCCCACGCCCCCGCCCGCGCGCGCCGAGGTCAGCACCACCTCCACCCCGGGATTGACCTGTTGGACGTGGGCGCGGAAGGCGGCCTCGTCGAACTCCACGGCATGCGCGATGTCCGTCTTGGTCACCACCACCAGGTGCGCCAGTCCGAAGGCCGTCGGGTACTTCAGCGGTTTGTCCTCGCCCTCCGTCACCGAGGCCAGCACGACGCGCAGGGACTCCCCCAGGTCGTACGAGGCCGGGCAGACGAGATTGCCGACGTTCTCCACGAACAGCAGCCGGGTGTCGGCGGGCAGCCAGCCGTCGAGGTGGCGGCCCAGCATTCCGGCCTCCAGGTGGCAGAGCCCGTCGGTGAGCACCTGCTTGACCGGGACGCCCGAACGCGCCAGCCGCACCGCGTCGTTCTCGGTGGCCAGGTCGGCGGTCAGCGCGGCGACGGCCACTCCCTGCTGCCGGGCGAGCAGCAGCTCCCGTTCCAGAAGTGCCGTCTTCCCGCTGCCCGGACTGGAGAGCAGGTTGACGACAGTGGTTCCGCGGGCGGCGAGTTCGGCGCGCAGCACCTGCGCCGCCTCCTCGTTCTTGGCGAGCACCGCCTGCTGCAGGTCGACCACTCGGCACATGGTTCAGGCCTCCTCGGGGATCGGTTCGCGTACGGGGCGGTGGGCGGGGCCGTCCTCCCAGCGGACGCTGAGGATCCGCAGCTCGCGGCCCGCGAGCAGTTCCACCGCGGTGGCCTTGCCGCATCCGGGGCAGCACAGGTCAGGGGGCATTCCGACGGTCCATTCGCCCGTGCAGGAGCCGCAGCGCGCGCGGGCGGTGACGGATTCGGTGGTGAGCTCGGCGCCCTCGAGGAGCGTTCCGGCACAGGCCAGTTCGAAGCAGAAGGCGAGGGAGTCGGGGACCACGCCCGCCAGCTCTCCGACCTCGAGCCGTACGGAGCTCACGGCCCGCGCCCCGCCGGCCCGCGCCGCCTCTTCCACCTGGCCCACGACGGCCATGGCGATCGACATCTCGTGCATCGGACTCCGTCCTGCCGGAGCTCATTACACCGGCGGGACCGAGGCGCCGCGGGCGGGCGCGCCGACACCCCGCCCGCCCCGTACGCCATTCGGGCGCCGGGGCGGGCGTGCACGTCACATCCGGACCATCCGCAGGTAGCGCCTGAGGTCGGGAAGGATCTGGATCAGTACGCATGCCAGGGCGGCGGCGGTCGCCCCGCCGATGACGGCCTTCTTCATGGGGTTCTCCTCAGTTCGCGGGGCGGCCTCGGGGCTTGGGTCCCGGGCGTGAGCAGGTCCAGGACCATGCGTACGGCGTGCGGTACGGCCGCGGCCACGGGCGGGCTCAGGCCGATGCCCTCCTCGACGGAGGCGGGCTCGCAGCCCACGACCAGGGTGCGCCGGGGCGGGGTGGAGCCGGTGCCGGCGCACAGGGTGCCCAGCAGGGCCAGGACCGCGTCGGGGGACATGTGGTGCCCGTCGAGTACGGCGCCGCCGGGCCCGGCGCTCTCCCCGGCCCCGGCGGTATCCCCGGCCCCGTGGGGGTCCGCGGGCTCGGCGCCCGCACCGGCGTCGATGAGGTAGAGCGTTCCCGGGTCGCCGCCCCGGGCGGTGGCGTCGACGAGGACGAGCGTGTCGTAGCCGTCGAGCAGCTGGTAGGCGAGGTGGATCCCGCGCACGCCGAAGTCCACCACCTCCACCCCGTCCGGCACGGGGTGAGCGCCCAGGGCGCGCACGGTCTCGACGCCGAAGCCGTCGTCGCCGAGGAAGACGTTGCCGATGCCCGCCACGAGGGTCCGGGCCCTCACGCGTCCTCCAGGGGGGTGACCTCATCGGGCTGGAAGTACAGGAACCGGCCCTGCTCCCGGCGGATGTCGGCCCCGGGGTCGCCCTCGACGGTGACCGCGAGGTGCACTCCCCCGTCGACGTCGTGCAGGACCCCCTCGACCTGTGCGGTGCGGCCGTGGAGGAACAGGTCCTGGGCGTCGGTGCGGCGCAGGCCCGGACGCAGCAGGACGCGGCTGCCCGCGCCCACTGACGTGCCGTCGATCAGGATCCGGTCGCGGGCCGGGTCGGCCGGGTCCGCGTGCGCCGGGTCCCACCAGGGGGTGTCCGGCTTGAACACGGCCTCGTCCCCGGGGAGTCCGGGGGCCGCGGACGGCCGGTCCGGCGGGCCCGGGTGGGTGATCTCCCGAAGGGCCCGGACCGCGCCGTGCAGGCGTTCCAGCACCTCGGGGGGCATGGAGTCGGCCAGGTCGATCACGGCGGCGGCGCGGGCGTCCGTCCCGCGTGCCTCGCGCTTCTCCCGGTCGGTGAGGGCGGCCGTGCGCAGGGCGAGGATCTCGTCGATCTCGGTGGCGTCGTACATGGCCCCGGCACTCTCGGGGGCGATGGCGGCGTGGTCTTCGAGGATGATCGGAGAGGAGAGGACCACGTCCGCGCATCCGGGCTCCCCGGCGAGCACGGGCCAGGTGTGCCGGTTCTCGCAGGTCGCGATGGCGGCCCTGGCCCATTCGGGCGGGTCGGTCATCGACAGGAAGGAGCCGGAGTCGAGGCCCAGCAGCAGGTGGGCGGCGACCAGCGACCGCGGCAGGGCCGCGTCACGGTCGGCGCCGTCCGCCTCCGGGGTCCAGGAGCTGGTGTTCTCCACGACGGCCGTGAGCTTGAACGCCCGGTAGGGGACGTCGAGTTCCTCGGCGCGCAGCCGCAGCACACCGTCGATCCGTTCGGTCCGGCGGACGAGGCGGCCCCGCTCCCGGCCGTCGGCGCCGAGGACGGGCTCGGTCTCCGTCCGGGCCGGCCGGGCGAACGCGAGGGTGACCTCTCCGGCCGCCAACTCGGCCACGGAGACGGTCATTTTCACGTGCTCCTCGGTCCCCTCGTCCCAGGGGACCAGGACCCGGTCGGGCAGGTGCAGCTCGGGCACGGCCGCGAAGGAGCCGTCCCCGCGGGCCTCTTCGACCGTACGCCGCTGCGCGTGCAGGAAGCGCAGCTCGACGGCGAGGGTCGCCGCCCCTCTGGGCTCCATGACCAGCTCGGTCCGCTGGAAGGAGTGCTCGTGGTGCGCCGCGCCCCACACGGGCGGGACCAGTACGCCGAACTGCCAGCGCAGCCGGTTCTTGGCCGCCGAGGCCCGGTAGGGGTACAGCACGTACCCCTCGAACAGGACGGCATCGGCCACCTGCCGGGCGGCGGCGAAGCGGGCGTTCGCCGCGGGCGGGGATGTCGTGGTCATGGGGTCGCCCTCCCGGTGACGCGCTGCAGTACGGGGGCACCGGCCCGGTCGGAGTCGGGGGGCGGCGGCTCGTTGACCTCCGCGGCGTCCAGGAGTGCCCGTACGGTCGACTCCCAGGAGGCGAGCGCGTGCCGCGACCGGTAGGCGAGGAGTTCCGCCATCGTGTCGCGCGGCAGGCGGAGCCAGCCGCAGCCGGGGAAGTGCTGCTCGACCATCTCCCGCCACACGGCCACGGGCATCCGGTACGGGGCTTCGCGGTCCCAGGGCACGGGCTCGACGTGGAAGCCCCCGGACCCGGTGAAGGCCGTACCGGAGAACAGCATCAGCAGCGGTGCCTCGCCGTCTTCCAGGGCGTCGAAGTAGCGGGCGGCCGCGATGTCCATGTCGTAGGTGCAGGGCACGGCGACCTCGGTCTCGGTCTCCCCCGTGAAGCTCGGGACCATCACGGCGACTTGGGCGAACTGGAGGGGCTGGAGCGTGCTGCCCCACCGGGAGCGCTCGCCGAACAGGTCGTGCAGCGCGGCGGCTTCGCCGCGCCCGTAGCCCCGCCCGGCCGGTTCGATGCGCAGCTGGCAGCGCAGGGCGAGGGCGTGGACGCGGGTGTCCGCGGAGGCGGTGATGCGCAGCCGGAAGACGAGGGTGGGGCCGGCGGCGTACGGGTCGGCCCTGACTCCGGTGCAGGCGAAGGCGAACTCGGTCACGGCCGTGCCTCCGCTGCCGCGGCCGGGGACGGCACGACCCGGGAGCGCCGTTCGACCTCTTCGAAGAAGGCCCGCAGCGCGGCGCGGGCCTCGGCTCCGCCGTCGAAGCCCTGCCACAGCAGCCGCATCCGCCCGACCAGCTCGTAGCAGACGTCGATCGGCACCAGGTAGCACTCGGTCCGGCCCTCGTTGCGGCGCAGCAGCAGGGCCTCCACGTCGGGTTCGAGGAGCCCGGCCAGCCGGCCGGCGCCGAGCACGCGCTGCCAGGTCCCCGGATCGAGTTCGCTCTCGGTGGCTCCGGCCGGGCTCGGGTAGAGCGCGACGAGCCGGTCGAGTGCTGCGTTGCGGAAGAAGAAGGCGACGCCGACCGGGATCTGGAGAAGCTCCCAGGCGCCGTCGTCCCACTGGTGGTCGGGGTCGGCCAGGTAGCGGTCCGGGACGGTGCGGAAGCGCCCCGCGCCCGCGCCCGGCCGTTCGAACAGCAGGGCGCAGCCCGTGCAGGCGCAGACCAGGGCCCGCTTCTCGGTCTCCACCAGGTGGCGGTGGCCGTCCTCGGCCACCGCCACCCCGCACAGTTCGCAGGTCTCGGGGCGCGGTGCGCGCGGCCCGGTGAAACGCCGCAGGCCGCGCGCGGGTGCGGGCGCCGCCCCCAGGTGGCCCGTGTTCACGAAGCCCGCGCCGGGGTCTGCGGCCGGGTGCCGATCTGGAGCAGGGTCGGCTGCGGGTCGGCAGCCGCCAGGTCCACGGAGGTCACTTCGGGTGCGAAGGCGCCCACGGTGTCCTCGATCCGCTGCCGGACCGCGTCGCCGGTGCTCCCGCAGCCGCAGCCGCCGCCCGTGGCGGTGGACCGCAGTCGCAGGGTGCCGGCGGCCTCCTCGAAGCCGACCAGCTCCACGGGCTGCGCCGCGGCGTCCAGGGCGCGGGCGATCCGGGTGTGCACGTCCTCGGGGTGCAGGTCGTGCAGGACCAGCAGGCTCGACACCAGCTCGTCGTCGAGCAGCCGGGCGAGCGGGTCGGCGCCGGGTGGAAGTCCGCCGATCCGCTCCACGACCCGGGCCAGCCCGGCCCCGTAGAAGTCCATGAGCGTGCGCACCAGTTCCTCGGCGGCCTCGCGGGCCTGCCGGTCGCCGGCGGCCGCCAGCCCGTCGAGGACCTCCTCGACCCGCCGGCCCGCCTCCCGGGCCGCGGTCGTCCCCGCGCTCATCCGCCCAGTCCGCTCAGGCCGGTGGGGACGTGCATCGACTTCACGGTCTTGCCGCCGCCGACGTACATGTGGACGCCGCAGGGCAGACAGGGGTCGAAGCTGCGCACGGTGCGCATGATGTCGATGCCCTTGAAGTTCTCCGGGGGGTTCTCCTCGAAGATCGGGGTGTTCTGCACGGCGTCCTCGTACGGTCCCGGGGTGCCGAAGGTGTCACGGGTGCTGGCGTTCCACGGGGTGGGCGGGTAGGGGTGGTAGTTGGCGATCTTGCCGTCGCGGATCACCATGTGGTGGGAGAGCACGCCGCGGACGGCCTCGGTGAAGCCGACGCCGATGGACTCGTCCGGCACCTCGAACTTCTCCCAGGTCTGGGTGCGCCCGGCGCGGACCTCGGCCAGCCCCTTCTCCGCGCAGTGCAGCGCGATGGCGGCCGCGTAGGCCTGGAAGTAGGTGCGGGCGCGGTTGCGCTCCAGCGCGTTGCTCCACTTCGGGATCTGCCACTCGAAGCGCTTCTCGGGCTTGGTCATCGTCCTCGGCAGGTTGATGACGACGCTGTGCCCGGTGGCCTTGACGTAGCCGACGTCGACGAGCCCGGACAGGGCGGTGGACCACAGGCGCGCGATGGGGCCGCCGCCGGTGTCCAGCGCGAGGTGGTCCTTGCCGTCGAACCAGCGCGGCGACATCACCCAGCTGTACTTGTCGTCGAAGTCGCGCTTCTGCGGGGCGGGGATGGTGTGCTGGTTCCAGGGGTGGCGGGCGTCGACCGGGTTGCCCAGCGGGTCGTGGGTGACGAACTTCTCCTGGCCCGCCCAGTCGTCGTAGTAGGAGCTGCCCAGCAGGATGCGGATGCCGAGGTTGATCTGGGTGAGGTCGTTGGTGACCAGCTTGCCGTCCACGATCACGCCGGGGGTGACGAACATCTTCCGTCCCCAGTCGGTCATGTTGGCGTACGTGAAGTCGCAGTACTCGGGGTCGTTGAGCGCGCCCCAGCAGCCGAGCAGCACCCGGCGCCGGCCGACCTCCTCGTACCCGGGCAAGGCCTCGTAGAAGAAGTCGAAGAGGTCGTCGTGGAGCGGGACGACGCGCTTCATGAACTCCACGTACCGCATGAGGCGGCTCAGGTAGTCGGTGAAGAGCTGCACGGAGGCGATCGTGCCCACGCCGCCCGGGTAGAGGGTGGAGGGGTGCACGTGGCGGCCCTCCATCAGGCAGAACATCTCGCGGGTGTAGCGGCTGACCTGGAGGGCCTCGCGGTAGAACTCGCCCTCGATGGGGTTGAGCGAGCGCATGATGTCGGCGATGGTGCGGTAGCCGTGGTCGCCTGCGTGCGGGGCCTCGGTGCGCTCGGCCAGTTCGAGGACGCCCGGGTTGGTCTCGCGGACCATCTTCTCGCAGTAGTCGACCCCGACCAGGTTCTCCTGGAAGATGTTGTGGTCGAACATGTACTCCGCCGCCTCGCCCAGGTTGATGATCCACTCGGCGAGGTGGGGCGGCTTCACCCCGTAGGCCATGTTCTGCGTGTACACGGAGCAGGTGGCGTGGTTGTCGCCGCAGATCCCGCAGATGCGGCTGGTGATGAAGTGCGCGTCGCGGGGGTCCTTGCCGCGCATGAAGACGCTGTAGCCGCGGAAGACCGAGGAGGTGCTGTAGCACTCCGCGACCCGCTTCTGCTTGAAGTCGATCTTCGTGTGGATGCCGAGGCTGCCCACGATCCGCGTGATCGGATCCCAGGCCATCTCCACCAGGCCGCTGCCGTCACCGGCCGCCTTCGTCTTCGGTGTCATCTTGTGTGCCGTGACCCTTCTTGGAAACGGGAGCGGGGAACGTGTGCCAGGCAGGCGCAGGTCGGAGGAGGACCGGGCCTGCGGCCGGGGTCACCAGGGCGGGCGGTAGCCGGTGGTCAGCTGCCGGCCCGTGTGGCGCCACTTCGGCTCCTTGTCCACGGTGCGGCCGGTGAGCGAGCGGAGCTTGCGGATCAGGACTCCGTACGCGCCGCTCGCCGTCGCGGACACCCTGGCGCCGGGGGGCTCGTCCATGAACGGCATGAACTTGTCGGGGAAGCCGGGCATCGTGCAGGCGATGCAGATGCCGCCGACGTTCGGACAGCCGCCGATCCCGTTCATCCAGCCGCGCTTGGGGACGTTGCACTTGACGACGGGACCCCAGCAGCCGATCTTGACCAGGCATTGCGGGGAGTCGTAGGTCTGGGCGAACTGGCCCTGCTCGTAGTAGCCGGCGCGGTCGCACCCCTCGTGCACGGTGGCGCCGAACAGCCAGGTCGGGCGGAGTTTGTCGTCGAGCGGGATCATCGGGGCGGAGCCGGCCGCCTGGTAGAGCAGGTAGGTGAGCGTCTCGGAGAAGTTGTCCGGCTGGATCGGGCAGCCCGGCACGCACACGATCGGGATGCCGGCCTTCGAGGTCCAGTCCCAGCCCAGGTAGTCGGGCACGCCCATGGCGCCCGTGGGGTTGCCCTCCATCGCGTGGATGCCGCCGTACGTGGCGCAGGTGCCGATCGCCACGACGGCGAGGGCCTTGGGCGCGAGCCGGTCGATCCACTCGCTGGTGGTGATGGGCTGGCCGGTCTCGGGGTTGTCGCCGAAGCCGCACCAGTAGCCCTCGGGCTTGATCTTCTCGTTGGGGATCGACCCTTCGACGACGAGCACGAAGGGGTCGATCTCGCCGCGCTCCCCCTGGAAGAACCATTCGATGAAGGTGTCCGCGCCGCCGACCGGGCCGCATTCGAAGTCGATCAGCGGCCAGTGCACGGCGATTTTTGGCAGGCCGGGGAGCGTGCCCGTGACGATCTCCTCGATGCTGGGCTGCATCGCTGCCGTCAGGGACACCGAGTCGCCGTCGCAGCTCAGTCCGGCGTTGATCCAGAGGATGTGGATCGGGGGGTCCTCTACCGTGCTGGGCGTTGCTGCATCCATGAGGATCGCTCCTTGGGGAGGGATGCGGAGGGGGGTGGGGCCGGGGGGCCGGGTGTGCGGTGGAGGCGGCCTCTCCGGCCCGCCTCCACTCTTCTTGCTAGCAGCTCTTCGGGCCTGTTGCCCTGTCGTGCTGGGCCGGTCCAGTGATGACGACGGGCCGCCGGGCGGGGAGCGGGGCCGTGCGCCGGCCGGGCACGGCCCGCGCCAGGTGCGGCGGGGTCCGGTCCGGGGGCTCCTTGCGTACGAAGGCGCGGCGCAGCGCGTGGTAGGGAGCCCGCGGGTCGAAGAAGGTCTCGCGCATCTGGGCCAGCTCCGCCTCCCGGTAGGCGGCGAGCGGCCGGACCGCCTCCTCGCGGCCGCGCCGGTCCTTCTTCCGGGCGATCGCGGTCTGCGTGGCGGGTGAGGCCGCCAGGCGGGCCGCGAGCCGGGCGGTCTCGGCCGCGAAGGCCTGCGGGCCGCAGGCGATGGTGCGGTCGGTCAGCCCGAGCCGGCGGGCGGCGTCGGCGCTGAGCGGCAGGGCCTCGGTGGTGAGGCGCTCCGCCACGCCCGTGCCGACCCGGCGGGGCAGGGTGTACGTCCAGTACTCCGACCCGTACAGCCCCATCAGCCGGTAGTGCGGGTTGAGGACCACCCCCGCCCTGCACCAGACCTCGTCGGCGGCGAGGGCGAGCATGGCCCCGCCGGCCGCCGCGTTGCCGCCGAGGGCGGCCACGACGAGCCGGTCGGTGGTGGTCAGCACGGCCTCGACCAGGTCGTCCATGGCGTTGATGTTGGCCCAGGACTCGGCGGCCGGGTCGGCGGCCGCCTCGATGACGCCCAAGTGGATGCCGTTGGAGAAGAAGTCGCGGCCGCCGCCGAGGACGAGTACGGAGGTGGGGCGGGAACAGGCCGTACGGTAGGCCGCCAGCAGGCGCCGGCACTGCTCGGTGCTCATCGCGCCGCCGGGGAAGGAGAACGACAGGAAGCCGGCGCCGCCCTCCTCCCGGTAGCCGATGTCGGCCCAGGTCCGCACCGGGGGGTCGGCGTACGGCGGGGCGGGGATCTCGGGCAGCGGCGGGAGCCGGTCCCCGAGGGCGAGCGCGGCGGGCAGTTTGACGGGGGCGGGCTCGCCGGGGACGCGCCGGGCCCGCAGTTCGGGGATCCACACGGCTCCGTCGGCCGTGGCCCGGCAGACCGCGCCCGCCCTGGTGGCCAGGAGCGCTCCGGGGCGGCCGCGCAGCCGGTCCTCCGGGTGGCCGCCGTGGAGGTACCACTGGCCGCCGAGCAGTTCGTCGAGGACGCCGGGCTGCGAGTCGGCAGCGCGCAGGGCGCGTACGACGCTCTCCGTGGTGTCGTGGGCCCAGTCGATCCGGCGGTGTTCCTGGCGCAGGTACGGCCGGGCGTGGCCGGAGCGCTGCGGTTGCGGGACGTAGGTGCCGGAGGCGAAGCGGTCGACGGCCAGGAGGACTGCGGCCAGTGCCGCGTCGGCGATCTCGCCGCGGTAGGCGTCGCTCTTGCCGACGGGCGGCAGCGGGCAGTCGACGGATGCCCAGACGTCGCCGGCGTCCATCTCCTCGCCGGCCTGCAGGACGGTGACGCCCCATCGGGTCGCGTCCTGGGTGATGGCCCAGTCGAGCGAGGAGGGACCCCGGTCGCCGACGGGCCCCGGATGGACGATCAGGCAGGTGTGCGCGGACCAGACCTCGCGGGGGACGGCCGTCTTCAGCATCGGCGCCAGGACGAGGTCCGGCCCGTGGCGGCGGACGGCGTCGGCCAGGGAGTCGCCCGACAGGGCGAGTTCGACCGCCACGTGGTGGCCGTGGTCCCTCAGTTCGGCGTGGACACGCTGGGTGAGGCTGTTGAAGGCACTGGCGGCGAGCAGGACGTGCACGTGATCTCCCAAGCATCCGGACCTCGGTGATCGCCGGCCGGAACGGTACGGCCGCTGGCGATCGTCGGTCCTGGCCGCCCGCCGGACGCGGAGGCCTTGCTTGGGTGTCACTCGGAAGGGGGGCGCGTGGGCCGCCACGTGGTGGATGCGCGACGGCACGGGCACCGGGGCGGAAGGGCCGGGCCCGTCGGGTGACGGGCCCGGCCCTTTCGGTCCCCGGTCGGGTGGGACGCGGCCGGTCAGACGCCGTCGGTCAGACGCCGTCGGTCAGACGCCGTCGGTCAGACGCCGTCGGTCAGACGCGGTCGGTCAGACGCGGTCCGCTGCGATCAGGACGTACTGGAAGGAGCCGTCCTTGTAGGAGTTGATGAACGCCTCCTCGATGCCGGTGACCAGCGAAGACGTGGCCCGCAGCTCCCAGTAGGGCAGCGTCTCGGGGGTCAGGTCGATGACGGCCTGCGGTACGAGACGGTTGTCCGCCATGGCGCGCAGGTACTCACGGCGGGAGTGGATGTTGCACTCGAAGTGCGCGTTGATCTGGGAGACCCACTTCGAGGGCTGGCCGTAACGCGGGTTCCAGCAGCCGGTGATGGTCACGTAGCGGCCGCCGACCGCGAGGACGCGGGAGTGCTCGGCGAAGAGGTCGTGCAGGTCGACGTACATGCTCGACTCGTTGTTCCAGGAGGCCGCGGCCTGCCCGGTGTCGAAGGGCGTGCTGAGCATGTTGCAGACGCGGGCGCGGACATGGTCCTGGATGTCGAGTTCGCGGGCGCGCTGGTTGGCGAAGTCGGCCTGCTTGGCCGACAGGGTGACGCCCTCGACCTTGCATCCGAAGCGCTGGTGGGCCATGACCATCGAGCCGCCGCGGCCGCAGCCGGCGTCCACGAGGGTGTCGTCGCGCCCGATGGGGCCGAGGTGGTCCAGGAGGACTTCGGCCTGCGCCGATTCCAGCCGGTGGAGCTCGGCGACCAGCTTCTTCTCGTACTCGCTGTCGTCGGCGTCGCCGAGGGCGGAGTGGTCGACGTCGCCGATGCCGTAGTGGTGGTGGTAAAGGCCGTCGACGTCGCCGAGCCGCAGGTTCACGGGCCTGGCCTCGTTGTTCCAGTAACGGGCGATATCCCCCTGGTAGGGAGTGGCCGGGGAGGGGATCCTCACGGAGGTGTCGGCAGAAGTGGTGGCGGTGGCGCCGGCGGTGAGATCGGTGCTAGTCACGGATAAGTCCATCCTTACCAGAAGTCGGGCAGGCTGTAGCGGTAGGTGTTGGTCTGGTGCCAGTAGTGGTTGCCGTCGACCCACGCGGCCACCCCCCGCAGGAAGCGCAGCACGCTCGGAACGGGGCAGGCGGCGGCCAGGGCGGCGGCTTCGGCTTCGAACTCGTGCATGAGGTCGTTGTGGACCTCGACCGCCTTCAGGTAGGCCTCCTGCGCGGAGATCCCCTCACGTTCGGCGATCACCACGGGCAGGTTCAGGTGCCGGCCGGGGGCGGCGAGTTCCTTGGTGTACGAGTACAGGTCGTTGACGATGGTGGTGGCGTTGCCGGCGAGTGCGATGACCCGCTGCATCTCCGGCCGGGCCTGCAGATCCGCCGGCAGTTCGTAGCCGCCGACCGAGTCGGTGATGGTCGGGCAGGGGCGGAAGTTGTTGAACTGCCGCATCGCCAGGTACTCCCACACCTCGGGGACGTACTCGGTCTGGGCCCACGCCGCCTCGGCGAGGTAGCCCATGTGCAGGCGGGCCATGTCGTGCCGGAAGCGGTCCGCCTGCGAGGGGCTGGCCTGCTGGACGAAGTACTCCATGGCGGAGCGGTAGGCGCGCCGGGGTGCGTCCGAATGGAGCGACTGGGCCCACTCCGGCTGGTACTCCTTCGTCGTGTGCAGGGGGTCGAGGGCGGTGTGCGCCAGCAGGAGGCGTCCGCCGAGGCCGATGGGCGAGCCGCCGTGGTCCTCGCAGTAGCAGTCGTCGACCGCGTTCTCGGCGACCATCAGCCGGGTGGCGAGCATCAGGTGCTCGACGGTGGGAGCGTCCGGATGGCACGCGACGATGTAGCGCCCGACGTGGAAGCCGTCGAACTGGTCCTCCCAGTCCTCGGGGTACAGCTCGACCTCGTCCAGCGCCCATGCCTTGATCCTGCGGCTGACCTCCTCCACGCGAGCCGCGTCGGGCTCGGGCACCGGGTGGTGGTAGAGGCCGGGGATCGGACGGCCCGCCACCGGTGCCTCGGGCTCCGGCGGTGCCGCAGGCTCCTCGCGGCGCGCCCAGTGCAGGCTCTCCGTGCCCAGCCCGCTGGGGCCGCGCAGGATCCGTGCCAGGGCGGGGTCCGGCTGCCCCACGTCGGCCGGACCCTGCTGCGGTACGGGCACGGCCCTCGCGACGGGGACGGAGACGGGGCCGAAGGGCAGGGAGGGCACAGAAGGCAGGACGGGCGGCACGGGCAGGACGGGCAGGGCGTCGGCCGCGGCTTCGACACCGGCGGCCTGGGCGGTGGCGAGGACGTGGGCCCCGAAGCGGGCCGCAGCGGCAGGCAGGCTCGACTGCTGAGGGGAAGGCCCGGGATCGGGCATCCGTGGCTCCTTGATGAGGTGGGTGGTCTGTCCGGATCCCGGGCATGCGCGGTAGACCCGGGAAGGTCCGGGCTGTCGTGGCCGTCGGGCGGATCCGCCTCTCAGTCGCGCCTGCGGGCGATCTGCACGTTCTCCAGCACGCCGAGCGCGTCGGGCACCAGGATGGCGGCGGAGTAGTAGGTGGTGACCAGGTAGGAGATGATCGCCTGCTCGTTGATGCCCATGAAGCGCACCGACAGGCCGGGCTCGTACTCCTCCGGCAGACCGGTCTGGCGCAGACCGATGACGCCCTGGTTGTCCTCGCCGGTTCGCATGGCGAGGATCGAGCTGGTGTTGTCCTTGCTGATGGGGATCTTGTTGCAGGGCAGGATCGGGACCCCGCGCCAGGCCGGGACCTGCTGCCCGCCGAGGTCGACGTGGTCGGGGTAGAGCCCGCGGGCGTTGAGCTCGCGCCCGATCGCGGCGATCGTCCGGGGGTGGGCGAAGAAGAACTTGGTGCCGCGTCGGCGGCAGAGCAGCTCGTCGAGGTCGTCCGGGGTGGGCGGGCCCGAGTGGGTCTGGATCCGCTGCTTGAAGGCGGCGTTCGCCAGCAGACCGAACTCCCGGTTGTTGATCAGCTCGTGCTCCTGGCGCTCGCGCAGCGCCTCGATGGTGAGCCTGAGCTGCTCCTCGGTCTGGTTGTGCGGCCCGTTGTAGAGGTCGGCGACCCTGGTGTGGATCCGCAGGACGGTCTGCGCGATGGAGAGCTCGTACTCGCGGGGCTTGAGCTCGTAGTCGACGAAGGCGCCGGGCAGTTCGGCCTCGCCCGTGTGGCCGGCCGACATGGCGATCTCGGCCTCGCCGTGCTTGTTCTGCCGCTGTTGCGGGAGGGAGCTGAACCGCTGGACGTGGGCCTGGAGGCTCGGCGCCGTGGACATCACGGCGGCGAACTCGGCGCGGGACAGGGTGAGCAGGGTGCCGGGGGTCTCGGCGGTGGCGGTGTAGTCCCACGTGGCGTCGGCGTCCAGGAGGGCGTTCTCGCCGAACTGCTCGCCGTCGGCGAGTACGGCGACGGCGACGGCGTCGCCGTACTTGCCGAGGGTGGTCTGGCTGATCCGGCCGTGGGCGATCAGGTGGATCTGGTCGGCGGCGGTACCGCGCTCGACGAGCACCTCACCGGCCCGGAAGTCGCGCTGGACGCACCGGCCGGCGAGCGCGGTCAGCACCTCTTCGTCGTCGAAGCCGCGCAGCAGGGCCATTTCGCCGAGCTCGCGGGGGATCACCCGGACGTCGCCGCCGTCCTGGATGAACTCGATGCGTCCGTCGCCGACGGTGTAACTCAGCCGGCGGTTCACCCGGTAGGTGCCGCCCTTGGTCTCCACCCAGGGGAGCGTCCGCAGCAGCCACCGGGAGGTGATCTCCTGCATCTGCGGGGCGGACTTGGTCGTGCTGGCAAGGTTGCGGGCAGCTGCCGTGCTCAGGCTGGACTGCTGCGGCGGCTCCAGCTGAGCTTCCGGGCTGGTGTCAACGGTCATCGGGCGAGCGCTCCTTCGTCAGGGCGGTGACGGGCATGGGTGTGCCTCACCGGTGAGAGAGGAAAAAAAGGGGGCGAGTATCCGGGGATCCCTCCAGATCTCGGGGAACACTAACGGCCCATTCGCCCACTGGACCTTGAGGAACCCCTGGCATTACCTCGATGCAGTGATCTTGTCCCGAGCGGTGTTTGCCGAGGCGAACGACTGCATCCGGCCAGGTCAAGGCACCGCACCCCCGCGGTCACGCCGACGACACGCACGACACGCTCGCACCGGGCCGGACGGCCGCGGCGCCGGCGCAAAGGGCCCAGTCGCAGTCGGCCACCGCGTTGCCTTTCGGTCCCGGAGCGCAGGGCTGACGCCGTCGGGTCGGGGGCTCGCGTCAGCGTGGCGTCAAGGGTTTCCGTGGGCCCGTATGGAGTCCGTCAAGACGTCCCGACGCCCTCGTGGGGAGGCGGTTGGCTCGGGTCCGGCCATACAGGCCGATTCCCTTCTCATCACTTCATCCAGGAGCTCACGATGGCCGATCTGGCCTTCGTCTTCGCCACGGTCGCGGTCTTCGCCGCCGAGATGCGCTGGCCCGCCTACGGGGCTTCGCACTCCCCCGAGCCCCGGGCTCCGCCCGAGCAGGGAAGTGGTTCCAGCCGCGCCCCTCCAACGGCCTCGGCACCAACTCGGTCAACACCCGGTACTCGCTGATCCTCTCCGGCGCCACCAACCGCTCAGCCGACACCGGCGCCGTCGACGGCACATGCACCCGAGACGCGCAGAAGGGCACCCTCTGCGCCCAGGTCCTCGCCGCCCAGGAGGCGGTCGTGGCGGACAATTCCACGCCCTCGTACAAGGTCAGGCCCGAGGACGTGCCGGCCGACGCCGTCACCTCCTCCGGCTCCGGCCTCGACCCGCACATCTCCCGGCGTACGCCGGGCTCCAGGTCCACCGGTTCGCCGAGCGGAACAAGCTGGACGTGCGGCAGGTCGAGAAGCTCGTCGCCGACCACACCGAGGGCCGCACGCTCGGCTTCATGGGCGAGCCCCGCGTCAACGTCCTCGCACTCAACACCGCGCTGAAGGCGCCGGCCATGAGCTGATGGTCCCGCTCGCACGGACGGGGAGCCGGCGGGCCCGCGACTCGCACCGCTCCCGGCGCGGTGCCAGACTTTTCGTGAGGGCCGGAGGCTGCCATGGGGTTCTACGCCGAGCACATCGTCCCGCGGGTCATCAACGTCGCCTGCGCCATGGGCGAGGCCAAGGCATTGCGGCGCCGGGTCTGTCAGGGCCTTGCAGGTGAGGTCCTGGAGATCGGATTCGGCTCCGGGCACAACGTCCCCTACTATCCGGCGGCCGTCACGCGGGTGGCCGCCGTCGACCCCTCGGACGTGGCCTGGAAGCTGGCCGCCGAGCGGGTGAGCGCGACCACCATCCCGGTCGAGCGCTCCGGGCTGGACGGCCAGTCGCTGCCCTTCGCGGACTCGAGTTTCGACGCCGCTCTGTCGACCTGGACGCTCTGCACCATCCCGGACGCCGAGGCCGCCCTGCGGGAGGTGCGGCGCGTCCTCAAGCCCGGCGGAACCCTGCACTTCATGGAACACGGCCTGGCCCCGGAAGAGCGGGTACGCCGCTGGCAACGCCGCCTCGACCCGCTGGAGCAGCGTGTCTTCGCCGGATGCCACCTCACCAGGCCGATCGCCGACCTGCTCACCGCCGCCGGCTTCACCATCACCGAGCTCGACGTCTTCTACGAGAAGGGCGCCCCGAAGCCCCTGGCCGCCGACTCGCTCGGCATCGCGGTGTCCCCTTGAGGCGGGCGGGCGGCGCCGTTCCGGGCTGATGTCCGTATCTTGCAGATACCTGTCATTGCAGACGCGGGGCCGGGGCCGGATATTGGGGGCATGAACTCCTCTCTGTCCGGCCCCCACGCGGTCGTGTTCGCGATGTTCCCCGGTATCGACGCGCTCGACGTGACCGGTCCCGCGGAGGTCTTCGCCATGGCGAACCTCGTGCTCGGGGGACGTCGGCCGGGCTACGAGGTGCACTGGGCCGGCGAGCGGCGCGGCCCGGTGGCGACCTCCGCCGGCGTACGGCTGCACGTGGAGGAGCTGTTCTCCGAGCAGGGAACCATCGACACGCTGGTGGTGCCGGGCCGGATCCGAATGGGCGCCGACGGCCCCGAGCCGCATGTCGATCCCGCCGTGGTGGCCTGGCTCCGCGAGGCCGGACCGGCCGCGGGCCGGGTCGCCTCCGTGTGCGTGGGCGCCCATGTGACCGCCGCGGCCGGTCTGCTCGACGGCCACCGCGCCACGACCCACTGGGCGACCGCCGAGCGGTTCGCGGCGGAGCACCCGGCCGTCGAGGTGGACCCCGATCCCATCTTCGTCCGCTCGGGCCGGATGTGGACGAGTGCCGGCATCACCTCGTCCATGGACCTCGCCCTGGCCCTCGTGGCCGACGACCACGGCGACGAGGTCGCCCTCCACGTCGCCCGCATCATGGTCATGTACCTCCAGCGGGCCGGCGGTCAGAGCCAGTTCAGCGTGCCCCTGGCCCATCCGGCCGGAACCCGTACGGATGTGCGCGAGCTCCGGCAGTGGATCGCCGAGCACCTCGACAGCGATCTGTCGGTGCCCGCGCTGGCCGCGCGCGCGGCCATGAGCGAGCGCCACTTCGCCCGGGTCTTCAAAGCCGAGACCGGCAGCGCACCCGGCGCGTTCGTCGAGAGCATGCGGCTGGAGGCGGCCCGCCGACTGCTGGAGCGGACCTCCCGACTCGCCCCCGACATCGCGCAGGCCTGCGGCTTCGGCTCGGTCGAGACCCTGCACCGCGTCTTCCGCGACCGTCTGAACACCTCTCCCGGCGAGTACCGCGGCCGGTTCCGCACCGCCGCCTGACCCTGCCCTCCCCCTCCCCTCTTCCGCCGCACCCCGTACCGGGTGCGGCGGTGATCCCGCACGCCCTCACCACACCCTGGAGCCACCACCGTGAAGTTCACGGCCACCCACATCGGCACCGCCACCGTCCTCCTGGAGATCGGCGGCGTCCGCCTGCTCACCGACCCGGTCTTCGACCCGGCGCCCGCCGAATACCGCCACGACCCCGTGGTCCTGCGCTCCACCGCCGGACCGGCGGTCGCCGTCGAAGACCTCCCGGCCGTCGACGCGATCCTGCTCAGCCACGACGACCACCCCGACAACCTCGACGCCACCGGGCGCACCCTGCTCGGCGGCCGCCCCGTCCTGACCACCGAAAGCGGCGCCGGCCGCCTGGGCGGGCAGGCCGTGGGCCTGGCGCCCTGGTCCACGTACGAGCTCACCGTGCGCGGCACTGCCCTGCGCATCACCGCCACGCCCGGCGTGCACGGCCCGGTCGGCGACGTCATCGGCTTCGTCGTCGAGTCCGAAGGGGAGACGGAGGCGCTCTACATTTCCGGCGACACCGTCTACGTGGACACCCTCGACGAGATCTCCCGCCGCTTCGACATCGGCACCGCGCTGCTCCACCTCGGTGCCGCCCGCATCGCGGCCTTCGGCGACGGCCGCCTCCTCACCATGGACGCCGACCAGGGCGCGGCCCTCACCCTCTCCCTCGGCGCCCACACCGCCATCCCCCTCCACTACACCTCGTGGGAGCACTTCACCGAGGACCGCGAGCAGATCACCGCCGCCTTCGCCGCGGCCGGAGTCGGCGACCGCCTCCGCTGGCTCACACCCGGAGCTCGCGAAACCCTCGGCTGAGCGGGCACGCTCCGGCACGGGTCGTTCTTACGGATCCGTGACGTGCGGCCCGGCGAGCGCGCCGCCGCGCCGCACGCGGCATAGCTTCGGGGCATGCGCGTACTTATGACCGGAGGAGCGGGCTTCATCGGCTCGCACATCGTCGCCGAGCTGATCGGCCGCGGGCACGACCCGGTGGTCTTCGACCTGGCCGAGGACGGGCGGGACGTACGGGACCCGGGTGCCGTGCGGGAGGCGCTGGCCGGCGTGGAGGCGGTCTGCCACCAGGCGGCCAAGGTCGGCCTGGGCAAGGACTTCGGGGATGCGCCCGGCTACGTCTCCGCCAACGACCTGGGCACCGCGGTGCTTTTGGCCCAGATGGCAGAGGCAGGCGTACGGGACCTCCTGCTCGCCGGGTCGATGGTCGTCTACGGCGAAGGGCGCTACGAGTGCCCCGCGCACGCCGTGGTCCGGCCCGGCCCGCGCGAGGAGGCCGATCTGGCGGCGGGCCGGTTCGAACCGCGCTGCCCGCACTGCGGCGCCGACCTCGCCCCCGGGCTGGTCGCCGAGGACGCGCCGATGGACCCCAGGAACGTCTACGCCACCACCAAGCTCGCCCAGGAACACCTCGCCGCCTCGTGGGCGCGAGCCACAGGCGGGCGCGTCATCTCGCTGCGCTACCACAACGTCTACGGGCCGGGGATGCCCCGCGACACCCCGTACGCGGGGGTGGCCGCGCTGTTCCGGTCCTCCCTCGCGCGGGGCGAGGCGCCGCGGGTCTTCGAGGACGGCGGACAGCGCCGGGACTTCGTGCACGTGCGGGACGTGGCCGGGGCCAACGTGGTCGCGCTCGAGGCCTTGGCGCAGCAGACGCCGCCGGGCTTCACCGCGTACAACGTGGGCAGCGGCGATCCCCGGACCGTCGGCGACATGGCCAGGGCCCTGGCCGCCGCGTGCGCGGGCCCGGACCCGGTCGTCACCGGCGAGTACCGGCTGGGCGACGTCCGGCACATCACCGCCGACTCGGCGCGATTGCGCCGCGAACTGGGCTGGCGCCCGGCGGTGCCGTTCACCGCGGGCATGGCCGAGCCGGCAGCCGGGGCCCAATCGCGAACTCCCGAGGTGACAGAACTCGTCCGGCGGCCGAACACCGGCCGGAACCCCGTCGGAACCCCCTAGGCCACAGCCGCCGGCAGGGTCACTTCGAAGCGGCAGCCGCCGGAGACGTTGCGGACGTTCGCATGGCCCGCGTGAGCCTCGACGATGCCCCGGACGATGGCCAGGCCGAGGCCCGCCCCCGAGGGAGGGGTGCGGGCCGGGGTGCCGCGCCAGCCGGTGTCGAAGACCCTCGGGAGGTCCTCCTCGGGGATGCCTCCGCAGGCGTCGGTGACGGAGAGCACCACCGAGTCCGCGCGGCGTTCGGCGGCGATCGCGACCGTGCCGTCGGCCGGGGTGTGGCGGATGGCGTTGACCAGGAGGTTGGAGAGCACCCGCGTCATCTCCTTGCCGTCCACCTCCACCGGGACCGGCGCGACGTTCTCGCCGGCCAGGCGGACGCCGTGTTCCCGGGCGAGGGCGTCGGTGCCGGCCAGGGCGTCGCCGACCAGGTCGTAGAGGGACATCCGGGTGGGGCTGAGGGACAGCGCGCCCGCGTGGATGCGGGAGAGCTCGAAGAGGTCGCCGACCATGGAGTTGAGGCGGTCGACCTCGGTGCGCATCTGCCGGTGGTAGCGGGCGGGGTCGGCGGCCATGCCGTCCTCCAGCGCCTCCGACATGGCGCGCAGCCCGGCCAGCGGGGTCCGCAGATCGTGCGAGATCCAGGCCACGAGCTCGCGCCGGGAGGTCTCCAGGGCCCGCTCGCGTTCACGGGAGGCAGCCAGCCGCTCGCCGGTGAGGGCCAGCTCGCGGCTCAGGGCCGTGAGTTCGGCGGGGGCGGGCACGAGGGGCGCCGTGAAGGTGCCCTCCTCGCCGAAGGTGCGGGCCGCGCCGACCAGTTCCCGGCAGCGCCGTACGACCTGGCGGCCCAGCAGCAGGGCGGTGGCCATCGAGACGGCGGCGGCCATGGCGACGACCATGGTCACCACGGCCAGGTCGTGGGAGGACAGGAACATGGCCCAGGCCACCGACAGCGTCCCGGCGAGCATCGCGGACACGGCGACCGCGGCGACGATCGCGAGGGAGACGGCGACGCTGCGTCGGCGCAGGATCCGCAGCGCCGCGGCTCCCAGCAGCCCGGCGGTGCCGGCTCCGAGGAGGGCGTACAGGGCGATCAGCAGGAGGTCGCTCATGCCTGTCCTCCGTCCGGGCGGACTGCCGGTGCGGCCTCGGCGTCCGGGGCTGCTTCGAAGCGGTAGCCGGCGCCCCACACGGTCCGGATCAGTTGCGGGCTCGCCGGATCGTCCTCGACCTTTCCGCGGAGCCGCCGGACGTGGACGGTGACCGTGGACAGGTCGCCGAAGTCCCAGCCCCACACCTCGCGCAGCAGCCGCTCGCGATCGCAGACCTGACCGGGGTGCCGCAGGAAGTAGGCGAGGAGATCGAACTCGCGCAGGGTCAGGGCAAGCTCCCTGCCGTCCTTGTGGACGCGGCGAGCCGCCGGGTCCAGGGCCAGTCCCGCCGTGGTGAGGCGCGGCCCGCCGGCCAGGTCGCCGGCCGTCGCGCCGGCCGTCGCCCGGCGCAGCACCGACTGCACACGCAGGACGAGCTCGCGCGGGCTGAAGGGCTTGGTCACGTAGTCGTCCGCGCCCACCTCCAGGCCGAGGATCCGGTCGTCCTCGTCTCCCCGCGCGGTGAGCATGATCACCGGGACGGGCGGGGCGCCGCCCTCCCGTGCCCGCAGCCGGCGGCAGACCTCCAGGCCGTCCATGCCGGGGAGCATCAGGTCGAGGACGATCAGGTCCGGGCGGCGCTCCTCGGCGGCGCGCAGGGCGGCCGGGCCGTCGGCCGCCAGCCGCACGGCGAAGCCGGCCCGCTCCAGGTACCCGGCCACGACCTCCGAGACGGTCGGATCGTCGTCCACGACCAGAACACCGCCCAAGGCGCCGCCCAGAGCACCGCCCAGGGCGCCGGCCTCCTCGCTGCCGGCGGCGCGCTGGCCCTCGTTCGCACGCTCCACATTGCTCACTGCCATGGCCCCAGGCTGTCACCCGTCCGGGCCCACGTGCACCGGACACCCCCCCATCCGGGACGGCGTCCGCGTTTCGTAAGGTCTGGAAGCCCCTCATCCCGGTCCCCGCTTCCTACGGTGTCGAGGGTGACTTCATCTGCTTGTGCTCCGCCCCGCGCGGACCTCGTACTGCCGTGCCTCGACGAGGCGCAAGCGCTCCCCTGGGTGCTGGCGCGCGTGCCGGCCGGGTGGCGGGCCATCGTCGTCGACAACGGGTCGACCGACGGCTCGGCGGAGATCGCCCGGAGCCTCGGTGCCACCGTCGTGCACGAGAGCCGGCGCGGTTTCGGCGCCGCCTGCCACGCCGGGCTGCTCGCCGCGCACGCCGACCTGGTCTGCTTCTGCGACTGCGACGCCTCCATGGACCCCGGCCTGCTCGCCCCCATGGCCGCGCGGGTCGCCGCCGGGGAGGCCGACCTGCTGCTCGGCCGGCGCCGCCCGCAGGGACGCGGCGCCTGGCCCGCGCACGCCCGCGCCGGGAACCTCGCGCTGGCGCGGATGCTGCGCCGCCGCACCGGGCTGCGGCTGCACGACCTGGGACCGATGCGGGTGGCGCGCCGCGAGGCACTGCTCGGCCTGGAGCTCACCGACCGGCGCAGCGGCTACCCGCTCCAGATGGTCGTGCGGGCCGCCGACGCCGGCTGGCGGGTCGCCGAGACGGACGTCCCGTACCTGCCCCGCTCCGGGAAGTCGAAGGTCACCGGTACCTGGCGGGGCACCTGGCACGCCGTACGGGACATGCGCAAGGTGCTCGCCGAGCCGCCGCCGGGCGTCCGGTCCGCGCCGACCGGCGGGGTCCGTGCATGAGCACCCTCCTCGTCATCGCCAAGGCCCCGGTCGCCGGACGGGTCAAGACCCGCCTCACCCCGCACTTCACCCCCGAGCAGGCCGCCGACCTGGCGCGCGCCGCGCTCCAGGACACCCTCGCCGCCGTACTCGCCACCCCGGCCCGGCGGCGTGTCCTGGTCCTCGACGGGCAGCCGGGGCCCTGGTTGCCCCACGGCATCGAGGTCGTCCCGCAGAGCGCGGGCGGGCTCGACGCCCGGCTGGCCGCGGCCTTCGCCCAGACCGACGGACCGGCCCTGCTCGTCGGCATGGACACCCCGCAGGTCACCCCGGAACTCCTCGCCCGGGGACTCGACTTCAGCGAGACGGACGCCTGGTTCGGACCCGCCGACGACGGCGGCTTCTGGGCGCTCGGGCTGGCCGAGCCCGATCCCGCCCTGCTCCTCGGCGTCCCCATGTCCCTGCCGACCACCGGCGAGGTGCAGCGCGGGCGGCTGACCGCCTCCGGGCGGGCGGTACGGGACCTGCCCGAGCTGTGCGACGTGGACACCCCGGCCGACGCGGCGCGGGTCGCCGCCGCCGTACCCGACACCCGCTTCGGCGCCCTGCACTGCGGCCTCCGCGCGGTGACGCGATGACCGCCCAGCTCACCGAGCCCGCCCTCGCCTGGCGGGCCGACCCGTACGCCGACGCGCTGCGCGCCGGGCAGGGCCCGCTCTACCTGCGGCGCTCGGACGGCTGGATGCTGCCGCTGGATGTGGAGCGCTGGTGCGCCGAACCCGACGAGGCCGACGGCACCGTCCTGGCCCGCTGCACCGGGCCCGTCCTGGACGTCGGCTGCGGCCCCGGGCGCCTTGTCGCCACGCTCGCCGCACGCGGGCACCGGGCGCTGGGCGTCGATGTCACCCCGGAGGCGGTGGCCCGTACGATGCGGGCCGGCGGCAGCGCGCTGTGCCGGTCGGTCTTCGATCCGCTGCCGGGCGAGGGCCGCTGGGGCACGGTCCTGCTCATCGACGGCAACATCGGCATCGGAGGCGACCCGGCCGCCCTGCTCCGCCGCGCCGCCGAACTCGCCTCACCGGGCGGCTCCCTGCTGGTCGAGGCGGCCACCGCCGACGTCGACGAACGCGTCGAGGTCCACGTCGACGACGGCCGCGGCGGCCGCGGAGCGCCCTTCTCGTGGGCCCGCCTCGGCAGCCGCGCCCTGTGCGCCGAAGCCGCGGATGCCGGCTGGACCCGGTCCGTGACGTGGCAGGCCGCAGGCCGCAGCTTCGTGGGCCTGCGGCGCTGACAGGCCGGTGCCGGCGCCTCGGGCGGCTGACGCGTGTGCGCGGGTACCACTGGAAGGTGTTCAGCAGCCCGGCGGACAGCTCGAAGACTGCGGCGGCGACCAGCGGCCCGAGCAGGTGTCCGGTCACCGTCGCGGTACGGGCGTCGTGCAGCCGCGCCGTGAAGGCGACCGGCGGGCCGGGTGGCGGAGTGGAGCGCATGCGCCCAGGGCACCCCCGGCGGTGCCCGAGTGGGCGGGTGGAACACCTTACGGATTGCGGACATGCGGGCTGCGGGCCCCCGGTTCCGGGTGCGTTCCTGGAACGCTGCGGACGTGAACCCGCGCACCGCTCGCACCGCCACCGCCCGCACCACCACCGCTCGCACCGCCACCGCTCGCACCGCCACCGCTCGCACCGCCACCGCTCTGGCCGCCGCGGCCCTCGCCGCCCTTACCGCCGTCCTCGTCCTGACCCTCCGGTACGACGGCTACCACACCGACCCCGCCGGGCTGTTCCGGTGGTACGCGGCCTGCTGGACGCTGTTCGCCCTCGCCCTGCTCGCGCTGCGCGGGGTCCCGACCGCCCGCGTCGTGCCCCTGCTCCTGGCCGGTGCGCTCGCCGTGGCGGTGACCGGGCTGGTGGCGCCGCCCCGGACCAGCACCGATTCCTACCGCTACGCCTGGGACGGCCGGGTCCAGGCGGCCGGCATCTCCCCGTACGACCACGCCCCGCAGGACCCGCAGCCGGCCCGGCTGCGCGACGCCTGGCTCTTCCCCACGGGCGCCGACTGCGCGGGCCCGGACCGGGCCCGCATCCCCGGCCACGGCCCGGCCCCGCACTGCACCCGCATCAACCGGCCCGCCGCGCACACCATCTACCCGCCCGTCGCCGAGGCGTACTTCCTCGCGGTCGACCGGCTCTCCCCGCAAGGAGCCCGGCACAAGCCGCTCCAGATCGGAGCCGGCCTGATCTCCCTCGGCGTGACCGGCGCGCTCCTGCTGATCCTGCGCCGCCGGGGCCAGGACCTCCGCAGAGCCGCCTGCTGGGCCTGGTGCCCCGCCGTACCGATCGAGGCCGTGAACAACGCGCACGTGGACGTCCTGGGCGTGCTGTTCGCCGTGACGGGCCTCGGACTCGTCGCGGCGGGCGGCCCGGCCCGCCGGGCAGCCGGAGGCCTGGCCCTGGGGGCAGCCGTCGCCACCAAACTCATGCCCGCCATCGTCCTGCCCGGCGCGCTGTCCGGGGTGCGCCGGTTCCGCGACGCGGCCGCGGTCCTGGTCCCCGCCGCGGCCTTCGTCCTGCTCGGCTACCTCCCCTACGTCCTCCTCTCGCACGGCTCCGTCTTCGGCTACCTCGGCGGCTACCTGGACGAGGAGGGCTACGACGAGCCCTCCGCCGGCTCCCGCTACGCCCTGCTGCGCCTGGTGCTGCCCGACAGCTGGGCGTTCCCGGTGCTCATCGCCGCCATGGCGGGCGTGTCCCTCCGCGTGATGTGGCGCGGCGACCCGCAACGCCCCTGGAGCGGCGCCCTCCTGGTCACCGGCTGGGCCTTCGCCCTCCTCACTCCCGGCTACTCCTGGTACGCCCTGCTGCTGATCGCCCTCGTGGCCCTGGACGGACGCTGGGAGTGGCTGGGCATCGCCCTCGCGGGCGCGGCCGTCTACGTTCTCGCACCGGAGTTCGACTACCGGGCAGCGCTGAGCACGACCGCGTACGGCATCGCGGTCCTCCTGGTCCTCCTCGCCTCGGCGGTCAGACGGCGTACTTTCAGCGGGCGTTGCGCGTAGACCGGCGCTGCCGCCGGGCCGCGCGGCGCGCCGGCCGCGATGCGTTCCACATCCGCAGCAGCAGCACGGCCGCCGAGGCGGTGAACAGGCCTGCCGTGATCAGCAGCCAGCGCCCGAGGAACCCATCCGCCGGGAGTCCCGTGGCCGCCGTGTAGTGGCCGACCCGGCGCAGGATCAGCGGCCACCAGACCAGGAGCAGCAGGCCCGAGAGGAAGGCCGGAACGCGCACGTGGTTGACGCTCGCACTGCCCGGGGACAGACGTTGCGCGGCCCGGTCGGCCACCGAGTAGAGCGGCAGGAGGACCAGGTCGTGGAGGACGGCCGCGCCGACGAACCAGAGGGCCACGCCCAGGATGTCCCCCTTCAGCAGGCGCACACCCGCGTAGCCGGTCAGGGCGAAGGACGCCGACAGGAGGACCAGGTGGAGCGCCGAGGCTCCGTACCACCGGCGGAACCGGGTCATGCCGGCTCCCCGAAGGTGAGGCGGGTGACCCACTTGGTGTTGAGGACGCCCGGAGCGCCGGGGACGATGACGCGGGCCGGGTAGCCGTGGTCGTGGGACAGGACGGCGCCGTTGACGCGTACGGCCAGCAGGGCGCGGCGGTCGCGTACCTGGTTGTCGCGCAGGGCGGCGGAGCCGAACGGGCCGCCCCGCTGGACGGATTCCACCAGGACGTGCGGAACGTCGCCGTCGGGCCCGCCGAGTCCCACGAGGGCGGCGAGGTCGGTGAGCCGTACCCCGCTCCACAGCTGATCGGTCGTCGACCAGCCCTCCACACAGGCGATGGGCAGGGCCGCCTCGTGCTGCGGCAGGGCCAGCAGCTCCTCGCGGGTCAGGACGGCCTGCCGCCCCGCGCCGCGTACGGTCAGCCGCCAGGCGGGACCGATGTCGCTCGCGCGGATGCCGACCGATCCGGCGGTCTTGTTGATCTGGAAGCCGTTCGGGCCCGGCCCGGGATCCCGGCCGCCGTGCGGGGCGAGCAGCGCGGTCCGGCGCCACCGGCCGCCCACGCTCTGCCCGGCCGTCACCGCGAACAGCGCCAGCGACCCCAGGCCGACCAGGCCGACCGCGCCCCGGCGGGAGAGGGTCGGCTGCGCCGGTCGCGGCGAGACCAGACCGGCCGCCTCCTCACTGCCGGCGGCGGGCTGCGCGGCGTGTCCGGCGCGTACGGCGCGGATCGCGCGCGGCAGCCGGAGGGACACGTGCACCGCGAACGCGCCGATGAACACCCAGGCCCCGTAGAAGTGCAAAGCGTAGAAGGAGCCCGGGAAGATGTAGTGCAGCTGCACGTTGAGGAGGCCGGTGGCGAACTCGAAGCCCGCGCCGCCGACCAGGAGCAGCAGGGACAGCCGCTCGATGGCCTGGCCGAGCGACCGAATGGGCGGCCAAGCGAACAGCTTGGGGATGACCGACCAGAGCTTGCCGAGGAGCACGGGCACGAGCACCACCCCGAGGACGACGTGCACGCCCTGGGTGAGCCGGTAGAGCCAGTACGGCGAGGTCGGCCAGGAGAAGAGGTAGAAGCCGAGCCACCCCTTGTCGGGCGTCTGATCGTTGACCGGCGCGAGATCCGGGTTGTACGCGGCGTACGACAGCAGCCCGGTCACGAACAGGACCGTCACGCCGAACAGCAGGACCAGGCCGAACACCGCGGTCAGCCACGGCCCCCGCAGCGGACTGCGCCAGAACTCCGGCCGCGCCGGACCGGGCGGAGGGGCGCCATCGCTCACGTCCATCGGACAACCTCCGCAGATTCACCGCTCCATCGGGTGCCGGGCCAGCCTATAACCGCCGATTCCGCTTCTCACGTCAGCGGAATCATGATGATGATCGGAAAAAGCCACCTTTTGAGTTCTTGTTACACGGGGACGCCCCTGCGTGTTCTCGTGGCACAGCGGTCTGCGGTGCGCGACCATACGGACGCCGACACAGGCACCATCATGGGCGTCGTGCGTGAGGAACGGTTCTCGCCGGCCGCCAGAAACACCGAGACAGGAAGAAGGACGGACGTGTCCGGCAGCGAAAGCGAGAACCCGGCAATCCCCTCCCCGACCGCCACGCCGACTCGTCCCAGGACGAATCGCGACTGGTGGCCGAATCAGCTGGACCTTCAGGTTCTCCACCAGCACTCGTCGCGGTCCAATCCGATGGGCGAGGACTTCACCTACGCGGACGAGTTCGCGACCCTCGACGTCGAGGCGCTGAAGCGGGACGTCTTCGAGGTCATGACGACGTCCCAGGACTGGTGGCCTGCCGACTACGGCCACTACGGGCCGCTCTTCATCCGGATGAGCTGGCATGCCGCGGGGACGTACCGCATCGCCGACGGCCGGGGCGGTGGCGGCTCCGGCGCTCAGCGCTTCGCCCCGCTCAACAGCTGGCCCGACAACGCGAGCCTCGACAAGGCGCGCCGTCTGCTGTGGCCGGTCAAGCAGAAGTACGGCCGGAAAGTCTCCTGGGCCGACCTTCTGGTCTTCGCCGGAAACTGCGCCATGGAATCGATGGGGTTCAAGACGTTCGGTTTCGGATTCGGACGGGAGGACATCTGGGAGCCCGAGGAGATCTTCTGGGGGCCCGAGGACGCCTGGCTCGGAGATGAGCGCTACAGCGGCGACAGGGAACTCACCGGTCCTTTCGGTGCCGTGCAGATGGGCCTGATCTACGTCAATCCCGAGGGGCCCAACGGCAATCCGGATCCGCTGGCCGCCGCCAGGGACATTCGCGAGACGTTCGCGCGGATGGCGATGAACGACGAGGAGACGGCTGCGCTCATCATCGGCGGCCACACCTTCGGCAAATGCCATGGCGCGGTCGATCCCAGCTACATCGGCCCGGAACCCGAGGCCTGCCCCATCGAACAGCAGGGCCTCGGCTGGGCCAACACGTACGGCAGCGGCAAGGGCGCCGACACGCTCACCAGTGGGCTCGAAGGCGCATGGACCACCGCACCGACGACGTGGGACAACGGGTACCTGGACAACCTGTTCCGTTACGACTGGGAGCTGACCAGGAGCCCCGCCGGCGCCCACCAGTGGACTCCCACGGATCCGTCGGCCGCGGATACGGTGCCCGACGCCCACGATCCGTCGAAGAGGCACGCTCCCATGATGCTGACGACGGACCTCTCGCTGAAGCTGGATCCGGTCTACGGGCCGATCTCGAAGAGCTTCCACGAGAACCCGGACAAGCTCGCGGTGGCGTTCGCCAAGGCCTGGTACAAGCTGTTGCACCGCGACATGGGCCCCCTCTCGCGCTACCTCGGCCCGTGGATTCCCGAGCCGCAGCTGTGGCAGGACCCCGTCCCCGCGGTCGACCACCCCCTGGTCTCGGACGAGGACGTCGCTGCCCTCAAGGCCCGCATCCTCGCTTCGGGGCTGTCCGTCTCCCAGCTGGCCACCACCGCTTGGGCGTCGGCGGCGAGCTTCCGCGCCACCGACAAGCGGGGCGGGGCCAACGGGGCACGGATCAGGCTCGCGCCGCAGAAGGACTGGGAGGCCAACGACCTGCCCGAGGTGGCCGAGGTGCTGCGGACCCTCGAGGGGATCCAGCAGGACTTCAACGGCTCACAGGCCGGCGGAACGAAGGTTTCGCTCGCCGACCTGATCGTCCTGGGCGGGTGCGCGGCCGTCGAGCAGGCCGCGAAGAACGCCGGCCACGCCGTCACGGTCCCGTTCGCACCGGGGCGCACGGACGCCTCGCAGGAGCAGACCGACGTGGAGTCGTTCGGCGTGCTCGAACCCAGGGCGGACGGATTCCGCAACTACCTGCGCGCAGGAGAGAAGTTGTCCCCGGAGACCCTTCTCCTGGACCGCGCGAATCTGCTGACGCTGACCGCTCCCGAGATGACGGTCCTGATCGGCGGCATGCGGGCCCTTAACGCCGGCTTCAGGTCATCCCCGCACGGCGTCTTCACCCACCGGCCGGAGACATTGACCAACGACTTCTTCGTCAACCTGCTCGCCCCGGGCACGGAGTGGAAGGCGTCGACCTCGGCCGAGAACGTATTCGAGGGCCGGGACCGCGCCACGAACGAGGTCACATGGACCGCCACCGCCGTGGACCTCATCTTCGGCTCGCACTCCCAGCTCCGAGCCGTCTCGGAGGTGTACGCGTCCCAGGACGCGGGAGAGAAGTTCGTGCGTGACTTCGTGGCCGCGTGGGACAAGGTGATGAACCTCGATCGGTTCGACCTCGCCTGAACCCGAGGTCCCGGGTCGGCCGCCCACCGGCCGGCCGGGGACCCCGTACATGCGCGGTCGGCACGCGGGTAGCCGCCCATCGGCGGGGTCGGTCGTACCCCTCCGAAGGCAGGTGAGCGCGCCATGCCCGTTCTCGTCGGCACGTCCGGGTGGCAGTACCGGGACTGGGCGGGCCTCCTCTACCCGGAAGGACGGCCGCAACGGCTCTGGCTGGAGGAGTACGCGCAGCAGTTCGTCACGGTGGAGAGCAACAACGCCTTCTACCGGCTTCCCAGTCCGGAGACGTTTGCCGCGTGGCGTGAGCGGACTCCGGACGGTTTCGTCATGGCGGTGAAGGCCAGCCGGTTCCTGACCCACATCAAACGCCTGCGGGAGCCGGAAGAGCCGGTCCGTCGCCTCATGGAGCACAATGGCGCACTGGGTGACCGGCTGGGGCCGGTCCTGCTCCAACTGCCGCCGACTCTGCGCGTCGACCCGGAGGCCCTGGACGCCTGCCTCGCCTGCTTCCCCCCTGGGGCGCGCGTGGCCGTAGAACCGCGCCACGACTCCTGGTGGATCCCGGAGGTGCGGGCGGTACTGGCCGGGCGGGGGGCCGCCCTCTGCTGGGCGGACCGGGGCTCCCGTCCCTTGACGCCGCTCTGGCGGACGGCCGACTGGGGTTACGTACGGTTTCACGAGGGCCGGGCCACGCCTGCCCCGCGGTACGGCCGGACGGCTTTGAGGTCCTGGGCCGAGCGCATCGCCGATGCGTGGCCCGCCGAGGCCGACGTCTTCGCGTACTTCAACAACGACCCGGGCGGAGCCGCCGTGGTCGACGCCAGGGCATTCCGGCGTCTTGTGGGCGGGCGGTGAGAGCCCGGCGCGGTGGCGGCCGCCGCGCCGGGCCGGGCCAGTGGGCGGTCACCGCGCCGACGAGCGGGGCTGGTGGAAGTGGCGCAGCCGGGCTTCGACGTTCCCGTCGATGATGCGCGTGTCGAAGGCGGGCTGGGGTGCGGTGGCCGGGCCCTCCACGTTCCAGCCGTCCGAGAGGCGGAACAGGCTGCCGTGCCACGGGCACCGGACGCAGCCGTCGATGACCTCTCCCTCCGACAGCGGCCCGGCCATGTGGGCGCACCGGTCGGCCAGGACGCGGACGGCGCCACCGCTCTGGCGTACGACGAGCACGTCCACGCCGTCCACGGCGGCACGTACCGCCCGGCCCACGGGAAAGTCGGCCACCGGCCCGACGCGGTGCCAGCCCTCTCCCACGAGGTGTGCCACGTGCTCGGCGTGGTTCGCCCCGGCCGCCTGGCGGTAGGCGAGGTGTCCGCCCAGCGCGCCGCCGACGCCCACGGCGGCCAGGCCGGCCATGGCCAGCGCCTTGCCGCGCAGGGCCCGGCCACGCGTCCGGGCGATGAAGGAGCCCGCGTAGAGCAGCACTCCCGCACTGTTGGCCAGGGCGTGCACGAGGCCGGTACGGGCCTGTTCGGGCGGGAGTTCCGCCCAGTCGGCCCAGCCCGCCAGCGCAGCGGGCGCCGCCGCCGCCAGACCGGTCCCGACCAGTACGTGGGCGGCGCGGCGCTGGCCGGGCAGCAGGTCCAGAACCGCCGCGGAAAGCCAGGTTCCGAGCGGGACCTGGACGAGCAGGGGGTGGGCCGGGTGGCCCAGGGGCCGGCCGTGCAGCACATCGCGGACCGGCCCCAGGGGGACGGCCCGCACGGCCCGGCGGACGACGCCGATCAGGGGGTCGGGAAGCGAGGTCTGCTCCAGGCGTTCCACGGCCGCCAGCAAGGGCCCGGGGCCGCTGCCGGCAGCAGGATGCAAGCGGAGTGTGTCCATGGCCCCCGCCTACCCCTGGCCGCCCGGCCTATGTGCGTTTCACGGCCTCGCCCCCTGCGAGACGTTCAGCGCGGCGAGGCGCCGCCGGGCCCGGGTCAGGGAACGGCCACGGGGGGCGTCGTGCCACGGGTCGTCCTCGAGGAAGCCGTCGACGGTGGCAAGCCGAGCTGTCGGTCCCGTGCCCTCCTCTTTCAGACGGACGGCCTTCAGAAGGTGCCGCGGGGCTTCGGATGGTGGCCCTTGGGGTGGCCGGCCGTCGCGGCGGCGTGGCCGGTGGCGAAGGTCCGTACGGCGCACCGGGTGCGCAGCTCTTCGAGCATCTCGGCCTGTTCTTCGGCCCGTTCCAGAAGCCGCGCGAGGCGCGCGGTGTCGATGCGGTCGTCGCGCTGGGCGAGGGCGCGCAGGTTGAGCCAGCCGGACGCTTTGCCCTGGACGTCCAGCCGCATGGCCTCGAGTTCGAGGACATCGCTGAGCGGGGAGCGGGAGAAGAGGCGTCCGTTGAGCTTGAGGCGTCCCGCCTTCTCGACCAGCCGGCCCAGGGCGGCCCGGGAGCGGCGTTCGGGCACGTCCAGGCTCCGCATGATCTCCTTCAGGGATTCGCGGTCCTGTGCACCCTCCCGTGCCAGGCGTTCCAGCTGGGGGCCGAGGGGACTGTCTTGGTGGCTCTTTGCCGACCGTTGCATGAGATCGACCCCTGCGGTGGCACCCGCCAGGTGGTCATTGAGGTAGATGCCGAGCAGTTTCCGGGCATCGTGCGGGGTGTCGTGTGCCGAGGTCGTGCGCATGGCCTCACCTCCCGTTTCGGGTCGGGCGCCGGGATGCGGCTCCCCCCTGCGACTACCCCCGCCCCGCCGCCTCACGCGCGCCCGCCGCCGCGCCGACGTCCGCCCGGCCCGGGAAGGACGCGACGAAGCCGCTGCGCGGCCGTGTCGGGATGCGGTGGATCGGGATCGTGAGGTCCTGCTCCGGGACGTCGAAGTCGAGGCCGGCCAGAGCGGCGGCGAGCTCGGCCAGTACCTGCACCGCGATGTCCTCGCCAGGACACCGGTGACCGGTCCGTGCGTCGCCGCCGCCCTGCGGGATGAGATCGCCCAGAGCCGGTTCGCGGCCGAGGAAGCGCTGCGGGTCGAAACGGTAGGGATCCGGCCAGAGCGCGGGGTCGTGGTGGTGCCCGTAGACGTCGAGGAGCACGAGGCTTCCCTGCCGGATCGTTTCGCCACGGAACTCCACGTCCTGCGGGACGAGACCGCTGAGGAAGGGAACGAAGGGATAGAACCGCCGCACTTCGTGGGCGAAGGCCCTGGCGTACGGGCCCGGGTCCGAGCGGAGGGCGATCCGCTGCGCGGGGTCGCGGTGGAGGGCGTGCGCGGCGAACACGGCGAACCAGGCGATGGCGACGGTCGGGCGGATGACGTTGAGCAGCTCGACGGCCGCGGTACGGGCGTCGAGCAGCCTCCCGTCGGCATCCCGGTGCCGGCTCACTGTTTTCAGCGCACTGCGGGCCCCGGCACTGTGGGGCCCGGCACTGTGGGGCCCGGCACTGTGGGGCCCGGCACTGTGGGGCCCGGCACTGCGGGCCCCCGCACTGTCGCCGCGAGGCACGGCGAGGCCCAGGTGGGCCACTCCCCGGCGGACCTCCTCGACGGTGCGGGCCAGCCGCCCCTCCTGCCGGCGCCGGGCACCACGAGCCCTCCAGTGGCGCGGTCCGGGGGTCGCGAAGCCGTCGACCATGGCCACGCAGTCGGCGGTGAGCTCACGGGCCTGCGCCTCGGAGACGGGCAGCCCCGTCCAGTCACAGACCGCCCGGGCCAGCACGCCGGCCGTCTCGTCGAAGAGGACCACCTCGCGCCCCGCCCAGCTCTCGACTGCTTGGCTCCAGTACTCCCGTACCCGGCTGAGCAGGGCTTCGATGCCCTGGTCCGCCATCAGCAGGGACACGAACATGTCCTTGCGGACGCGGTGGACGCCGCCGTCGAGGGTGTGCACGGCGCCCCGGCCGAACAGTGTGTCCAGCACGGGTGTCGGGAGCGCGCCGTGTCGGATCACGTGACGGCCGTCGTAGAAGAACTCGACCGCTTCGCGGCCGTGCAGCGCCACGGCCGCGCGACCGCCGAGCCGCGTGCGCACGACGGTGTCGCCGCCGTGCCGTCGGCGCAGGTCCGGGAGCCATGCGTAGCCCTGGGTCAGCAGCGGAAGCGTGCTGTCGATCATCGGAAGCATGAGGGGCGCCTGCCCGGGCTCACGCAGGACATTCCTTCTGCGTGAGCCGGTCGCTTCCGGGTGGGGCAGGAGCGGGAAGGACTTCCGGGGCTGCCCTGCTGCCGGCGCCGCGGGCGGGACCCGCACCGCGCAGGCCTGGTCCGGCCCGGCGCCGGTGCGTGCGTAAGGGTGCCGCTCGCACTCTGACGGGTGTTCCGCCGCCGCGCCGTCGCGCCGCGGACAGGCGCGGGCAGCAGGATGGGCCCCGACCTGCACCACCGACTGGAGGCTTCCGTGCTGGAACGCAAGCGACGCAAGGACCGTACCGAGATCACCTTCGTCCTTCCGGCCGATTCCCCGCCCGGTCCGGTCAGTGTGGTCGGTGACTTCAACGACTGGGAGCCCGGCGCCCACGAACTGCGGAGCAGGAAGGACGGCAGCAGGGCGGTGACCGTGGCCCTGCCCGGCGAGAGCACGCACGCCTTCCGCTACCTGGCGGCCGGCGACTACTGGTTCAACGATGACAGCGCCGACAGCCACGACGGCGTGAACAGCCGCCTGCACACCTGATCGACCGCCGCCGTAGCCACCCAGAAAGCGGAGCGTGACCTTTGGCGATTTCGACGCGGGACGTCTTCGGCGCGCCGTGCTGGGTCAGCCTGATGGCCAGGGACCTCCACACGGCGCAGCGGTTCTACGGTGCCGTGCTGGGCTGGGAGTTCACGCCCGGCCGGCTCGGGGAGGCGTTCACCGTGGCCAGGGCGGAAGGCGTCCCGGTCGCGGGCATCGGGGCGCTGGCCGGGGACCTGGGGGTGGCGGTGGAGTGGACGGTGTATTTCGCCGTCGAGGACGCCGATGTGGCGGCCTCCCGCATCCGCGAGCGCAGCGGCACGATCGCCGTCGGCCCGCTCTCGTTCGCCGCCGGCGGCCGCGGCGCCCTCGTCGCCGATCCCGACGGCGCGGCGTTCGGGATCTGGGAAGGGCCGGTCTCCGCCGACTGGCGGGTGGGCAAGGGCCAGGCGCCCGCCTGGCTGGAGCTGCGTACCAGGAACGCGTTCGACGCGGCGATCTTCTACGGCGGGGTACTGGAATGGGCCAGCGGCCGTGTGGGCTGCTGCGAGGTCTCCTACGAGAACGACCAGGTCGTCCTGCGGCAAGGCGAGGACCCGGTCGCGCGCCTGTGCAGCGGCCCCGTCGAGACAGCCGACCACGCACCGCACGCCAGGCCCCTCTGGCGCGTCCATTTCCGCGTGCCCGCACTCGAGCCGGCGATCGAAGTGGCCACGTCGCTCGGCGGGCGCACCGTCTCGGGCATCACCTCGAACGCCACCGAGCAGTGGGTGGCCGTGCGCGACCCGGACGGAGGGCTGTTCACCCTCAACGCAGCCCTTCCCCTCGGCCTCGGCGGTGAATCGAAGGCTCCTCCTCCGCTGTTAGGGTGACGTGCGCCCGTCAAGTTGGGCGCTCTCACTTACGACATTTCAACGGGGTTGACGTGAAGCTTCGCCATGTCCGCGCGGTCGCCGTCTTCGGTATCGCCATCGTCGCACTTACGGGAGCCCGTGGTTCACACGGTGCCGGCTGCGGCGGCGGCAGCCACGGTTCCGGATCGGGCTCCAGCAGCTCCAGCGGGGGTACCACCGGCGGCAACCACGACAGCGACAGCAGCAGCAGCAGCAGTAGCGGGAGCAGCTCGGGCGGTACCTCCGTCCCCGGCGGCTCCAGCAGCAGCAACAAGGCCGAGCGCGACATCAAGATCGACGCGTGCAAGCTGGACGACTCGGGCAAGAACCTCGTCGCCCGGCTCACCGTCACCAACAGCGGCTCGGTGGACTACACCTACAACATCACCATGAAGTTCCGCGGGGACACCGCTTCCAGCGCGACCGTGGCCCAGGCCAAGGTCACCGGTCTCACGGTCAAGGCGGGTGCGTCCCGGCAGGCCGAGGCCACCACCACGTACACGGGGAAGGGCGACGGCAGCGAGTACGAGGAATGCGTCGTCGCCAGCGCGTCGAAGAACGTCCTCTGACGCCTGGCCGCGTGTGCCGGCCGCCCAACCGCGCGGTTCGCCGGCACGTGCCGAGCCGGTCCTGATACCGCAGGGCCCCCTCTCCTGTCCGACGGGAGCGGGGGCTCCGCCGTTTCCGGGCCCGGCCTGCGTGTCGGTGGTGGCCTGTGTGCCTTCCGTCCGGCACGGTGGGCGCGGTCGGTGGCCGTCCCGTGCGACGGTCGCGCAGCGCGCGGGAGAGGTTGGCATGACCGAGAACGGCAGTTCCCCGACCAGCCGCCGCGCGCTCCTGCTGGCCGCCGGATCGGCCGGGGCCGCAGCGCTGGCGTCAGCGTGCTCCGGCCCGGCCGGGACCCGCGGGGCGGCCGGGCAGCCGTCAGCCCCGGCAGCGTCGTCCGCGTCGCCGTCACCGTCGCCGTCACCCGGTGGGAGCACCCCCTCCTGCGTTCTCACCGTGGAATCGGGGGCCGGCCCGTACTACCTCGACCTGGACCGGGTCCGGTCGGACATCACGGAAGGCCGGGACGGTGTGCCGTTCCGGCTGGACCTGACCGTGGTACGGGTCTCGGCGGGCTGCCGGCCGGTCGCGGGCGCCGCCGTCGACGTCTGGCACGCCGACGCGTCGGGCACCTACTCCACCGGCGGCGCCGCCTTCCTGCGCGGTACGCAGGTCGCGGACGGCGCCGGCCGCTGCACGTTCCGGACGATCGTGCCCGGCTGGTACGCGGGGCTGGCACCGCACATCCACTTCAAGGTGCGCCCCGACAGCCGGACCGAAACGACCGCGCAGCTCTTCTTCCCCGAGGAGCTCCTGGTGAAGGTGTACGCCCGCCCGCCGTACGACCGCCGCCGCGCGCCGGAGCACCCCAACGCCCGCGACAGCCGCTACCGGGCCTCCGGCGCCGCGATGACACTGGCCCCCGTCCCCGACGGCGACGGCTACCGCGCCGCGTACACCGTGGGAATCGCCTGAGCCTCGCATCCCGCGCCGCCACGCCTCCCCCAACGCAGGCTCAGGACACCAGGGTCTGCTCCTCCAGCTCGGTCAGCTTCACCGTGCACAGGCCGCCGCGCTCGGTCTTCACGTCCGTCACCGTGAGCTGCGTACCCGGCGCGAGGTTGTACTCCTCCTCATCGGTGAACGCGGAGAAGCTCCGGATGCCCATCGCCCGGACGGGGGTCACGCCGGGGCCGCCGCAACCCCCTCAGGTGCGACGGCCCCGGCGCGTTCACGGGCGGCTGTGCCTACTGCGCGGACACCTTCAGCAGCTTGTTCGAGGTGCCGCTGCTCGGGTTCGTGATCTTCCCCGGGGTCGCCCCCACTGTCAGGGCCTGCGCGACCTGCGAGGGCGACGCGTCCTTGTGGCCGGCCAGGTAGAGGGCGGCCGCCCCCACCACGTGCGGGGTCGCCATCGAGGTGCCTGAGATGGTCTTCGTACCGCTGTCGCTGTCGTTCCAGGCGGAGGTGATGTCGGAGCCCGGTGCGTAGAGGTCCACGATCGAACCGAAGTTGGAGAACGAGGACTGGGAGTCGTCGGCCGTGCTGGACGCCACGGTGATGGCCTCGGGGACGCGAGAGGGAGAGCCCTGCCCGGCGTCGGAGGACTCGTTGCCCGCCGCGACGGCGAAGGTGACACCGGCGGCTATCGACCGGCGCACCGCCTCGTCGAGTGCCTCGTCGGCGCCGCCGCCGAGGCTCATGTTGGCCACCGAGGGCCCGGTGTGATGCTGCGTCACCCAGTCGATGCCGGCCACCACCTGCTCGGTGGTGCCCGACCCGTTGTCGTCGAGCACGCGAACGGCAACGATCTTGGACTTCTTGGCCACCCCGTGGGAGGAGCCCGCGATGGTCCCGGCGACGTGCGTACCGTGCCCATTGCCGTCGTCGGCGGTCTGGTCGTTGTCCACGGCGTCGAAGCCGTGCGCGGCCCGGCCTCCGAAGTCCTTGTGGCTGATCCGTATGCCGGTGTCGATGACGTAGGCCGTGACGCCCTCACCGCCCGCGTCGGGGTACGTGTACTTCTTGTCCCCTGCGGTCGCCGCCTGGTCGATGCGGTCGAGGCCCCAGGAAGGGGGGTTGTCCTGGGTGGTATTGATGGAGAACTTCTTGTTCTGGACGACCTTGCCCACGGCCGGCTCGGCGGCGAGGCGCTTGGCGTCGGTTTCCGAAAGCCCGGATGCCGAGAAGCCGTTGACGGCGGACGTGTAGGTGCGCTTCAGCTCGCCGCCGTACTTCTTGGCGAGCGCCTGCTTGTCCGCGTCCTTGTCCAGGATGACGATGTAGCTGCCGCTGAGCGCTCCGGGTGCGCCCAGCCCGTACACCGTCCCCTCCGCCGGAGTGTTCGCGCCGGCGAGGGGCGACAACAGCATGCAGACACCGGTTGCAGTGGCGACTCCCGTGGCCACTGCAAGGATTCGGAGGCCGCGGGAACGGGTGCGTGCGTGCTTGTGAGTCGACATGGAGAGAGTGCTCCTCGTGTTGACGTGTGGGGCGTCAAAGCGTGCTGCGCAGCCCCTCCCGAGCCGGAACATCTCCGGAGTGACCTTCGAAACCCTGACCGATTGCCGGAGTTGATTCAAGGCCGCCTGGCGCGTGCGTGTTCTTCAACAAGGTTTCTCAATGAGACCTCCCCGTCGGCCCCTCGGAATGGGCACACTCTTCGAACGGCCCACACATACACGCCACTTCGCAGTGCATTCGCGAATGCGCGCGAACACACGCCCGAGCAGCGCACGTCTGCCGGCCGGCTTCCACGACCGCAGGGAGGTACGGGTTCACGAGGTGCGGGAGATGCGTGCGCCTCGGGGGGTTTGCGTGAGGACGTCCGTTGAAGTGCTCTCCCGGCTGAAGCCGGGAGGTTCCTGCTTACCTTGCGGTAGCGGGCTTGACGCGCTTGGCACGCCTGACGACTGCCCTCCCGGCAGCCG